>NZ_JAMYRB010000002.1:0-683224 GCF_040321165.1 Mesorhizobium sp. M0500
CATCACGCGTCCCCAAAACATCGCTTCAGCAGGCCAAAGACCACTGAAAACTCCGGGAAAACAGCCGTTTATGGACGCGCACTAGACTAGACCGGTGAGCTCGCGGCCATCAACGGCGCTCCTTCAATTCAAATGACTCTATGGATCAACCGTTTGGTTTTGCTTGCCGGCCCGAACGGCATTAAGCAGTCGCCGCAGTCGATCCCTCACCCGAATTCATCGCGGCCTCCGGAAATGCACAGCCTCAAGCGGTTCATCCCCGCCTCTTTCGTCGTCCTGTGGGCGACCGGCTTCATCGGCGCGCGCTATGCCATGCCGTGGGCGGAGCCCTTTACGTTCCTGGCCGCGCGCTTTGTCCTGGCCGCAATCCTGCTTGTCGCTTTGATGGCCGCACTTGGTTCGAGCCGCGCCACCCGCGATGAGGCGCTGCACGCGACCGGTGCCGGCATCCTGATGCATGGCATCTATCTCGGCGGCGTGTTCTGGGCAATCCACCGGGGCATGCCCGCCGGACTTTCAGCCCTGATCGTCGGCCTGCAGCCGCTGATCACGGCAGTGCTCGCCGGCCGGCTTCTCGGCGAGGCCATCCTGCCGCGCCACTGGGCCGGTCTCGGCCTCGGGTTGATCGGCGTGGTGATCGTGCTCTGGCCGAAGCTCGGCGCGCTCGGCGGCGGCGTGACGGCCGAGACACTGGGCGCCTCGCTGGTCTCGGTACTCGGCATGAGCGCCGGCACCATCTGGCAGAAGCGCTTTGCTTCCGGCGGCGATCTGGTGGCTGCCACGTTCTGGCAATATGTCGGCGGCGCATCGGTGATGGCTCTGGCCTCGCTCGCCTTCGAGACCCGAACGGTCCTCGTCAACGGCGAACTGATCTTCGCCATGGCCTGGCTCGTGCTGGTGCTGTCGATCGGCGCCATCTTCCTGTTGATGGTGATGATCCGCGACGGCGAAATGTCGAAGGTCGCCTCGCTGTTTTACCTCGTCCCGGCTGTCACCGCGGTCATCGCCTGGGCATTGTTCGGTGAGCACTTGAGCCCGCTCCAGATCGCCGGCATGGCGATCGCGACGCTCGGCGTCGGGCTGGCGACGGCTCAGCCGCCGACGCGGGCACGCGCCTCTAAATAGCGGCTGATCGCGGCGTTGAGCTCGCCACCGAGGATGAAGATCGCTGAGACGATATAGAGGAACACGACGGCGATCATGATCGAGGCGAGGCCGGCATAGGTCGTCACATAGGACGAGAAATGATCGAGATAGGCGGCGAAGATGGTCGACCCGATGAGCCAGCCGACCAGCGTGAAGATGATGCCAGGCACGATCGAAACGAGGCGGCGCTTGCCGGCCGGCAACCAGAAATGCACGGCGAACAGGCCGCCGATGATGACTACAGAGGCGATGACGTAACGCCACAGCGTGATCGTGCCCATATAGGGTTTTATCCATTCGAAATGCGACTCGGCCAGCCGTGCCAGCAATGGCGCGAAGACCAGCAGCACGCTGATGGCCAAAAACCCGGCCGTCGCGATCAGCACGAAGATGATGCTCTGCACCCGCCGATAGATGATGCCGCGCGTTTCCGAGACACGATAGGCCCGGTTGAGCGAGGTGCGCAGCGCCTCGATGCCGTTCGAGGCGAAATATCCGGCAAGCACGATACCGTAGGTCAACAGGTCACTGCGCCGGACGGTAAGCACGTTGAGCACCTCGCGCGCGATCGGTTTGGCGATCTGCTCGGGCCATGTGTCGAACACAAGGTGCACGGCGGTGTCGGCGAAAGCCTGCGCGCCGAAAAAACTCGCCAGCGTCGTGGCGAAGATCAGGAAAGGAAAAAGCGCCATCAGCGCGGTGATCGCCAGATGGCTGGCCATTGCCCAGCCGTCGTCGGTGTTGAAATGGCCGAGCGCGTCGTAGAGGACGCGTTTGAGGGCTACGATCTTCCGCAACAAGAACCGCGTTCCCTTCGATTGTCCCGACGCCGCGAATATGGGAAGGGTTTGCGGTAAATGACAACCCTAGGTCAAACCACCATTCCTCCCGGTGAAGAGTTGCGCACCATCATTGTCACAGGTGCCTCTTCCGGTATAGGCGCCTATTGCGCCCATGCTCTTAAGAAGGAAGGCTGGCGGGTGTTCGCGACGGCCCGAAAGCCTGAAGATATCGCTGCGCTCGAGGCCGACGGCATCGAGGCCTTTTATCTGGACTACACCGAGCCCGGATCGATCGAGGCGCTGGTGGCGTCGGTGCTGGAACGGACCGGCGGCCGGCTCGATGCGCTCTTCAACAATGGCGCCTACGGACAGCCCGGCGCCGTCGAGGACCTGCCGGTCGAGGCTTTACGGCAGCAGTTCGAGGCCAATGTCTTTGGCTGGCATGACCTCACTCGCCGTGTCGTACCGGTGATGCGCCGCCAAGGCCATGGTCGTCTCGTTCATTGCTCGTCGATCCTCGGCCTGGCGCCGGTGCCTTTTCGCGGCGCCTACTCGGCATCGAAGCACGCTATCGAAGGGCTGATGCTGTCCCTCTACCAAGAACTCCTCGGCAGCGGAATCCATGTTTCGCTGATCGAGCCCGGGCCGGTGAAATCGAAGATCGCCAGCAACAGCCTTGCGTGGTTCCTGGCGAATATCGATCACGAGAAGTCCGTTCATCGCCTCGCCTATGCGGCGCAACTCAAACGGCTGCGGGCCGGCGGCAGCACATCGCGGCTGAAGCCCGGGCCGGAGGTGGTTTATGCCGCCTTGCACCATGCGCTTCTGTCGCGGCGCCCACGCCCGCATTATGTGGTAACAGTGCCGGCCAGGATCGGCGCGATCCTTAAACGCATCCTGCCGTCATCGGTACTCTACCGTCTGCTCGCCAAACGCGCCTGAACGCAATCCAACCTGGAACACACCATGGCAACCGTCTTCAACATCCTCGCCGTTCTCGTCATGGTCGCCGTGGTGATCGTGCTGATCCGCGGCCTCATCAACATGATGCGCGGCGGCTCCAGCATGACCTCCAACAAGCTGATGCAGACGCGCGTGCTGTTGCAGTTCGTGGCCTTGGTGCTGATCATGCTGGCGGTGTATTTCACTCGTAAGTGACGCAGCAGCCACCAGCCGGGAGGTAACCCGTGGTCAAGCTCAACAAGATCTACACCCGCACTGGCGACGATGGCACCACAGGCCTCGGCTCTGGCGAGCGGCGGCTGAAATCCGACCTTCGCATCGACGCCTACGGCACGGTCGACGAGGCCAATGCCTGCATCGGCATGGCCCGCATTCATACCGCGGCAGTAAATCCGGCGATCGATGCGATGCTCGGCCGCATCCAGAACGACCTTTTCGACCTCGGCGCCGATCTGGCAGTTCCCGATAATGGCAAGCCGCTCGACTACGAGCCGTTGCGCATCATCGCCTCGCAGACCGACCGCATCGAACAGGATATCGATCTCCTCAACAAGGACCTTGAGCCGCTCAAATCCTTCGTGCTCAACGGCGGTACGCCGGCAGCGGCTGCCCTTCACCTCGCCCGCACGGTGGCCCGCCGCGCCGAGCGCATCATGGTGGCGCTGTCGCAAGACCCGGACGAGCACGTCAACCGCGAGGCGATAAGATACATCAACCGTGTCTCGGACTTTCTGTTCGTCGCCGCACGCGCGGTCAATGACAACGGAAATGCCGACGTGCTATGGGTTCCCGGCAAGAACCGCTGAATCCGCCGGAAGCGGGAGAGGCCCGATGTTCATCCCGCTTTACGACACCAACCGGCTGCGGCACATCAAGCTGCAATATGTGACGATCAGCCTGATCGCGCTCAACGTGCTGATCTACTTTGTCACCACACTGGGCGGCGAGGATTTCGCCAACGCCGCGGTGCTGGGCCTCGGTTTCATCCCGTCGGTTGTGCATGACAGCGTCGAGCTCGCTCCGCAATTTGTCGTCATTCCGGAGAGCCTGAGCTATCTGACCTATTCCTTCCTGCACGCGGATATCTTCCACCTCGGCGGCAACATGCTGTTCCTGTGGGTGTTCGGCGACAATGTCGAGGATGCACTCGGCCATGTCCGCTACCTCGTCTTCTACCTGCTTTGCGCCATCGCCGGCGCTTTCTTCCAGGGTCTGGTTGCCTGGGATTCGCCGGTGCCGCTGATTGGCGCGTCGGGCGCCATCGCCGGTGTGGTCGCCGCCTATCTGATCCTTTATCCGCGGGTGAAGGTATGGGTGCTGGTCTTCGCGCGCATCCCGTTGCGCATCCCGGCCTTCATCCCGCTGATCCTGTGGATCCTGTTCCAGATCTTCATGTTCGCCCAGGGGGGCGAGGATCAGGTTTCCTGGGCCTGCCATATCGGCGGCATCATCGCTGGAGCCGTGCTGGTGCTTGTCTTGCGCAGCCGCGGCGTACCGCTACTCGCCGGCGCAGACGAGGAGCCGGCCGTGGTCGCCGGTCCGGTGCCCGTAGCCGTGGAGCCGGCGCCAAGCGACCCACAACCTGCGCAGCCGGCGCCGCGCTGGGGCCGGGGGACCGTTTCCGGTCCGGACTGAACCGATTTGAGTGCTTCGCCGAGGATCCGAGTGCGCCCCGGATATTGACGCGCGGGGTCGCCGCAACTACGGAAGCGCCACCCTACTGGCGTGGCGAAGACCAGAATTCCGTCCGGAATGTCGGCTTTCGACAACTCTGAAGAGGTGCACGCTGCTATAGCGCGCCCGACGAGCGTGAAGAGACTATCGTGAAAGAGGTGACAGGCAAATGAAGATCCTTGTGCCCGTGAAGCGGGTTGTGGATGCGAACGTCAAGGTCCGGGTTAAGGCGGACGGTTCGGCGGTGGAACTCGCCAACGTCAAGATGGCGATGAACCCGTTCGACGAGATCGCGGTCGAAGAGGCGATCCGGCTGAAGGAAGCTGGCAAGGCCGAAGAGATCATCGTCGTGTCGATCGGGCCGCAGCAGGCACAGGAGACCTTGCGCACGGCGCTCGCCATGGGCGCCGACCGCGCCATCCTGGTCAAGACCGACGAGCAGACTGAGCCGCTGGGCGTCGCCAAGGTGCTGAAGGGCGTCGTCGAGGCAGAACAGCCCGGCCTTGTCATTCTCGGCAAGCAGGCGATCGACGACGATTCCAACCAGACCGGCCAGATGCTGGCCGCACTTCTCGGCTGGGCGCAGGGCACCTTCGCCTCCAAGATCGTGCTCGACGGTGACAAGGCCACGGTGACGCGCGAGGTCGATGGCGGCCTGCAGACGCTGGAACTGAAGATGCCGGCGATCGTCACGGCCGATTTGCGGCTGAACCAGCCACGCTACGCGTCTCTGCCCAACATCATGAAGGCCAAGAAGAAGCCGCTCGACGAGAAGAGCCCTGCCGATTACGGCGCCGACGTCAAGCCGCGGCTTAAAGTGATCAAGACCGAGGAGCCGGGCGGCCGCAAGGCGGGCGTCAAGGTCAAGAGCGTCGCCGAACTGGTAGACAAGCTGAAGAACGAAGCCGGCGTGCTCTAAGGAAATCCGATGAGGCCGGCCTGCAAACGGCCGGTTTCTCCGCTTCCGGTGCTCACGTACTGAAGTACGCTCCGCTCCGGTTCTCGAAACCAACCGTTTTCGACTCGGCCTGACCGGATTTCAGGAGCCTCGAAGACGAAAGTCAGGAAAACATCATGGCTATTCTTCTGATTGCCGAACACGACAACGCTGCGCTTTCCGACCAGACCGCCAAGGCGCTTTCGGCGGCGCTGCAGATCGGTTCGGACGTGCATGTGCTGGTTGCCGGCAAAGGTGCCAAGCCGGCAGCGGATGCCGCCGCCAAGCTCAAGGGCGTCACCAAGGTGCTGCTCGCCGACGCCGACGAACTGACCGAGCGTCTCGCCGAACCGCTGGCGGCACTCGTCGTTTCGCTTGCTGAGCCATACGAGACGATCATCGCGCCGGCGACCTCGTCGGGCAAGAACGTCGCGCCCCGCGTGGCAGCGCTGCTCGATGTCGCCCAGATATCTGAAATCATCGAAGTCGTGTCGCCCGACACCTTCAAGCGGCCGATCTATGCCGGCAACGCCATCCAGACGGTGCAGTCCAGTGACGCCAAGAAGGTCATCACGGTGCGTACCGCTTCCTTCCAGGCAGCACCCGAGGGCGGTTCCGCGCCGGTCGAGACGGTCCAGGCGGCGGCCAATCCCGGCCTGTCGAGCTTTGTCGAGAACAAGCTCTCCGAGACCGACCGTCCGGAGCTGACCTCGGCCAAGATCATCATCTCGGGCGGCCGTGCGCTGGGCTCCTCCGAGAAGTTCCAGGAGGTCATCCTGCCGGTCGCCGACAAGCTCGGTGCGGCGGTTGGCGCATCTCGCGCCGCCGTCGATGCCGGCTATGCGCCGAACGACTGGCAGGTCGGCCAGACCGGCAAGGTGGTAGCGCCCGACCTTTATATTGCCGTCGGCATCTCCGGTGCCATCCAGCACCTTGCCGGCATGAAGGATTCGAAGGTGATCGTTGCCATCAACAAGGACGAGGAAGCGCCGATCTTCCAGGTCGCCGACTACGGTCTCGTCGGCGATCTCTTCGTCATTCTGCCGGAACTGCAAAAGGCGCTTTGACGCCTTCTGCCAAAGCGTATTAAATTCTGAGGGGTGGGGTAGACGAAGTCGCCCCGCCCTTTTAGTTTGCACTGCACAAAAAACGGGCCGCAAAGGCCTCGACGGGATCGGGTAATGAGCAAGATCGAGACGATCGGCATCATCGGCGCGGGCCAGATGGGTGGCGGCATCGCCCATGTGTCGGCGCTGGCGGGCTATAAGGTGCTGGTTTACGATATTTCGCCCGACCGCATCGAAAAGGGCATCGCTACGATCAGCGGCAACATGGCCCGTCAGG
The DNA here is from genome assembly GCF_040321165.1 of Mesorhizobium sp. M0500. Taxonomy (NCBI): domain Bacteria; kingdom Pseudomonadati; phylum Pseudomonadota; class Alphaproteobacteria; order Hyphomicrobiales; family Phyllobacteriaceae; genus Mesorhizobium; species Mesorhizobium sp. M0500. The sequence goes on from NZ_JAMYRB010000002.1 coordinate 6,847, forward strand.
TCGGCTCCGGCAAACTCGAGGAAAAGCTGCGCAATGAGGCGATGGCGCGCATTTCGGCGGCACCGGTCATGGCCGACCTTGCGGGCGCCGATCTGGTGATCGAAGCAGCGACCGAGGACGAGACGGTCAAGCGCAAGATCTATGCCCAGCTCTGCCCGCAGCTCAACCCCGAGGCCATCCTGGCGACGAACACATCATCGATCTCGATCACACGGCTGGCTTCGCAGACCGACCGGCCGGAACGCTTCATCGGCATACATTTCATGAATCCGGTTCCGGTGATGAAACTGGTCGAACTGGTGCGCGGCATCGCCACCGAGGACCAGACCTTCGAGGCGGCAAAAACCTACGTGAAGCAGCTCGACAAGACGATCACCGTCTCGGAGGATTTCCCGGCCTTCATCGTCAACCGCATCCTGCTGCCGATGATCAACGAGGCGATCTACACGCTCTATGAAGGTGTCGGCTCGGTCGACGCCATCGATACCGCCATGAAGCTCGGCGCCAACCATCCGATGGGGCCGCTGCAGCTTGCCGATTTCATCGGGCTCGATACCTGCCTGTCGATCATGCAGGTGCTGCATGACGGGCTGTCGGATTCGAAATACCGCCCCTGCCCGCTGCTGGTCAAATATGTCGAGGCCGGCTGGCTCGGCCGCAAGACCGGGCGCGGCTTCTACGACTATCGCGGCGAGCATCCCGTTCCGACACGCTGATCGCCTCGCTACCAGCGCACATAAAGTCGTCCGCCGAGCGCCCCGAGCACGGCAAGGATGGCGACCGCGATCGTATACCAGGTGCCGACGAAAAGCGGCGAATCGTCGAAGCAATGCGCCGCATAGAAGGTCGCCGCCAGCCCGCCGGCAAGCAGGCCCGCGGCCGCACCGGCAAGCACCGGCCTTGTCGGCGCGCCATGGCGCAGCACCGCGAGAAAGACGGCAAGCGGGCCGATCCCGATCAACGGAATGAAGGTCATGCAGATGACCATGTTCGTGCCGACCAGGCGCGTGCCCCAGTCGGACGCAGGCACGGCGAAGAGTTCGAGAATCACAGCCACAATCACCAGCAGCGGCGCGGCGACCATCCAGCTCACCGCCCGGCCGGTCGATGCACCGGGCGTCGACAGCCCACGCACCAGGACAAAGGCGCTGGCGGCAAGAGCAATCGTGAAGACGAATTTGGACAGGAACCGCATCGTGTGCATGGCGATCGCAATGTCGGGGCGCGGGCCAATCGTCAGCCAGAAAACCGCGGCCGCGATCACGATGGCCACGCCGGAGGCAAGCCACCAGGCGGTGCCTAGCGGCAGCGCCTTGCTGCGGGCATCGGCGTCGAGCGCCCTGATGAAATCTTCGGTCCTCATGTTATTCCCGCCCCGCCCTGAACCGTTTGGCAATGGCGGCAAGCCCGCGGTGCAGTGACACCCGCACAGCCGTCTCGCTGATGCCGAATTTGGCCGCGGTCTCACCGATTGACCGGCCTTCGACCGATACGGCCGAGACGACGGAACGCTGTGCCGGCGACAGGCTGTCGAGCGCCCGGTTGACGTCGCGCTCGCTCACCGTCTCCGATTCCGGCTCGGCAAAGGTCTCGGCGATTTCGTCGATCTCGATCTCGATCCGCCGACCGCGCCGCCGGAACGCATCGATCAGCTTGAAGCGGGCTATTGCATAGACCCAAGGCAGCACCGGCGCATCATGGCGCCAGGTGTGTCGTTTCACATGAATGGCCAGCAAGGTTTCCTGCACGACATCCTCGGGATCCACCCCGCCCTGCACGATCTTGCGCCGGGCAAAGCCACGAACGAGCGCGGCGATCCGGTGCAGAAAGTCGGCATAGGCCCTTTCGTCTCCGGCGATCGCGGCCCGCAGCAGCCGTGAAAGCTCGGCTTCGTCCTTGCCGCTCACAAGAGTTCACTCCCCAATATTCGCGTCTCGGCGCTGATTTGTTACGGGGCCGGCGAAATAATGTCCAAGGCAAATTAGCTGAGCATCACGAAAGTTTGCTCCTTTTGAGCGATTGAGTGGGCCAGCAATGTTGACTGCACCAGTCAGGTATTGGTAGGTGCAGCGTGCCAAGCCAAAGACCATCGAAATCGAGGACGACGCCATGAAATATGCTCTTTCCGCCCTTGCCGGTGCGACAGCACTTGCAATCAGCCTGATCGCCGGCCCGGCAATAGCAGAGGACGAGGGCATCGTCGTCTACAACGCCCAGCACGAAAACCTGACCAAGGCCTGGGCGGAGGGATTCACCAAAGAAACCGGCATCAAGGTTACCGTCCGCAATGGCGGCGACAGCGATTTCTCCAATCAGATCGTTGCAGAAGGCACCGCTTCGCCCGCCGATGTATTCCTGACGGAGAATTCGCCGGCCATGGCATTAGTCGAGGCGGCCGGCCTGTTCGCACCGGTCGACACCGAGACGCTGGCCCAGGTTCCGCAGGAGTACCAGCCGGCGAGCGGCAAATGGGTCGGCGTCGCCGCGCGCAGCACCGTCTTTGCCTACAACAAGACCAAGCTGAGCGCCGACCAGCTGCCCAAATCGCTGCTCGATCTCGCCGATCCGAGCTGGAAGGGCCGCTGGGCCGCTTCGCCCTCCGGCGCCGATTTCCAGGCGATCGTCAGCGCGCTTCTGCAGCTCAAGGGTGAGGCGGCGACGGCCGAATGGCTGAAGGCGATGAAGGAGAATTTTACCGCCTATAAGGGCAACAGCACGGTGATGAAGGCGGTCAATGCCGGCGAGGTCGAAGGCGGCGTGATCTATCACTATTACTACTACGGCGATCAGGCCAAGACCGGCGAGAACAGCAAGAACGTCGAGTTGCACTATTTCAAGCATCAGGATCCCGGTGCTTTCCTCTCGATTTCCGGCGGCGGCGTGCTGGCCTCGAGCAAGCACCCGAAGGAAGCGCAGGCTTTCCTGAAATGGGTCACCGGCAATGGCGGCCAGGACGTGCTGAAAACAGGCGATTCGTTCGAATACGCAGTCGGCAAGGGCGCCGAGTCCAATCCGAAGCTGGTGCCGCTGGCCGATCTGCAGGCGCCGAAAGTCGACCCGACGACGCTGAACTCGAAAAAGGTGACCGACCTGATGACGGCGGCCGGCTTGCTTTAGCCGGCGTTCGTCCTAAAAGGGCAACCGACTGCGCTCCTGTGGGAATTCGCTTTCCACAGGAGCGCTCTGTTTTCAAGATGGCATTTGCCTATGACCACAAGCTACCCGCGAGATTATCCGCCGCCGATCGTTTCCGCCTCCGGGCGGAGCTGGCGCAACGTCTGATCTGATGCAATCCGCGATCGATCTCGCACGCCCAGGCTTGCCGGCCGACGCCACGGCCGTGCGGGCACGTCGTTGGTCGGTCTCATGGATTGCGTTGGCTGCCGTCTTTGTCTCGCTTTTCGCGCTGCTGCCGCTTGCCTTCATCGTCTGGGTGGCGGTGCAGACCGGCTGGGAAACGGTGGCGGCGCTGGTGTTCAGGCCGCGCGTCGGCGAACTTCTGGTCAACACCAGCCTGCTGGTGGTGTTGGCGGTGCCGATCTCGATCGTGCTGTCGGTCATGCTGGCCTGGCTGACCGAGCGCAGCGATCTGCCGGGTGCCCGCCTATGGGCCTGGCTGTCGGTGGCGCCGCTCGCCATTCCGGCCTTCGTCCACAGTTACGCCTGGGTCACCATGGTGCCCAGACTGCACGGCCTGTGGGCCGGCGTGCTTGTGTCGGTCATCGCCTATTTCCCCTTCCTTTATCTGCCGGTGGCGGCGGCATTGCGCCGGCTCGATCCCGCTCTCGAGGATGCAGCGGCAGCCCTTGGTCTCGGCCCGTGGCGTGTGTTCAGGCGTGTCGTGCTGCCGCAGCTCCGGCTCGCCATTTGCGGCGGCTCCCTGCTGGTCGGCCTGCATCTCCTGGCCGAATACGGGCTCTATGTCTTCATCCGCTTCGACACCTTCACCACCGCGATCGTCGACCAGTTCCAGTCGACCTTCAACGGTCCCGCCGCCAACATGCTGGCCGGCGTGCTGGTGACCTGCTGCCTTGTGCTGCTCGGGCTGGAGGTGCTGGTGCGCGGCGAGGAGCGCTATGCCCGCGTCGGTTCGGGTGCTGCGCGCCAGCAGCAGCGCACGGGCCTTGGGCGCGCCACCATTCCTTGCCTGCTGCTGCCTGCCATTACCACGCTGCTGGCGCTCGGCGTGCCGTTCGCCACTATCGGCCGCTGGCTCATGGCCGGCGGCGCCGATGTCTGGCGGCTCGACGAGATCGGCCTGGCGCTTGGCCAAACGCTGTTCCTAGCAATTGCCGGCGCGCTGCTCGCCACCGTCGCGGCAATGCCGATGGCGTGGATTTCGATCCGCGCGCCGGGGCGGCTGCAACGCGTCCTGGAGGGCTGCAACTATATCGTCGGCGCGTTGCCCGGCGTTGTCATCGCCCTGGCGCTGGTCACCATCGCCGTGCGTATCGCCATGCCGCTCTACCAGACCCTGTTCACCATCCTGGTCGCCTATGCGCTGATGTTCCTGCCGCGCGCCCTGATTAGCCTCAGGGCGTCGATCGCACAGGCGCCGGTCGAGCTCGAACGCGCCGCCTCCAGCCTCGGCCGGTCGCCGCTCAAGGCGCTGTGGTCGACGACCATCCGCCTGTCGGCGCCGGGCGCCGCAGCCGGCATGGCGTTGGTCGCGCTGGGTATCATGAACGAATTGACCGCAACCCAGATGCTGGCGCCCAACGGCACCCGCACGCTGGCCATGGCGTTCTGGTCCTATAGCGGCGAGATCGACTATGCGTCGGCGGCGCCTTATGCCCTGATCATGGTGGCGATGTCGCTGCCTTTGACCTGGTTGCTCTACGTCCAGTCGAAGCGGATGGCCGGGCGATGAGCTTTCTCGAGCTGAGCGGCATCCACAAGCACTACGGGCCGGTCGCAGCACTTGCCGGCGTCGACCTCAGCGTGGCCAGCGGCAGCCGTACGGCTGTCGTCGGGCCGTCCGGTTGCGGCAAGACCAGCTTGCTGCGGCTGATCGCCGGCTTCGAGGCGCCGGACCAGGGCCGCATCGTGCTTGATGGCGAGGTGCTGGCCGATGGCGACACGGCCGTGCCGGCGCATCGCCGCGGCATCGGGCTGGTGGCGCAGGACGGCGCTCTATTCCCGCATCTGAGCATCGCCGCCAATATCGGCTTCGGCATGGGGCGTCACGAGGAAAAGCGCAGTGAGCGCATCGCCGAGCTCGCCTATGTCGTCGGGCTGGACAAAGGTATCCTGAAGCGCCGTCCGCACGAACTCTCCGGTGGCCAGCAGCAGCGCGTCGCGCTCGCCCGCGCCATGGCCATGAAGCCGCGGCTGATGCTGCTCGACGAGCCGTTCTCGGCGCTCGACACCGGCCTGCGCGCCTCGATGCGCAAGGCCGTGGCCGAGCTCCTTGAAACCGCCGGCATCACCACCATCCTGGTCACCCACGACCAGGCCGAGGCGCTGTCATTCGCCAGCCAGGTCGCGGTGATGCGCGACGGCAAATTCTCGCAGGTCGGCACGCCGCGCGAGCTCTATTTCAAGCCGAAGGACAGGATGGTCGCCGAGTTCCTTGGCGACGCCATCGTCCTGCCGGCAAGGATCGCCGATGGCTTCGCAATCTCGCCGCTCGGCCGCATCGCTGTCGACAGCTCGGAGCGGCGCGACGTCGCTCGCATCATGCTGCGGCCGGAGCAGGTGTTGCTGAAACGCACATCGCGTGAAGGCATGTCCGGCACGCCGGACATGCTGTTCGGCGAGGTGACGGAATCGGAGTTCGCCGGCTCGATGTGCACCATCGCGGTGCGTCTGTTGAACAGCCCCGATCCGCCCGACGCCGCCGCCATCGGCAATACGCCGTTGATCCTGCGCAAGCCGGGCATGGACGCGCCGGCGATCGGCGAGATCGTCCGGCTGACCGTGTCGGGCAAGGCGCATGTGTTTGCCTGAACGGTTTTGCGCAAGGCCGACTTCAATCGACCCGTTTGCCCGCCTGATCGAACCAATGCAGCTTTTCGGACCTAGCCACGACGCGCAATTGGTCGCCTGGCTTGGCGCTAGCGCGGCCTGAGACGCGCACCACGATGCGGCTGCCGGCTGCCACGCAATGGAGAAAGCTTTCGGCACCGACCGGTTCGACCGCTTCCACTGTTGCCGGCAGCGCGAGCGCGCCGGCCGGCGCCTCTGCCGCGAAGGTGATGTCGGCGTCCTCCGGACGAAAGCCTAGTGTCACTGCCTTGCCCTGTCGAGGCGCCAAGCCAATCACAGTGCCGTCCGCCAATACCGAGCTTGGGGAGGCCCCTGTGAGCGCCAGCAGATTCATCGGCGGTGCGCCTATGAACGAAGCGACGAAGGTCGAGGCCGGTTTCTCGTACACATCAAGCGGCGCGCCGGTCTGCTCGACCAGGCCGGCGTTCATGACGACGAGGATGTCGGCCAGCGTCATCGCCTCAAGCTGGTCGTGCGTGACATAAACCGAGGTGACGCCAAGCGAGCGCTGCAGATTCTTGATCTCGATGCGCATCTGCCCGCGCAATTTCGCATCGAGGTTGGACAGCGGTTCGTCGAACAGGAAGACCTTCGGGTTGCGTACGATGGCGCGACCCATGGCGACGCGCTGGCGCTGACCGCCGGAAAGCTCGCGCGGGCGCCGGTCGAGCAGCGCCGAAAGCTCCAGCACCTTGGCAGTCGAGCGTACCCTGCTGTCGATCTCGTCATTCGGCGTGCCGCGGTTGCGCAGGCCATAGGCCATGTTGTCATAGACCTTCATATGTGGGTAGAGCGCGTAGTTCTGGAACACCATGGCGATGTCGCGCTCGGTCGGGCCAATGGCGTTGACCACCTTGCCGTCGATGGCGACAGTACCGGCAGAAATCGTCTCCAGCCCGGCGATCATCCTCAGCAGCGTAGACTTGCCGCAGCCGGAGGGGCCGACCAGCACGCAAAGCTCCTTGTCGGGAATGGCGATGGAAACGCCCTTCACGGCCTCGACACCGCTGGGATAGATTTTCCTGACATCCTTCAGATCCACGGTCGCCATCGGCTTCTCACTTTTCGGATTCGACCAGACCGCGCACGAACCAGCGTTGCATCAGCACGACCACCAGGATCGGCGGCACGATGGCCAGCATTGCCGTGACCATCACCAGGTGCCATTGGGTGTCGGCATCGGCGAAGGAAACCATCTTTCTCAGCGCGATGACGATGGTGTTCATGTCGTTGCTGTTGGTGACGAGCAGCGGCCAAAGATACTGCGTCCAGCCATAGATGAAGAGGATCACGAACAGCGCGGCGATGTTTGTCCGCGACAGCGGCACCAGAATATCGAAAAAGAAGCGCCATGGCCCGGCACCGTCGACACGCGCCGCCTCGACCAATTCGCCCGGTATGGTCATGAAGAACTGGCGAAACAGCAGCGTTGCGGTGGCCGAGGCGATCAGCGGGACGATCAGGCCGGCATAGGTGTCGATCATGCCGAGATCGACCATCACCTTGTAGGTCGGCAGGATGCGCACCTCGACTGGAAGCATCAAGGTGATGAAGATCAGCCAGAAGAAGGTCATGCGCAGCGGAAAGCGAAAGAACACAATCGCGTAGGCCGACAGGATCGAGATGAAGATCTTTCCCACCGCAACGCCGAGCGCCATGATCGTGGTGTTGAGGAGCAGCCTGCCGACGCTGACCCCGCCGATACGACCGATGCCGCCGAACAGCGCCTCGCTGTAATTGTTCCATAGCTGGTCGCCGGGCAAGAGCGGCAGGGGCGGCCTGAGGATCGTTTGCAGCGTGTGCGTCGAGGCAACGAAGGTGTAGTAGATCGGAAAAGCCACGATCAATATGCCGAGGATGAGCACGGCATGGGCGATGAAGGTGCGGAGCGGGGACTGGCCGATCATCGCTGCCCTCAGCCGTAATGGACTTTGCGTTCCACATAGCGGAACTGGATCGCTGTGAGCGCAATGACGATGGCCATCAGGATGACCGACTGCGCCGCCGAATCGCCCAGGATCAGATTGACGAAGCCGTCATTGTAGACCTTGTAGACCAGCGTCTCGGTCGTCTTGCCCGGCCCGCCGCCGGTGACGGCATGAACGATGCCGAACGTGTCGAACAGGGCATAGACGGTGTTGACGACCAGCAGGAAAAAGGTTGTCGGCGCAAGCAGCGGGAAGACGATGGTCCAGAAGCGCTTGGTTTCGCCGGCGCCGTCCATGGCCGCCGCTTCGATCAGCGTTTTCGGCACCGCCTGCAGGCCGGCGACGAAGAACAGGAAGTTGTAGCTGATCTGCTTCCAGGCAGCAGCCGACACCAGCAGGATCATGGCGTGGGTGCCGTTGAGCAGCGGGTCCCATACGATGCCGAGGCTTCTCAGCAAATAGGCCAACGAGCCGATCGAGGGATTGAACAGGAAAAGCCAAAGCATGCCGGCAATCGCCGGCGCCACGGCGTAAGGCCATATCAACAGTGTGCGGTAGAGGCCTTTGCCGCGCACGGCCTTCTCGGCCATGACCGCGAGCAGCAGGGCCACAACCATGGCAACGATCGCGGTCGCAAGAGAGAACACTACGGTGACCTTGATCGAGTTGAGGTAGGCCGGATCGGCCAGCACCTTCCGGAAATTGGCAAACCAGACGAACCTGCTCTTCAGCCCGAACGGGTCTTGCCTGAGCATCGACTGGTAAAGCGCCTGACCGGCCGGCCAGTAGAAGAAAACCAGGGTGATGGCGAGTTGTGGCGCCACCAGCAGGTAGGGCAGGATCTTGTTGGGAAAGACGACGCGTGGAGACAGGCTGATTTCCCTCGCTATCCAGGTATCGCCCACGCCGGCTCGCGTGGGCGATATTCCAACCGACTAACCGAGATAATCCCGTCAGTTCTCCAGCGCTTCCTTGATCGCCGCGTTGCCGCGCGCAACCGCATTGTCGAGTGCCTGCTGGGCGGTTTGCTGGCCGGCCAGCATCTTCTCCAGCTCCTCGTTCTGGATATCGCGCACCTGCGGCAGATTCGGCAGGCGCACGCCCTTCGAATTGTCGGTCGGCGACTTGCCGATCATCTGCAGGATGGGTGTCTCGCGGCCGGGGTTCTTGTCATAGAAGCCTGATTTCTTCGTCGCCTCATACGCGGCGAGCGTCACAGGCAGGTATCCCGACTTCTGGTGCAGATATTCCTGCACATCGGTCTTGGACAGATAGGCAAAGAAGGCGGCGACACCCTTGTATTCCTCGTCCGACTTGTTGCCGAACACCCACAGGCTGGCACCGCCCGGCGTCGTGTTCTGCGGGGCACCCTTGGCGTCACTGTCGTAAGGAAGCTGGCCGATGCCATAGTTCATGCCGGACTTGACGATATCGCCGAGGCCGCCCGACGATTCGGTGAAGATGCCGCATTCGCCGGCGAGGAATATCTGCTTGGCTTCGGAGGTGCGCCCGCCATATTTGAATGTGCCGTCCTTGGCCAGGTCAGCGAGCGCCTGGAAGTGGTTGACGAAAATCGGCGCATTGATCTTGAGTTCGACATCACCGCCGGCCAGGCCATTCTGCTGGGTGGCCCAAGGCACGTCATTCCACGCCGCGAAATTCTCCAGGTGGATCCAGGTCAGCCAGGTCGAGGTATAGCCGCAAGGGGCGGCGCCGCTCGTCTTGATCTTCTTGGCAGCTTCCCACACCTCGTTCCACGTCTTGGGCGGATTGTTCACGTCGAGGCCTGCCTTCTGGAAGATGTCCTTGTTGTAGTAGAGGATCGGCGAGGAAGAGTTGTAGGGGAACGATAGCATGGTGCCGTCCGGCTTCGAATAATAGCCGACGATGCCGGGCAGATACTGGCTCTTGTCGAAAGTCATCCCGGCGCCGGTCATCACATCGGCCACCGGCTTTATCGCACCCTCGGCCGCCATCATCACGCCGGTGCCGACGTCGAACACCTGGAGGATATCGGGCGCTTGCCCGGCACGAAAGGCAGCGATGCCGGCATTCAGCGTCTCCGGATAGGTGCCCTTGAACACCGGAACGAGCTCATAGTCGCTCTGGCTGGCGTTGAAATCCTTGGAGATCTTGGCGACGACCTCGGCGTTGGCGCCGGTCATGGCGTGCCACCAGCTGATCTGCGTGACGGCGAAGGCGGAGGTGGTGGAAAGCAGGGTCACGGTGGCGGCGATACCGGCCGCAAAGCCGAAGAACTTCATGTTTCATCTCCCGTTTGTCATTGGCGAAAGGGGCACTTCCGCAAAGCCAATATGTGGCGCTGATGACAATCGGACAACGGTTTTATTGCGGATCAATGAACATCATTCCTTCCTAAAGTGCACTCGCTACCGAACCGGGCGCAAGAAATCACATCACCGTCTTTTCGGCGCAGCGGCGTCGGTTTTCCCCCGAAAAGACCCGCCTCATGGCCCGCGGGTTAACCATTCGTTAAAATCTCCAAGAACTAATCAGTCACACCTCCCCTGTTAGTTTTGGCAGACCGAGTGAACCAGGATGCTGACGGTCTATAATTGTATTGTAAGTCAGCACGATCCGAGACTGGTTGCGCTTGCCGCACTCGTCTGTGGAATTTCTTGCTTCTCAGCGGTTAATCTCCTTAAGCATGTCGGCCGATCGACCGAGCGAAACCGGCTTGTCTGGCTGATGATCGCCGCAGCCTCGACCGGGTTCGGCATATGGGCGACGCATTTCATCGCCATGACCGCGTTTACGCCGGGAATACCGAACGCATACAATCCGGGATTATCCGCCTTTTCGCTTGCCGCCGCCGTTATCATGACCGCGCTTGGGATGTGGGTCGCCACCTTGCGCCGCGGCATCGACCATTTCCTCGCCGGTGGCGCCATTCTGGGCGGCGCCATCGCGACGATGCACTACATCGGCATGGCAGCTTTCGAGGTCGAAGGCCGGGTCGTATGGAACCTGCTCCTTGTCGCGATATCGCTTCTGGCCGGCGTGACCCTCGCGGCACTGGCGCTCCTTGTCGTCTTGCGCCGTCCGTCAGCGCTCGCGACTTTCGGCGGCGCCGCGCTTTTAACGCTGGCGATTTGCAGCTTGCATTTCATCGCGATGGCCGCGGTGTCGATCATTCCGGATTCCTCGATTGAAATATCCGAACATTCCATCGAGCCCATTTCCCAGGCCTTTGCCGCAGCGGTCGCCAGCCTGATAATCCTTGTGCTATCGGGTGCCGCGCTATGGATCGACCTGCGCTTTCGCCGCCAGAAGCTCGAGGCCGATCGCATGCACGATCTCGCCAATGCGGCGGTGGAAGGTCTGATCGTTTGCGATGGCACCCGCATTGTCAGCGCCAATGACAGTATGGCGAAGCTGACCGGAACAGCGACAGCCACCCTGAACACGATGCAATTCGGCGAGCTTTTCGACGGACAGAGCGCAGCCGATATGTCCGGCTTCGGCGAACAGGCGCAGGAAGCGAAGTTAAGGGGCAGCGACGGGGCGAGAATTCCTGTCGAGCTGATCGCCAGGAAAATCACCTACTGCGGCAGGCCTCATACGGTGCTTGCCGTTCGCGACATCCGTGAGCGCAAGAAGGCAGAACAAGAGATCCTCCGCCTCGCGCATTTCGATCCGCTTACCGGGCTTGCCAATCGGCGGAGCTTTTCTTCCCGGCTGGAAGCAGAATTCGCCTCGATGGATCGTGGCGGCAAGGATGGACATCTGGCGCTCCTGCTGCTTGACCTTGACCGGTTCAAGCAAGTCAACGACCTCTATGGCCACGGGGCCGGCGATGCTATGCTGCAGAAGCTGGCGCACTGCATTTCCGGCATCCCGCGCCACGGACAGATGCTCGCGCGTCTCGGCGGCGATGAATTTGCCATCATAGCTCCGAACCTCCCCGACCCCCTGGCCGCAGGCCGGATAGCCGAGGACTTGCTGGCGGCGATCCGGGAGGAAAACAGGGTTTCGGTCGGCTCCGGCCTCGTCTCGGCCAGCATCGGCATCGCCTTCTTTCCGCTGGATGCCGAAGACCAGGCCGGCCTGATCAGCCATGCCGACACGGCACTCCATCGCGCCAAAACCGAAGGCAGGGACACTTATCGGTTTTTCGAGATAGCCATGGGCACCGCGGCTCGCGACAAGCGCGTGATGGAGCATGAATTGCGCCAGGCGATCGCCCGCAAGGAGTTCCACCTCGTCTATCAGCCGCAGAAGGAGATCCGCGGCGGCAGGATGATCGGCTTCGAAGCCCTGGTCCGTTGGCAGCACCCTGAGCGGGGTGACATTTCTCCGGCCGTTTTCATCCCCGTGGCCGAGGACAGTGGCGCTATCGCGCAGATCGGCGACTGGGTGCTGACGACGGCTTGTAACGATGCTGTTCGCTGGACAAACCCGCTGATGGTCGCCGTCAACGTCTCCGCCGTGCAACTTCACAATCCGAACTTCAGCCGCAAGGTGCACGACGCATTGACGAGATCCGGCCTGGCCCCCGGCAGGCTCGAACTGGAGATCACCGAAACGGCCCTGGTGAAGGACATGCCGCGCGCGCTGGCAACCTTGAGGCAGGTCAAGGCGCTTGGCGTGCATGTGGCGATGGACGATTTTGGCACCGGCTATTCTTCGCTGTCCAACCTCAGCGCCTTTCCCTTCGACAAGATCAAGATCGACGGGTCGTTCATCAAATCGGTCGACAAGAACGCCCAGTTCGCGGCGATCGTTCGCGCCGTGCTGGGGCTTGGACGCGGTCTCGGCCTACCGGTTCTGGCAGAAGGCATCGAGACGCCGGGTGAATTGCAGTTCCTGGACGCCGAGGCTTGCGAGATCGGGCAAGGCTACTACCTCGGCAAACCGGCTCCGATCGAGACATTCGGGGAACTGACGGGCGTGGCCGCTCCGGCAATCCGCACCGCCAGCCGACGCGGCGCAAGCATTGCCGTGCTCAAGCCGCGCCTGCGCACGGTCTGAGCCTATCCCGGCTGAAGCGCCGCCTCGACCAGACGCTTGGCATCCGGCCCCGACCATTCGGCCGGGCCATTCATATGGGCGATCAGGCAGCCTTGCCCATCGATCAGCATGGTGACCGGCAGACCGAGCGCCAGGCCGCGCGTCTTGACGTCGTTGAACAGCGCCATCGTGGCATCGCGATAGTAGCCGAGCGACTTGACGCCGGTGTCCTCCAGGAACTTCTTCGGTTTGGCATCGTCGCCGGCATCGACGTTGACGGCAACAACCTGAAACGCATCGCTGCCCATCTCCTTCTGCAGCGCATCGAGCGCCGGCATTTCGGCGCGGCAAGGTGCGCACCATGTCGCCCACAGATTGAGCAGCACCGTCTTGCCGGCATGATCGGCGATCGTCGTCGGCTTGCCGTCGGGGCCGTTGAAGGCAAGGCTTTTCAGCGATTGCGGCGGATCCGCCGGCAAAAGCGCGGCAACCTGGCCGGTGGCAGCGGCGGCGATCTTCTTGGCACGGTCGGTCTTGGCGGCGCAGGCGACGTCGTCCTTGCCGCCGCCGGCGGCCACTTGCGCGGGCGCCTTGTTGCCAGAACTGCTTTCCCTGACATATACCGCGACCGCGCCGGCCAGCACGCCCGCAACCAAAGCGGCGAGGATGAGACGCAAAGCCGGGAAAAATCTATTGCCGTCTGCCATTTTTGAAAAACTGCTCCGGAGCACGGGTTATAGCGATGAACGACAAGAAGGCCAGCAACCAGATGTGGGGCGGACGTTTTGCCTCGGGTCCGGCCGCAATCATGGAAGCGATCAACGCGTCGATCTCGTTCGACCGCAAACTCTATGCGCAGGATATTCGCGGCTCGATCGCCCATAGCCAGATGCTGGCGCAAACGGGCATTATTTCGGCGGCCGATCAAGAAAAAATCGCTCACGGGCTGAACACGATCCTCGCAGAGATCGAGGCCGGCACATTCGAGTTCTCGACCAGGCTGGAAGACATCCACATGAATGTCGAGGCCCGTCTGGCCGATTTGATCGGCCCCGCCGCCGGCCGCCTGCATACCGCCCGCTCGCGCAACGACCAGGTGGCGGTCGACCTCAGGCTGTGGGTCAAGGACGAATGCTTTCGTGTCGCCGAGGCGCTGAAGGGCCTGATCACGGCGTTCCTGGATCGGGCCGAGGAGCATGCGGCAACGGTGATGCCGGGCTTCACCCACATGCAGGCGGCGCAGCCGGTGACCTTCGGCCACCACTGCATGGCTTATGTCGAGATGTTTGCACGCGACCTGTCGCGTGTCCGCGACGCCATCGAGCGGATGGATGAAAGCCCGCTCGGCGCCGCCGCCCTTGCCGGCACCAGCTTTTCCATCGACCGGCACCAGACGGCGAAGGCGCTTGGCTTCCGCGAGCCGACGCGCAATTCGCTCGACAGTGTTTCGGACCGCGATTTCGCGCTCGAGTTCCTGGGCTTGGCGGCGATCTGTGCGACGCATCTGTCGCGGCTGGCCGAAGAGATCATCATCTGGTCGACGCCGCAATTCGGCTTCGTCAGGCTATCGGATAGTTTCTCGACGGGTTCGTCGATCATGCCGCAGAAGAAGAACCCGGACGCTGCCGAACTGGTGCGCGGCAAGACCGGCCGCGTCACCGGCCATCTCGTCGGCCTGCTGACGGTAATGAAGGGCATGCCGCTGACCTATGGCAAGGACATGCAGGAAGACAAGGAATCCGTCTTCGACGCGGCCGAGACGCTCGACCTGATGCTGGCGGCAATGACCGGCATGGTGCGCGACATGACGGTGAACACTGCCGCGATGAAAAAGGCGGCTGGCGCCGGCTATTCGACTGCGACCGACCTCGCCGACTGGCTGGTGCGCACGCTCGGGCTGCCGTTCCGCGAGGCGCACCATATCACTGGCCGGGCGGTGGCGCTGGCCGAGGACAGGAAGATCGGGCTCGACAGGCTTTCGCTGGAGGATCTGCAGTCCATTCACCCCGGTATCAGCGCCGACGTGTTTTCGGTTCTTGCCGTGCAGAATTCTGTAAAGAGCCGCACGAGCTTCGGCGGCACCGCGCCGTCCGAGGTGCGCAAGCAGATCCGCTACTGGAAAAAGCGGCTCGCCAAGGCGTAAGACGCGGGGTGCAATGGCCGCAAAACTCGGCTAGAAGCGGCTGCGGGCAACAGTTTCGGACGGATGGCACGATGACCGGAAGCAGGATTTTGGTGACGCTGACGCTGCTGGCGGCAATGGCCACCGTTGCGGCCTGCGGCAGGAAGGCTGCGCTCGACACGCCGTACGCGGCAGCCGTGCAGGCCCGCAAGGACGCCGAGAAGGCCAAGCAACCTTTGCCGCCGGAGCCGGAAAAACCTGTCGAGGACAAGAAATTCATCCTCGACCCGCTGCTCTGATTTCGGACCAATCTCGTGAACCATTTCGACTACCGCGACGGCGCGCTGCATGCCGAGGACGTGGCGATATCAGACATCGCCGCCAGCGTCGGCACGCCGTTCTACTGTTATTCGACGGCGACGCTGACCAGGCATTTTCGCGTCTTCACCGAGGCCTTTGCCCGGCTCGATGCTCTCGTCTGCTATGCCATGAAGGCGAATTCCAACCAGGCCGTGCTGAGGGTGCTGGCAAGGCTCGGCGCCGGCGCCGACGTGGTCTCGGAGGGCGAATTGCGCCGCGCTTTGGCGGCCGGCATCCCGGCAAGCAAGATCCTGTTTTCGGGCGTCGGCAAGACCGCGCGCGAAATGGATTTCGCACTCTCGGCCGGCATTCTCTGCTTCAACGTCGAATCCGAACCGGAGCTGGAGCTGCTGTCGGCCCGCGCCACCGCGCTGGGCAAGGTCGCGCCGATCTCGCTGCGCATCAATCCGGATGTCGACGCCAGGACGCACAAGAAGATTTCGACTGGGAAGGCCGAGAACAAGTTCGGCATTCCGTGGCAGCATGCGCGGAAGGTCTATGCGCGCGCGGCTGAGCTGCCGGGCATCAAGGTCACGGGCATAGACACCCATATCGGCAGCCAGATCACCGAATTGCAGCCCTTCGACGACGCCTTTGCGCTGCTGGTGGAACTGGTCGACGCCTTGCGCTCCGACGGTCATGCCATCGAGCACATCGATGTCGGCGGCGGCCTTGGCATTCCCTACCGCGTCGACAACAACCCGCCGCCTTTGCCCGATGCCTATGCCCGGATCGTCAGGAAGCATGTTGCCAAACTTGGGCTGAAAGTGATGTTCGAGCCAGGCCGGCTGATCGTCGGCAATGCCGGCATCCTGGTCTCGCAGGTGATCTTCGTGAAGGAGGGCGACGCCAAGAACTTCCTCGTCGTAGACGCCGCGATGAACGACCTGATCCGGCCGACGCTTTACGACGCTTTCCACGACATCAGGCCGGTGGCGCAGCAGCCGGCCGCTGCACCACGCATGAAGGTCGACGTCGTCGGCCCGGTTTGCGAGACCGGCGACTATCTCGGGCTCGACCGTGACCTACCCCGGCTGAAATCCGGCGACCTGATCGCTGTCTCCACCGCCGGCGCCTATGGCGCCGTTCAGGCCGGCACCTACAATACCAGGCTGCTGGTACCGGAAGTGCTGGTCGACGGCGACCGCTTCCACGTTGTGCGCCCGCGCCAGACCTATGACGAGCTGATCGGACTGGACTCGGTGCCGGACTGGTTGGAGTAGAACTCTGCAGCTACAGCCGGTGCTGAATGAGCGCCCTGGTCTCGGCGATTCTGTCCTCATTCCGGCGATAGAATATCCACTGCTTGATGCGCTTGCTGCGCAAAAGCCCTGCCTGGGTGAGCACGCGCATATGCTCGCTGAGCGTTGCCTGGGTGATCCCCAGCTTTTCCGCGATCAGCAGCGCGCAGACGCCGTCCTCGACCAGATCGCCGTCCGCCTGCGGCGGAAAATGCGCGCGCGGGTCCTTCAGCCAATCGAGGATCTGGAGCCTGCGCTCGTTGGCGATTGCTTTGAAGACATCGACCTGTTGCATTTAGGCACTTTGCCAAGTTACTAAGTAATGTCAACTCTGAATGTCAACTCTGGGAGTGAAAGCATGCTGCACGGCCACACGATCACACGCGAGCGCATTGCGGCGATAGAACCCCGCATCCGGCCCTTCGTGCGCCACACGCCGGTGCTACGCGTCGACATGGCCGATTTCGGCCGCCCGCCTCTGCCTGTCGACCTGAAGCTTGAGTGCTTGCAGCATTCCGGCTCGTTCAAGGCGCGTGGTGCGTTCACCAATCTCCTCGAACGGCCGGTTCCTGCGGCCGGCGTCGTCGCCGCGTCGGGCGGCAATCACGGCGCCGCCGTCGCCTATGCCGCCATGCGACTCGGCCACAAGGCGACCATCTTTGTTCCCGAAGTGAGCCCGCAGGCCAAGCTGGACCGCATCCGCGGCTACGGCGCCGAGCTGATCGTCGGCGGCGCCCGTTATGCCGAGGCGCTGGCCGCCAGCGAGAGCTTCGCCGAAAAATCCGGCGCGCTGCAGATCCACGCCTTCAACCAGGAGGAGACGCTGGTCGGGCAAGGCACGCTCGGCCTCGAGATCGAGGCCGACCTGCCGAAGCTCGACACCCTGCTGGTCGCCGTCGGCGGCGGCGGGCTGATCGGCGGCATCGCTGCCTGGTTTTCCGGCCGCATCAGGATAATCGCGGTCGAGCCGGAGGGTGCGCCGACGCTTCATCGCGCCTTCGAGGCGGGCCGACCCGTCGACGCGCCGGCTGAGGGCATCGCCGCCGATTCGCTCGCGCCAAAGCGTGTCGGCGAAATGATGTTTCCTATCGCCGAGGCATTCGTCGAGCGCTCGATCCTGGTCGGCGACGACGACATTATCGCCGCCCAGGCGGCGCTGTGGGACCGCGTGCGAATCATCTCCGAGCCGGGCGGTGCGGCCGCCTTCGCGGCGCTCCTGTCCGGCCGCTACGCACCGGCTGCAGGCGAGCGCGTTGCCGTACTGGTCTGCGGCGCAAACTCCAATCCGGCGAAATTCTGACAATATCCGGGGCATTATTGTTCACGTTTTGGGGAACCGCCTCGCCTTCGCCGTGTTTGTTGGTATCCTTGGGGCGATGTGCATCCGCTTGGACGCACGAAGTACGCGCTAAGATTTTAGGTCTTCGCATCGTGCTTCCCGAAAATCGACTTTTCGGGCCCATGCGATAGACTCGTGAGGCCTGGGCTATCCCGCCCGGCCAGGAAGGGCCGATGACACAACGACCCATTTTCACCAGCGATCGCAGTCTGGCCAGGCGCCTTGCCTTGAGCCGGCTGGGGACGCAGGTCTCGATAATCGTCGAACGCGGCTGGCCATTGCTGCTGCCACTGATCATTGTCGCCAGCCTGTTCCTCAGCATTTCGTGGCTCGGCCTGTTCCCATTTTTGCCCGATCTGGCGCGGATCGGTCTTATCACGGCGTTCGGCGTCGCAGCGCTTGCCGCACTCTATCCACTGCGTTTCTTCCGCACGCCATCCAGTGCCGAGGTCGACCGCCGCATCGAGTCGGCCAACCGATTGCTGCACAGCCCGGTGCAGGTCCAGACCGATCGCCCGAGCGGCAAGGAAAGCATTTTTTCGCAAGCCCTGTGGCGCGAGCATCAGCGGCGCATGGCGGACCGGCTGGGCGAGCTTGGCGGCGACGTGCCGCGCACACGCGTGCCGGAACGCGACCCGTGGGCGCTGCGCGCCGTTGCCGCGCTTTTGTTGGTCACTGCCTTTGCCTTCTCCTTCGGGCCATCGGGCGGCAGGCTGAGCGACGGTTTTGTTGCCCGTGCCGCCCGCGACATCGTGCCGCCGCGCATTGATGCCTGGGTGACGCCGCCGGCCTATACCGGCAGGCCGCCGGTATTCCTGAACGCCCCGGTCCTGGCCAACAACGCCACTCAAGCGCCGCCGACCTTCACGGTTCCGGAGGGCAGCGATGTGTCGCTGCGCGTCACCGGCGGTTCGGGCGAGGAAACGCTGAGCTACGCCGACACCGGCGGCAACACCCGCGCCATCGATCCGACCGGGCCGCAAGCCGCCAGGACTGAGGCAAGTCCGGCAACGCCTTCCACCGTGCGCCAGTTCAGCGGCAAGTTAACGGCCGACGGCACGCTGACGCTGCAGTCCAGCGACGGCGAGCTCGGCCGCTGGGCCTTCGCCATAATTCCCGACAAGCCGCCGCAGATCCGCTTTGTCGGCGAGCCGAAGCGCGCCGTCAACGGCGCCTTCGAACTCAACTACCAGATCGACGACGACTATGGCGCGGCCTCCGCCAAGGCGGTTTTCGCATTGGCCGATCCGCAAGTGCCCAACGCGCATCCGCTCTATGGCCCGCCGGAAATGCCGCTGACGTTGCCGCGCCGCGGCAGCAAGGCCAATGCCGCTAAGACGACGAAGGATCTGACCGACCATGTCTGGGCAGGTGGCAACGTCAAGCTGTCGCTTGTCGCCACCGACGGTGCCGGACACACGGCGACCAGCGAAACCAAGACGCTGGTGATGCCGGAGCGGCCATTCTCCAACCCGTTGGCGCGGGCTGTGGTCGAGCAGCGCCGCATACTGGCGCTCGACGCCTATGCCAAGGACCGCGTGCTCGACCTGATGGATGCAATCACGCTCAGGCCGGAAGACACGTTCGACAACATGGCGCACTACCTCGCCATCATGAGCGCCCGCACCCGGCTGAAGATGGCCGACAGCGACGACCAGTTGCGCGACGAGGTCGCTTACCTCTGGGAGATCGCGCTCGGCATCGAGGAAGGCAATCTGTCGGCGGCCGAGAAGCGGCTGCGCCAGGCGCAGCAGGCGCTGCAGGATGCGATCAAGAACGGCGCCAGCGACCAAGAGATCGAGAAGGCGATGAAGGAACTGCGCGAGGCGATGAACCAGTTCCTGCAGGAATTCGCGGCGCGGGCGCAGCAGAATCCGAATGCGCCACAGATGCAGCAGAACGGTCAGGAATTGCGCCAGAGCGACATCGACCGCATGATGGACCAGATCGAGAACCTGGCGAAATCCGGCAATCGCGACCAGGCGCAGCAATTGCTGTCCGAGTTGCAGGACATGATGAACAATCTGCAGGCAGGCCGCCAGCAGCAAGGCGGCCAGCAAGACAGCGAGATGCGCCAGCAGATGGACAAGCTGGGCGAGATCATGCGGCGCCAGCAGGAGATGATGAACGACACTTTCCGTATGGACCAGGTGCAGCGCGGCCAGCAACAGCGCGGGCAGAACCGCGACGAGCAGCTCGGCGAGAACGGTGAGCCTGGCCCGATGGGCGAAGAGGGCAAACCCGGCCCGGGTGACGACCGCGATCCGCTCGGCCGGCCGAAGCCGATGACGCCGCAGGAATTTGCTGATGCGCTGAAGCAATTGCAGGAAGGCCAGGGCAAGCTGCAGGGCGAGCTCGATCAATTGAGGAAGAGCCTCGAAGGCATGGGCCTCGACCCCAATGAGGGGTTTGGCGAGGCCGGCAAATCCATGGGCAATGCCGAACAGGCGCTCGGCGAGGGCGAAGGCGACCAGGCCGTCGGTCACCAGGGCCGCGCATTGGAAGCCTTGCGCAGGGGCGCCAAGGACATGATGAAGCAACTGCAGGCGATGCAAGGCGACCAGGGCGGCAACGGGCAGGGCGGACGCCAGCAGAATGCCGACCGTGACCCGCTCGGGCGGCCCCGCACCAGCGAGGGTCCCGATGACGGAAGTTCGGTGAGAGTGCCCGACGAGATCGATGTGCAGCGTGCCCGCCAGATCCTCGAAGCGATCCGCAAGCGGCTCGGCAACGCACTCAGCCCCGATATCGAGCGCAGCTATCTGGAGCGGCTGCTGGAGCTGAAGTAAGGCTGCCCCCCAATATTCGGAAGATCGCCGTGCGGTCCGTGGAGGCCGCCACCGCCGGACTGAGCGGCACGTTTTAACGGTTGGCGAACGCCTCGCGGATCGCCTCTTCCATGCCGTCGATGGCCTCGCCGGAAGCGTTCGGATTGCGCCGCAGCACCACGTTCGAGGAATCGATGTCGCCGAACCCGTCGGCGGCCGTAAGCTCGCGGCAGCCGGCCGGGATGTTGCTGCGCGAGATCGGCGCAATCGCCAAGCCGGAGGTGACGGCGAGCCGCAGGCCGCCATTGGTATCGCTGGTGTAGGCGACACGATAGGCGAGACCGCGCTGTTCCAGCGCCTTTATGGCGAAATCCTTGCACCAACCGGCACGGTTGTAGAGCGCGATCGGCACCGGCCGCTCCTCATGCATGTGATGCAGCTCCGACG
Organism: Mesorhizobium sp. M0500; assembly: GCF_040321165.1. Lineage (NCBI taxonomy): Bacteria > Pseudomonadati > Pseudomonadota > Alphaproteobacteria > Hyphomicrobiales > Phyllobacteriaceae > Mesorhizobium > Mesorhizobium sp. M0500. The sequence continues at coordinate 28,011 of NZ_JAMYRB010000002.1, forward strand.
TCACCCATACGGTCGGGTCATGCATCAGCACCTCACCGCCTGACAGATCCTGCCATTCGAACACCACCGCCAGATCGAGCTCGCCGGCGGCGAGCGCCGCGATCTGCGCACCGGAATGCGCGTAGCGGACGGTGATGTCGACCTGAGGATGGCGCTTGGCAAAGGCGCCGAGTGCCCGCGACAGGATCGCGTGGCCATATTCCTCCGGGATACCGATGCGCACCGGCCCGCCAAGCGGCGCCGCGACCATCGATGCCGCCGTCTCGTCGAGCAGTGAAACGATGCGCCTGGCGTTGGCGATGAGTTCGCCGCCGCGCTGCGTCAACGCTACACCGCGCGACCCGCGCTCGAACAGGCTGTCGCCGATCATGCCTTCGAGCCTCTTCATCTGCATCGAGACCGCCGACTGGGTGCGGCCGGCCCGCTCCGCCGCTTTGGTGAAATTGCCGGTGTCGGCGACCGCCACGAAGGTGCGCAACAGGTCGCTGTCGAGATTGGGTCGCATGTGCCTACCATAAGAGAATCTGATTGCTGGCATCATTCCAATTCGTTTGCAACATGTCAAACGGCGGACGATAGTCGCCTTACCCATTGGATATGCGGCCGCGAAATCGGCTGCGGACCAATCAAAAGTCCTCACTCGTACCCGCTGCCCGAAACGGTGGCGGGTTCTTTTTACCCCGGATGCAGGCCTGCTTTCGGCCGCGCACGCGGGAGACAGGAGCGCCTATGCAGAATCGGCTTGTGCTCGGCATCCTCAGCCTCTGTCTCGGCGTGCTGGTCTTTTCGCTGCAGGACCCGCTGGTCAAGGCGGTGTCGAGCCACTATCCGGTCACCGAGGTGATGGCGATCCGCTCGATCGTCGCCCTGCCGATCCTGGTTTTCCTTGTCCACGCCGATGTCGGATTGCAGGCGATCCTGTCGAAGCGGTTCGGCATGCTGACGATGCGTGCCTTCATCCAGTTCACCTCCTATACGGCCTACTACCTGGCAATCGCCGCCCTGCCGCTGGCTGACGCGGTGGCGCTCTATTTCATGGCGCCGCTGTTCATCATGGCGTTGGCCGGCCCCTATCTCGGCGAACGCGTGTCCTGGCAGGCGCTCGCCACCGTCCTGGTCGGCATGCTCGGCGTGCTGGTGATGGTGCGCCCGGGCGCCGGCTTGTTCGACTGGGCAGCGCTGCTGTCGCTAGGTTCGGCTCTGCTCTACGGTTTCTCGCAGCTGATGGCACGCAAGATCGGCGACACCGAATCCTCGACTGTCATGGCTTTCTATCAGAACGGCGCCTATCTGGTCGGCGCCGCCTTGGCGGCGGCATTGTTTTGGCTGGCAGGCATTGACCACGCCGTGCATCCGAGTCTCGAATTCCTCGTCCGGCCATGGGTCTGGCCGGCGACGCCGGATCTCCTCAAGATGGGGGCATGCGGCTTCGTTGCCTCGGCCGGCATGATCCTGTTGTCGCAGGCCTACCGGCTGGCGCCCGCCAACAGCGTCGCCACCTTCGAATACACCGGTATCATCTGGTCGCCGCTATGGGGTTTTCTGTTCTTTGCCGAAGTGCCGCGACCAGCGACGGCGGCAGGCGCAGCCCTCATCATCGGCGCCGGCCTGTTTGCCCTCAATGCCAGCCGGCGCCGGAGCGGCGCGCCAGCCATTGCGGCGACCTGCGACCCCGCCTGAAGGCGGTCGGCCTTGGGCTTAGGCGAAGCAGGCGAGCGCCTGTTCGACGCGGGCGCGGATTTCAGCCAGCGTGAACGGCTTTTGCACGACGTCGAGAATAATGCCGTCCAATTCCTCGGCGCGCTCGCGCTGGTCGGCATAGCCGGTCATCAGCATGATCTTGATCGCCGGGAACAGCGCCGCTGCCGCCTTGGCCATCTCGATGCCGTCCATCTCCGGCATGCGGATGTCGGACAGCACAAGGTCGTAGCTCCCTTGCGCCGTCCGGATCAGAGAAAGGCCATGTGCGCCGTCGGCGGCAACAGTGACATTATGCCCGGCGCGTTCGAGCGCGCGAGCGGCGAGAGTGCGGACGGATTCATCGTCCTCGACGATCAGGAGCTTTGCCATGGGCAGGATATTTGGCGGGGAAAAGTTGATGTTTCCTGAAGGCGCTGAAGGTCGATGAGGCCTTTTCAGAATTCGCTCCGCCGAGTCAGATGGCGTGGTTTTCGAGAACCGGAGCGGAGCGGACGTTCGAGTCCGAGAGCACCGGCAGGTGGCCGCCGGAGTAGAATTATCAAAAGGCTTCAAGCGTCGCCCTTGACGATGCCGACGAAGGGCAATTCGCGAAACGCGTGGGCGACGTCCATGCCATAACCGACGACGAAATAATCGGGGCAGTCGAAGCCGACATAGTCGGCGTTGAGCGTGGTCTGGCGGCGCATGCGCTTGTCGAGCAGCACGGCGATGGCACAGCTCCTCGCGCCGCGCGACAGCATGAGGTCGCGGGTGAAACTCAGTGTCTTGCCGGATTCCAGAATGTCGTCGATCAAAAGCACATCGCGGCCGGCGACCTCGTTGTCGATGTCGCGCAGCACCCTCACCTCACCGCTGGTCGTGCCGGCGCCATAGCTGGAGATGAAGATGAACTCGACCTCCGGCGACAGGCCGACATCGTGCATGGCACGGATAAGATCGGCGGCGAAGATGAACGATCCCTTCAGCACCGAGATTACCAGAAGGTCGTGGTAGTCGTGCCCGGCGATCTCCTTGGCAAGTTCCAGGTTCCGCCGCGCGATGGCGGACGCCGAAAACAGGACTTCGATGTCCTTGCCGCGCACAACTGGCATTGGCTGCCCTTCCAGAAATGATCGCCTTGTAGGCGAAGCCGACCGAAAACGGTCTTCAACCTGTTTCTAGGCATGTCGAGCCGGCTGGCAAGGCCAAATCTTTCGCAGGACGCCCGCGAACGGTCGGGTGTCCGCAGCGCGTCGCTGATCGTTTATCTGGTGACCTGTTGATTTTCTGGCGCCGCTCTAACGAACCAGCGCATGGCCGCCCGAAATCCAGAAGGCGGCAAAGGCGGCACCGACGCCGACAATCCAGAAGATCGGCCCACCATGCACCCACAATGGGCGTTCGACGGCGGTTTCGGGCTTGCGCAACATGTCCATGCCTTCGATCGAAGGCATGGACATCATGCGCGCAGGCAGCGGCGCAAAGTCTGGACGTGTAAAATGGCGGGGCAGCACCTCATAATCGGCATCGATGACCTCGGCGGTCACGTCGCGCATGATGCGTTCCGGCTCGGCGGCCGGATCGGTCATGATTTCGCCGGAAACCGGGCGCGCGGTTCGATCCTCAGCCATCATGGCCCAACACTACCGCACCTGTTCGCTGTTCGTTTCTTTTGGGTAAACGGAAATGGTTAACGCTTCCCCACCGGAACCCCTGTGACTCGCTCGAAAAGCCCCCAAATTAACCGTCGGTTAACCATGCCGGCCGATGGTCTTTCCATAGAAAGGGCTGGCATCTTGCCGCCGAGAATTTCAGGTCGTCGAAAGTGATCCGCTTCGAAAATGTCGGCCTCCGCTATGGCATGGGTCCGGAGATCCTCCGCGACATCTCCTTGCACATTCCGGAGCGCTCCTTTCAGTTCCTGAGCGGACCTTCAGGCGCCGGCAAGACGACGTTGCTGCGGCTTTTGTTCATGTCGCTGAAGCCGACACGCGGCCTGATCACCATTTTCGGCAAGGACCGCTCGCGCATCTCGCGTACCGAATTGCCGCATCTGAGACGACGCATCGGCGTGGTGTTCCAGGATTTTCGCCTGCTCGACCATATGACCACCTACGAGAACGTGGCATTGCCGCTGCGCGTGCGCGGCCGCGAGGAGGCGACCTATCGCACCGACGTCACCGAGCTGCTGAAATGGGTCGGCCTCGGCGAGCGCATGCATGTGCTGCCGCCGGTGCTGTCTGGCGGCGAGAAGCAGCGCGCCGCCATCGCCCGGGCGTTGATCGAGCAGCCCGAGATCCTGCTCGCCGACGAGCCGACCGGCAATGTCGACCCGCCGCTGGCACGACGCTTGCTGCGGCTGTTCATCGAGCTCAACCGGCTGGGCACCGCCGTGGTGATCGCCACACACGACCTCGGCCTGATGGAACAGGTCGACGCACGGCGAATGATCCTGGCCGGCGGAAGGCTGGACATCTATGACTGAGCTCTCCGTCGAACATTTCGAGGGTCAGGACGCCGCGGCGGCAAAGCCCCGCGTCCAGCGCAAAATGGCGCCGATCGTGCCGGCGCAGAACATCGCCGGCCGGGCGCTGGTGCTGGTCATCGCCATCATGACGTTTCTGTCCTGCCTGACGTTTGGCGCCGTCACGCTGGTGCGTGACACCGCCTCCGTCTGGGAGAACCAGATCTCGCGCGAGGCGACCATCCAGATCAAGCCGGTCGACGGCCTCGACATGGAGGCCGCACTTGCGCTGGCCTCGCAGATCGCCGGCGAATTCCCTGGCGTGAAAAGCGCCCGGATCGTCGACCGCGAAGCGACGGCCCGGCTGCTCGAGCCTTGGCTGGGCTCGGGCCTGAACATCGATGAGCTGCCGGTGCCGCGCTTGATCATCATCACCATCGACGAGAATAGTCCGCCCGATTTCGCCGCACTGCGCGCGGCGATCACGCCGAAGCTGCCGAGTGCCTCGCTCGACGATCATCGCACCTGGGTCGACCGGCTGGTTGCCATGGCCCGCACCACGGTAACGATCGGTATTGCAGTGCTGGCGCTGATGCTGTCGGCGACGGTGCTGACCGTGGTATTCGCGACGCGCGGCGCCATGGCCGGCAATGGCCACATCATCGAGGTGCTGCATTTTGTCGGCGCCGAGGCGCGCTTCATCGCGCGCGAATTCCGCCGGCATTTTCTGGTCACCGGCATGAAGGGCGCCGCGGCAGGCGGCGCCGCGGCGATCCTGGTCTTCATCGTCTTCTCCTGGTGGTCGTCACGCAACATGGCAACGCCGCTGGCCGACCAGGCGACCGCCCTATTCGGCAATTTCGCCATCGGCTCGGCGGGTTATCTCGGGGTCGCTGTCATGGTGCTGGTGATCGGCGCGCTGACGGCGGCAACCTCCCATTTCACCGTGGTTACCTATCTCAGCGACATCGACATTCGCCAGCCGGACGCCGGCTAAAGGAAAGATCGATCACGGATGAAAACGCATCGTCACGAAAATTGCATTTTTTTCCTACCAAAGGCCGTATTTCGGGATTAACCATTTCATGATGGACGTTCGGGACTCGACCGATACCGCTGGATGCATGCCAGTGCTGGTTGCGCGCCCGCCTGTATTCGCCGAGCCTGATGAATTTGCCAAGCCGGGTCAGTTCGCCAAACATGGGCGGCTGCTGGCAGCCCGCTCCTTGCGCATCTCGGCTCTCCTTCTGCTCGCCTTTATGGCGCTGTTTGTCGCCGGCTTCGGCTGGTTCGCCAATACCGTCAGCCGCCTGACTACGCCCGCCAATCCGGCAAGGGCCGACGCTATCATCGTGCTGACCGGCGGCCAGTCGCGCCTCGACGCTGCGATGGGCCTGCTTTCGTTAGGCAAGGGCGAGCGGCTGCTGATCAGCGGCGTCCATCCCTCCGCCAGCCGCCGCCAGCTTCAGGCCGCGACCGGCGGCGACAAGAGGCTGTTTTCCTGCTGCGTCGACATCGACCGCGCCGCGCTCGACACGATCGGCAATGCCGAGGAAAGTGCCAAATGGGTCGAGGACCATGCCTACGGCACGGTCATTCTCGTCACCAACAATTATCACATGCCGCGCAGCCTGCTGGAAATGGGCCGGCTGCTGCACGGCGCCAGGCTCGAACCCTATCCGGTGGTCAACACCAACCTCGAGAATGGCGGCTGGCTGACCAAGCCAGAAGCGCTGCGCGTGCTGTTCACCGAATATAACAAATACCTGCTGGCGCTGGCGCGCGGCATCATGCCGGTGAAGCAATCGCCCAACGGCGTCACGCTGGCCGACGCCGCGGGCGGAAACTGAACGGCACCGGCACTTTTATTCCCTAGCTGCTGCACCCGAGCGCAAGCGTGCGATCTCCTGTTCGAGCCGTTCGATGCGCTTGTCGCGTTCGCCCAGCGCCGCCGCCACGTCGGCCGCTTCGAAACGCTGCGGGATGTGCTGCGAGCAATTTGAATCCCAAGCCGAAACCGTAAACAGGATGACCTGCTCGGGTCGCGCCTTATAGTCTTGCGGCATCAGCTTTGCCGTCAGCTCGGCATCGCCCTCGACGACTTGCGCTTTGCCCCAGATCTTGATGCGCTGCCGGTGCGCATAATCGATCAGGAATAGGAAAGCCTGTGGGTTGTCGCTGAGGTTGCCCTGGGTGATGAACTGCCTGTTGCCGGAAAAATCGGCAAAGCCGATCGTCCGTTCGTCGAGCACCTTGAGGAAACCGGCAGGCCCGCCGCGATGCTGGATGTAAGGCTGCCCGTCCGCATTGGCGGTCGACAGAAAGACGCTGGTCTGCGCCTCGATGAAGGCGGCGAGATCGGGCGTGATTGCCGCCTGCCAGCCGCCACGCTCCTCGACACGGGCATAGGCCTGGCGCGAGCCCTTGCGCGCCTGAATCGCCTTCACCGTCGGGGTGAAAGCAACATCGCTGGTGTGAGCGTTCATGGAAGCCTCCTCAAGCGCCGAGCTGCGCTGCATTGCTAGTCAGGAAATAGGTCCTTCCATCTTCGAGATGCAGATGCCATATCTGCAATCTATCCTTCCGTTTTTCGGGAGGGCAACTTTTCGGGAGAGCTATGGATCGCCTCCAGTCCATGTCGCTTTTCGTTGCCGCGGCAGAGACAGGCAGCCTCTCGGCTGCCGGGCGCCGCTTCGGCATTCCGCTGACGACGGTCAGCCGCAAGGTTTCGGACCTGGAAAAGCACCTGAAGACACGGCTGTTGAACCGCTCGGCGCGGCAGCTGTCGCTGACCGATGCAGGCCACGCCTATCTCGCCGCCTGTCGTCGCATTCTCGATGAGGTCGGCGAGGCCGAGCGAATAGCCGCCGGCGAATACAATGCCCCGACCGGCGAACTGATCATCACTGCGCCGATCGTCTTCGGCCGCCTGCATGTGCTGCCGGTCGTCACCAGCTTCCTCTCCGTCTATCCTGAGGTAGGTGTGCGGCTGACACTCGCCGACCGGATAACCCAGTTGGTCGAAGAGCACATCGACCTCGCCATCCGCATCGGCGAGCTTGCCGATTCGAGCCTGATCGCCACCCGCCTGGGTTCAATCCGCCGCGTCGTTTTGCGCGAGCCCGGCCTATCTCGCCGAGCACGGCACGCCGAAAACGCCGCAAGAGCTTGCGGCGCACAGTGCCATCACCTTTGAAGGGCTCACCGCTGCCAGTTGGACCTTCGCCACCGGCAAGGCCGAATTCGCCGTGCCGGTCCGCTCCAGGCTACGGGTCAACACCGCTGAGGCAGCAATCGATGCAGCGATTGCCGGCGTCGGCGTGACGAGGCTGCTTTCCTACCAGATCGCCGCCGCGGTTCGGTCGGGTACGCTGCGCCCGGTGCTGCAAGAGTTTGAGCCAGACCCATGGCCGGTGAGCCTCGTCCATGCCGGCCAGGGGCTACTGCCGGTGAAGCTGCGCGCATTCCTCGACTTCGCCGCCCCGCGCCTGAGACAGCGCCTGCTGCAGGCGGCGTGGCAAACGTGACGAAGACGGCCCATCGCAAAACCGGAACCGATCGCCCGCCTCGCAGCGTTTCCTTTTTGCCGGCGCTTGGTGTAACCAACGCACACCTCCTCACCGGGCACATGCTGTATGCTGTATTTCCGCTCGCTGGCGTTCAATCTCGCCTTCTACCTCAATTTGATCGTCCAGATGATCCTCTGGACCCCGTATTATTTCCTGTCGCCACGCCATCGCGCCTGGTTCGTGCCGAAATTCTGGTCGCGCACCAGCATGTGGCTCTACGACAAGATCGCCGGCACCAGAAGTGAGATCACCGGCCAGGAAAACCTGCCTGAAGGCTCCTTCATCCTGGCGCCGAAGCACCAGTCCTTCTGGGACACGATCGCTTTCCTGCCGTATCTCGACGATCCCGTTTACATATTGAAACGGGAGCTGACCTGGATCCCGTTCTTCGGCTGGTACATTTTGAAGATGCGGATGATTCCTGTCGACCGCGGCAGCCGCTCGAAGGCATTGAAGACGGTGATCGCCGCGACCAAACAGGAATTGGCGCGCAATCCGCGCCAGCTGATCATCTATCCCGAGGGCACCCGCCGGGCGCCGGGCGACGAACCGGTCTACAAATACGGCATCGTCGAACTCTACGCGCAACTTGGCATTCCGGTGGTGCCGGTCGCTCACGTCGCCGGCCTCTATTGGCCGCGCCGCAAGTTCCTGCGCTATCCCGGCACGATCAAGGCGCGCTTCCTGCCACCGATCCCGCCCGGCCTCGGCAAGGACGAATTTATGCAACGGCTGATCGGCGAGACGGAGGCCGCCTGCGACCAGCTTCTCGTCGAGGCGGCGCAGACGCCGAACCCGCCGCCGATGCCGCCGACGGCAATGAAACGGCTTGGTGAGCTGGATGCGAAACCTGAATTGAAAGGCTGAAACAACGGCCTCAGATGCCACAAAGACTTATGGCAGGGCAGCCAGCGCGGCCGTCGCAACCAGCGTCACGGCAAACACCAGATTGATGATCCGCGACGCCAAGGGTTTGCGCAACAAACGTGCAAAAGCCGCGCCGGCGAGAAGCCACAAGAGATGAATGGCAACAATCATCAACGCGAGGACCGCCAGCTTGGCTGAAATAGCAAGACCGCCGGTGCCGGAAGACGCGCCGGCAAACACGGCGGCAATCGCCACATAGGCTTTCGGATTGGCAACGGCCAGAAGGAACCCGCCCAGGAAAGTGGGAAGCGCCGCCCCACCAATGCGTGCCGCCAGTGGCGGCGCCGTCGCTATCTTGAACGCCAGATAGAGGCGACCGCCAACAGCGCTGCGAGCTTCGGCAGCGCGGTGAGAACGGCCATGATGCCCGTCGCCACCACCAAAAGCACGAGGACCGTCCCGACAACGATTCCCGAGGCATAACGGAGCGAATCGCGCAGGCCGAATGCGGCGCCGATCGCGGTGACGCTTATCGTCGCCGGCCCCGGGCTGCCCATAACGATGGCCGATGCCAGCACAAGCGCCAGCAATTGCTGCCATAGCTGCTGATCGAGAAGACCCTGTCCGGCCATGCGGCGTCCCTGCATCCTGCGACGATGCAGGGACGGTAGGGCAAGGCAGCGGCGCCGGTCTTGAACGATCGTGCGCGGCTATGCGCTGGCCTTGTCGAGCTCGGCGATATCGTCCGGGCTGAGCTGCAACGACGCGGCACGCACCAGGCTGTCGAGCTGGTCGAGCGTCGTCGCGCTGGCGATCGGAGCGGTAACGCCGGGCCGTGCCATGACCCAGGCAAGCGCCACTTCCGCTGGCTTGGCCGAATGTCTGGCTGAAACGGCATCGAGCGCTGAGAGAATGCGCATGCCGCGGGTGTTGAGATAGCCTTTCACACCGCCACCGCGCGGGCTTTTGCCGAGGTCGGCCTCGCTGCGGTACTTGCCGCTCAGAAACCCCTTGGCGAGGCTGAAATAGGTGATGACGCCGATGTCCTCGGCCGCGCACAGATCGCGCAGCGGACCATCGAAGGACGAGCGGTCGTAAAGGTTGTATTCCGGCTGCAGCACCTCGTAGCGCGGCAGGCCGCGCAGGCTTGCTACGTCGAGTGCGGCCCGCAACTGGGCGGCGTCGAGGTTGGAAGCGCCGGCATAACGGATTTTGCCCTTGTCGAGCAGTTTCTGGTAGGCGCCGAGCGTTTCCTCATAGGGAGTGGCCGGATCAGGCCAGTGCGACAGATAGAGATCGATTGTATCGACCTGCAGCCGCTTCAGCGTGGCGTCGATGGCCTTTTCGATGTAGGCGGCGGACAGATCCCTCTTGCCCTGCCCCATATCCGAACCGACCTTGGTGATAACGACAACCTTGTCGCGGTTGCCGCGGCTTTTCATCCATTTGCCGATAATGGTTTCGGATTCGCCGCCCTCGTGGCCGGGAATCCAGCGCGAATAGGAATCGGCCGTGTCGATGGCGTTGAGGCCAGCGTCGACAAAGCGGTCGAGCAAGTCGAACGAGGTTTTCTCATCGGCGGTCCAGCCGAACACATTGCCGCCCAGAACCAATGGCGCGATGGATAGGTCGGTGCGACCGAGACGACGTTTCTGCAAGGCTGATCTCCATGGTGATTCATGCTGGGGCGGGTGGGAGCCGCCGACCGAGCTAACCTATGTCGCACCGTGGCAACGTCAAACGCATAGCCTCTTTTCCAGCCCGCCGGCGCTTCACAAAACCGCGACCCGCCGCGCCGTGTCGGGCTTCAAGACGCTGTCCCGAATTTCCAAACCAATACCCACTGAGGAAACAATCTGGCAAGTTTAGCACATAGATTGTCAAATCTGCCAATTCAGACCTTTGCCGGCCGGCCATAGGTTCCGCGGCGCCGACGCAAATCTCGGCACGGCCTGGCCAAGCCCGGACTGTTTGCCCCGGATCGTTTGTTGTGGAGACCGGAATGAAAGCAATTGTATTTGACGCCATCGGCTCGCCGCGCGACGTGCTCTATGTGGACGACCTGCCGATGCCGCGGATCGGCGACGGCGAGGTGCTGGTCAGGATGGTCTCGGCCTCGATCAATCCGGGCGACTTCCTGTTTATCCAGAACCTCTATCCCGAACCGAAAAAGCCGCATTTTCCCCGGCAGATCGCCGGAAACCATGGCGCCGGCATCGTCGAAGCCGTTGGCGCGGACGTTTTGCTGGAACCGGGGACGCTTGTCGCATTCAGCTATTATGGCAGTTGGGCCGAGTACGCGGCCATTCCCGCCGAATGGCTGATCCCGTTGCCTGCCGGCTATCCGGTCGAACGCGCCGGGCAGATGGTGAACCCCATTACCGCGTGGGATCTGCTGGTGGATTCCCGTGTGCGGCCTGGCCAGTGGCTGGCTGTCACGGCCGGCTATTCGTCAATTTCGACAATGGTGATGCAGTTCGCCCAACGACGAGGTATCAACGTCATCGCGCTGGTGCGGCGCTCGCACCAAAGCTTCGACCTGAAGACGCTTGGCGCCGCCGCCATTCTTGACCTTTCGGACTTGAAGACAAGTATCCGGGAAGCGGTGATGGATATCACCGGTGGCGCCGGATTGAACGGGATTATCGACAATGTCGGCGGACCTGTCAGCGGCGAATTGATCCGCACCCTGGCGCTCGGCGGGCAGATGGTCATCAATGGCGGCATGAGTGCCGAGCGCTTCGAACTGCACAATTTCGATGTGTTGCTGAGCGGCGTCGAGATCAGGGCGAATATCTATCGCTATTTCTTTTCGCCGCCGGTCGAAGCCGACCGGCCTGTGCTACGCGAGATCATCGACATCTTCGGCCAGCCCGGCTTCCACGTTCCTGTCGGCGGTCTCCACCCGCTGACCGAGTTCAAGCTTGCCGTGGCAAACAGCCTGGATCGCGCCGATCTTGGCAAACAGATTTTCAGGATGTAGCCCGCTCACGACACCGAAGCTACGTCGCGACCCGTCTTGTCACGTCTTCCAGCCAGTGGTCGCTTATACCCAGTGCTTCGAGGTGCTCCAGCGTGCTGAGCACGTAATCCTCATTCCTCCCCGACTGGCCGACGGCGCCGCGGACGACGGCCGCCGCCTCGGCAGCGTCGAGCGCACCGGCATATTGCTCATGGCTGCGGTCCACGACATAGGCGACGGCGTCGACCGTCTCGCCCCCATCCGTTTTACCCTTGTCGAGGCGAACGCTGAGCACACGTTCGAGATAGACGTTGGTGACCAGCTCGCGTTCGCGCAGATAGGTAATGACCTCGTTGCGCAGCTCGCCTGGAACCCGGAACGCGAGCCCGATGCAGGAGCCGCCGCGGTCGAGGCCGAGCACCAGGCCCGGCCGTTCGCGCGTGCCGCGATGCACGAAAGAATAGACGCACAGCGAACGGCGGTAGCCATGCAGGCGGGCGCGCCGCGTCTCGACATGCGCGAATCCCGGTCGCCAGATCAGTGAGCCGTAGCCAAAAACCCAAAAATCGCCCATATCGCCAAGCCTGATTGTGACGAACCACCCACCGGTGGTGTTTCAGTCCGTCTACCTGTTGTTGCCGCAAGCGACAGCCCGCCCGTGCCACCCGCGTTAACGAAAGCCGCAGCATGACGTCAAGTGACGAGCGCCCGCCGCCCAGCCAACGTCGCCGCCTGTTGTGGCTTGCCGCTTTCATTCTCGTGCTGTTCGGCATCTACAGCGCGGGCTGGTTCTACCTGGCGGACCTGGTCGAGAGCGCGACCGACAAGGCGGTCGCCGATCTCGACGACAAAGGCATCAGGGCCGACTGCGCCAATCTCGCGATCAGCGGCTATCCCTTCAGCTTCACCCTTTCCTGCGATAGCCTGGCTTACGAGGACGACAGCCGCAACGTCGCGGCATCGACAGGCAAGATCAACGCCGCCACGCAGATCACCCGGCTTTTGTCGCCTGCCGCCGAGCTCAGGGGGCCGCTCAGGACCTCTGTTCCCGGCATGACCCCGCTCTGGATCGACTGGGATGATCTGCGGGCCGACATGAAGCTGTCCTGGCCGCTGCCGAGACGCCTCTCGCTGCAGGCAGAAGGCCTGTCCGGCCAGACCGATCCGGCAGACGACACCGATCCCGTCTCGCTGTTCAGCGCCGGAACCGCCACCGGACAATTGCGCCCAAACGGCCCGGACATCGACTATACCGGCAATTTCACCGATCTCGAAATCGACGCGGCGGCCATCGACGGGCGCGTCTTGCCGCCGCTCGACGGCAGCGGCGACGTGACGCTGAAGAACGGCGTGACGCTGATCAAGGCAAATCCGAAGAGCCTGCGCGGCCAGGCGGCCGAAATCCACGAGCTCGATCTGTCGTCCGGAACTGCGCGCATCACCGTTTCCGGACCGCTGTCGGTCGATGACGATGGTCTCATAAATGCCGACCTGACGATCAGGCTCAATGATCCGAAGGCCGTGGCGGCAATCCTCGCCACCGCCATCCCCGAGCAGAAGAAAGAGATCCAAACCGGCTTTGCCGGACTGGCGCTGCTCGGCAACCAGCCGTCGATGCCGCTGAAGATCGTCAGGGGCAAGGCCTCGCTCGGCTTCATCCCGCTCGGCAAGATCAAGCCGCTCGACTAGAGCAATTCCAGGAAAAGTGTGAAACGGTTTTCCGTCCGGAATTGCGCAAAAACAAAGAGATAGAGCGGTTCGGCGTTTCTGTGAAACGATGAACCGCTCTAAGCCGAGCCGGCCTGCGATCGGCCTGCCGCGGCTTATCCCTTCGGCGGGTGTTCGACTGCCTGGCGGCCGAAATCCGGTACGTCGATATCCTGGCCGGCCTCGATGATCGAGCGGCGGACGGCGCGGGTGCGGGTGAACAGGTCGAACAGTTTTTCGCCGTCGCCCCAGCGGATCGCCCGCTGCAGCGAGGACAGATCCTCGGAAAACCGCGCCAGCATTTCGAGAATGGCGTCCTTGTTGTGCAGGCAGACGTCGCGCCACATGGTCGGGTCCGACGCCGCGAGACGGGTGAAGTCGCGAAAGCCGGAAGCCGAGTATTTGATGACCTCGGACTTGGTCACCGACTCCAGATCGTCGGCGGTACCGACGATGTTGTAAGCGATGATATGCGGCAGGTGCGAAACGATGGCCAGCGTCATGTCGTGATGCTGCGGGTCCATCGTGTCGATGTTGGAGCCGCAGCGGCGCCAGAATTCCGAGAGCTTTTCCAGTGCCGCGGGATCGGTGCCGGGCAGCGGCGTGAAAATGCACCAGCGGTTCTCGAACAGTTCGGCAAAACCGGCGTCCGGTCCCGATTTTTCGGTGCCGGCCAAAGGATGGCCGGGGATGAAGTGCACGCCATCAGGCACGTGCGGCTGCATCTGCGCGATCACCGACGCCTTGGTCGAGCCAACATCGGTGAGGATGGCGCCCTTCTTCAGCGCCGGCGCGATCTCTGCGGCGACCGTGCCTGAAGAGCCGACCGGCACCGAAACGATAACCAGATCAGCATCGCGAACCGCCTCTTTCGCATCCGGCGTATAGGTGTCGCCAAGGCCGAGTTGGCTCGCGCGTGCCAGCGTCGCGTCGCTGCGCGTCGAAATCGCGACTTGGCCGGCGAGTCCCTCGCGGCGGATGACGCGGGCCAGCGACGAGCCGATCAGGCCGATGCCGACCAGCGCGATCTTTTCGAACATCGGTGAGGTCATGGTGTTCTAGCTTTTCAGGAATGTCGCGAGTGCTGCGACAACGCCGCGATTGGCCTCTTCGGTGCCGATGCTCATGCGCAGCGCGTTCGGAAAACCGTAGCCGGAAACGCGCCGCAATATGTAGCCGCGCGCACTGAGGTAGTCGTCGGCGGCCGCCGCCGAATGCTTTTTGTCCTCGGGAAAGTGGATGAGGATGAAATTGCCGACGCTCGGCGTCACCCGCAGCCCGAGCCCGCTTAGTTGCTCGCTCAGCCAGGCTAGCCAGGTCTCGTTGTGCGCGACGCTGCGTTGGATATGGGCGCGGTCGTGGATCGCCGCGATGCCGGCCTCGATCGCCGTCGCATTGACGTTGAAAGGCCCGCGCACGCGGTTGATCGCGTCGATGACGTGCATTGGCGCATACATCCAGCCGATCCGCGCCCCGCCCAGGCCCAATTTGGAGAAAGTGCGGGTCATGACCACGTTTTCCGCGCTGCCCACCAACTCGACGCCGGCTTCATAATCGTTTCGCCGGACATATTCGGCGTAAGCTGCATCCAGCACCAGAAGCACGTTTCGCGGCAGGCCGGCATGCAGGCGGCGCACCTCCTGGAACGGCACGTAGGTGCCGGTTGGATTGTTTGGATTGGCAAGGAAGATGATCCGGGTAGCCGGCGTCACCGCGGCGAGGATCGCATTGATGTCGGCGCGTTCATCGGTCTCCTTGACCGTTACCGGGACGGCACCGGCCGACTGTATGTAGATCTTGTAGACCATGAAGCCGTGTTCGGTGATGATGGCTTCGTCGCCGGGTGCGAGATAGGTCTGCGCCAGCAGGCCCAGAATCTCGTCGGAGCCGTTGGAGCAGACGATGTTCGCCGGGTTGAGCCCGTGCACCTCGGCGATCGCTTCCCTCAGGCGCCTGGCGCTGCCGTCGGGATAGACCGCGAGCTTGTCGGCGACCGCGCGCGCGGCCTCTATCGCCTTTGGCGAAGGACCGAGCGGGTTCTCGTTCGCCGACAATTTATGGACCTTGGCGACACCTTCAGGCGCCGCGCTCTTGCCGGGCACATAGGCTTCGATGTCCATGATGCCGGCGCGGGGCCTTGGACGTGTCTGATCCGGTGTCTGGCTCATTTCATGAAATCCGTCGAGAGTGCCTCCATCCGGAGGCCGCAGCGGAAATACAAGCCGTGGCCCGGAATGTCGAGGGGCGGCAATTCGGGATCAAGAACTTGCCGTTGACGAAGCCATGCGTCGGTCCTAGAAGAGCAGCAACAGTTCCGTGGTGATTTGGCCGGTCGGCTTGCAGCCACGTTAAACAACTTGCTAAAGGGCCGTTTGCATCTTGTAACCGGCTTTGCGAAGGCATGGCCGGTTTTTTGTTGCCCTGACTGGCTGTTGCCCGGACCGGTGGACAACTGAAGGCCGGGCAAGGAGATGTGATGGTCGCTTTGCGCGCTCGAAAAACCAACAACGAGGCCGACCAGCCGTCGAGCCCGGTGTTGCGTTTCGGCGCCGACAAGCCGCTCAAGCTCGACGCTGGCACGCTGCTGTCGCCGTTCCAGATCGCCTACCAGACCTATGGCACGCTCAACGACGCGCGTTCCAACGCCATCCTCGTCTGCCATGCGCTGACCGGCGACCAGCACGTCGCCAACACCAATCCGGTGACCGGCAAGCCGGGCTGGTGGGAGGTGCTGATCGGCCCCGGCAAGATCATCGACACCGACCGTTTCTTCGTCATCTCGTCAAACGTCATCGGCGGCTGCCTCGGCTCCACCGGCCCCGCCTCGACAAATCCCGCCACAGCCAAGCCTTACGGGCTCGACCTGCCGATCATCACTATCCGCGACATGGTGCGGGCGCAGTTGATGCTGGTCGAGCATTTCGGCATCGAACAGTTGTTCAGCGTGCTTGGCGGCTCGATGGGCGGCATGCAGGTGCTGCAATGGGCCTCCAGCTATCCCGAGCGCGTCTTCTCGGCGCTGCCGATCGCGACCGGCGCCCGCCATTCTTCGCAGAACATCGCCTTCCACGAGGTCGGCAGGCAGGCGGTGATGGCCGACCCCGATTGGCACGGCGGCAAATATTTCGAGCATGGCAAGCGGCCGGAAAAGGGGCTGGCGGTGGCGCGCATGGCCGCCCACATCACCTATCTGTCGGAAGCAGCGCTGCATCGCAAGTTCGGCCGCAACCTGCAGGACCGCGAAGCGCTGACCTTCGGTTTCGATGCCGACTTCCAGATCGAGAGCTATCTGCGCCATCAGGGCATGACCTTCGTCGATCGCTTCGATGCCAACTCCTATCTCTACATGACCCGGGCGATGGACTATTTCGATCTCGCCGCCGACCATGGCGGCCGGCTGGCCGATGCCTTCGCCAGCACCAAGACGCGCTTCTGCCTGGTTTCGTTCACCAGCGACTGGCTGTTCCCGACCGAAGAGAGCCGCTCGGTCGTGCACGCGCTGAACGCGGCCGGCGCCTCGGTATCGTTCGTCGAAATCGAGACCGACCGCGGCCACGACGCCTTTCTGCTCGACGAGCCCGAACTGTTCGCCGCCATCAAAGGCTTCATCGCCTCGGCCGCTCGGGCGAGAGGGCTCGGCGCATGACCCCGAAAAGTTGCCGGCTTTTCGGATCAGGACCATGCGCCAGGCATCAGCGCATGACCCCGAAAAGTTGCAGACTTTTCGGATCAGGATCATGCGCCAGGCAAGAGGCGAACGCATGAGCGTCAACCGCGCCCAGCGCGTCGACCTCGAAGTCGTCGCCGATCTCATCCCGCCGCAGTCGCGGGTGCTGGATGTCGGTTCCGGCGACGGCCTGCTGCTCGAATTGCTGCAGGCGACCAAGAAGGTCGATGGCCGCGGCCTGGAGCTGTCGCAGCGCGGCGTCAACGAATGCGTGGCGCGTGGCCTGTCGGTCATCCAGGGCGATGCCGACAAGGATCTCCAATTCTATCCCGACAAGGGCTTCGACTTCGTCGTCTTGTCGCAGACCTTGCAGGCGACACGCAATCCGAAGCTGGTGCTCGACGAACTGCTCCGGATCGGCAACCGCGCCATCGTCTCATTCCCGAATTTCGGCCACTGGCGGGTGCGCTTTTCGTTGCTCTTCAACGGCCGCATGCCGGTGACCAGGGACCTGCCCTATTCCTGGTATGACACCCCCAACATCCATTTCTGCACCATTCGCGATTTCGTCAATCTGTGCGACGAGCTTGGCGCGACGGTGGAAAAGGCGACCGCGCTCGACGCCAATGGCCAGCGGATCGGCTTCTCGATGCCGTGGTGGTTCTGGAATTTTTTCGGCCAGCAGGCGGTGTTTCTGCTGAAACGATAAGAGCCAATCGTCGCAGATCGTCCCCTTATTCGAGAACGTCGGTGGCCTTGTGCGGATGCGCAACGCCATCGACCAGGACCACGTCGGACTGAGAATTCTCGGTGCGCAGCGGCAAGATCTCCTGATAGGCGCGCGAGCGGTACCATGCGCGCGCCTGCTGCATGTCTGGAAATTCGATCATGACGAGGTGGCCCGGCCAGGTGTTTTCAACGACTTCCACCTCGCCTCCGTGCACCACGAAGCGGCCGCCAAACGGTTCCAGCGTTTCATCGATCTTGTGCAGGTACTCGACGATCTGCGGCCCCGGCGTGACCTGGCGCATATGGGCGACGGCGTAGGCGGTCATGGCGTATCTCCTTGTGGTCGAAGGCCGGACAACCGGCTTGATGGGAGCAGTTTGCCGAGACGTAATGCGCTGGTCGATTACCCCAGAGGTAATGACACTGAATACAAAAACGAAGCGCGGCTGCCGTCACCTGAAAGATATTTCCACCTGGCACCGATGATTTTGGCACACCTGCGCTGTCCTTATCGATGAGCGCGCCTGGATGGTCCGGCGGCCGGGAACGAGAGGTGATCCATGGGATCGTTGCAAAATCAGAATGTCGTCGTCGTCGGAGGCAGCCGTGGTGTCGGCCGCTCGATCGCGGAGGCCGCTCTCAAGGAGAAAGCGGCGGTGCTGGCCGTTGCCCGCGGAAAACAGGCCCTGGCGCAATTTGCCTGGGAGGTCTCGGGCGTGAAGACGCTCGCGGTCGATGCTACGGTGGACTCCGCCCCGGATAAGGTCTTCGCCGCGCTTGAGCCGGACGTGCTGGTGATCTGTGCAGGCGCGCTGGCGCCTTCTGCGCCGGTGCATGAACAGAACTGGAAGGCGTTCTCGGCAAATTGGGACACGGACGTCAAGGCGTCGTTCCTGTTTTGCCGGGCCGCTCTGCGGCGTCCGCTCAAGCCGGGGACCCGGATCGTTCTGATCTCCAGCGGCGCGGCCTTGACCGGCGGACCACCGAACGCCGGCGGCTATGCCGGCGCAAAACGCATGCAGATGTTCCTGGCCGGTCATAGCCAGAAGGAGGCCGACCGGCTTGGCCTCGGCCTGCGCTTCATGGCGCTCGCGCCGATGCGCATCATGCCGGAAACCGGCGTGGGCAAGGCCGGCGTCGACAGCATAGCGGCCTATATGGGCATCCAGCCGGCGGACTTCATCGCCGCCATGACCGACATGCAAACGCCGGCCGATGTCGGACGGGCGGTGGTCGCACTCGCCACCGGCCAGCCGCAAGGCAGTTCCTTCATGGTGAGCGGTAGCGGGCTTGCCCCGGCCGCCTGAGGGGCGCGTAATGCAACGCTCGCTCGTAACCGCACAAGCCACATGACAGACGCTCAACCACCTCTGGAACCAGCACGCCAGCCGATCCTCGATCGGCTGGCCTTCGAGAAGGTCACGGCCGCCCATCGCCGCGAGCTCAAGCTGCATTGTTATCGCATGATGGGTTCGCTGCACGAGGCCGACGACCTCGTCCAGGACACGTTGCTTCGCGCCTGGCGCGCAAGATCGGAGTTCGACGGGCGAGGTTCGGTTCGCGGTTGGCTCTACATGATCGCGACCAACGCTTGCCTCAACGCCATCAAGGCGAGGTCGAGGGCGCGTCGCATTCTCCGGGAACCCGGACGGCAGCCCTCGCACGGGGCGGCCATAGGCGGGCCCGTAGCCGACATCGCCTGGCTGGAGCCCTACCCCGACGCCGAGCTTCCAGACATTGCCGGCAGCGAGCCAGGTCCGGAAGCCCGTTACGAGAGCCGCGAGGCCGTCCAGCTCGCCTTCGTCGCGGCGATCCAGGATCTGCCGCCCAGGCAGCGCGCCGCGCTGCTGCTTGCCGACGTCCTCGGATGGTCGGCTGTCGAGACGGCGCGTTTGCTGGGCGGATCGACGGCTTCGATCAACAGCGCGTTGCAGCGGGCCCGCGTAACGCTGGCGGCGCGCTATCCTCAGGGACGGCCGGCCAGCCGATCACGGCCCAGCCGCGAAGAAGGCCTGCTGCTCGAACGCTACATGCAGGCCTGGCAGGCCGCCAATCTCGACAGCTTGATCGAGCTGCTGCGTGAGGACGCCATCTACACCATGCCGCCTTGGCGTGAATGGTATCAAGGCCGCGAAGCGATCCGCGGTTTCTTCGAGACCGTCTGGCCGAGGTTTGGCGGCTTTCGCACGCTGGCCACCCGGGCCAATGCCCAGCCGGCGGTCGGGGTTTATTCCCGCAGCCACGATGGCCCTGAATGGCGGGCCCATTCCCTGCATGTGTTCGACGCAGCCGAGGGCGGGATCGCTTCCTTGACGATCTTCATAGGGCCGCTCGGGCCATCTCTGTTCCCGGCCTTCGGCCTGCCACCAGCCTAGCTTACCCCTGGGCCAGCCTTATCGGTCAAGTTCCGGGAAATATGGGTCCGAGAAAAACCTTCGGTCGCGCTCGCCTTGCAGGCAGTCGATCGGTGCGTCGATGCGGATCGTCCTCGGATCCACCTTGGGATACTCGATGCCGCTGACCTCGAGGATCAGTTTGCGGCGAGTGGCGGTGGCGAATTCGGAAGCAGCATAGATCGGCAGCACGAACGAGCCCGGCCCGCCGGTAACGCATTCGGCATAATACCGGTCGAGATGGCTGAAGGTGGGTGACGGGCTGATCAGGATCGGCAGCCCGTTGATGACGATGCCCTTCGCCAGCGCCGCATCGCGTGCCGTTGTGACCGGCAAGCCGGTGTTGTTTGGGCCGTCCCCCGAGACGTCGATGACGCGGCGTTTGCCGGTGAAGGCCGTGCCGTTGAAAAGCTCGGCGCCGAAAGCCACAGCACCGGAAATCGAGGTGCCGCGAAAGCTCCTGAACGGGCGGGCCGCGATCTTGTCGGCGAAAGCGTTGGCGCTCTCCTTGCTGTCGACGACCTGCCAGGCAATGACCGCATCGTCGCGGATGGTGCCGGCCCATTCGAAATAGGCGATGGCGATGCGGCCGAAGGTGCCGGCACGCACGGCGTTGATGAAGTCGGGGTGGCGCAGCGCCGCGACATAGCCGGCGCGCTGCAGGGCAAACTCCCTTTCATCCATTGACTGCGAGATGTCGACGGCCAGCACCAGCTCGACATCGACGGCAATTGCATTGGCCGGTGCGGCCGCAGGTGCCGCCGGGGTGCAGGCAAGGCAGGCGAGCAGGGCGAGAGCGTCAAGCATGGCTGATCGGAACGTTCCCATCTGAAACGATCGCGACAGTTTTTCGCCGCGATCGCGGCGAAATAAAGCTTGCCTTCTATTTCTTTCGGCCAGCCGAAACGATAACCGGCGGCGGTTCGATGGCACCTGCCCTGATACGGGCCGGCTTGAGTGGCGGTTGGCCGGCATCCTTGACGATGGTCAACGCCCGCCGGAAGAAGCGGGCATTGTGCTGGCCGCGGCCGATATTGAGGATCGCGGCGTCGGGAAGGCGCTTCTCCAGCATCGACAGCACTTGCCTCAGCGTTGGGCCGTCGAACGCGTCCAGCGCCTCGTCGATGATCACCCATTTCGGCCGTCGCAAGGCCAGCCTGGCAAAGGCCAGCAGACGCTGCTCGTCGTCGCTGAGCTCACGCTCCCAGCGCGCCGAGCGATCGAGCGAGGACGACAGGCGTTGCAGCCCGACATCGGCCAGCACCTCCGAGATCTCGGCATCGCTCGCCTCCGCCGCGCCGTCTGAATGGTTGAGCACCTCGCGCAGCTTGCCGAGCGGAAAATAGGGGGTACGCGGAACAAAGATCGGCGCTTCTCCGGCCGGCATGCCGATCCGTCCGCTGCCCCATGGCCACAGACCGGCAATGGCCCGGAAGAACAGCGTCTTGCCGGCGCCCGGATCTCCGGTGATCATGACCCGGTCGCCGGCGCGGATTTCGACATGCGGCTCGGCAAGCTTGGTGCATCCCTCCGGCGAGGCGATCTCGAGTTTCTCGAATGTCAGGCTGCCGTCCGGGTTTTCGCCGAACGAAATGCGCCGTTCCGTATCGTGCAGCGCGTCGGTGTCGCCAAGCGCGATGCGGAAGTCGGCGACCCGCATCAGCGTAGCGCGCCAATCGGCGATGCCGCCGATATTGTTGATGAACCAGCGCAGCGACGAATGGACCTGGTTGAAAGCGCCGACTGCCATCATCAAGCCGCCAAAGCTGATATCGCCGGCGAAATAGACCGGTGAGGCGACCAGGATCGGCGCGACGACAGTGATCCAGCCATAGGTGTCGGTAACCCAGGAAAGATTGATCTGGGCGCTGTAGATGCGCCGCATGGCGCCCAGCACCGTGCCGAGATCGAATTCGAGCCGGCGCCTGGCATCGGCCTCGCCATGCGCCAGCGCGATGGCATCGACATTCTCGTTGACGCGAACCACCGAGGAGCGCAGCTCCGCTTCACGCGTATAGCGATCGTTGTTGAAGCGGATCAACGGCCGCCCAACCAGCCAGCTCAACCAGGAGGCGGTGCCAGCATAAAGGATCGCCGCCCAGACCATGTAGCCGGGTATGGCCAGCGAATGGCCGCCTATGTGGAAGACGAAGCCGGAAGACAGCGACCACAGGACGCCAACGAACGAGGCAAGCAGGATGCAGGACTGCAGCAGGCCGATGCCAAGACCGGTGGAAAGATCGGAGAGATGCCCGGCATCCTGCTGCAGGCGCTGGTCGGGATTGACGCCGATGGCGCCGGCATGGGTCAGCCGGAAGGCACGCGCCGGCCGCATCCATTCGTCGATCAGGTCGAGCGTCAGCGCCTCGCGCAGCTTCAGGCGGAGCATCTGGTCGAGCCAGGTCTGGCCGACATTGAGCACCACAAGCCCGCCGGCGATGCCGGCAAAGACCAGAAGCTGATGCAGGAAAGCCGGCATGTCGCGCCGCGCCAGCGCGTCGTAGAAAGGCTGGTTCCAGCGATTGAGCAGAACCTGCCCGATCGAGCTCGCCACGATGACGGCGACGATGCCGATCGCTGCCCAAAGCAATTGTTTTCGCACCGGCGAGGTGGTCAGCGCTATCTTGATTGTTGCCAGCTGCTCACGCAGGCTGCTGGCTTCGATCGACGTGGCAAGCTTCTGGGCGCTGGCCTCGACATCCGGACGATCATCCATCGGTTAAATCCTTGCATTCGGAGCAATGCCAAACCGGTCATAGGGATCGGCCGCACGGCCTTCAATCGGACAGCAAACCTGATATCGTCAGATTGGCGTGAAAAAGCACGTCTCGGATCACGAACGCGTCATTCTGGCGGTGCCGGGTGTTCGGCCCGCGACAGCCGGCCAAGCGTCGGCGCGCCATGCGGCGAGAGAACCGGCACGAAGACGCGGCGGGACGCGCGCTGGGCGACCGGCACGCCTTGATAGAGCCGCTTCTGCGCCTCGACGACGATGACGCCGGAGAAGATCGGCCAGAAGCGCCGGCCGGCGCGTTCCAGCACATTATGGAACTGCATCATGAAACGTCGCGGCGACGGCGGGAAGAACAGCGCATCGGACCACGCCGCCGGTGTGAAATTCGCTTCGCGCAGCAATTCGGTCAGCTGGCCGCGCGAGAACGGCCGGCCATTGCCGAAAGGCGTATGCTCGAAGCGTGCCCAGACGCCGCGCCGGTTGGGCACGACGATGACGACACGGCCGGCCGGCGACAGCACCCGCCAGATCTCGTTCAGCGTCTCGCGTGGGTTCTCGACATGTTCGAGCGAATGGACGAGCAGCATGCGGTCGATGCAGG
Source organism: Mesorhizobium sp. M0500 (assembly GCF_040321165.1). Classification (NCBI taxonomy): domain Bacteria; kingdom Pseudomonadati; phylum Pseudomonadota; class Alphaproteobacteria; order Hyphomicrobiales; family Phyllobacteriaceae; genus Mesorhizobium; species Mesorhizobium sp. M0500. The sequence continues at coordinate 51,384 of NZ_JAMYRB010000002.1, forward strand.
AATCGACCAGCGGCAGTTCCTCATCGAAGACCAGGGCGGTCGCCGTCGGCCCCGTCGCCGGCCAGACCACTGCGCCCTGTGTCGCCGGCATGAAGGCAAAGACGCGCTCGGCATCGCTGCCGAAGCGCTCCAGCCACGGCAAGGTGTAGCCGAGGCCGACCAGCCGCTCGTTGGGCACGACGGCCCATATCGAGGACAGCGCCATGGTGATCGAGCGTTCGGCCAGGCGGCCGAGCGTGGTCGAATAAAACGAACGGAGATCGACAATGTCTGAATGCATGCGCGGAACGGTAGCTTCGAAGCAGTCCAAGTTCAACAAAGGCAGATGACATCGGCTGGCAGGCGCCCTATGTCTGCGGCAATAAAGGGAGAGATGCGATGCCGGTCGAGATCGAACAATTCATGTGCCGCAGCGACAATTTCGGCGTGCTGGTGCATGACCCGAAAAGCGGTCAGACGGCGCTCATCGATGCGCCCGAGGAGGCGCCGATCCTGGCAGCGATCAAGCGCACCGGCTGGACGCCAACGATGATCCTGACCACCCACCACCATCTCGACCATGTCGAGGCCAATCTGGCGCTGAAGGAGCGCTTCAAGCTGCGCATTGTCGGGCCGGAAGCCGAAAAGGCAAAGATTCCCGGCATCGACGAAACCGTCGAGCAAGGCTCGGTCGTCCACCTCGGCGATGAGCGGATCGAGGTCATCGCCACACCCGGCCATACCGCCGGCCATGTCACCTATCATCTGCCGGCGTCGAAAGTGGCTTTCGCCGCCGACACGCTGTTTGCGCTCGGCTGTGGGCGGCTGCTCGAATGCAAGCCGCCGGTGATGTACGAATCCCTGAAGAAGCTCGCGGCGCTGCCGGCCGAGACGGTCGTCTATTGCGGCCATGAGTATACGCTGGCCAATGCCCGTTTCGCGCTCACCGTCGACCCGACCAATTCGGCGCTGAAAGAGCGCGCCGCGAAAGTCGAGGCGCTGCGCGCCGACGGCAAACCGACGCTGCCGACGACCATCGGCGAGGAACTGTCGACCAATCCGTTCCTGCGCTGGCACGATCCGGCGATCCGCAGGCATCTCGGCCTCGAGAACGCCTCCGACGCCGAAGTGTTCGCCGAGATCCGCAAGCGCAAGGACAATTTCTGAGCGGCACCAGGAGCTAGGGCATGACCAGTTCCGCCGAAATCATCGCCCTGCTCGGCCTGAAGCCGCATCCGGAAGGCGGCTGGTATGCCGAGACCTTTCGCGACGGCGCGGCAGGCACGCGCGGCCATTCGACGGCGATCTATTTCCTCCTCGAGAAGGACCAATTGTCGGCCTGGCATCGGGTCAAGGACGCGGCCGAGGTCTGGCATTTCTATGACGGTGCGTCGCTGGCGCTGTCGATACATCGAGAAGGCGGTCCCGTCATCGAGGAGATCCTCGGTACGGCGCTTGCCGCGGGCGAGCGGCCGCAGATCGTCGTGCCGGCAGGCTGGTGGCAGTCGGCGCGCAGCCTCGGCGAATGGACGCTGGTCGGCTGCACCGTGGCGCCGGGCTTCGATTTCGCCGCCTTCGAACTGGCCGAACCAGGCTGGCTGCCGGGAACGCCCTAGGCACCTAGCCCAGCAGCAAACCCAGCGTGATCGCCAGTTGGCCGGCATAATACAGCGTCCAGACTGCGTGGCGCATCCAGGCGCGGTGCGGCGAGATGGCGGGCAGCAGGAACTTTTCCGCGGCGAGCAGCCCGTCGGACAGCATGAGCAGGACGACGCCGCCGACGACCCAGACGCTGTTCAGGGTGAGCGCCGCAATGCCCATGCCAAGCAGCGCCGCGGCATGGATGCCAATCGGCAAACGCAAGGCCGGGCCGATGCGGCGCCGGAGCGCGAAAACCATCGCCACCGCCAACACGGCCATCGCCAGGGCAATAATTCCTCGCCACGGTTCGGCCGAGAGCAGCCCGAGGCCGCTGCCGGCGCGCAGGAACAGCACGACGTAAAGTACGTGCGCGGCAAGAAAACTGGCCGTGCCGCCAAGAAATGCCTTCTCGCCGTCGCGCGACAGGAAGGCGTCGCCGACGGCACTGACGCCCAGCGCGGCGACGAGCAGCCATGGGCCGCCCTGCTGCGCGACCAGCACCGCCAGCATCGCCACCGCCAATGTCCTTGCCGCCGACCGCGAAAGGCGCGGCGGCATGCCGAGGCTGAACGCGTAAATCACCGCCGCCGCCAGCGAAAACAGCAGCGTCGCATTGGCATTGGCATCGATGCCGCCGGGAAACGGCATCATGCGTTTGCCTCGCTCGCGGCCCTCTTGCGCAGGAACAGCGATTTCGCCGCCAGTGCCGCGCCGCCGGTGATCAGCACGCAGGCGGCGAGGATGCGCCATGACGGCTCGGCGAAGCCGGCGGCGATCAGCACCAGGGTGGACAGCAGCGGCGCGGCATAGCTCGCCGCCCCCAGCACCTGGATGTTGCCGCGCTTGACGCCGATGTCCCAGGCATAGAACGCCGCCCCCACCGGCATCAGACCGAGGCCGAGCACGGCCAGCCACTGGCCGGCGCCGGCGGGCAGCACCGTCTCTTCCAGCAACAGATGGCAGACGAGCGAAAGGGCCGCGGTGGCGGCGCAGAACCAGGTGACGATGCTGGTCGGCACCGACGGGAAGCGCCGCGACAACAGCGAATAGGACGACCACAGCACCGCGCAGACGCCCGCCATGGCATAGCCGAAGGCATAACGCGCGTCGAAGGCAAGCCCGCCGCCCTTGGTGACGATCAGGACCGTGCCGGCAAGGCCGAGCAGCGCGCCGGCGACGTGGTTCCAGGCCAGCCGCTCGCCAGGCATCAGCGCCGACCCCAGCACGATCAGCAGCGGCCACAGATAGGCGATCAGGCTGGCCTCGACGGCCGGCGCATTGCGCAGCGCGGTGAAGTAGAAGAAGTGGTAGCCGAACAGGCCGGCAATGCCGATCACCCAGACCTGGCGCGGTATCTTCGCGGCGCCATCGGCTGCCGGCATGAACAGCCGGGCAACCAGCCCGACGCAAGTGCCGATCGTGAAGGTGATTGCCGAAAGCAGGAACGGCGGCACGGCGCCCGAAGCATCCGTAAGCAGCGCCAGCAGCGCCCACATGGCGACCGCGGAGAAGCCGATCAGTGTTGCGCGCGCCATATCCGTCGCCCCCGTGCCCCGTTGGCGGCGCACCATCACGCCTATTCGTTCGCTTCGAACCGCTCCGCGCTGATCGTCAACGGGCCGATTTGCGTGCTGACCGTGGCGCGGATCGGCGCATATACGCCGCTTTGGCCGACCGGTGCAAACGTCACCATGATGCGGCTGCGTTTCTTCAGGTAGTTCAGCGCCTTGCGGTTCTTGCGGTAGCCGGCCACCGGCTCGAAGCCCAGCCTGCAGGTGACCGTATCGCCCTCGTAGCCGGTCACCGAGATCGACCCTTTGGACTCGTAGGTCAGTTTGAGATCGGCACGCATTTCGCCGTCATAGAGCTTCACCGTGCGCCCGCAGACCTGGTCGAGGCTGTCGGCATGGATGACGGTCGCGGCCATCGGATCGAGGACCGATACGAGATGGCTGCCGACCAGCGGTATCCAATTCTCGGGATTGCGCTTCTTCGGCTCAGGCACGACCTTGGTCGAGGTGACGACGCCGTTGGCAAACTGGATGTCGATCATCGATGCCTTCTTGCCGGACGTGTAGTCGGCGTGGAACGCTTGCGGCTGCAACTGCTTGCCCGAAATCTTGCCCTTCGACGAGATCGTGCCTCGCGTATCGTCGAACAAAGTGGCGAGCCCGGCGGCGGAAACGCTGCCCTCGATCGAATAGGTGTCACCCTCGTAATGGCTGGAGAATTTCGCCTTGGCCACGGAGAGGCCGAGGAACGACACCGAATATTCGCCCGTGAAGGATTGCGGCTCAGCGGCCGAAACCGTCGTCGAAAGCGCGACGGCCATCAGCACGACCAGGGCATGGAGGAAAGAACGAGGCATGGCGGGTCCTTGATTGTCGACCGGACGGGCGGCTCCGGTCTGGCATGTCCCTGTGCGACCGCTTATAGGCTGAATTCCGGCCTTAATGTGAAAGGCGCCGTCGGCAGGCAACGTTGGGGCTGGTCGACGGCCAAAATAAAAAACCCGCCTCGGCGGGCGGGTCGTTGGAGCCAATTGGCACCATACCAAAATTAGTAGCATAGCTGCCGGCACAAAGCAAGAACAAAATGTGGCCACCTGGAAAATCGCGACAGGTTTGCGCAGCCCCTCATCGCCCTGCCGGGCACTTCTCCCCGTATAGGGACGGGGAGAAGGTCGCCTTGCAAAGGGTTTCGCCAATTTGCGGAGTTGCAGAAAGCGCCGAGCCTGCGGCCCAGCCCCTTCTCCCCGTCACTATACGGGGAGAAGGTGCCGGCAGGCGGATGAGGGGCAGCGCCGGCATCGGTCATCTTTTGATTGATTCCCTTGGAACTAACCAACCCCAAGCTTGACGCCTCGGCGAAATGCAACTATGGAACGCCAACTTTTTCCATAAGGCCGCCTGACCGAAACCGCGCGCCACCCGGCGCGGGTCGAATGTTTGGCCAGGACCGAGAACCGAAGGTTAGAACCATGTCCCGCACCTGCGAACTCACTGCCAAGGCAGTCATGTCCGGCAACAATGTGAGCCACGCCAACAACAAGACCAAGCGTCGCTTCCTGCCCAATCTCGTCAATGTGACGCTGATCTCGGAAGCGCTGAACCAGAATGTGCGCCTGCGCATTTCGGCCAACGCGCTGCGTTCGGTCGAGCATCGCGGCGGCCTCGATGCCTTCCTGGCCAAGGCCGATGCCAAGGAATTGTCGCAGCGCGCCCGCCTGTTGAAGAAGCAGATCGCCAAGAAGCTCGCCGAACAGCCGGCCGCCTGAGTTTTTCGGCGGCAGCCGCCTTCCAGGGCGTGATCCGGTTCCGGATCGCGTTCCGCTGGTTCCATTACCCAGGATAAAAAAATGACTTTCCTCTCGCGGTACCTGCCCTTCGTGGCGGCCATGGCGCTCGTCGTCGTGGCCTCGAACATCCTTGTGCAGTTCCCGATGCAGGGTTCAATCGGCGGGTTGTCGCTGGCTGACATCCTGACCTGGGGCGCCTTCACCTATCCGTTCTCCTTCCTGGTCACCGATCTCGCCAACCGCCGCTACGGCCCGGCGGTGGCGCGCAGGATCGTCTTTGTCGGCTTCATGACAGCGGTGGTCTGCTCGATCGTCATCCCACCGCTGCTGTTTCGCCACGGCCTGATCGAATTCGAGACCGCCGCCGACCGGCTGGTGCGCATTGCCGCGGCGTCGGGTGCCGCCTTCCTCACCGCTCAGTTGCTCGACGTCACCGTGTTCAACCGGCTGCGCCGGCAGAGCTGGTGGCGCGCGCCGATCGTCGGCACGCTGGTCGGCTCCGTTTTCGATACGGTGGTGTTTTTCACCGTCGCCTTCGCGGCGGCTTTCGCCTTCGCCGGGCCGAACGACGGCTTTGCGCTGGAAACCGCACCGCTGATGGGCGTGCTGCCGGTCGAGACGATGCGCTGGGTCTCCTGGGCGCTCGGCGATCTCAGCGTCAAGCTGGTCATAGCGGTGGTGGCGCTGATCCCCTACCGGCTGCTTGCCGCCCGCTGGAGCCAGCCGGCACTGGCGGCATAGAGCATGATCCCGAAAAGTGGGAACCGGTTTTCGGACAAGATCATGCTCAAAGACTATCGAGCATGATCCCCTGGCTTCAACTGGACTCGGCAAAAACGCCTGACGGCGGACAGGAACTCCGCCTGAAGCGGCGCGGCAGCGAATTCTCGATCATGCTTGGCGCGAACGAGCTTATGAATAGCCGGCTCAGCGGTTCCGAAGAGGCGCTGGCGAAACTGTCCTGTCAAAGGATTGCCGGCCGCCGGACCCCAAACATCCTGATCGGCGGCCTCGGCATGGGCTTTACCTTGCGCGCAGCGCTGGCCGAGCTCGGCGACGATGCGCAGGTCACCGTTGCCGAATTGGTGCCGGCGGTCGTGGCGTGGGCGCGCGGCCCGATGGCCGAAGTTTTCGACGGTTGCCTTGACGACCGGCGTGTCGGCATTCGCGAGGCCGATGTCGGGCAGCTCATTCGATCGCAAGCTTCGGCCTGGGACGCGATCCTGCTCGATGTCGACAACGGCCCCGAGGGCATCGTCTACAAGGCCAACGATGCGCTCTACGACGCAGCCGGCCTCAGCGCCGCACGCGCTGCGCTCAAACCCGGCGGTGTGCTGGCGGTCTGGTCGCAAGGCCCTGACGCAGCTTTCACCCGGCGGCTCAGGCAGGCCGGCTTCACGGTCGAGGAGGTCAAGGTGCGGGCTCACGGCAAGCGCGGCGCCCGTCACATCGTCTGGCTCGCGAGCAAAGGGCAATAGGCCACCTCGCAATCCGGGCGGGCCTTGTGGACGCCGCCCGGTACGCCCACGAACCTCTACTTCGCCTTCTGAAGCTCGGCGGCGAGCGCCTGCAGCAGCCCGCGTGTGCCCTCCTCGCGCCCTTGCGCTGAATCGACGCCATCGAAGAACGCACCCTGTTCGGTATAGGTCAGGCGGGTGCCCTCGCCGGAAGGTGCAAGCTCGACCGTGGTGAGCGACGCCGACAGCGGCTGCGCCCCGACCGCCATCCGGTATGAAAATACGATGCGCCGGTCAGGGACGATGTCCTGGAACTGCGCATCGAGCCTGATCTCCGGGCCGCCCTGGTAGCTGAACCGCGAAACCTCGCCGCCGCCGACACGGAAATCGAAGGTGAATTCGGCGATGGTGAAGCCGTCGCCTTCGACGCGCCAGCGCCGCACCGTCGCCTTGTCGGCAAAGGCGAAGAAGACGCGCTCGGGCGATTGCGGATAGGTCCGCTCGATCGTGAAGGTCGAATGGATGACGGAGTGCTCGTCGTTAACAGGGGCAATCTGGTTCATTTCTTTTCGTCCTTTTCCTGCTCGTGGATTGTTGCTTTCGATTGGTCAGTCTCCGCCAGGATCTGGCCGAGACGGTCGAGCTGGCGTTCGGCCGGCGTACGGCGCGCGGCGATCCAGTCGGCAAGCGGGGCTAGCCCGCCGGGCTCGATCCGGCAGGTGCGCACGCGCCCGATCTTTTCGCTGCGGATCAGCCCGCACGCTTCAAGCACCTGGAGGTGCTGGAGCACGGCGGCGAAGGTCATGCCGAACGGCTCCGCCAACTGGCTGACGGTGGCCGGCCCGCGGCTCAGCCTTTCCAGGATTGCCCGGCGCGTCGGCTCGGCAAGAGCCCGCAGGATGCTGTCGATCTCGGAATACTTAAGCATGGACTTGAGTATTTCGCCGATGACACAAATTGTCAAGTCACGGCTAAAGTATTTTTGCTGATGGTGAGAGCCGGCTGGAAAACCCGCGACGCGGGTCATTGCCAGGGGAAATTGCAAGGGAAATTGCCTGCGTTGCAAAACGGCGCGGAAACGCCAGCGATGCTGTCAGCCAGCAGGCCGGTCGCGCGTCAATCCTCGTGCAGCACAAATTCCAGGTAAAGATTGCGCTGCAGGATCGAGTGGTTGTCGTCGGACATCAGCGACACGATCAGCGCGCCATCGTCGCGGGTCCACACGTCGAGCGCTTCCATGTTGTCGATCTGGTAGCCCATGTCGGCTTCGAGCAGCACCGGCCCGTCGGCGACGGCGCCCTTCTCGACGCTTTCGCCATATATGCGCCGCAGCCGCATCTTGACGCCGCCGGCCATCGAAAAACTGCGCTCCAGAAGCAACAGGTCGCCGTCCGGCAGGAAGGCGCCGTCGGTGATGTCGAAATCGCCATTGCGCTTGATGGTGAAGACGCCCTTGCGCGGCCCTTCGATGATCGCGGCAAAGATGTTGCCGGTCTTGTCGAGGCTCTTTTCCGACACCACGACCAGCCCGCCCGCGTGCTGCCCGTAAGGATGGGCGCGGGTGACGGTCTCGAAGCCGCGATTGCGGCGGAGTTCCCAGGCCGGGATCAGGAAGTCCAATTGCCTGAACGGCGCCTTCATGTCGTCCGGATCGATCTTGAACTCGGCGATACGGTGATCGCGCTCGAAACCGACCGTGGCAATGCCGTCCTTGACCGCGAGGCCTTCGGCATCGACCGCCCATTTCTCGTCGATCGGCTGGCCGGCCGCATCGACCATCTGCTGCATGCGAAAATTCTGGATGCCGGAAGGCCGCTTGTCGGCATCGTGGACGAGGGTGCCGAAGAACCAGAAGCCGGTGTCGGCGACGCCGATGAAATCGCTGCCTGGCTTGAGGAAACGAAGCGCCGACAGCGCGCCGAAATCGCGCGTCGACGAGGTCATTTCGAGCCCGCCGACGAATTCGAGCGGCCCGAACTGTTTTTCGTCATTGCCGATGCGAAACTGGGTTATGGGCCGGGCCGAGATTTCGGCCGGCTCGACCGAGGCCGGCCCGGCAGCGACAGCCGGGGCCAAAGTGATGCCGAACAACGCGATGGCGGCCAAAAGCTTCTGCCAAAAGCCGCCGCGGGAAAAAATCATCCGGCGCGCCGCATGCCGCCGCGCCGCGTGTCGCGCACGGTTTCCTCGGCGAACAGCGAGGCCAGCTGCTCGGTCATGGCGCCGGCCAGTTCTTCGGCATCGACGATGGTGACGGCGCGGCGATAGTAGCGGGTGACGTCGTGGCCGATGCCGATGGCCAAAAGCTCGACCGGCGAGCGCGTCTCGATGAGCTCGATGATGGCGCGCAGATGCCGCTCGAGATAATTGCCCGGATTGACCGACAGCGTCGAATCGTCGACCGGCGCGCCGTCCGAGATCATCATCAGGATCTTGCGCTGCTCCGGCCGCGCGATCAGCCGGTTGTGCGCCCACAGCAGCGCCTCGCCATCGATGTTTTCCTTGAGCAGGCCCTCGCGCATCATCAGGCCGAGGTTGCGGCGCGCCCGCCGCCACGGATGGTCGGCGGATTTGTAGATGATGTGGCGCAGATCGTTGAGCCGGCCGGGGTTCGGCGGCTTGCCTTCCTTCAGCCATTTCTCGCGCGCCTGCCCGCCCTTCCAGGCGCGGGTGGTGAAGCCGAGGATTTCGACCGAGACGCCGCAGCGTTCCAGCGTGCGCGCCAGGATGTCGGCGCAGGTGGCGGCGACTGTGATCGGCCGGCCGCGCATCGAACCCGAATTGTCGAGCACCAGCGACACCACCGTGTCGCGGAATTTGGTATCGCGCTCCTGCTTGAAGGACAAAGGCTGCATCGGGTCGATGACGACGCGCACCAGCCGTGCCGGATCGAGATAGCCTTCTTCGAGGTCGAAATCCCAGGAGCGGTTCTGCTGCGCCATCAGGCGGCGCTGCAGCCGGTTGGCCAGCCGCCCGACGACGCCGGAAAGGTTGGCGAGCTGCTTGTCGAGGAAGGCGCGCAGCCGGTCGAGCTCCTCCTCCTCGCACAGTTCCTCCGCACCTACGGTCTCGTCGAAGGCCGTGGTGAAGACCCTGTAGTCGATCTCTTTCGGCAGATTGGTGAAGGGATTGTCGTTGCGGCGCGCCTCGCCGGGCGTCTCCGCATCGGCGTCGTCATCGTCGGAGAGATCCTCGGCGGTGGCGTCGGAGGCCTCTGTCTCGGCCGATTGCTCGTCGTCCGACGATGCCTCTGTATCCTCGGACTGCGACTGCTCGGAGCCCGAATCGTCTTCGCCGCCCTCCTCGCTCTGCTCCTCGCCTTGCGGCTGGTTTTCGTCGTTGTCCTCCGAGTCTTCCGTCTCCTGGTCATCGCCGAGCTCCTCGGCCATTTCCATGGAGGCGAGCATCTCGCGCACCACGCGGGCGAACGCCTGCTGGTCGTCGAGCTTTGCCGACAGCCCGTCGAGATCGGCACTGGCCTTTTCCTCGACCCAAGGGCGCCAGAGATCGACCAGCCGTTCGCCGCTCTTCGGCACAGTGCGGCCGGTCAGCTTTTCGCGCACCATCAGCGCCAGCGCCTCCTCGATCGGCGCGTCGGCCTTGTCCTTGACGTCGATGAGGTTGGCCCTGGCGTATTTGTCCTCCAGCATCGAGCCGATATTGTCGGCGACGCCCTGCATGGCGCGGCTGCCGATCGCCTCCACCCGGGCCTGCTCGACCGCGTCATAGATGGCGCGGGCCTGCTTGCCTTCCGGTGCCAGCCTGGTGTGGATGCGCGCATCGTGGCAGGCGCGCTTCAGCGCCATGGAATCGCCGAGCCCGCGGGTGATGGCGATGTCGGCCTTTGATGCCTTCTTCGGCAATTCGGGCAGCCGGGCGCGGCTGCCGGCCAGCGCCGGCCGGTCCTTGGCGAAGCCGACCTCGAGATCCTTGTCGCCGGCAATGGCGCGCATGCAGACGGTGACGGCGCGCTTGAAGCTGTCATTCTCAGCGCCGGTCTTGGATTTGTTTCGCGTGTTGTCGCCCGGACCCGCCATCGAGACTCTGCTTAGCCCAGCACCACATTGGCAGCCGATTCCGGCAGATCTTCGCCGAAGGCGCGCTGATAGAATTCGGCGACCAGCGAGCGTTCCAGCTCGTCGCATTTGTTGAGGAAGGTCAGCCGGAACGCCATGCCGATATTGCCGAAGATTTCGGCATTCTCGGCCCAGGTGATAACCGTGCGCGGGCTCATAACCGTCGACAAATCGCCGTTGATGAAGGCCGAGCGCGTCATGTCGGCGACGCGCACCATCTTGTTGACGATCTCCTTGCCCTTGCCATCGCGGTAGTGCTTGGCCTTGGCCAGCACGATGTTCACTTCATTGTCGTGCGGCAGGTAGTTCAGCGTGGTGACGATCGACCAGCGGTCCATCTGCGCCTGGTTGATCTGCTGGGTGCCGTGGTAGAGGCCGGTGGTGTCGCCCAGCCCAACCGTGTTGGCGGTCGAAAACAGCCGGAAGGCCGGGTGCGGGCGGATGACCCGGCTCTGGTCGAGCAGCGTCAGCCGGCCCGACGATTCCAGCACGCGCTGGATGACGAACATCACGTCCGGACGGCCGGCATCGTACTCGTCGAAGCACAGTGCGACATTGTGCTGGTAGGCCCAGGGCAGGATGCCGTCGCGGAATTCGGTGATCTGCAGCCCGTCCTTGACCACGATGGCGTCCTTGCCGACGAGGTCGATACGGCTGACATGGCTATCGAGATTGACACGCACGCAGGGCCAGTTGAGGCGGGCGGCGACCTGTTCGATATGCGTCGACTTGCCGGTGCCGTGGTAACCGGACACCATGACCCGGCGATTGTAGGCAAAGCCGGCGAGGATCGCCATGGTCGTGTTCTTGTCGAACAGGTAGTCCGGATCGATGTCGGGGACATGCTCGCTCGTCACCGCATAGGCCGGCACCACCATCTTGGAGTCGAAGCCGAATGTCTCCTTCACCGACACCGTGGTGTCGGGCAGGTTGGCGATGTCGCGATCGACCTTGTTCATCTCTATCAACGTCTCCACAAGCGAAACGCCGCGTTTCGCCGGCAATCGATTTTGTTCGGGGGCGGTCTTAGAGCCTTTTCCAACCTTATGAAAGTTGGAAAGCGACACGAACCGTATGGTCGCTCAGCACAAACCTGCCTGCTTGAGCACGCGATACGCCTGGAGCACATCGCGGAACCGGTCTTCCGAACCTCTGTCGCCGCCATTCGCATCCGGGTGGTGGCGTTTCACAAGTTCCTTATAGCGCGCCTTGATATCCTTGCCAGTTGCCTTTGTATCAAGGCCAAGCGTTTCCAGTGCCTTGGCCTCAAGCGGCTTGGCCTTGCGCTCGCGTGCTTCGCGCGGGTCTTTCGGGCCTTTGAACAGGTCGAACGGATCGCGCATGCGATTGTAGTAGCCGGCGCGACCGGAGCGCGCCTGGGCAAAGTCCGGCGAGGAGCGGGTCGAGGCGCCGTTGACGCCCATTTTCCAGGTCGGCCGATGGCCGGTCATGGCTTCCTTCTGGAAGCGGGCGATCTCGGTGTCGGGAACGCCCGAGAAATAATTGAAGCCTTTGTTGTACTCGCGCACATGGTCGAAGCAGAACTGGAAATACTCGCCTTCCTTCATCCGTCCGACCGGGGCACGGTGGGTACCGGCCTCCTTGCAGCCATCCCACTGGCAGATCGGCGAACGCGACTTCAGCTCCGCGTCCTTCTCCGGGCGGATGCGAATCTTCTCGAAATATTTTGGGTACGGCTTCATCTCACCCATTTATGGGCTGTTCGCTGATGCGAAACAAGAATTGACATTTTCGCGATGATCGCCCTAACCGCTGAATCGCGGCATAAAACCGGCGAATTGCGAATTTTGTGCGATGACATAGATGTGGTGAAGGGAAGCGGCGATGTCCATACAGGCAACGATGGAAGGTAAGCTGAAAAAGGCGTTTTCGCCGGAACGGCTGGACGTCATCAACGAAAGCCATCTCCATGCCGGGCATCATCATGTGGATTCCGGCCATCACGCCACCTTCGACGGCACTGGCGAGACGCATTTCCGCGTCCGCATCGTCGCCCCCGCCTTTGCCGGCATGAGCCGCGTCGAACGTCACCGCGCAGTCAACGATCTGCTGGCCGAGGAGTTGAAATCCGGCGTCCACGCCCTGGCAATCGAGCCGGTGGCGCCCGGTGAAAAGACCCGCTGGTAAATTTCAGCCGAGGCTCGCCCTCAGGAAGGCCATCACCGCTGCGGTCAATGCATCGCCTTCGGTGCCGAAGTCGCGATTGATCGACATGTGCGAATAGTCGCTGCCGTCGAACAGCGTGACCTTGGTTCCGGTGGCGCGCAGACGCTCGGCGAAGGCCTGCGCGTCCGCCGCGCGGGCTTTCGCGCGCGAATGGGCGATGAAGGTCGGCGGGTGCTTGCGGCCTTCCACATAGGTGACAGGCGACAGCGCGCGCCACTGCGCCGGATCGGGAAAGGCGCGGGCATAGACCCCTGCCATGCCGCCGCTTCTGGCCAGCGCCTCCAGATCGTAGGCCCTGGTGTCGTCGAGAACCAGCGCCGCGACGCCGGGCAGGCCGCCGCGCAGCCCGGTCAATGCGACGAGATGGCAGCCGGCCGAATGGCCCATGGCGACGATCCGGTCCGGATCGCCGCCATGCCTGGCGATGTTGGCGCGGACGTAACGATAGGCCAGTTCGACATCTGCCGCCTGGGTGGCGACGTCGGCTTCAGGCAGCATCCGGTAGTCGATCGAGACGAAGCCGAAGCCATTGTCGAGCAGGAAACCAGGCTTGGAATTGACATTGTTGCGGTTGCCGACCCGCCAGGCGCCGCCATGGACGAAGAAGACGACCGGCAGGCCGCTTGCGCCATCGCGGGAATAGATGTCGAGCTTGGCCGGCCCATAGTCGAAGGTTTCGGGCGACGGCGAACGCAGCCGCAATGCCGCCGCCTGTCCCGGCAGCAGCGCCGCCATCGACGCCAGAAGCAGGCTTCGCCGATCGATCGTCATCAACTCCTGACTGCCCACGGCTGCCACAAGGTGCGCACTGTCATTCTCCAAGCATCGCCGGCTTGATCCTCAGCCGCGCGATACGGTTCTTGTCGCGCTTCATGACGACGAAGCGCTTGCCGTGAAACGTAAAGGCCTGCTTTTCGTCCGGGATCGACTGCGCCTCGTGGATGACAAGGCCGGCGATGGTGGTGGCTTCCTCGTCCGGCAGGTTCCAGTCGAGCGCCCGGTTAAGGTCGCGGATCGGCACCGTGCCGTCGACGACGACGGAGCCGTCGGCCTCCTGCTTGACGCCCTGGATGTCGATGTCGTGCTCGTCGGCGATCTCGCCGACGATCTCCTCGATGATGTCTTCCAGCGTCACCAGCCCTTCGACCTCGCCATATTCGTCGACGACGATGGCGAAATGCGCCTTGCGGCGCAGGAAGGCATTGAGCTGCTCCTGAAGCGTCGTGGTGTCGGGCACGAACCACGGTTTCGACGCGATCTTCATCACGTCGATCCTGGAAAAATCGTTGCCGACCTCGTTCAGCGCGCGCAGCAGATCCTTCGCGTGCAGCACGCCGACAATGTTGTCGAGCGAACCCTTCCACAACGGCATGCGGGTGTGCGGGCTCTGCAGGATCTCGCGAACCACCGCTTCGGGCGGGTCGTCGGCGTTGACGGAGCGCATATTCGTGCGGTGGACCATGACGTCCGACACTTCGAGCTCCTCGAGGTCGAACAGGCCGCCGATGCGGGCGCGGTCCTCGCGCACCACCTGGCCGTCGCGGCGGAAATCGTCGACGGCGCCGCGCAGTTCCTCGCGCGCAGAGCGCTGCGGCTCGATGCGTTGCAGCTCGTAGCCGAAGGCGGCGAGCAGGCGCCGGCGCAAGACGAAGCCCAGCAGGCCGAGGCCGGCGAGCACGGCAGCCGCGATCCAGCCGGCCTGGCTCATCCCGGGCGGCTTTCCTGCCGACCCGGATGGTTCTCCCGGAGGAACGCCAGCACTTCCGAGGCCGGCACATCCCGGGCGATAAAGGCCTGGCCGATGCCGCGCGTCAGGATGAAGGTCAGCGCGCCGCGCGACACCTTCTTGTCCTGGGTGATGAAGGAGAACAGCGTCTCGGCATCGGGCAGTTCGCCGGGAATGTCGGCCATGCGCCAGGGCAGACCGACGGCGCGAAGATGCGCCTCGACACGCGCCGCGTCGTCGGGGCTCGCCAAATTGAGCCTTGACGAAAAGCGGTGCGCCAGCGCCATGCCGATGGCGACGCCCTCGCCATGCACGAGCCTTGCGCCGTCATAGCCGGTCGCCGCCTCCAGCGCATGACCTAAGGTGTGGCCGAGATTGAGCAACGCGCGGTCGCCGGTCTCGAACTCGTCGCGGGCAACGACGTCGGCCTTGGCACGACAGGCCTCGGCGATGGCCGCAGCCCGCTCCGGCCCGCCGGCAAACACTTGACGCCAGTTTTCTTCCAGCCAGGCGAAAAACTCGGGCCGGTCGATCAGCCCGTATTTGGCCAGTTCGGCATAGCCGGCGCGAAACTCGCGGATTGGCAGCGTGTCGAGCACTTCGGTGTCGGCCAGCACCAGCCTAGGCTGGTGGAATACCCCGACCAGGTTCTTGCCGCGCTTGCTGTTGATGCCGGTCTTGCCGCCGACGGAGGAATCGACCTGCGCCAGCAGCGAGGTCGGAACCTGCACGAAGTTCATGCCGCGCCGCGCGATGCCGGCGGCAAAGCCGGCGAGGTCGCCGACGACGCCGCCGCCGAGCGCGATGACGACGTCGCCGCGCTCCAGCTTGGCGGCCAGCACGCCGTCGACCACCTCTTCGAGATGCGCAAAGCTCTTGGTCTTTTCGCCTGGCGGCAACGTGATGACGGCATGTTGGATGCCACCGCTTGCCAGGCCGGCCGCAAGCGTCGCGAGATGCGCGGCCGCGACGTTTTCGTCGGTGACGACCGCCGCCCGCGTCCCCGGCAGACGGCGCGAAATCTCGGCGCCGGCGCGTGACAGCAGGCCGGGACCGATCAAAATATTGTAGGCACGCTCGCCAAGCCCGACTTCGACAGAGACCGTTGCATCAGCGCTCACGACCGCACCTCGTCAATATCGGCAACGCCGAGATGGCCGCGCAGCGCGTCCACCACTTCGGCGGCAATGATCTCCTTGCGGTCGTCGCGGGTCGGCACGACGACGTCGGCCGCGGCATAAACCGGGTAGCGTTCCGCCATCAGCCGTTCCAGCACGGCGCGTGGATCGGCGCTTTTCAGCAGCGGCCGGTTCTGTTTCTTGGAAACGCGCTCCATCAACAGGTCGATCTCGGCTTTCAGCCAAACCGACACGCCATGGCTGGCGATCGCCTCGCGCGTCTGCGCGTTCATGAAGGCGCCGCCGCCGGTCGACAGCACCTGCGGCCCGTGCTCCAGCACACGCAGGATGACGCGCTGCTCCAGTGCTCGGAACTCCGCCTCGCCATAGCGCTCGAACAGGTCCGGGACGCTCATGCGCGAAACAGTTTCGATCTCCTGGTCGCTGTCGATGAAGGGCAGTGCCAGCATCGCCGCCACCTTGCGGCCGATCGCCGTCTTGCCGGCGCCCATCAGCCCGACGAAGACGATGGAACGGCCGCCCAGCCGGCCGAGCAGCGCGGCATGGCTCTCGCCCGGAGGATTTGCTGGTAGCGCGTTCATGCTTCTAGGGCCTCTTTGGCGGCGTATCGACATCAAAAGCCTGTTTGCGTCAAGCGCGGCGCAACCGGGACTATGGGCTTCACCCTTGAATTGGCCGGATTGGCGTCTCATAAGGGCACAGGGTTGGAAATGCAGAATAAGACGACGGGCGAAAATTAATGCCAACACTGTTTCGCTTTGTCGTGACGCTCGCGATTCTGGCCGGCATTGTCTATGGCGCGATGTTCGCCCTGGTCATGTTCGTCGAGCCGAGGAAGGCGGAAATGAGCGTGCGTATCCCTCCGGAAAAGCTCAATCCCAAAAAATGAACAGCGCCGCCCGCATCGAAGCCTTCCTGGAGATGATGAGCGCCGAGCGCGGCGCGGCCGAAAACACGCTTTCCTCCTATCGCCGCGACCTCGAAGACGCTTCCGTCGGGATCGGCGGTGGGCTTGCCGCTGCCACCAGCGCCGACATCCGTACCTATCTCGACGACATCGCCGCGCGCGGCTTTGCCGCCACCTCGCAGGCGCGCAAATTGTCGGCGATCCGGCAGTTCTTCAAGTTCCTCTACGCCGAAGGCCTGCGGGGTGACGATCCGACCGGCACGCTGGACAGTCCGAGGAAAGGCCGGCCGCTGCCTAAGACGATGAGCGAGGCCGATACCGGCCGGCTGCTCGACCGCGCGGCGCAGGAGGCGGTGGACCCCTCCATGCATGACGGCGACAGGCTGGCGGCGCTGCGCCTGCACGCGCTGGTCGAGGTGCTCTACGCCACCGGCTTGCGCGTTTCGGAGCTGGTCGGCCTTCCCGTGACGGTGGCACAGCGCGACGACCGCTTCTTCATGGTGCGAGGCAAGGGCAACAAGGAGCGCATGGTGCCGCTGTCGGCCAAGGCGCGCACCGCGATGCGGACATGGCTTGCCGCACGGGGGGCGGTGCCGGCTCTTGCCGACAGCCCGTTCCTGTTTCCGGCTGCCTCCGACAGCGGCTATCTCTCGAGACAGGTCTTTGCCCGCGAGCTGAAAGAGCTTGGCGCTCGGGCCGGCATTGCCACGGCGAAGATATCGCCGCATGTGCTGCGCCATGCTTTCGCCAGCCATCTGCTGCAGAACGGCGCTGATCTCAGGGCCGTGCAGCAGTTGCTTGGCCATGCCGATATTTCAACGACGCAGATCTACACGCATGTGCTGGAGGAGCGGCTGGTGCGTCTGGTCAACGATCATCATCCGCTTGCCGACTAGGCGTCATGCCGCTATGTGAGAACGACGTTCCACCGCGCCCAGCCTGCATTTTCAGGCTTGCGTCAGTCATTGCCTTCCGACTTGCCGGTCCGCCCAAGAATGTACAATTACCTCGATTTCGAAAAGCCTGTGCAGGATCTCGAAGGCAAGATCCTTGAGCTGAAGAAGCTTGCCGAGAACGGCGAGGCGGTCGATGTCGGCGATGAGATCGCCCGTCTCGAGAAGCGCTCGCGCGATGCGCTGCGCGACGCCTACAAGGCGCTGACGCCGTGGCAGAAGGTGCAGGTGGCGCGCCATCCGGACAGGCCGCATTGCATCGACTACATCAAGGGCCTGCTTACCGATTTCACGCCGCTCGCCGGCGACCGCAATTTCGGCGAGGACCAGGCGATCGTCGGCGGCTTCGCCCGCTTCCGTGGCGAGCCGGTGGCGATCCTCGGCCAGGAAAAAGGTTCCGACACGGCAAGCCGGCTGAAGCATAATTTCGGCTCGGTCCGGCCGGAGGGCTACCGCAAGGCGGTGCGGCTGATGGAACTCGCCGACCGCTTCCAAATCCCGCTGCTGACGCTGGTCGACACTGCCGGCGCCTATCCCGGCGTCAACGCCGAAGAGCGCGGCCAGGCGGAAGCCATCGCCCGCTCGACCTCGGCCTGCCTTGGCCTGAAGGTGCCGTCGATCTCGGTGGTGATCGGCGAAGGCGGCTCCGGCGGCGCCATAGCGATCGCCACCGCCAACCGCGTCTACATGCTCGAACACGCCATCTATTCGGTGATCTCGCCGGAGGGCGCCGCCTCGATCCTGTGGCGCGACACCACGCGGTCCAAGGACGCGGCGACCAACATGAAGATCACGGCGCAGGACCTGCTGGAGCTGAAGATCATCGACGCCATCATTGCCGAGCCGCTCGGCGGTGCCCATCGCGCCCCCGAAACGGTGATCGCCGCAACCGGCGACCACATCGCCAGGACGATGAAGGAATTCTCCGGCGCCAACACCGATTTCCGCGAGCATCGCCGCGAGAAATACCTGGCGATGGGCCGCAATCTATAACATCCGGCAGGCACGCGGCCCGAAATGTGGCGGCGTGAACCAGTTTCGCCACAAAAATGCCGCCGCATTCGGCTCAGTGGGGTTGCCGTAAGGGGACGCGCCAGCATGATTGCGGTAAGGAATTTTCAAGGTTAACGGGCTTAGGGTCCGTCAGTGGTCAGTTTAGCAGCCGCGGCGTCCGCGGTGCAGAGATGAAGACGATAGCCATATCCATGTTTGCCAAGCTTGCCCGCACCGGAGTTCTGATCGCTGCGATCGGCGTCGCCGGTTGCAATGATGCTTCGATGAAGGATTTTGCGCCGCAAGCCAACAAGCCGCTGCCGGACAAGATCCTGGCCGAGATGAAGGCCAAGGGCATGGTCCGCACCTCCTCGGTGATGGCCCGCATCTTCAAGGAAGAAGGCAAGCTCGAAATCTGGAAGGCCAAGACCAACGGCCGCTACGACCTGGTCGCCAGCTACGACATCTGCAAATGGTCGGGCAAGCTCGGGCCGAAGTTCACCGAAGGCGACCGCCAGGCGCCGGAAGGCTTTTACACGGTCCGCCCGGCACAGATGAACCCGCGGTCGAATTACCACCTGTCCTTCAATATCGGCTACCCGAACGCCTATGACCGCGCCAATGGCCGCACGGGTTCCAACCTGATGGTCCATGGCGCCTGCTCGTCGTCGGGCTGCTATTCGATGACCGACGCGCAGATCGAGCAGATCTACGCCTTCGGCCGCGACGCCTTCCAGGGCGGCCAGACCGAATTCCAGATCCAGGCTTTTCCGTTCCGCATGACCGCCGCCAACATGGCGCGTTACCGCAACGACCCGAACTACGAATTCTGGAAGATGCTGAAGGTCGGCTACGACAATTTCGAAGTCACCAAGGTGCCGCCGAAAGTCGACGTCTGCGAGAAGCGCTACGTCTTCAACCAGGTTGCGGCCGACGGCTCGACCTTTAATCCGACCGGCGCTTGCCCTGCGACCACCCAGCCCGATTCGCTGAAGAGCGCCATCAACGCCTATCAAAGCACCTATGAGGCGGCCTTCAACGGCGCCATGAAGGCCAGCGTGCCGGCACCCAAGCCGACCATCGCCGGGATCAAGGAAGCCAGCATCGTTTCCGACTGGTCGAAACGGCGTGCGCGCGGCGAACGCGTTCCGATCGAGCCGCCCTCGCTCAACCCGGACGGCACCGTGGCCGAAACGGCGCGCATGGGCCGCATCGATTCGCCGGCGGGCCGCAAGATGGCGGCGCTCGATGCCGAAAAGGCCGCCAAGCAGAAGGCCGAGGAACAAAGGCTTGCCGCCATAGAAGCGGCCAAGGCCGCGAAAGAGGCAGCCAAGGCACAGGCCTTGGCCGAGAAGGAAGCTGCCAAAGCCCAGCCGCTCGCCGAAAAGGAAGCTGCCAAGACCGCCGCCGAGATGCCTGTCGCCACCGCCACCGTAGCGCCATCGGAAGCCGCCCCGGCAGTCGAAACGCAGGCTGCGGACGCCGAAAGCACGGCGACAAGGTTGAAGAAAAAGCTGCTCGGCATGTTTGGCGGCTGAACTTCATGCTTGAGCAAGAAGATGGGGGCCAAGAACACAGGCCCTCAACTAGCCCCGCCGCCGTCTACGACCTCAAAGGCTTGAACTGCCCGTTGCCGGTGCTCAAGGCAAAAAAGCGCCTGGCCGCAATGCAGCCGGGCAGCCGGCTGTGGCTCGAAACCACCGACCCGCTCGCCGTCATCGACATTCCCGCCTTCTGCGCCGAGAGCGGCCATCGGCTGATCGAAACGGCGGCGGCGTCAGGCGGCCACCGCTTCCTGGTCGAGCGCGGGATCGGCTGCGTCTCGACTTAGCTCGTTCGGGCGAAAGCGGCTGAGCGGGATAATCTCCCCCCTTGAGGGGGAGATGGCCGGCAGGCCAGAGGGGGTTGCCGCGCGTGAAGCGCCAACCTTTTCTTTCGTCCCACAGGGGGTCGCGCCAGCCGAGGCGACCCCCTCTGTCGCCTTCGGCGACATCTCCCCCTCAAGGGGGGAGATCACGATCCGGCAATAGCCAGCGGGTTGCTTTCCAGTGCTGCGCGATCCGGCGTGTCGATCGACGGCCGGTTGGTGAAGGCGGCGAACAGCCGCCGGACATAGTCTTCGGGCATGTCGAGCGTGATCAGCACCAGTCTGGTGCCGCGCTGGCTGTCCGGCCAGGCCGGCAGTTGCACCGGCGGATGCAGGATCTTCTGCACGCCATGGATAACCAGCGGCCGCGACGGGTCTTCTGCAAGCTCGATGACGCCTTTCATCCGCAAAAGGCGCTCGCCATGCGCCGAGCGCAATAGATCGAGGAACATCTCGATTGCCGAAAACGGCACCGGCCCGTCATGAACCAGCGAATACGAACGCACGCGGGAATCGTGCCTGTGGTCATGGTGATCATGGTCGGCATGGTCATGCCCGTCGTGATCATGCCCGCCGTGGTCATGCCCGCCGTGGTCATGGTCGTGGCCGGCTTCTTCGCCGAGCCAACGCTGCACATCGACGGATTTGGTGGCCGGATTGTAGAGGCCGCTATCGAACAGGGTCGCGGTGCTTGCCTCGCCGGCGTCGAGCACCACGGCGCCCGGGTTGAGCTGCCTGAGCCGCGCCCGCAACGCCTCGACATCGCCTGCATCCGTGGTCAGGTCGGCCTTGCTGAGCACGATGCGATCGGCGACGGCCACCTGCTTCACCGCCTCGACATGCGCATCGAGCGTCGCATTGCCGTTGACGGCATCGACCAGGGTGATGACGCCGTCGAGCCGGAAGGCCTGGACCAGGGCCGGGTGTGCCATGATCGACTGCAGTACGGGGGCGGGATCGGCGAGCCCGGTGGTTTCGACGATGACGCGGGCAAGCCGGTCGATGCGGCCGGTCTGCAGGCGGTCGACGAGGTCAGCCAGCGTGTCGACCAGCTCGCCGCGCACCGTGCAGCAGAGACAGCCGTCGGAGAGCTGGATGATGCCGTCGGAGGCCTGCTCGACCAGGAGATGGTCGATCGCCACCTCGCCGAACTCGTTGATGATGACGGCGGTGTCGGCGAGCGCCGGATCCCGGAGCAGCCGATTGAGCAGCGTCGTCTTGCCGGCACCGAGAAAGCCGGTGAGCACCGAAACGGGGATCGGGAAACCGGCCATGCGGCTAGTTCAGCGCCTTGGCCGGCTGCTGGACCTGCGCGGCGGTGGCGGATCCGGCCACAACTGGCTCGGCGCCGGCCGGCGGCGCCCGGTCCGGCCGCCATGTCGGCAGCGGCACGTCGGCATATTCCTGCCCGGAGGCGTCGAGCATCGCCTTCGGCTTCGGTCCCGTGGCGCCGCCGAGGCCGACGGCGATCAGCGTCGGTACATGGTCGAGCTTTTCCTGATAGGGCGATTTCGGCACGTCCTTGCCCTTGTCGCCGACGGCGGGTGCGGTTTCCGACTGCTCCTCGACCGGCTTCTTCTTGCAGATTTCGTCATTCATGTCGTTGGCCGACATGGTGTCGCCATAGGCGGGCAGCGCCGCTACCGTCAGCCAGCTCGGCGCCGGCGTTGCAAAGCCCTGGTCGAGCAATTTTGCCGCCGCCTCGGCGCGGGTAATGGCCGATTGCTCGCCGAGCACTACGGCGACCAGGGTGCGGCCGTTGCGGGTCGCCGAGCCGATCATGTTGAAGCCGGACGAGCAGACGAAACCCGTCTTCATGCCGTCGGCACCCGGATAGCGGCCGATCAGCAGGTTGTAGTTGGAGATCGCCTTCTTGCCGACGGCAAGGCCTTCGATCGAGAACCAGGGGGCATATTGCGGAAATTCCTTGCGAATCGCCATCACCAGCAAAGCGAGATCGCGCGCTGTCGTATACTGGTCCGGCGAATAGAGCCCGTTCGGATTGACGAAATGGGACCCGCTCATGCCGAGCCTCTGCGCTTCGGCGTTCATGCGTTCGGCGAAAGCCGCTTGCGAACCGCCGATATTCTCGCCGACCGCCATGGCGATATCGTTGGCCGATTTGACCAGCATCATCTTCAGCGCATTGTCCAACCGCATCACCGAGCCCGGGTTGAAGCCCATTTTGCTCGGCGGCTCGCCGGCAGAATGTTTCGTTACCTTGATCGGCGAATCGAGCTGGACCTCGCCCGCGGCAATCGCCCGAAACGCCACATAGGCGGTCATCAGCTTGGTCAGCGAAGCCGGGTACCAGCGCCTGAACGCCTCCTGGTGCTGCAGGATCTTGCCGCTGTTCAGGTCGAACAGGATTGTCGGATTGGCCAAGGCAGGCCCGGCCAGCGCCGCAAGCACCACCGTGCCCGCCACCAACAGTTTGAGGAAATGCCTGTAGCGCATCATGAAAACCGAAATAGCCTCTTGCCGCAGTCCCACCTGGCTCCGTAAGATTTCGTTACACGATCGCCAGGATAATGGTCCGGCCCTCTGTTCCCGGACCACAGTCGCGGTGCTATTTACTCTATGTGACGTCAACATGGCAAAGTGCTGCCGATCACAATGTGGAAGCAGCAGCACAATGCAAAGCAGCGTGCATGGTTGCAAGGCAGCAGGCACAATTGCAAAGCAGCAGGCCAAGACCGCCTGCTCCAACAGCGAAATGGAACCATCATGCCGATCCTGAACCGAGCCGCCGAAATGCAGGACGAGGTGGCCGGCTGGCGCCGCCATTTGCACCAGACGCCGGAGCTGAATTTCGACGTCTTCAAGACCGCCGCTTTCGTCACCGAGAAGCTGAAGGCTTTCGGCTGCGACGATATCGTGACGGGTTTGGGCAAGACCGGCGTCGTCGGCATCATCCGCGGCCGCCACGGCGAAGGCTCGACCATCGGCCTGCGCGCCGACATGGATGCCCTGCCGCTCAACGAGATCACCGGCAAATCCTATGCTTCGACCGTCCCCGGCAAGATGCACGCCTGCGGTCATGACGGCCACACCGCGATGCTGTTGGGTGCCGCCAAATACCTCGCCGAAACGCGCAATTTCGCCGGCTCCGTCGCGGTCATCTTCCAGCCGGCCGAAGAGGGCGGCGGCGGCGGCAACGAGATGGTCAAGGACGGTATGATGGAGCGCTTCGGTATCTCCAAGGTGTTCGGCATGCACAACATGCCGGGCCTGCCGGTCGGTCAGTTCGCCATCAGGCCGGGTCCAATCATGGCGGCGACCGCCGAATTCACCATCACCGTCAAGGGCCGGGGCGGCCACGCGGCGATGCCGCACGGCACCATCGACCCGATCGTCATCACCAGCCAGCTTGTCGGCGCATTGCAGACGATCGCCTCGCGCAGCACCGATCCGGTCGAGGCGGTGGTCGTCTCGGTGACGAAATTCCACGCCGGCGACGCCTATAACGTCATTCCCGAGACGGCCGAGATCGCCGGCACCGTACGCACGCTGAAGAAGGAGGTCGCCAAGAAGGCCGAAGAGCGCATCCGCGCGCTTTGCCAAGGCCTGGGCGCTGCCTTCGGCGCGACAATCGAGGTTGATTACAATGCCAATTACCCCGTCACCTTCAACCATCCGGAAGAGACGGTCTTTGCCAGCGACATCGCGGCCGACGTCGCCGGCGACAGCCATGTGCACCGCGCGATCCAGCCGGTGATGGGCGGCGAGGATTTCTCCTACATGCTTGAAGCGCGGCCGGGCGCCTTCATCTTCATCGGCAATGGCGATACCGCCGGCCTGCACAACCCAGCCTACGACTTCAACGACGAGGTCATCCCGCACGGCATGAGCTATTGGGTGAAGCTGGCGGAAACGGCGCTGGCGGCGTAGCCGTTCGGCATCGGCGGTGCGGCAACCGCGGCACCTCTGGGCGGCAAAACCGGGCAGGACATGCTCTGCTGGTCACTTCCGGCCGGACGACTTCCGGGCAAGGCCGAAGGCAATGCCCAGAGCAATACCTATACCGATGCCCGCAACAATGTTGTCCAACACGACGCCGATAGCCACGCCGATCACGACGCCGAGTGTGAGGTGTTTGGCATCCATTATGCCCGGTCATGTAGCGTGGAAGGGAAGAGCCGCAACCGCTACGGTCCGCTCTTCGGATCCTCGACCTCCAGCGCCTCCATGACCGGCGCCAGCTCATTGTCGTCGGCAGCCTGCGGCTCTTCGCCTGTCCTCGCCTTCGTCAGGGCTGCCTCGATCGCCTCCTGGATATTGCCGAGCTCGTCTTCGCGAACCTCGTGGCCATAGCCGGCAGCGTCGGCATCCTGTTCGAATTGCTGCGCCAGGACGGCGACGCTCACCTCGCTCTCGGCCGGCAGATTGCCGACATTCTCCTGCAGCCAGGTTTCAAAGAACTCTTTGGTCGCGCTCATGCGGTCTCTCCTTCGGGACACTAAAGCGCGCCGGCATCCCGAAAGTTCCGCTATCTGAGCCGTCTTTGCGCCCGTTGCCGGCTGCCCCGCAATTCAGCGCGGCCAGGCGGCGTTGGCGCCGCCTGGCTCGGCTGCTTACTGGCTGGCAGCAGTCGTCGGTTCACACGACACGTTCGGGTTCATATCGGCGAACGCGCCGGTCGGGTTGCCCTTCCAGGCCCAGACATGCAGCTCGTAGAACGGACCGAGGCCATAGCGATTGGGCGCACTGTTGAAGTTGAACAGATGTCCGTCGAGCGAGGCCGGGCCTTTCGAGGTGATGTATTCGACCGCGATCAGTTTTAGCGTGCCGTCGGCCATCGGCTCGTACATGACGGCTTCAGGCTTGGCGACATCGACCGCGTCGTCCTTGAGGTAGCCCGGATTGACGTAATGGATGCCCATTGCGCCGCCGGTGATGCCGCTGGCGCAAGGAATGGGCGCATAGCCCTCAGCGGTCGCCGCCGCCACATTCTCGAAGCGGCTGTTGGCCGCGCGTACCTTGTCGGCCAGCGGATTGGGACCGGACGCGGGCGCTGCCTGATGCGCCTGCGCCAGCGCAGTGCAGGCCGACAGCAGCGCCGCGGCAGCGAGAACTCTATTGCGAAAGTTGATTGTCATAGTCATTCCATTCTTCTTGAAAAGCACAGCCCGGCTGGCCGCCGGAGGTAAGGAGGTCCGGCAGGTGGGCGCTGTGGCTGTTGTTGCTGGGAGATCCCTATCCCGATGCGACGAATGCAGGGGAAGATCATCCCTTCGGCAGATACGGGATCGTCCCAGCCAGATCGGAGTTGTCGATCAGCTGGAAACGGCTGTCGCTGCCGCCCTGACGGGCCGAAACGAACGGTGCGTAGGCAGGATCGTCGGTGAAGGCGCGCGCCGCTGCCTCGGTCGGGAACGCCATCAAGGCAATCAGCGTCGTGTCGAGCGGCTTGCCTTCGAGTGTCTTCACATTGCCGCTGCGCGACAGATATCTGCCGCCGTGCTTGTGAACGAGGTCGTGGACCGACGCGGCATAGGCCGGCATCCACTTCGGGTCCCTCACCTTGATGTCTGCGATAACGTAAGCGGTCATGGGTCATGTCTCCTGGTCGTGCACAGGGGTATCCCGTGCAGCGGCAGAGGGGTCGCACGGCAAGGGTCGCGCCAGCCAGTCCGCGATCTGTACTGGTGTGGTACAGTTTCTGTACTCGCCGTGCCGCGGGGGAAGGCCTATGATCCCGGCTGAGTTTGAGGGGAAGGCAACATCATGACCCAGTCCGGATACAAGCAGTTCTGCCCGCTATCGATGGCCGCCGAGGTGCTGTGCACCCGCTGGACCATGGTTCTGCTTCGCGAATTGGTGGCGGGCTCGACCCGTTTCAACGATCTGCGCCGCGGCGTCCCCAAAATGTCGCCGACCCTTCTGTCGCAACGCCTCAAGGAGCTCGAGCTGGCCGGGATCGTCGAGCGCAAGGAGGTGCGCGGCGAGAAAGGCATCTTCGAATACCGGATGACCGAGGCAGGCAGGGATCTGCGTTCCGTTGTCGAGGCGATGGGCTTTTGGGGGCAGAAATGGGTCGAGTCGCGGCTGTCGCTGAAGAACCTCGATCCGTCGCTGCTGATGTGGGACATGCGGCGCAACCTCAACGCGTCACCGCTGCCCGACGGCCGCACGGTGATACAATTTCTGTATCAGGAGCTCCCCGCCTCCAAGCGGTCATGGTGGCTGATCGTCGAGAAGCACGGCGAGGTCGACCTCTGCTGGTACGATCCGGGCTTCGATGTCGATCTCTACGTCTCGACCGACCTGCACACCATGACCGAAATCTGGATGGGCCTGATCACCGTCGAGAAGGCCGGGGCGAAAGTCATCTTGACGGGAGACCAGAATATCGCCCGTAAAATGCAGACCTGGCTGGGCCTGAGCCCGTTCGCGGTCGAACCCAAGCGAGCTGCCTAGCTGCCTCTTGGCGAAACGTCCCGAAGCGGTTATGTGTCGGGCGCGATGGTCCCGTAGCTCAGTAGGATAGAGCGGCAGATTCCTAATCTGTAGGTCACAGGTTCGATTCCTGTCGGGATCACCATGTTTTTCAAGTACTTAGCGCGAAATCGCCGTACTTTTTTTGCAGGATTTTTGCGAAATAAGTACGGCGAATTTCGCAGACCTTCAGACTTTGGGCACCCATATTCCAAGGGCGAAGCGGCCCAAAACCGCTGCGAAGCGCGGCGCTACGATGCCTAAATCGAGGTAGGTAATCGTTGTTCCCAATCAACTTGCCCGTTTTTCGACGCACCGAGACGACGGACGACAGCCGCTACCGACCGTCAGCGTCGACGTCTCCTTGGCAGCGCCGAAAGGTCTCGCTACTTCGTCGTCCAATCGAGACCGCGGCGAGTAAGAATGCGAACATCATCATCATCGATCACGAGGTCGAACTCGACTCGTGTGTCCATCCGTCCCCTTAGGGCGGATTGTCCACCAAAGTCCGCATCATAGGGGGAATGGACGCCCCCGGTCTGGCGGCTAGAGGAACGGAACGCTATCATTTTATTGTATTAGTAATGACGCATGAAATGGCCTACAATTGACTTTACCCGGCAGCGCCACTGGCAGCCGGTAGGCCCGGCGGCCCCCTGGAACCCCCGATCGGCTGTCGGCCCGTCCCCATGAAAGTTACGTGCGGTGGCGACCAACGTGAGACGAGATCGAACCAACAACCCCGCAACCGGCATCAAGGGCAAGCGCCACGGGCCGCCGGCCAACGACGAAGCAGGATATTTCGAGTTCTGCCCCGTTTGTGGCCAGACGTTCGACAAGCGAAACCTTGGCGAGGTGCTGCATCACTGTCTCCCCGACCATGAGCCGTTGAACTCGATGAATAGGTGACTAGCGTTCGAACAGATGGTTTCGCTCATCCAAGATCGTGATCGGTCCCAACCAGACGATCTCAAAAGTGATTGCGGATGTGGTCGTTAAAGTAGCGGGCTTGGCGAAAGCCGCTTTGAACCCGGCAAAGGTCTCCGGTGGTACCCGGAACCATTGCACATTGAGCGGAATTGGCTGAAAGTGATCGAACCACAGGACGGGGGTGTCGGACGGCCACGCATCCAGGTGGCCGAGGCGCGGATCGATCGGCGGGACAGGGGGAGAAATGCACCCTTGGACGAAGGCTGAGCTTGCGGAGATCACCGGAGGCATATGGGAAGGCGAGCTGCCGGAAGCCTGGACGACCGACTGCATAGCCTTCTGCGACGCACTGATCGGCCCCGGCGCGCTCGTCATCCCGCGCGTTGGCACCTACCGTTACGGCGTACACCCCAGGAAGATCAGGCGCTTCAGGCGACAGGGGCTCGCGCTCCTCGCGGACCGAGAGTACCGGCCCAACTTCGAAGACTTGCCGTTGCTCCGGGTGGCTTCGGTCCGCGTCGCCATGAAGTATCTAGCCGAGCGAGCGCGGTCTGCTTACGGCGGACGCCTGATCGCGGTTGGCGGCAGCGTCGGCAAGACGAGCACCACGGCGATGATCAACGTCATTCTCACCGCAGCTGGTTATCCACCTTTTCCGGGCGAAAACTTCAATACCGTCTCCGGCGTGCTCGGCCTGATCGCCAACCTTCCCCCTGATGGCATCCACGCTATCGAGGTGTCGATTGGCTTTTTTCGGCGGCTCCTTGAGGTATCTGCGCTCAAGCCGCATGTCGCTCTTATCACGACGATCGGCGACGCCCATCTCGAAGAGTACGGCTCGCGTGAGGCCATCGCCAAGTTGAAAGCCCGCCTGTACGATGTCGCTGAGGGCGGCACTGCGATCATGCCTCGGGATTCCGAGCATTTCGAATATCTCCGAGCCCGCGCGCTGTCGTTCGGGGCGAAGGTCGTGTCCTTCGGTGGACATGCTAAGGCCGACTACCGGCTCGTGGACTATTCGCACGAAGATCAACTGGTGCGTGCGGTCCTGAAGGGCCGGGATTTCGCCTACAAGCTAGGTAATCCAGGGCGGCACATGGCAGTCAACAGCCTCAGCGCGCTGGCGGCTGTCGATTCGCTCGGCCTTGATCTGGGAGCTGCGACCAACGCGCTCGGGGAGGTGCAGGCCATCCACGGACGTGGCGAAGTCATACGCATCGCCCTCGCGTCCGGCGAGGTCCATGTCGTCGATGAGGCCTACAACGCGAATCCGACATCGGTGGCCGCCGTGCTGGCGGCACTCGCTGAGGGGAAGCGCGCAAGTGGGGGCCGAAAGCTTGCCCTTCTTGGCGACATGCGGGAACTCGGGCCACGATCGGCCGAATTTCACGCCGGTCTGGCGGAACCCGTTCTCGCGGCCGATCTGGATATGGTGATGACGGTTGGGACGCAGATGACATATCTCCGTCGTGCCCTGCCGGAGTACCTCCTCGGCCCACACTTCGCGACAGCAGACGATGTGTTGCCCGAGCTCGCCACTATCCTGCGCGCGAAGGACCGCCTTCTTGTGAAAGCTTCGAATGCCATGGGTCTGCATGAAGTTGTAACTCGCTTGCGCCGGCAATTTGGACGCTAGTCCGCCGCGATATACGTCGAATTTCGCTGTTTTTTTGGACCAAAGCAGAAAAATTGACCGGAGATCAGCTCCGCCCATGACTGGTTCCACAACCAAACAGTCTCAGGCACTTGGCGGAAAATTGTGCTTCGCCGCCTGATTCGATCTGTGCTGCCTCCGGGTGACTAGGATAGCGCCGGCTGGACGCCGCCAACCGAAGAGCTGCGCACAGTCATGCCCCGCTCGGTCATTTCGGCCATGCATATAACGGCAGCCGCCCGGAATGGTTGGTTGGTCCGAGCCCAATGCAGCAACAACAAAGATATAGCCCTGTGCCGAGCACTGACATCAGTATTGCTTCAGCGAAGGAGCACTATTCCTAAGTCTCCAAGGCCTTTCGGCGGAGTCGCACCATACCAGTCCAGGGCCACACTCGAGTTGCCACTATAGAAAAATTGCCACGCAACAATCCAACCTGAGTTGGCAGTCGACTTCAGGTCTGTTGTCCCTCTCATCCGAAAACGATGATGGGGCAGGTAGATAGCCCCTTCAATTAAGTAGTTTTTGTTTCCGGACAATGAGACCGTTGGCACAGAAGGCGTAACTGTGCGTGACCCGAAGATAGCGATGCCAGCGTAAATGCCGCTCGTGGGAGCCGAAATCCTTACGCCACCTTTGCCTGCTGACTGAATAATGCTTGACTCGGAGTCAACGAATATCGTGACTTCGTCGCCCGAGAGATTCACATGGCTGCCGATGCTCACTGTTGCGTTCTGAAAATAGTGAACTCCGGGAGAAAGAACGACATTTCCATCGAGGTCAATGTTTCCACAGAACACCCGGCCGGCCGGAATGGTAACATCGGTCAGCATCTGATCACTGTAGTCGCAGCCGTTCGGTGGAACGGGCTGCGGTAGATCGACAAGGGGGTCTGCAAGTTCGGGTTGGTTGGTTTTCGGGATGATGGTGTAACCGCCGCCTTGGTAATTGCCCACTATAGAGATTTTTCTGGCGACAATCTTTCCGGTTCCAACGTGCCTCAGTGCCCTTGGACTGGAGGAATTCACTTGGATACCGCAGTTTGGCACCGAAAGCCCCCCGGAACCCATTACCGTCAGCGCTCCATTTGAGGCAGGATCGAGGACATAGAAGCAATAATCCGGCGCGGCTTTTCGGGCCGTTGCCGCCGCGTGAAGGTTAATGCTCCGAATTCCAGCAAGACTCATGAAAGCGGTTGGCATTCCAGCTGAGATTTCAACCGCCGCCTCTCGCGTCCCAGCAGAAGGAGTGGTGATGCTCACCCCAACGACAGCGCCGGTCACGAAGGAGCCATTGGCCAGCGCCCAATTCTTCGCGGCCTGGACGGCTGCTTCGTTTCCTCCATCGCTCTCGACAGCAACAAGAGCCGCCGAATCGGCTATCTCCTGCAGCTTGGATCTCCAGGAAGCGGCGTTGGTAAAGTCAATGCTAAGGCCGAGGGCCAAGCCCAGTGGCACCACCATTAAGGCCATCGCGACGGCAAAGTTCCCCCGTTTTTCGGGCGGCAGATCTTTCAGTCTCCGCATCCAGAAGCCCTCTCTTAAGAGCACCTTAGACCGAAGATGGTTTAGAATTTACTAAATTAGAACAACAAAACGCAGCGGCAATTCACGCTCGGCAAAAAGGCGATGCAAGCTGTCTCGCTGCTCATTGAGCTGAGTGAAACGCGGCAGACCTTGAAGTCAGCGATGTGCTAATTCTTTACTTAAGGCCGAAGACTTGCTGAGCCTGGTCAGACTGCAACAAGTCGCGTGCCGAATGTCCGACACCCGGCAAAATCACGAGACGCCAATTGAAAGGCCACCCGTTAGCGGTCGCGACAGCTTGCGCCAGCTCAAAAGTGAACTGCCCCCGATCCAAACGCGTCTCTCCTTGGCGCATAGCAGCTGCGCTTTCGTTTAGATCGACATCGCCAGTGTCGTCTTCCCCAAGATAGATCGTTAGCGGCAAAGCCAGATAGGCCTTCAACTCCTGAGAGGCCTGATCCGGCGTATAGACGCAGCCCGAGGAGAGACATCCCAGCCCGTAGGCTGCCGCCTCTGCTAGCGAGGGCAATACGTAGGTCGACGGATTGGCTACGACCACTCTCTTGGCATCCGACAAGGCAAATGCTGCAACACGCGACATGAATTGACCTCCCGCCGAGTGCCCAAAAAGGTAATACTGGGCAGTCGGCAGCCCCTCTCGGGCCCTCGCCCAGTTTACCAAGCCCTTCACGTACCAAACAGTCCACCTGTCCCGAGGTTGAATTGTGCCCGAGTTGACAATGCCTCCCCGCTGATAGCTCCAGCCTGGGAACCTTTCCAGGTCGAAAAGCGGCGCCATAACGATCAGGCAATTTCGATCCGCAAGAGGCTGCGCGTAGTCTCGGTAGGATTCGGCCGTTCGGCTTAGTCCATGGAACACGAACAGGATCGATGGATTGGAACAGTTCTTCGGATGATAGGTGTATACTGTCAACTTTATGCCGTTAATAGTTGCTGAGGTCGTACCTTTGCCGACCTTCCAGGCAAGTACTTGGCCTGAATACGTCAGACTACAGCCTAAGACGACTGCCCCTAACAGACGGATTAGAAATCGCACCTGTCGCTCCCATGGACGATCCCGCAGGGATGACATATCCCATTAGCGGCAGCTAAACAAATCAAAACCGGCTGAGCAGTAAAGAGTTCGTTCCTCCACGTCTGGTCCTCGCAATGTTCGCAAGCGACGCCTCCGCGGCACCTCAGCGTCCTGCGTGACAGGGTATCGGCTCCTTGTTTTGTCGGCACGTATCGCTCGCGCCGCCATTGCGATCGAGGAACCCAGTGCAAATCCGCGTACGGCATACGCATGAGCTTCGGAGCCTCACGCCAGTGCAGGGATGGCCAATCTAAGGCATCTGTCTTGAACGGCTACGACAACATCGGCGAGTCCAGGCGACAACGCCAGCAACCGATCGATTGTCGCGCGACCGGCTGCTCCTCCCATTATCTTTGGTTGGTAGTCGAGGCGCGGATCTCTGTTTTGAGCGTAAACTGGATAAATATCTAAACGGATCTGCTTCGCACCAAAGTGGAAGCAAGGCAGAATGGACTCCCCTTTGCTGTTTCCGGACCCAAATGCAAAATTGCCGACACTGTATAATATCGGCCGACCATTATAAATCTCGATCGGCTGAAGGATGTGGGGATGATGGCCGATGACTGCGTCCGCACCCAGGTCGATAAATAGCCGTGCTTTCATGCGGTCTTGCTCGGTAGGTTGGCGCTGGTATGGCAAACCCCAATGTACCATCACGGCGATCCGATCGACCAGTGGACGAAGTTGGGCCAGATCACGCTCGACGAATTCGGGCACATCTTGTGCGGAGCCTGGAAGTTCGCCACGAGCCGCTGTTCGACGGTTCCAGTAATATCCGAGAAGTCCGATGCGGATATCTGCGCCATCAAAAATCGCCGGGTGGTAAGCAGAGCTCTGGTTCCTACCACCACCGTACGGTTGGATATACTGTCGCTCTAACGTGGCTAGCGTCTCAACCACGCCACCCCGACCGCAGTCTTGAATGTGGTTATTCGCGACAGTCATGGCAGCGAAGCCTGCACGACGTAAGACAGAGGCTGACTTGGGGTCCACTTTGTATGAGTAGTTCCGAGTGGTACCTGCTTTCTCAGAGATGGTGGAGAACGGCCCCTCAAGGTTTCCCGTTATCAAAGCGCAGCGTCTAAAGATCGGCCTGACCCAGGCGAAGGCATAGTCTGGGCCAAACCTGCGGATACGATGACGCATCCGCATCCCGGTCATCACATCTCCGACCGCCGCCAAATGGTACGGAGCGCTGGCGGACGAAGAGAGGAACTGTTCAAGTTGGTCCGGGTCGATGAGATCGATGTCATCCGGAATTATGACCTCTGAAAACTTCTCGCGAATTTTTACAACATGGCGCCGGACTTCTTCCGATTCACCGAGGCGGTAAAGGGGTGGCTGAACGGAGGGTGCCAACAATGTCTCAACCGCTGAAGAACTAAAGCCGATCCCACGCTTCTCAAAAACGCTTCGGATCAGTGTTTCGTAACGGCTGCTGAATCTCATTCGGTCTGCATGAAGCAAACACGAGGCAAAGCTCTTCGGAAGTGACCTGAGGGCGCGCGTTCGAATTCCGGAAGGAGCATACGGGCTATCAGAAAGTCGTCCCAGCGCCAAAAGGGCAGCTACAACTAACGAAATGCAAGTAAGTTCGTCTCCCGGAAAAGCCTTGTGTAGGTCCCACATTGTCGCCGCTATGACTTGCGCGACCAGCGCCTCCGGCGGTGGCATCTCGGCGTCGTCCATACGCGAATCATTGGCAAGAGTATCCGATGGTACGAACTCGGCATCATGACGGAGGTGCCAACACCATACGTAGGGAGTCGACAGCATCGCGGCCGCAAAGTATGCGCTCAAGGCGTACTCAAGGGGACCAGGCTTACTGAAACTGGCGCGCGGTGCATGCAGCCTGTCAGCTTGGATGTCAGCGGTATGGCGCACCACGTGAAACCCGAATGCCTGATATATGAAACTGGCATTGTGCGAGGGGTCGCACAGATAAGCACCGCCTGAAATTCGTGGAAGCCACCCTTCCGCTGTGACTGCACGCCCCGGGCCGAACAGCAATTCCCCACAGAGGGGGATCGAAAAATCATCGAGATTTTCGATTCTTGCTGGATATCGGTATTTGGTCCCTTTGACCGGCACCAACCTAAGCAGATCCCCGTTAACTCCCCCTTGTTTCGGCTGGTGCGCATTAACGATCGCTCTGACCTTCGGCAACGGGCCCTCGCCGAGTGAACGCAGCACTTCGTTCACTCGATGAGCTATCAAGGAGACGTGGTAGTAGACGTTGACCTGGCCGAAGCGTGCCGCGGCCTCACAACCTTCCTGTTCACCAAGAATTCCGCCGCCGAAAGGCTTGAAAACATAGTTACCTTGCTTGTCGGGCAGTGCTTCGCCCATCTCACCCGTGGGCCAGTGAACATCCGTGGCTGGATGACCGATTACGTCCACGTACCGCCCACGCAGCCCTTGCCTCCCCGTGTTTTGGCAAAGATAAGGCAGTTCGACCTCGGTTGAATGCACCCGGCCGCCAGTAAAATCTGAATCGCAACGCTCCCAGACGTAAACAGATCCAGTCGCCATCTTTTTCCCCAAAGCTACTGCTTCTTCTGCGAACGCTGAGACGCAAGAATTCACAAGTCTTGCGCTCCGCAATCCTGCGAACCTTTCGCCGACGGGTGCTGAAATTGATCGAAAGGACACGCCGTCGGTTGCCCTGAGGCCAACTCTCTACAGGGCGTGGAGATTGTCCTTCAACATGCTCTGAGGCCGCATTTTCGCTCCATGGTGGGAAGCTGGATCCGAGTCTGCAGCCCAGCTTCCGGCAGCGTTTTGGCCTCAATTCGCCTGCCCCTGATGGGGGCTACACAAATCAATCTCCTGACGAGGCACATCTATCCGATGCTTGCGACCGGCTTTTTCTTCTCTCCGCTTATTCGAACTGCCTTACTGAGGCCGCCTGCTGAACCGTTATTCTCACCCGATCCAGCGAGCTCTTGCCGAGCGCTCTCCAATGCCTTCGCCGCAGATCCCTCCTTAATCACCTTAAGTTCTTCCGCGACCATATTTGATTTTATGAGACGCCACTTGTCGAGGGAGGCGGCGCGCACGAAGCCGTAAGCCGATGGCATACGGACCATCAGCCAGCCTAGCTTCAACAATTCCTCCGTGAAGCCTCTCACGAACGCCGCCCCGCCGACACGCCGTCCGGTCAGGCGCCTGAATGTCTTGTACGACATTCTTGCACGGGTTCGCGGCTGTCCCGCTTTGTTTGTGGTGCGTTTCAAAGTCAAAGCAACGAGTGTCGCCGCATCACTTAGCGAAACACTCGGTGTTGCAATCGGCGAAACAGTGTTCATAACCTTACTCTCCTTAGCTTGAGCAGAATCGATAAACTCATCACTGCTATCGAACGTCGTTCGTCTCGGGCCGAACTGACGGAAACGGGGCCACTTCATCGAACCAGCCATCCTTTTTTGCCAAATACGACATTGCCATTGCGTGCATGGCAGCCTTTATTTGCGGTGGCCGCGACTGAGACATAGATGCGAGGGGTTCCGCGGCTAGCTCACCAGATCTCGACAAAAGCGCCATTTTGGCACCCGATCCGTCAGTGCTCCATCTCAAAGTTAGAACCAAACCACCACTCTGTAGGTGCCGACGTAGGTCGGTATCAGTATCCGGCTCGGAACTGACCAATATTAGTCGTGTGATCGGCAAGGTCGACAGCGCACGGCGGGGCCATTCATCTTCGCTGTTGACAATGAAATAGCCCTGGTTTCCGCACTGCAACACTCGCTGAGCGAGATCTTCGAGAACTGTACCATTGTCTGCATCCGTTCGAGTCATCGAGACCGCACGGCAAGCACCCAGACAAAGACCGCTCGCCCAAAGTCTGTCCGGAGAGGCTGCATAAACCAGGGCTTCCAGGAACGGGTCTCTGGCCAGCATTTGCGGGGTTGTCCGCCGCCCAAATTCCTGGGGTACAGTGTTGATGTAAGCGCCTCTTTTCGACAAGAGACCAACTCTTCGCCCTTCCGCCTGGAACCGATGATCGATTGCTGTCGCCACCGCACCAGTGTGTCGATCGCCGATGACGAGTACGGTGGCAATTTCCGAAGAGCCCGGCTCATTGTACATATTGGCCAGGATTATCTCACTCACATCTCTCGAGGTCCCCGCTCGCGGCCAAAGATGAAACTCGATCCCCGGCCGTGCATTTACCTCGATGACAGTACACCCGACCTCTTTGTATGATCTTGCAATATCGGGCATGATGAGATCTATCCCGGCAATGTTAAGGCCGATGACTCTCACGATGCGCTCGCACAGTTGCCTGTTATCTGGATGAACGGAGTTTGTAACATCGACCGGGACGCCTCCACGGGCGAGGTGGCCGGTAGGTCGGAGAACCAAAGGCTGCCCGGAAATTGGGACGGACTCCAGCGTAAGACGACGCAAGGCTAGGTGCCGTAGCAGCTCATCGTCAATCTCTACAGGAGAAAGACGTCTCCCGTCTCTGTCGGGTTCTCGGTTCAAATCATGAATCAGGTCAACTATCGTTTTTTCACCGTCGCCAACGACTTGGGGGGGGCAACACATGACCGCCGCCACGAGATGATAGTCAACGACTGTCGCTCGAAATTCCGGGCCGGCGATGAACTGCTCAACCAAGACGCCAAACCGCTCTGACTGAGTGACGTCGTGCGCTATATCGAATGCAGCCTCAACTGCACGGCGTCCCCGCAGTTTAACCGAGACTCCCCGCCCCTGATTTCCCTGAACCGGTTTGACCACGACGGTCTTACCCAGCTGTTTGGCGGCAGCGACGGCCTCAGGTTTGGTGCGAACGGTAATCTGACGGGGTACTGGGATCCCCGCTTGCGCCAAAAGTCTGTTGCCCAGCCTTTTGTCCAAGGCCACCTTCGCCGACGCAAACGATGTAGAACCCGATATCGTCGAGAACAGCTGCTTCTGGTGCTTGCCTTGGCCAAGGCGAAGGTGGTTACGGGCAATGAATTCGAACGGGATGTGATTTCTCTTAGCTGCAGCTACAAGCACAGCGGTCGAATTTGAAAGACGTCGTCTCTTCGCCCTTTCCAGGTTTAGCTCCCGAGTCTGAGCGTATTTCGCTGCCCCGTCCTCGCCTCGCGCCGCCTCACCAATCGCGTCAACGACAGCCGAAGCAGCCGCGCGCGACATCTGCGGGTCATCCGACTCCCAAACGATTGCAAGATGGCTTTCGGACGGATCGCCTATTAGCGACGCCGTCGGCGAAAACGAATAGAAATTCATCGCGCGGCGAAGCTCAAGATCAGCGGACAGGATTGCGTCGGCAATGTAGCGAGGGACCAAAGCGTTTTGTGCACAACCGGGAAACATTTCGGACAGCGCTGAGCGAGCCAGCGCAGTAAAATCGGAGATGCAAGAAACCGCTAGCCGCCCGATATTCAGGGTTAATTTGACCACCGTGTTCGTGCTATGCACGTTAAGTCCCGATAGCACCTTAAAACTGACAATCTCAAGTTGTCCAAACTCTTCAGATAGGCTGACCATAACCCCACTTTTGACCCCGGATGTTCACGCTCCGCCTGCTTTTCGACCGTCTCCCACAATACAGACTTCCTGACCACGCTTCCGCTGCAGCCACTTCAAATGCATCTCGAAACGGGCATCGCATCGATGGGCATGAGCGGCTTCGGCAAGACCCGATGTGAAGGGGCGAAGATGTGGCGCATTCCACCACATTTAAGCACGCTTTATCTCTGATCCCCCGCGTTCAGCCTAAACGCTACGGCCGCAGCATCCGGAAGTCGCGTTCTTATTCTCTTGAAAGACCAGTGGATTTCCCGCCGGCCTGATCCGGACAATGCAGCTGGATGGTATGTGGCCTCGCGGGGAGATGTCGTCATGCATTCGAATGGCAGAGATCCAGACATTATAGTGTTAATAGCCGTTAAAAGTCGTCAGCTTGGGTATGTATTTTAGGCATCTAATGCTATTTATCTAATCATATTTATCCAATCATATTGGTTATTGGATAATCGATTGCAAACGGAGAGGAGTATAGAAAAGGGCTTAATCTTATACATAGAACAGAAAAGACTTCTAAATGCCATCCAAATGTAAGTTGGGGGGTTCATGTCCGTTTCAAGAATTAAGCGCGGGCGCCTGAAGAGAGCTAAACGAGCATTCGCCACCCGCCGGGTCGCCGCATCTCACATGCGCACACTCGTTACCGGACCTATACAGCCCGTCGCTGGCGATCTTGTTTTGGCGCGCGTTGATGAACTCGGCAATCACAGCAGACTGGAGCTCATCTGCGGGCGAAAGGCGATCATGTTTCGCGGAGATGAGATAATCCTCTGTTATGGAAACAGGTACGCTCCTGACCAGTTCGAGGCGGTAATAGGCCCCGATCTGGGGCCGTGCGACTTGGTAGCGGGGGGCGGCATCGCGGCATGTGAGCTTTCCAGGCATGCTCGCATGCTGGCGCCAACCAAGATCACCCCTCTCGGCCTGATTGGCGACAAATTCGGTCGCCGGCTAAACGTGTGGGATTACAAGGTCAGCTCCGACGATTTGCCCCCTTCCCTGCCGATTGTTCTGTCGCTTGGGACGTCAATGAACGCCGGCAAGACATTGACGGCAACGTCATTGGTCCGAGGGTTCAAAAAGGCGGGACTGAAGGTCGCGGCACTGAAAATTACAGGAACTGGCTCGGGTGGCGACACTTGGATTGTGCGGGATGCCGGAGCCGACATCGTTCTTGATTTCACAGATGCCGGATTTGCAACGACGTATTTAGCCCCGGTAGAGTTGATTGAGAAGGGCGCGTTCCGCCTACTGAACCATGCCGCTGAAAATGGATGTGACGTCGCTGTTATTGAGATTGCCGATGGGCTGCAGCAGAAGGAAACTTCCGAGCTAATTCTGGCTGAATCTTTTCGGAGCATGGCTCTTGGCGCGATTTTCGCTTCCTATGACGCGATGGGAGCAAAGTATGGAGTTGATACCCTCCGCGCTGCTGGCCACAAGGTACTTGCAATTAGTGGCAGGATCGGCCGATCGCCGCTCGGTGTGAGGGAGGCTGAAGAAGCCACTGGCCTGCATGTCTATTCCCCATGGGAGCTCCAGGATGGGGCACTCAGCCCCGTTCTAAAGGCTCGCGCTTCTGAAAAACTGGCTAACGGACAGGGCAATAATCCATATCTACGGCGTATTGCTGATTCCCCAAATCCAATGACGGCACTCGACCAGGGTCGAGCCTACTCTTCCCAGCTGCGAATTGATTTTTTGGGGAAGCTTGCGCACGAACTGATTCAGGCAGAGTTGGGAGAAACACCTGGTCCGGGAAGGCCTGCCAGTGACAGCAGGGCGACATGGCCCAGTCCCTTTGGGAGCGTCTCGGTCACCTTACCCGAGTTGCTATCGCAAAGCTCGAACCCCGCGTTTATGTCGATCCAGGCGCCCGCTGAGTTGATAGAAGCGGCAGTTTTGGCAAAAACCCGTGGAGCCCTCAAGTCATCTCTGGGCAGCCTGGTCCAAGCCCTCGGGTGCCCTCCCCTGTCCGCCACCCAAATGTACAACCTCGTGAGCGGAGCTTGGTCGATGTTCGAGGCAGTTGATCACGATGAACGCCTTTGGGCAGCAAATCGGCTTCAGCCAAATGTTCTTGCGGGACCTGCTTTGAGCCCTCATGACGATTTGGATGGGATGATCATGAATTTCTCGGGAATTTTCAACGAGGACCCCGACCAGCATGCCCCGCTTGGACGGGCGTGAAAGACGGTGTCCTTGCTGAGAACACGAGGTAGGCGGCGGTACAGCGCCCCCCTCAGCGAAATGTGGCGAAGGTCGATACCCGGCCTTGCTGCGGTTGTGGGTTTTGGTGTCTGTATCAATGCGCTCCGATTTGCTGGGCCGCTTTATTTTATACAAATATTCGACCGGGTCATTTCCAGCCGGAGCGTGGAAACCCTCGTTATTCTGACCTTGGCCGCCTTGCTCGCTCTGGTAACCGGCGTCGTGCTGGAAGCCATTCGTCGTCGTATGCTTTCCCGCTGGAGCGTTTGGATCGAGCACCACTTGACCAGCCAGTCCGTGAAAGCCGGATTGACGGCAGGCATCCCCAATCCGCCGCTTCTGACCAGCATCGAGAAAGTCTCCAGCTTTGTTGAGCGAGGGCTAGCTGCTTGGCTGGACGTGGTCTGGGCTCCCGTTTTCCTGTTATGTGTATACTTGATCCATCCTGTTCTCGGCCTGATCGCGTTGGCAGGCATGGCTTTGTTGACAGGTATGAGCCTGCTCAAAGAAAAGATCACACAAGAGCCCCGCCAAGCTGAACGTGAAGCTGCCAAGCAGGCGAAAGAGGTATTGATCTCAGCGGAAAGGCACAAAGACGTAGTCGGCGCCTTCGCAATGGCCGACGCGATCGCCGGTCGCTGGGGTAGGAACAGAGTAGATGGCTTTTTGCAGCGGGAGCGGCTTAATGCCAGAGGATCGAGCCTTGATGCAGCGATCCGGGCGCTGAACCGTTGCGTTTACATAGTTCTATTGGCATCGGGCATCTGGCTGTTCCTGAACGATTCGGCGTCCCTCGGAGGCGTATTTGCAGCCCGGCTCATTGCCAGATTTGCTTACAGAATGGTGGAAAAGGCAGTTCGGGAGCTCAGAAGCCTCAGGGAAGCGCGGGAGGGATACTCTCAGATCAAGGCGGAGCTTGCCAAACCGTTGGACGTAGAGCCGTCCCTGCTTCCTGGAACGCCGCAAGGCTCGTTAGTTCTCGATCAAGTTACATTCAGGCATGCTGGATCGCGAGCAGACGTATTTAGGAAACTGTCGCTTTCTCTGGCTCCTGGGGAATTGCTGCTGGTCATAGGACGTGCAGCCACCGGCAAGACGACGCTTTCTCGTCTTCTCATTGGTTTGCTCAAGCCCCGCACCGGTCAGATCCGCTTGGGAGACATGGACATAACCAGGCTTCCGGATAATGTTAGAGTTGGAGGCATCGGCTATTTACCTCAGCACGTTGAACTTTTTGACGGAACCGTCGCGGAAAATATTGCACGTTTTCAACAAAGTTCTATCGATGACGTGGTTTCCGCAGCAAAAATAGCCGGAATACACGAAGTTATCGTTCGTCTGGGCCAGGGTTATGACACTTTGCTTAACGACTCGGTCGGCCTGTCCGGGAGTGAACGGAAGCGAGTAGCCCTTGCCCGCGCGCTCTTTCGCGCGCCGAGACTTATTGTCTTGGACGAGCCATTCGCCAATTTGGACGCTGCCTCGAAGAAGACCCTCGAGTCGGCGGTTAGGCTTATGAAGGATGCGGGAAGCTCGGTAATTGTCACCATATCCGGACAGACCAACCGTCTTGCCGGATTAGTTGATAGGTCGCTGATCCTAGGAAGTCGATCGCCCGAGCTCACCGGAGGTTCCGTTCGTCCCGTTGCTTTCGGGAAAACTGAATTGCGGAGCGTTAAGTGATAGCTTCGCTCGCCCTTGGCACCAAACACCCCGGTACCCAGCGAGCCGAAGATCCGCCGCCGTTTGGTAGGCGTTTAGTGATCTCTGGTTTCGCGATTGTCGCTGCCTTCTCGACCCTGACCGGCATGTGGCTTGTCGCGGCACCTATCCAGGGTGCGGTCTTGGCCACCGGGGTGGTGAATGTCGCGTCAAACGTAAAGACAGTTCAGCACCTCGAAGGCGGCATCATATCAGAGATATTGGCTCAAGAAGGAGATCGCGTGTCGCCAGGCCAGGTGTTGATACGATTGCAAAACACCGCTTCGGCGGCTGCTGCAAATGAAATCAAGGCGCAGTGGTACGAGGCGAAGGCTACGGAAGCGCGCTTGGTCGCGGAAAGAGATGGAAAGGACTCGATCGAAATTCCGCCTGAATTGAAAGCGTCCGGCAAATTGGCAGCGGATGCTGCTTCCGGGCAGGAGAGTGTCTTTCGGACACGTCAAAACCTCTTCAGAGAGCAGCTCTCCCTGCTGCAGCAAGCAACCGGAAGCATGGCGAAGGAGATAGAGGGTTTTGAAGGGCAAGTGGTAGCGGCTACCCGGAAGCTCGAGCTGATCGAGGAGCAATTAGGTGATGTGCGCAGCCTGTACGAAAGGAAGTTGGTAGTCAGGACACGCCTTGTAGATTTGGAAAGAGAAAAGGCGGACGTGGGAGGTGCCCTAAGCGGGTATGTAGCGTCGATCGGCGCGACCCAGCAAAAGATGGAGGAGACGAAATTCAAGATTGCCGAACTTAGCGCCTCGACGACGGCCGATATCGTCGAGACACTAGGAGAAACCCGCGCCAAAATATACGAATACGAGCAGCGAATGGCCGCTGCTGATGACGTGGCGACGCGCACCGAGATACGTGCTCCTATCGGAGGCACCATAGTGGGACTTAAGGTCCACACGAACGGAGGGGTCGTAACGGCGGGAGAGCCGCTGATGGACATCGTCCCTCAGGAGGATAGCTTCGTTGTTGTGGCAAACGTTGACCCCCTCGACGTCGATCAGGTGAAAGTGGGGCTGCACGCGACGGTGTGGCTTAGCGCTGTGAACAGACGTTACCAGCAACCGATGAGCGGTGACGTTCGCACTCTTTCAGCTGACCGGCTAATTGACCCTCGGACCGGTCAGGCTTTTTATTCAGTCCGAATTGTTCTGAGGCCGGAGTCTTTGAAGCCTGGAGCATTGCAAGCTGGAATGGGCACACAGGTCATGATCGAAACTGGAGCGAGGTCAGCATGGGAGTATCTCAGCGCGCCGGTCTATGCCGCTATGGGACGTGCTCTTCGTGAATAAAGAGAACGAGCAATAGACAAAGACTTTTACGCTCCCGTTCAAGTATAATTGGGGCGAGTATCGAGTATTATGTCTTCTTCCAGATTCGCGGCCACCAGTCGACGCGTCGCCGCCGCTCGGCCCTGTCGACGCCGCGCATGCGCAGGCCGAACTCGACATTCTCGCGCACGGTGAGGAATGGAAACAGCGCCAAGCTCTGCCAGGCCATCGGCGTATCCCGCCGCCAGGTGACGGCTTTCGTCGATCAGCACGGCC
The DNA here is from genome assembly GCF_040321165.1 of Mesorhizobium sp. M0500. Classification (NCBI taxonomy): domain Bacteria; kingdom Pseudomonadati; phylum Pseudomonadota; class Alphaproteobacteria; order Hyphomicrobiales; family Phyllobacteriaceae; genus Mesorhizobium; species Mesorhizobium sp. M0500. The sequence continues at coordinate 94,266 of NZ_JAMYRB010000002.1, forward strand.
ATTGAACACCAAGTGCCTGGATCGCTGCCATTCGAATGCACGACGACATCGCTCCCGACAGCCACATATCATCCAACTGAAACGCAATTTGTATTTCATTTCTTTGATTAAGGTCATCTCAATAAGGGTGGAAACCATGGCCAGCAACGCCAAACTCGCTGAATCAGCTCGCGAAACGCCAAAGCTTAACATGAAACCGATCGAGGAGATTGACAGCAAGCAAATCTCCACGGCAATCCGACAAAATCGGCCGTTTGTTGTTCGAGGCTGGGTTGCAGCCTCCGACGGTTGGGGATTGGATGACCCCAAATGGGCGCGGCATACCGGGCAGGTTACGGTGGTTCCAGGGGACGAGACCACGGTTTCCACTGCATCCTATGTCTTACGCAAGAGCGGGATGACACACGAGATGACCTTCCGTGAGTTGTTCGAGCGGATCCTAGGCCAGGGGGAATGGCAACCACTGATCGATGCAAACGAGCGCTACTACATGTTTGGTGGGAAAGTCCCGAGCAGTCTTCTCGAGGCATTGCCTTGGCCAAGCGACCTGGAGTTCGTTGGCTCGTCTCCTTATGTTGCTTCCGAAGGGGTTACCGCCAAGGCGCATTATGATCATTGGTACGCATTCCTGGTGCAGCTACACGGGACAAAAGCCGTAAAAATGTTCCCCCCTTGGGATTATAGTTTCATCTATCCGCAGCATGAAAAGACGGCCGACAAGCCCAGGCGGGCGCTTGTGGATTTGAATAATCCCGATTTTGACCAGTTCCCGTTGTTGAATCAACTGCATGGAGAGATTGCCGTACTGAATGCAGGTGACGTTTTGTATATGCCGGTCGATTGGTGGCATGAGGTTGAAACCGAGGGATTCTCTGTCAGCATCAACCGGCGTTTGAGACGGAGTGCGCTGGACTGGGCCGGCGCTCTGCTTGTATTCGGCTATCAGGTCCTGCAAGGCGCATACCGTTACGGCATCGAACCGATCCCCGCCGACGAAATTAAGACTCTGGCCCAGCATGCCTATGTTGAGTGGAAGAGCGACACCGGCAAAACCGAATACGATCAATGGTGCGCATTCCTGGCGCAGTTGGGGCGGGACCAAGCAAAGGCGTTGCGGATCCCCGAAGATCTCGGAGTCCTCATGGCGCGGTGGTTTCAGACCGAGCAAGACCTAACGAAGGCAGAGTTTGAGGCGCTCTCGCATCCCGCGGTTGGACTACCTGTTCGGCAGTGACCTGCATCCCGGATTTCTGACCATTCTGAGCTGGAATTTTCCACTGAGTTGAAGTTTTCGGAGGTGCAGATCGCCTTCATCCTGCGACAAGCTGAGGAGGGGACGGCGGTTACGCGATGGTTTGGCTGAGCGCTGTGAGCAGACGTTACCAGCAAGCGATGAGCGGCGACATGCGCACTCTTTCAGCTGACCAACTGATTGATCCTCGGACCGGTCAAACTTTCTATTCAGTTCGAATTGTTCTGAGACCGGAGTCTTTGAAAGCAGCGCCTGTAGCATTGCAAGCTGGGATGGGCACGCAGGTCATGATCGAACCTGGAGCGAGGTCTGCATGGGAGTATCTCAGCGCTCCTGTCTACGCCGCTATGGGTCGCGCCCTTCGTGAATAACGAGAACGAGCAATAAAAAAAGAATTTCGAGCTCAAGTTAAAGTATAATTTTGGCGAATATAATGTCTTATTCCAGAATTCGCGGGACCAAAAGAGAGCTAAACGTGAATTCTCTACCCGCCGGGTCGCGGCATTTCACATGCGCACACTTGTCACCGGACCCATACAGCCCGTCTCTGGCGATCTTGTTTTGGCGCGCGGAAACACCGCTTACGATTTTCCTTGCTATAGTGCTTCATATGGCGCGCCGGCAAGTGGACTCTGCTCACCGGCAGCAACGCAGCTTGAATTGGCAGCTCGACGAGTGTGGGGAAAGGCGGTAGCGCTCTACCGACTCGACCCCCCGAACACGTTTGATGCCGCTAATCCTTGCCGCTCATCAGCTCAGAAAGTAGGCGCCTGCTGGGAAGGACGGGCCAGGCGCGAAGCCTCGTTTGATTCCCTCGCGACCGCCCAGCTTCGAGCATCCGACGTGAGATTGCTTCCTGTTGCTGTCGCAGGTGATCGCTCAGCAGCTTGTTGCGCGTGATGTAGCCTGCGTTACCCCCCGGGATCGAGTGGTTCATCAGAAGATGGACGTCCAACTCCGCAACGCCTGCAGCCTGGGCGATTGTCCGGAAAGTCTGCCGCAGGTCATTCCCCCATTTCGACAGATCGCTGCGTTTCTCTTGTGCTCGATGACGTGACCGCGTTCGCTCTCTGATGGGAATAGCCAGTCACGCGATTGCTCGGGGTAGAGAGTCCTACCGATGCGCATCACTCGAACCAGGCAGCGGACGCAGACCAGGACCATGGAGTGCAGTCACCTGGCCAATGTTTCGGCTTAAGAAGCAGGGACGGAAGCCGCACCGAGCTTCGTATAAGCCGAAGGAACGCCGCGTTGACTAGCCGATAACCCACTAAAACCGTGGATTTATTGAAACGCACGAGCATATTACGGGTCGGGCGCGCAGTGGTTGAAAATGCTTGCGTCGCGCTATGTTATTTGCATGCTGCGCCGTTTCTTTCTCTGTCGTTCGTGGCGCTGGCATGCTCTGATCCCTCAAAAAGGGTGTGTCATTGGTTTTCAGTTTTTGAGACGGCGGTGGGCCTATCGTTTGTCCGCTTGCCGAACAGGGAGGAAGACAATGGACGGAGAATCGCATTCCAAATCAAGGCGAAGCTTTCTGAAGTCGAGCGGACTTGTCGCCGGGCTGACGGCGACGGCGGTTACCGCTCCCTGGGTTCGAAGGGCAGGAGCCGCTGACACAATCATCTGGAAAATTCAAACCTCGTGGCCGGCTGGCGTCGGACTTGAAACTTTCCAGAGCTGGTGTGGGGCCATCAAGGAAAAGACCGGAGGCCAACTCGAATTTCAGCCGTTCAAGGCAAAGGACATCGTTGGTGACTTCGAACTCCTCGACGGGGTGAAGAACGGCGTTCTGGAAGCGATGAACTCGTTTTCACTTTACTGGGCCGGTAAGCTTCCCGCTGCGGCGTTCCTCTCCTCTTACACGATGGGGCTACGCTATCCGCACGAATGGGACATCTTTTTCTATTCGAAAGGTGGTCTGCAGGCCGCGCGCGACCTTTATGCGAAACAAGGTCTTTACTACGTCAACCGCATTCATCACGGCCCGAACATCATCCACTCAAAGACACCGATCCGCTCGATCGAGGATTTCAGAGACCTGAAGCTGCGCGTACCTGGCGGCATGATCGCCGAGACATTCGCAAAAGCCGGCGCCAAGACGACGCTGCTGCCGGGCGGCGAGGTGTTCTCCGCGCTGGAGAAAGGCACGATCGATGCAGCCGATTACACTGGGCCGGCGGTAAACTGGGCGCTCGGGTTCCAGCAGGTGACCAAGTACATTTCCATGGGCCCAGCCGGTCTGATGTCCGTATACCAGCCCGTCGACCTGATGGACTTTGCCGTCAACATGAATGTCTGGAACCAACTCCCGGACAACCTCAAGAAGTTCGTGGAAGACGAAATCCAAGTCTATTCCAATGTCCATTTCGGGGCCATCCAGAAGGCCGACATGGAGGCCTGGCAGAAATTCCTGGATGCCGGCATTGAAATCAATCGGCTTGGACCGGAGGACCTCCAGAAGTTCCAGGAAATCGCGGTGCCAATCTGGTTCGAGTGGGCCAACAAGGATAAGGACGCGGCGCGCATCTTCAAACTGCAGCTTGAGGTGATGGAGAACCCGACCGTCGGTTACGTGACCCCGGACATGTATCAGGGATTGTCGATCAACCTCTGAGGCTCTCCGCGCCCGTCCTGTCCGGGCGGGCGCACTCTCCTGCAAGAGGCAGTCGCCGATGCCCTCACTCACATTTGTGCTGCCGCACTGGCTATACTGGTCAAGCCTCGTGCTTTTCCCGCTCGTTGCGGTCTTCCTTGTCCATCGCGAGCGGGCACAGCGCGATGCCGGCCGTCCAAATCTCTTTCTTGCTTACCTGTTCCTGGTCACTGCAGGCTTCCTCGGCATGCACCGGTTTTATCTGAAGAGCAGGTGGGGATTCATTTTTATCCCGCTGTTCATTGCAGTGCTTTGGACGAGCGCCCAGGTACGCGACGGACGTGAGGCAGTGTCGCTCGCGCGATCCCAGAGCGAACACGCCGAAAGGCTGTTGCCGCGTGCCAAGGCAGATGTAGCAGCCAGCAAAGAAGGCGCTGCCGATCGCCTGGCGAAAGCTGAGGCAGACGCCACGGTGGCGCGCGATAATCTGAGCGCCGCCGCCCATGGGCTCGAGCGCGCCAACAGCATTGGCCGAATTGCCGGACTCCTGCTTGGTCTCGCTCTCGCAGGCGACGCCCTTCTAATACCCGGTCTTGTGCGGCGCACCCGCACCCGTGAGATCGCGCGCGCCGCGGCCGACCATCCGCTCGTAGTCGATGTGCCAGCCACGCCCGTCAAGCAACCGCTCGCGTTGTTCCAGCCGGTCGACTGGCTGGTACGCGTGACGGGCGAGTTCGTCGCGTATTGGTCGGTTCTCGCAGTGGTGGCGTACTACTACGAAGTGGTGGCCCGTTTTGTTTTCAACTCACCGACCAACTGGGTACATGAAAGCATGTTTCTTATGTTCGGCATCCAGTACATGCTGGCAGGCGCCTATGCCTACCGTGACGAAACGCATGTCAGGGTAGACATCGTCTACAGCCATCTCTCCGAACGCGGTCGTGCTGTCTGCGACATCATCACCTCGGCCTTCTTCTTCTTGTTCACCGGCACCATGCTGGTCACAGGATGGCGATTTGCGAGCGATGCCACGGCGGTTGGCGAACGCTCATTCACCGAATGGGGCATCCAATACTGGCCGGTAAAGCTCGCGATCCCCATCGGGGCAGCGCTCCTGTTGCTTCAGGGCCTATCCCGGCTGATGCGAGACATCGCCACTGCATTTGGAAGGATCGGCTGAGCGATGGGCCTCGAGCTTCCGATCCTGTGGCTCAGCATATTGATGTTCGGGGGTCTGGGCGTACTTTTGCTGCTCGGATTGCCGATGGCCTTTTGCACCGGCAGCCTTGCCGTGCTTTTCCTCTTTCTGTTCGGCAATTCGGCCATGCTGAACATGCTGCCGTCTCGGGTCTTCCCGTTCATGACGGATTATCAGCTCTCGGCGGTGCCGCTTTTCATCTTCATGGCCGCGATTCTCGAGAAGGCGGGCATCATCGAGGAGCTGTTCGATGTCGTCTACAAATGGCTGGGCGGACTCAAAGGCGGGCTCGCATCGGCCACGGTGATCTCCTGCACGCTGCTGGCCGCGATGGTCGGTGTCGTCGGGGCGACGGAAGTGACGATGGGCATGATCGCGCTCCCGGCCATGCTGCGCCGCAACTACGACGCCAAGCTCGCCTGCGGCTCGCTTCTTGCTGGCGGGACCCTTGGCATTCTCATACCCCCTTCCGTCATGGCGATCGTCTATGCCGTCGTGGCGCAGCAGTCGCTGGGCGAGCTTTTGATCGGGTCGGTATTTCCCGGGCTGCTGCTGTCCGGGATGTATGTCGCCTACGTGACGGCGCGCTGTTACATCGACCCCAAACTCGGCCCGGCGTTGCCGCCGAACGAGCGCATTGACTTCGCCCAAAAACTCAAGCTTTTGCGCCGGACGTTCATGCCGATACTGCTGATCCTGCTTGTGCTCGGGGTCATCTTCATGGGCATTGCCACGCCGGTCGAAGCCGCCGGCATCGGTACGTTCGGGGCTTTCATCGTCTGCGCCGCACATCGGCGCCTGACCTGGGACACGATCCGGGAGGCCTGTGTCGCGACGCTCAAGGCCACGGCGATGGTCATGTGGATATTCTTCGGCGCCACCATGTTCGTCGGTTTCTTCATCCTGAAAGGTGGGCAGAACTTCGTAGCCGAATCGATACTCGGAACAGGCTTGGCGCCTTACGGCGTTCTTGTTCTGATGATGATCATTCTGTTCGTCCTGGGCATGTTTCTGGACTGGGTGGGCATTCTCCTTCTCACCGTACCGATATTTCTGCCCATCCTAAAGCCACTCGAATTCGGCGGCACGTTTGGGCTAGCCGGTGTGGCTCCTGAAGACGTGCCACTGTGGTATGGTGTCATTTTCATGGTCAACATGCAGATGGCGTTCCTTAGCCCGCCTTTCGGCTATTCGCTGTTCTATCTGAAGAGCGTTGCGCCGCCGGAGATCTCGATGGCGACGATCTTTCGATCCGCAGTCCCCTTCTTGTGCCTGCAGGCGATCGGAGTGGGACTGTGCATCGTGTTCCCCTCAATCGTCGTCTGGCTCCCGAAGGTCATGTACGGAGGCAATTGACCACATTTGCGGCTTGCCGACACCGAGGATCAGTCGAATTTGATAGCTTTTCGCTTGGACGGCGTCACCTTTTTGCCTTCCTTTGCGCGTCGTCATGAGATCGCTTCTTGAAACAATCCTGGCTGCGAGTGCGGGTGTATCGCACTCGACCAGTCTTGGTTATCTCGCCTACGCCGCCCCGGGAATGCCGCGCCATCTGTCCTTGCCGAGATGGCCAAGGAACCCGCCGCCGATCAGATCGTTTCGCGATAGATCAACCGGACGAGGAGAGACATGCTCGAAATTCTGCATGCTCACAGTCGCGGGACACCGAACACGGGCCGGCTCTGCCAGTTCGGGGCTTGGCGCGATGCTGCGTGACGATGCTGCGTGACGTCGATTATGTCCTGCAAAAACTCGACTGGATGCGCGGCGAAGGCATCTGGCCCAACGGCTTGCGATATCTGTGGACCGATGCATTCGGGGTCGTGCTCTATGTCTCGCTTTATGCGGAAACTGGCGAAGAGCGCTGGCTGGGCGAAGCCGAGCGGCTGGTGGCCGATGTCGAGCGTGTGCTCGGCCGCCGGCGCGGACTGAGGATCGGCGAAGCGGCGGATCGCGACGGCCAGTATTTCCACTATCTGGCGATGTGGCTGTTCGCCCTGGCGCGTCTCGGCGATCTGAAGCCGGAATACCGCAAGCGCGGCATTACGCTGGCGCGGGACATTCACCCGGCGTTTGTGGTCCCCGGCCGCGGCGTGATCTGGAAGATGCAGGAGGATTTGAGCGGTCCTTACCCCGGCTACGGCCTCGGCAGCATGGATGCCTATGACGGCTACGTCTCTTACCGAATGCTCGACGACGAGCAACTGGCGCCCGAGATCGCGCAGATGCGTGACCTGATGGAGCGCGATTGGCGCAGCCTCGACATCGACCAGGACCTCGGCCTCGGCATGATGCTGTGGCTCGCCCATTTCTTTCCCGACGAGCCGTGGGCCGAGGCCCAGACGAGGCGTTCGCTGCGAACCCTGGAAACGATGTGGGTCGACCCGCCCGGTTATTTCAGCCGCGCGCCATGGCTGCGCGATACCAAGTTCGCCTTCACCAATTACGGCGTTTCGCTCGGCCTGCAGGCCGCCGGTATCTGGCCGGGGCGTGTCGATAGGCTGAACGCCTTCTTCGAGGACTGGCGCTCCGGCGACGAATACGACCGCGAGGCGATCACCTGGGTGATGGCCTGCACCTCGCACCTTCCCGGTGCTTTTCTGACCCGGGGTGGCGAGAGAACGATTGAAAGCGACGAACCTGGGGAACGTTCCTCAGCCGGCGCGGTTGTCGATGAAAGTGCATCGAAAAGCAAAAGCAAGGAACGCGGTTGAAATGGCCACTCTCTTGGGAAAACCGGGGAGCTGTTGGGTGGCGACGGCCACCTCCACGAACTATCCCCAGCTCGAAGGTTTGGTCCGTGCGGACGCCGTTATCGTGGGGGCTGGAATCGTCGGGCTGACGACGGCGCTTCGCCTTTGCGAGACGGGCCGGTCGGTGATCGTCTTGGAAGGCTTGCGGACAGGTGGCCAGGTGACCGGCCGCTCGACGGCCAAGATCACCACGCAGCATGCGCTGATCTATCGTCATCTCATTGACAGCGTAGGCCGGGACCTGGCGCGGACCTATGCCGATGCGAATTCCGCCGGCGCCCATCAAATCCGGGATTGGGTTAACAACTACGCTATCGCCTGCGATCTCGAGAGCAAGGACGCCTATAGCCACACCTGCGATGAAAGCCGGCGCGCGGAGGTCGCGGCCGAGGCGAAGGCAGCGCGCCAGGTCGGGCTGGAGGCCGAGGTCCTCGAACGCGTACCGCTGCCTTTCGAAACGGCCGCGGCATTACGGTTCCCCGACCAGGCGCAGTTCAATCCGGCGATGTATCTGGTTGGCCTGGCGGAAGCGGTGACGGCCCGTGGCGGTCGGATCTTCGAAAACAGCCGCGCCACCTCGATCGACGAGGCAAGCCGCTGGCGCGTCGTCACCGATGGTGGCGCCGTTGATGCCGGGCACGTCGTCGTCGCCACCAACATGACGGTGAAGAGCCCCGTCGGCATGGCGAACCGGACGCAACCGCGCTGCCACACCGCCATGGCCTTTCGGATCGATGATCCCCTCCCTGTCGACGGCATGTTCATCGGCATCGACGACCCGACGCATTCCATCCGGACGGGCCGTGATGCCGAAGGTCCACTGCTGGTCACGCTCGGCCCCAAGTTCAACACCGGCTGGGACGGCGACGTGGCGAGGCGGTTTGTCGAACTGGAAAAATGGGCAAGAAAGAACCTTCCGGTCGGCGATGTCGCCTGGCGCTGGTGCAACGAGGATTCTGATACGGCCGACAGGATCCCATATGCCGGCGAACCCGATCCCGCCAAGGCCGCCGGCTTCCACATTGCCACGGGTTTCAACGCCTGGGGCATCACCAACGGGACGGCCGTGGGCACGATGATCGCCGACCTGATCTGCAGCCGCCCGAGCCCTTGGCAAAAACTCTACGATCCGGCGCGGCCCTATCCCGAGGACTTCCACAAGAACGGCCGCAGTCAATCGATAGTCTCGAGCACCCACGACATTGCGCCTGGCATGGGTGGCGTGATCGTCAGGGGAGACGAAAAGATTGCGGCGTGGAGAGACACCGAAGGCGCACTCCAGGCGGTTTCGGCGATTTGCACCCACAAGGGCTGCACCGTAACCTGGAACAATGCGGACCACACCTGGGATTGTCCCTGCCACGGCTCGATCTTCGCCGCCGACGGTTCGGTCATCCACGGCCCTGCCCGAAAACCGCTTGCCCAGATTACATTGTGAAGGCGGCGACCGACACGGCCCGCGTCACGCCGGCCGTTCGTAGGTTCCGACCAACTCCGTCTCCTCCAATGCGTGTTTCTGGGCTTGCTTCCAGACCTGATGCACGCCCGCCTGTCCTGGTACGCTGAGGCTCGGCACATCGAGCGCGGCCAGCAGGAAGTGGTAATGGTGGACGCCGTGCCCTGCAGGCGGCTGCGGACCATCGTAATAGGCATTGCCGAAATCGTTGGTGCCTTGCCTGAGTGCCGACGGGCCGGGCTTGCCGTCTTCGGCCTCGGCGAGTCCGCCGGCATCCGGCGGGATGTTGAACACCGCCCAGTGCCCGAAAATCCCGCTTGGTGCATCGGGATCCCGCACGACAAGAACAAGGCTCTTGGTACCATCCGGGACACCGGACCACTTCAGCGGCGGCGAGACGTTCTGGCCGTCACGCGCATATTTTTCGGGAAGTCTTCCGCCTGCCCGGAACGCCGGGCTGATAAGGGTGAGTGGCATTGCTATTTCCCCAAGGAGGTTGCGACCGAGAAGCCCGCGCCTGCGCCGTTCACGCCGCTTGCTGAGCTTCGGCGACTCGTCTTATCTCGCCTGGCAGGGATTCCCAGACCTTGTGCATCTGTCCTTCTCCGACGTGATGGGCGAGCACCTTGGACACGACCCTGAATGCATCCTTGGAATCGACCGGACGGGTAAATTCCAGCTCCGCCTTGAGCTTGGCCAGAAACTCGTCGAGCGACCGCATCTTCTCGGGAGCTTTGGAAGGCTGATATTGGTCATAGAAGGCGCCGCGCACCAGGATCGGCAGCTGCGAGCCGAGGTGGGCTGCAAGATCCGGCTGCATACGGTCGCGCAGGGCGTGCAGCACCGCTCCGAGAACGTGCCAGGCGACCTGCCGATCCGGTCCAATCTCGTCCATGATCTCGTCGAGCCAGATGTTCGTGGTCTGCAGTGTCTTGTCGAATACGTCGAGTCCGGTGGCGTTCATCGAAATCCTCCTTCCGTTCAAATCCGACTAGGTGATGTGACCAAACAGCCGTACCTGCCCGTTGTTCCCCGATGCGCATGTCCTGATGCGCATTTATTGTCGGAGGTCCCGTCATGAGGGAATTCGGGCCGGCTTTTTGCCGCTGTTTTTCGACCACCTTTCTTGGCCGGCACTCGGAACATCCTCATGGGTGGACGAGTTTTGTTTACCGTCGCCGATCACATGGCGACGAGTGATGCAGACACAAAAAACAGGAGAAGAACCATGGCACATCACGATTTGGCGCCCCGGACGCCATCGCGCAGCCTCTACCCATCCGCGCGCGACCCGCTCACGTCATTCCACCGGCAGATTGACCGCCTGTTCGACGACTTCTTCGCGCCGATGGCCGAAGCGACTACGGCCGGCGATCTTTGGCCGAGCGTCGACGTACATGAAACAGACCAAGCCTATAAGGTCACCGCCGAATTGCCGGGGCTCGAGCAGAAGGACGTTGAGCTCAAGCTGCGCGACAACATCCTCTCCATTACGGGCGAGAAGCGTTCGGAGCACAAGGAAGGCGACGGCGGCCGCACTTACAGCGAACGCAGTTATGGCCGGTTTCAGCGGACCATCCCCCTGGAAGCGGAGATCGATGCCGACAAGGTGCAGGCCACTTTCAGGAACGGCGTTTTGGTTGTCGAGCTTCCGAAGAACCCCGCTGCAAAGGACAAGACACGCCGCATAGAAGTGAAAGCGCGATAGTTGCCAAACTGAAGGCTGCCTGAGCAGGCGGCGTTCAGCCCAGATGGAGAAGAACGGCGAGCACGGCGGCAACCGCCCAGGCGAGCGTCTAGCGCCGGGGATCGTCCGTCGCCTCGGAAACGCCTTCGAGAGCGATCTTGGCGGCTTCCTCATCGGTCCGCCCGAGGTCGGCCAGGGCAATGACGCCGACGAGGCGCTTGTCGTGATTGATCACCGGAAGACGACGCACCTGATGCTTGGCCATGATCTTCGCCGCATCGGTGATATCGGCGGCGTCGAAGCACCAATAGACATGCTCGGACATGACCTCGCGAACGGTCGTGTTGCCGGCTGAGCGCTCCTCGGCGACGCCGCGCATCACGATGTCGCGGTCCGTCACCATGCCGACCAGCCTGTCATTCTCGCCGACCGGAAGGGCGCCGAGATTGTCGGCCCGCATTTTCCGGGCGGCATCCCTGATTGTCGTGTCCGGGCCGACCAGTTCGGTCCGACGGCTCATGATCTCCTGAACTTGCATGGGATATTCCTTTCCCTGATTGCTGAGGCAACAAGCCGCCAAACGCGCCTGCTGCCACGCATCGCTAGATTGCCAGCTGGCCGGACGAGGCATGTACGGATCACTATCTTCGATCTTCCCGATCCGCGCTGAGCCGCGTGCCGGTGCCGGCACCTCGCGATCGAAACTATTCTTGGAACGTCCAGGCAGCGAGCGAGTTCCAAAATGGTACCGGTGCCGCAGCCATCCCACGGAATGTGGTCGCAGGCTGGTGAAAAAACATCCACCGGGAAAACAGATGCACGCGGATTGAAGGTCATGGCTATCATCTTTTCAGATCGCCGCGAGGCCGGGCGGCAACTCGCCGGGGAACTCGTTCGCTTTGCCGGCCGCGACGATGTGATCGTATTGGCGCTGCCCCGAGGCGGCGTGCCGGTCGGCTACGAGGTCGCGCAGGCACTCAAGGCACCGCTCGACGTCTTCGTCGTGCGCAAGCTCGGCGTCCCCGGTCACGAGGAATTGGCCATGGGGGCGATCGCGCCCTCAGGTGTACGTGTCCTGAACGACGAGATCGTCAACGGTCTCGCGATCCCGCCACATGTCATCGACGCGGTCGCTGCAAAGGAGGAAAAAGAGCTTCTGCGCCGCGAGCACCTCTATAGGGACGGGCGACCCCCACCGCAGTTGAATGGACGAACCATTATCCTCGTGGATGACGGGCTTGCGACCGGATCGACCATGCGGGCTGGGATCAAGGCGCTGCGAAAAAACCACGCCGCCCATATTGTCGCGGCCGTTCCCGTCGGTAGCCCCGACACTTGCGACGCGATGCGGGCGGACGCCGACGAGGTCGTTTGCGCGACGACACCAGAGCCGTTGCTGGGTGTCGGGCGCTGGTACGTGGATTTCTCGCAGACGAGCGATGAAGAGGTCCGCGCGCTCCTCGCCAGGTCCGTGCCCAAGCCTGCGGCTTCCCACAAGCCTGCCGCTTCCGAAGAGGAATTGGCTGGGCGCGCGAGCGCGGGTCCGGCGCCTGGCACCAGATCGACATAGCGGAGGTGGATATGGACCGAGATAGCGAGCACGTCGTGCATGTTCCCGCGGGGCTTGTCACGCTTGAGGGCAATCTTTCGTTGCCCTCGGATGCTCGCGGCCTTGTGCTCTTCGCCCACGGCAGCGGAAGCAGCCGCCACAGCCCGCGCAACCGCCACGTGGCCGAAAGGCTGAACGAGGCGAACCTCGCCACCTTCCTCATCGACCTGTTGACGGCCGAAGAGGAGCGGATCGACCAGGTCACGGCCGAGTTGCGCTTCAATATCGGACTGCTCGCCGACCGGCTGGTCGGCGTCACGGATTGGCTCGGCGCCTCGCCGGAAACGTCGGGGTTGCGTCTTGGCTATTTCGGCGCGAGCACGGGCGCCGGTGCCGCCCTGGTGGCGGCGGCCGAGCGGCCCGACCAGGCCGCGGCCGTAGTTTCGCGTGGTGGCCGGCCCGATCTTGCAGCGCACGCCCTGCCGCGCGTCCGGGCGCCGACCTTGCTCGTCGTCGGAGGCGCGGACACGCAAGTGATCGCACTCAACCGCTCGGCGCTGGCGGCGCTCCGCAGCGAGAAGGAGCTCGCCATCGTCCCTGGCGCGACACATCTGTTCGAGGAGCTTGGCGCCCTGGACGAAGTCGCGGGTCTGGCGAGCCGATGGTTCTTGCGCCATCTGGTTTCGGACAGATCGGCGTCAACGTCCTGACGGCTGGGGCTTGGATCACCAGTGCCGGGATCATTTGCGTCCTCAACGCGTTATGATCCTCATAAGACCGCGCGCAGCTGCAACCCGAATGGCTGTCGCAACCCGTATGTGGGAGAAAGACAATGCCAGACAAGAAAACCATCGAGAAGGCCCGAAAGGACAAGCGCGAGGGCAAATCGCCGAGCACACAGGCCGGCGAGTTCGTGCACGAGGAGATCGATAAAATCCGCCGCGGCGAGCACGGCGCGCGCTCGACCCAGCAGGCCATCGCCATCGGGCTTTCCGAGGCAAGACGCGCAGGCGTAGACCTGCCCCCGCCCAAAAAGGGCAAGGTGAAGGAGAGCACGCGCAAAAGCGCCGAATACGCCTATGAGGCCGGCCAGGGTGAACGCACGCCGAAACGCCGCCCGCGGGTCTCGAAAGCCGTCTCCAAGGTGCTCGAGCACGAGCCGAAGAGCACGGCGTCGCACGAGGCGCTGGCGCAGCAGGCCAAGCGTGCGGCCTCGCGCCGGACGGCTGAGGAGCGATCGGCCGCCGCCAAGAAGGCCGCCGAGACGAAAGGCGCCAGCGGAAGGAAGGCGGCGGCGCAGAAGGCCGCCAGAACGCGCGCACACCATGCATAGTTCAAAGACGGCAGTTCGCCTCCTGGAAATCCGATATGGCCCAAACGACCGGTATCGAGCTCTGCCCCGGCAGTGCGGGACAACGCCGCTGCCCAAGGCGAACCAGAGCCTGCATCTGCGGGACAACATCGACTTCGAAATCACCGCTGACGACACTGTGGCGCTGAACGAGCAATACTCGTCGCTCGCGATGCTGCCTGACGCGTGACACCGACCGGAGGTACTCGGCGGCAAGGGCAGCGGGAGACCGGTCAGGAAAGCGCAGCCTGTTTCTTGAGCATGATGCGTATCGCCCATAACGCGGAGAACTCTGATCATGGCCTCAGCTGCCAGCACAATGCCGCGAGCCACCACTCAGACGAGACATATCGCTTTGCTCGGCGCGCCCTCTAATCTTGGGCTGATGCCGCAGGAGGGTGAGCCGGAGCCCGGCGTGTGGAAGGCGCCGGAGGCACTTCAATCGCTTGGTCTCGCCGACCGTTTGGGCGCCGGTCCGTTGCGCTCGGTTCGGGCTCCGCTTTATCGGCCTGACGTGGATCCTGCTACGGGCGTGCGCAATGCCCAGGCCCTGCGCCAGTATTCCAAGACGCTTGCCGAAGCGGTCGACGAGGAGCTGAACTCGGGAGGGTTCCTGCTCATGCTCGGCGGCGATTGCAGTGTGTTGCTTGGCCCTGCGCTCGCGCTACGGCGTCGTGGCCGCTACGGCCTTATCTTCTTCGATGGGCACACCGATTTCAAATTGCCGGATACCTCGCCGTCAAAGGGAGCCGCGGGCATGGATTTGGCCTTCGTGACCGGCCATGGCCCGACGCTCCTGACCGATTTCGGCGAGCACACTCCTTTGGTCCGTGAGGCCGACGTAGTCGCGTTTGGCTATCGCGATGTGCAGGACCCCGCGACTTACACGTCCAAGGCCGTCTTCGACACCGATGTTCACCGGATGGATTTGGCTGAAGTGCGGCGGCGCGGCTTCGCCGATGCGGCACGCATAGCGCTTGACGCGGTCGCAGGGCAGGACGTCGAGGGTGTATTCGTTCACTTCGATGTCGACGTGCTGGACAGCGAGATCATGTCGGCTGTCGATTCGCCGGAGGCCGGCGGTGTCTTGCCCGACGAAGCTGTCGAAGCCCTTCGCACATGGTGCAACGATCCACGCGTGATTGGGATGGAGGTGACGATCTATGATCCCGACCGCGATCCGGATCGTCGCTGCGGCAAGCTGCTGATCGACATTCTGGTCGCTTCCCTTCGCGGCCGGTAGACCAATGGGAGTCCTGCACTTGTGCACGAACGCAATCCGCCGGCACGAATGGCCGTCGGTCTGACGGATCGCCGCGCGCACCCATTCTGTGGTGCTACCTCATCGGGAACCGTTCTCAACGAACATGGTTCCGAGTGTGCGACCGAAGCATTCGGCCTCTTCTACCCGGCTATCGCCAAGGAGATTCGCCATGACCGGCAAAACCCGTCCCACCGTCCTGATCACAGGCAGCAGCGGGTTTCTGGGCCAAGCCATCGCTCGCGGCTTGATGGAGCGCTACGACATCATCGGCCTTGATGTTGCCAGACGATCCTTGCTCGGCGTCGAGACGATCGAGATCGACCTTACCTCGGACGCGAGCGTGGCGAAGGCACTGGCCGAGGTGCGCGAGCGGAGCGGCGGCCGCGTTGCCTCGGTGATCCATCTTGCGGCCTATTACGACACGACCGGCGAGGATAATCCGAAATACGGCGCGGTGACCGTCGAGGGAACGCGCCGGCTGCTGAACGCGCTGAGAGGGCTCGAGACGGAGCAGTTCGTGTTTTCGAGCACGTTGTTGGTGCATGCGCCGAGCCCGGCAAAGGGCGCCAGGATCGACGAAGAGTCTCCGATCGATCCGGCCTGGGCCTATCCGAGATCGAAGGCTGAGACCGAGACGCTGATCCTGAAAGAGCACGGCAACGTCAAGGTTGCGATCCTGCGACTGGCGGGCGTCTATGACGAGGATTGTCACGCGGCCTTCATCGCCCAGCAGATCGCCCGCATTTTCGAGCGCATGCCGACCGCCTATCTTTTCACCGGCGACATCACCACCGGCCAGCCCTACCTGCATCTGGACGATCTCGTCGACGCCGTGGTGCGCACCGTCGACCGGCGCAGCGCGCTTCCCGACGAGACCGTACTGCTGATCGGCGAAGAAGAGACGCCGTCCTACGACGAGATGCAGAAGCAGATCGGGCAGCTCCTGCACGGCGAGACCTGGCGGACCCTGTCCCTGCCGAAAGAGGTGACGAAGCTCGGCGCCTGGATGCAGGAGAAGGTTTTCGACCAGGAGACCGACATCAAGCCATGGATGATCGAGAACGCCGACGATCACTACGAGATCGACATCTCCCGCGCCAGGCGCCTGCTTGGCTGGAAGCCGCGGCACAGCCTGACCGCTACATTGCCGGAAATGATCCGGCGGCTGAAGGCGGATCCTACCGACTGGTACAAGAAGAACAAGCTTGAACCGTCGGCGGTCGCCGCTTCCGCGCCCGAGCTCGACCAGGCCGCCGAACGGCTGCAGCGCCCGCTCGAGCGCTCGGACGACGAGGTCGAGGCCGAAACCGAACGCCACCGGGCCGCAACGCTCTGGGCGCCGCTGACCAACGTTGCGGTCGGGCTGTGGCTCGTGGCGTCGCCCTTCACGCTCGGCCTGTTCGATCCCGCTTCAGCACCGATTCCGCCGGCGCTCGGACATGAGATCGCCTCGCCGGAGACGCGCGACGGCAGGCTCGGCATCAGTGAGATTGTATCCGGCCTCGCCATCCTGTCGCTGGCGCTTGTCGGCATGCGCCGGCGCTGGCACGGGCTGCAATGGCTCACCGCCTCGATCGGGGTTTGGGTGATGTTCGCGCCGCTGCTGTTCTGGACCACCAGCGCCGGAGCCTACGCGACCGACACGTTGGCCGGCATGCTGATCGTCGCGTTCGCGGTGATGATCCCGCCGACGCCGGGTATCAGCCGGCGTGCCCTTGCCGCCGATGACGACCGCCCGCTCGGCTGGAGCTATTCGCCCTCCCTCTTCACCCAGCGCATTCCCATAATCGGCCTCGCCTTTGTCGGCCTGTTCGTCTCGCGTTATCTCGCAGCCTATCAGCTTGGCCATATCGATGGCCTTTGGGAACCGTTCTTCGGCCCGGGCGAAACGCCGGCCGGCAATGGCAGCGAGGCGGTGGTCACCTCCTGGGTCTCCAAGGGCTTTCCGATCGCCGATGCCGGGCTGGGCGCCTTCGCCTATGCGCTGGATATCCTCGCCGGCGCGATCGGCGACCGCCGCCGCTGGCGCACCATGCCATGGATGGTGCTTTTGTTCGGCTTGCTGGTCGTCCCGCTCGGCGTGGTCAGCGTCGGCTTCATCATCATCCAGCCACCGCTCATCGGGGCGCTGTGCACGCTCTGCATCGTCCAGGCTGCCGTCACCGTCGTGCTCATCCCCTATTCGGTCGACGAGGTGCTGGCGAGCTGCCAGTATCTTTGGCGTGCCAAACAGGCGGGAGAGCCGTTCTGGCGCACATTCTGGTGCGGAGGAGCGGCACTTTCGGAAGACCAGACGCCGACGCCCGACCTCGACCGGCGGCTGTCGGCAGTGGCGCTGGACTTCGTCACCGGCGGTGTGAACTTCCCGTGGACCCTTGTCGCCAGCACGCTCGCCGGCGCCCTGCTGATGATCACGCCGCTCAGCTTCGGCACAAGCCCGCCGCTCTACTTCAGCGACCATGTCATCGGCTGCCTGGTCATCATGGTAGCCGTTACCGCGATGGCCGAGGTGGCGCGCGCCGTCCGCTTTCTGAACATCGCGCTTGGAGCCTGGATTGCCCTCTCTCCGTTCATCCTCGCCGGCGGTGCGGCCGCGAGCCTCGCCAATCTGGCGATCGGAGCCCTCCTGGTCGGGCTCAGCCTGCCGCGCGGCACGCGCAGCGCTGCGCATTATGGCGGCTGGGACCGGGCCATCGTCTGAGGATGTTCAGCAGCGCTGGACGATCGGCCAGGTGACTGCAAAGATTGATCCGCATCAACCTGTCGAACATATCGAGCGGGAAGTCGGCGAAAGGCGCAAAGGCGGCCGTACCCTTCCAACTTGAATTTTCCGCGTATCTGGGTTTCATAAGTCGGCAAATAACTTAGGGAGGAATTTCAACATGATAAAAAGGGCAATTCTCGGCGCCGGCATCCTCGCCGCCGGTATGTGGGCCGCGTCGTCATCGGCGTCCGCCGAAAGCCTGACCATGTATTGCGGCGTTGACGAGGTCTGGTGCCAGCAGACGGCGCGGGCGTTCGAGGAGAAGACCGGCATCACCGTCAATATGACCCGCAAGAGCGCTGGCGAAATCTATGCGCAATTGCGCGCCGAGGCCGCCAACCCAAAGGCAGACATCTGGTGGGGCGGCACCGGCGATCCGCATCTGCAGGCAGCCGAGGAGGGCCTGACAGTGGAATACAAATCGCCGCTGCTCAACCAGTTGCAGCCCTGGGCGATCAAGCAGGCGGAAACGTCCGGCTACCGCACGGTCGGCATCTATTCGGGTGCGCTGGGCTTCGGCTACAACAAGGATTTGCTGGCCAAGAACAATCTGCCCGAACCGAAATGCTGGGCCGATCTGATCAAGCCCGAATACAAGGGGCACATCCAGGTCGCCAACCCCAATTCCTCGGGGACCGCATACAATATGCTGGCGACCATCGTTCAGCTGTTTGGTGAGGACAAGGGTTTCGAATACATGAAAGCCCTGCACAAGAACGTCAACCAGTACACCAAGTCGGGTTCGGCGCCGATCAAGGCCGCCGGTCTCGGCGAGACCACCATCGGCATCGTCTTCATCCACGACGCCGTGTCGCAGGTCGTCGCAGGTTTCCCGATCGTTCCGGTCACCCCTTGCGAGGGAACCGGCTACGAGATCGGCTCGGAATCGATCATCAAGGGGGCGCGGAACCTGGAGGCTGCGAAAAAATTCTACGACTGGGCGCTCGAGGCCGACGTCCAGTCCATGGCGCAAAAGGCGGGGTCGTTCCAGGTTCCGTCGAACAAGGCGGCAAAAACCTCCGACAAGGCGCCCGACCTCTCCACCATCAAGCTGATCGACTACGACTTCAAGAAGTACGGCTCGAGCGAAGAGCGGAAGCGGCTGCTGAAAAAATGGGACGAGGAGGTCGCATCGCTGCCGCAATAGCAGATGCGCTTCCGCGAAACCCGCTGGCCGATTGAACCGGTCGCCGTCCTTTGGATGGCGGTCGGATGGCTGGGGTTTGCCGTGCTGCCCTGGTACGGCATCGAGGACGGGTTCTTCGGCTTTTCCTGGCTGTTCGACGGTTACCCGTCCGACAGCGAATTCGCGCCGGCACTGGTTCTGGCCCTCAAGGGCGAGAAACTGTGGCTGGCGCCGCTCGGCCTGCTGCTGGTGGTGCCGCTGCTTCTGTGGGGCCGCACCAAATCCGATCCGGTTTTCAGCCGGCTGCTGATCATTGTCGGCGCCGCCGGATTTGGCTGGCTGTTGTTCCAGGGCTTCGCCATCGGGCTGCGCGGTTGGCAGTTCGGCTGGCTCACCAGCCTGTTCGGCGAACTTGGCGACCGCCAATTCGGCATGGGCTACGGCGCCTTGCTGGTCAGCGGTGCCTTTCTGTTCCTTTTCACCCTGGGTGTTGCCGCGCGCGGCGCCGTCTCTGGCGACGTCTTCGTCGTCGGCTCGATCGGCTTTGTCGTCGCCATGGTTGCCATTTTCATCTTCATGCCGATCCTGATGATGCTGGCCAATGCCATGCAGACCGACGACGGCGGCTACTCGCCTGTCGCGTTCCTGGCCAAGCTGTTCAGTTCGCGGCTGTGGAGCCTGGCTTGTCTTGCCGGCGGCAGCCGCTGCGGCGTGGCCTGGAATTCGCTGCTGCTGGCCGTGCTCGTCGGCCTGCTGACCATGTTTCTGGGGCTGGTGTTCGCGCTGGTCGTGACCCGTACCGGTTTCCGCCACGGCAAGCTGCTCCGCGCCCTGACCGTGTTGCCGATCATCACGCCGGCTTTCGTCATCGGCCTTGCCATCATCTTGTTGTTCGGACTGTCAGGGGCAGTGACGCAGAGCGTGGCCGGTCTCTTCGGTTTCCAGCCGACACGCTGGGTATATGGACTTCCCGGCCTGCTCATTGCCCAGGTTCTCGCCTTCACGCCGATCGCCTTCCTGGTGCTGATGGGCGTCGTCGAAGGCGTCAGCCCGTCCATGGAAGAGGCCTCCCAGACGCTCCGAGCCAGCCGCTGGCAGACCTTTTGGACCGTATCCCTGCCGCTGATGCGGCCGGGCCTTGCCAACGCCTTTCTGCTCGGCTTCATCGAGAGCATGGCCGATTTCGGCAATCCGCTGGTGCTGAGCGGCAATTACGACGTGCTGTCGACAGAAATCTTCTTTGCCATTGTCGGCGCGCAGAACGATGCGGCACTTGCCGCGATCCTGGCGCTGGTGCTGCTGGCCTTCACGCTCGGCGCCTTTTATGCGCAGCGCTTCTGGATCGGCAGGCGCTCTTACACCACCGTCACCGGCAAGGGCGACGCCGGCGTCCATCCGCGCTTGCCTGCCGGGCTGACATACGCGCTCTATGTCATCGCCGGACTGTGGACGGCATTCACCGTACTGGTCTACACGGTGATCTTCTATGGCAGCTTCGTCAAGCTGTGGGGGGTCGACCAGAGCCTGACACTGGAGCACTACCGGAAGGCGTTCTCCGTCGGCTGGAACGAATTCGGCATCCACTGGTCGGGCTCGGCATGGAGCTCCTTCTGGACGACCATGGAGATCGCGCTGATATCGGCGCCTCTGACGGCCGGGATCGGGCTTCTGACCGCCTATCTTCTGGTCCGCCAGAATTTCCGCGGCAAGAACGCCTTCGAATTTGCGACCATGCTCTCGTTCGCGATTCCGGGAACCGTCATCGGCGTCAGCTACATTATTGCCTTCAACGTGCCGCCGATCGAGCTGACCGGGACCGGCATCATCCTCGTACTGTCGTTCATCTTCCGCAACATGCCGGTGGGCGTGCGCGCCGGCGTCGCCTCGATGTCGCAGATCGACCGTAGCCTGGATGAATCCTCACTGACGCTTGGCGCCAACTCGTGGCAGACCTTCAGGCGCGTCATCCTGCCTTTGCTGAGATCGGCAATGCTGGCGGCGCTCGTCTATTCCTTCGTGCGCGCCATGACCGCGATCAGCGCCGTCATCTTTCTGGTCAGCGCGCGCTACGATCTCTCGACCAGCTACATCGTTGGACGTGTCGAGAACAATGAATACGGCATCGCCATCGCCTATTCGACGGTGCTGATCGTCGTCATGCTGATGGTAATTGGCTTGATGCAGCTGCTTGTCGGCAGCCGCAATATCGGCCGGCGCGGCATCCAGCAGGGCGACGGCGGCTGGAGCGTGCGCACCAATGTCAGCCTGCCCGGAACGGCCGGCGGCCCGACCACAATAGCAGGAGCCGGGTGATGGCCGAAATTCGCAGCAACGCCGCCTCGGTAACCTTCGACCATGTCACCAAGACATATCCGGGCGCCAGCATGCCGGCGGTCGACGACATCTCGCTTGCGATCGAAGCCGGCAAGCTGGTGACGCTTCTCGGGCCCTCCGGCTGCGGCAAGACGACGACGCTGCGCATGATCGCCGGCCTTGAAATGCCGTCCAGCGGCCGCATTCTGATAGGCGGCAAAGATGTCACCCGCCTGCCCGCCACCGACCGCGACGTGTCCATGGTTTTCCAGTCCTATGCACTGTTTCCGCACATGACGGTGATGGAAAACGTCTCCTATGGCTTGCGCTTCTCCGGCCATGACAAGAAGGAGGCTGCGTCTCGGGCCCGTGCCGGGCTGGAATTGGTCGGCCTGACCGGTTTCGAGGCGCGTCTGCCAAGCGAGCTGTCGGGTGGCCAGCAGCAGCGCGTGGCGGTGGCGCGCGCGCTGGTGCTCGAACCGCAAGTGCTGCTGTTCGACGAGCCGCTGTCAAATCTCGACGCCAAGCTGCGCCGGCACGTGCGCGAGGAAATCAGGGAAATCCAGATCAAGCTTGGGCTGACGGTGGTCTATGTCACACACGACCAGGAAGAGGCGCTGGCGGTTTCGGATCGTATCATCGTCATGAACAAAGCGGTGATCGCACAGGACGGCACGCCACGCGAACTCTACGACGCACCGGCCAACGCTTTCGTCGCCGACTTCATCGGCGAAGCCAATATCCTCGATTGCGAGGTGGTTTCGGTAGAAGGTGATGAAGCTGCCGTCCGGCTGGGTTCGCTGGCCTTGAAACTGCCGGCGCGAGGCCAGCTGGTCGGCCCGGCGAAGCTGGCCGTCCGTCCGAGCCGCATCGAGATCGGCCCTGCCGGTGCACCACGGACGATCGCGGGCAGGCTGGAAAAGGTCACCTATATCGGTAGCCATCTCGAGCTTGTCATCGCCACGCCGCACGGCCAGGTGTTTGCAATATCGCACAACATCGATGCGCCGTTTCAGGCAGGCGACAGCGTCGGCATCGGCTTTCCGGAGCGCGGACCGGTTCTGATCAAAGCTTGAAGGATTGCACGCAGAGCTGGCGGACCTGGGCGAACACACCGCTGCCGGCGCAAATCACCAGCGCGCCGTTTTCCAGAACCGTCTTTGGGTCGGGCTTGACGATCGTGCCGCCGGCTTCTTCCACCAGCAGCATGCCTGCCAGGCAGTCCCAGGCGTTCATATGCTCTTCGACATAGCCGAGCAGCCTGCCGGCGGCCGCATAGGCGAGCATCAACGCGCCGGATGCGTTACGGAAAAACACGCCGCCTTTTGAAAACAGCAAGCCGATGAGCGTTGCGACGTTTTGCATTTCGGCGCGGTTGGAAAAGCCGGTGCCCAACGAGCCGTCGGTCAGGCTGGTGGCCGCGCTTGCCCTGATCGGCTTGCCGTTGAGAAAAGCGCCGCCGCCCTTGCGGCAATGGAACGTTTCGCCGGTAGAGGGCTCGTGGATGACACCCACGACAGTGTCGCCGTCCTTGGCGCAGGCGATGACCACGCACCAGGCCGGGATGCCCCGCACGAAGTTCGCGGTGCCGTCGATCGGATCTATCACCCAGACATGCCCGCTCGATCCGGTGACCGAGGCATGCTCCTCGCCGACAATTCCATCGGTCGGGTAGGCGGCTTTCATTGCCGCACGGATGAACAGCTCGACCTCGCGGTCAGCCTGCGAGACCATGTCCTGATGACCTTTGCTCTCGATGGCGAGGCTGTCGAGGTCGCGAAAATACTTCAGGCCGAGCGCGCCGGCGCGCCGCGCGAGATCGATGGCGAACTGTTCGCGCGTTGCTGTGTCGGGTGTCATGATATCCTTGGGATGGCGAATGTGATCTGAGGAAAATACCCCAGCCAGAGAAGCTTAGCGGTGAAGATAAGAGTGTGCAAATGACGAGCCCTGCCTTTTGCGGGGCGGGCCCGAGGCCGACCGATCTTCCATGCGCCCGACAGCGACAGTCACGCTCATACGGGTCCGGTCATGTCGCCGTCGACATAGATCATCTGGCCGGTCATGAAGCTCGACGCGTCGGAAACCAGGAAGATCGCGGCACCGCCCAGTTCATCGACCTCGCCCACGTTGCCAGCGGCCGACCAATGCCGCGGCTCAATCCGGAAATTAAGGCGGTTTTACCGGCGAGGCCGAACAGGCCCGATAGGTCATCAATGCTTTGTTTCCCCAGAGATGCGGCCAGAGACAGGCGATCGAGGCCCCTGCCGGACATCGTAGGCGCGGACGATCGTTGTCAGCAATGGCGAGATTGCCGGCGATAAACGCCTATCCCCGCCAGGCACCTTCGCGGCGCAGATCGTCCATCGTGCGCGAAATGCCTTCGCGCAGGATCGACACCATGTCGTCGATCTGGTCGCGCGTGATGATCAATGGCGGCGACATCACGCGCATGTTGATCAGTGGCCGGACCAGCAGGCCGAGCTCGTGGCAATGCGCGTCGATGCGCTCGGCACCTTGATCCGCCTCGCTTATGACCCCGAGGCTCTGCTGGCGATGGCAGACTGAATAATTCTTAGCGCAGCAATGCGGCCGGCGACGATGGCGCCCTCGACGTAGCCCGGAAATGATGGCGACAGCTCCGACGAGGCGAAATGGATCCGCGACGCGCCGGCGCGGATAATGCGTTCGGCATCGGTTGCCGTCGCATCGACGATCAGATCACTGTAACCGCCGCCGCTCCAGCGATCCCCAGTCCAGTCGCGATAACTGAGATCGATGATGCCGGCCGCCTCGATACCGAGCGCCTCTTCCAGCTTTGACGTCACCTTTGCGCGCAACGCCGCGTCGTCCAGATCCCGCCAGCGCTGCGCCAGCGGCCCGCCGATGAAGACGACAAGGGCTGCGTGATCCTCGTCCCTGCTGGCATCGCAGGCAAAAAGCCCGTGCGGGTCGCGCCACATCACCATGCCGCTCAAGCCCCTGTCGCGCCAGAAAGCCTTGGGGTAGCGCACCAGCATTTTGATCACCGCGCCGCTTTGCCAGACGCCGAGGGCTCTCTTCAGCACAGCCGGCAGCGGCGGCACGAAATCCACTCTCGAGGCCATCATCGGCGGTACGGCGACCAGTACCGCTCGTGCCTCGATCGCGCCGGCAGGCGAAACGACGCGAACCCCTCCCGGCCCGTGCTCAATGGCCTCGACAGCTGTATTCAGCCGCAGTCGATCGCCGAGATCCCGCGCAAGATCATCCGCTAGCGAATGCATGGTTTCGCCCACGAAATACTGCAGCTCCGACACCTCGTTGGTGATGCGGCGATCATTGTCGATCAAGTACCACAGCGGCAGCCTTTCCATTGCCAGGCACCACAGGCCCTCGATCATCGACCGAAAGGCGGCCTTCGCATCGTCGGGATCGGCCTGGCGATCGAGCCATGCCGCGACCGTCAAGCCGACAATGGTCGGGTCGGTCGGTGCGATCGCATTCATCCGCTCGCGCATTCGCATCGCGGTGCCGTTAGTGCGCCCGGCTTGCGCCTCGCTCATTCGCGGCTGCGTGACGAATTCGCCTGCGACATGGGTCTCGACCAATGTCTTGCCGCGCGCTCGCACCAGCGCCATTAATTCCGGCATGTCTTCGCACAGGAACTGGCCGCCGCTGTCGATCCGCTCGCCGAGCCCGTTCTGCACGGCTTCGACGCGGCCGCCGACACGGTCGCGGGCTTCGAGCAGCACGACATCGATGCCGGCGTGGTTCAATTCACGCGCGGCCGACAGGCCGGTGAAGCCGGCGCCGACGATGGCCACATCGGCTCGTTCAATCTTGAACTTCATTAGCCGGCCTTGCTCTTCTCGAATGTCAGGGGCCGGATCATTGTCTTCATTGCTGGTCCACCCTCTCTTTGATGGTTCACGCCGGCCTGCCACCGCGGGCTGCAGAGTTCGGATAGTGCTTGGGGAATGCCGCAGACAGGAACTCGTTCGCGGCCTGCAGCGCCGTCTCGCGTGTGGCGTCCTCGGTGCCCATCATCAAACGCAGCCACAGACCATCCAGCATGGCGCTGAGCGCCAGCGCCATGACTTGCGGCTCATAGGCATAGAAGCCGCTCTGCTTGAGCGCCGCGCAAAGATCGATGAAGATGTTCTGGTAGACGGCATCGCGTGCGCTGCTCAGCGCCTGATATTTCGGTCGCGATTTGGCCTCGCCCCAGAAGGCACACCAGGCAGCCAGCTTGCGCTTGTTGCAGATCGAGCGGTCGAAATCGGCCGCCACCAATGCCTGCAACTGGCAGGCGGGATCATCGCCGGCCTTTTGCAAGGCGCTGCGCCAATGCGCCGAATACTCGTCATACATGTATTGCAAGGTCGCGACGAGCAGCTTCTCCTTGCTCTCGAAATGGAAATTGACGATGCCGCGAGACAGGCCGGCGCCGTCGGCAACGTCGGCCATCGTCGTCTCCGAATAGCCGCGCTTGGCCAGTGAATCGATCGTCGCTTCGATCAATTGAAGCTGCCTGGTCTCTTTCGACGCCTTGCGGCCGCGCTTATCGGAATCGCTTTTTCGCGCCGGTTCGAGGAGGGCTTCGCGCGCCTCTGTTGTCTTCATCGGGGTGATGGTCTCCAGCATCGCCGGCTAGCCGATCGGCTTCGGCCGCGAAGATCAGTGGGACGGTGTTTGCCACTGTCAAGCACCTTCTGCACGGCTGCCCATATTCGAATGTTCTCGTCGAGATTGCATCCTTGGAGAAAACGACGTCGAAGGCACCGTCGGCGAAAGGCAGCGATCCCGGCGATGCAGACCAGATCAGCGCCGCCGAGCCCGCCTGCAGCGGACCTTGGGTCGAGATCTACGCCAGGCGCGAGCTGCAATATCAAAAGCTGCTGAGGCGTGCCAAACTGGCGCCGCGGCTGGTCATCAAACTCGACCGCCGCACCAGTCCGCCCGCGGATTTCTAAATATGGCCGACGACACCGACAGTCCCGAACTCGACACCGAAGCCGCCGAACAGTGGCAGCTGATCAACACGCCGCTCGGCGAAAAATGGTCGGGCCGCACCCGCTATGCCGCGGCCATGTTCTTCTACAAACGCGGCGAGATGAACGCCGAGACGCTCGAGGTCTACCGCATCTGCGCACGCCTGGATTCGACGGATCCGCTGCCGATCATCCGTGATCGCGGCATTGGCCAGGACTGGCTTAAACGCATGGGTTTCGAATAGTCCGCCCCCAAAACGCGTTCCGGTCAAGCCGGCATCACCCGCTTAGCCGATGGTCCTTTCCAGCATGCCTAGCCAGTTGCGATAGGCGATCTTCTCGATCAGCGCGCGCCCGAAGCCGCGTGCCGCGAATGCGTCGAGCAGTCTTGGCAGGCCGGCAACATCGCCTATCACGGCCGGGATCATGGCGCCGTCGAAATCCGAGCCTAGGCCGACGCCGTCTTCGCCCAGCGCCTGCAGCAGCGAATCGACATGGCGCACCATGACGTCGAGGCCGGTGTCGGCGTTCATCCTGCCGTCCTCGCGCAGGAACCCGGTGGCGAAGTTCAGCCCGACCATGCCGCCGGAGTCGCGGATCGCGCCGAGCTGCCATTCGGTGAGGTTGCGCGAATGGCCGCAGATCGCGTGCACGTTGGAATGGGTCGCGACCAGCGGTGCGTCGCTGATCTCGACGACGTCGCGGAAACCTTTTTCGTTGAGATGCGAAAGATCGATCATGATCTTCAGCTGGTTGCAGGCTTTCACCAGCGCCTTGCCGGCATCGGTCAGCCCCGCCCCTGTATCGGGCGATGACGGGAAACGGAACGGCACGCCGTGGCCGAAGGCATTGGGACGGCTCCAGACGATACCGAGCGAGCGCAGGCCGGCTGCGTGGAGAACGTCGAGCAGGGTGAGCTCAGGGTCGATCGCCTCGACCCCTTCGATATGGAAGACCGCCGCGATCGAGCCTTGCGCCATCGCCTTCCTCACATCGCCGGCGCTGCGGCATACAGTAAGTGCCGAAGCCCGCTCCAGCCTGAACAGGATCGAGGCCATCGCTACGGTGGAGTTGAGCGCATCGGCGCGCGGAATCTCGGGTGGCAAGGGCTCGCTGTCGCTCGGCGCCAGCGGCACCGCGCCGCGTTTGGATTTCTCGACAGGCGGCGGGAAGATCGCGAACATGCCGCCGGCAAACCCGCCTTTCTTCGCGCGCGGCAGGTCGATGTGGCCACCTGGCGTCCCCTCGACGAACAGCTTTTCGACGTCCGCATCCTTCGACTGGTAGAGCCGGAGCAGCGTGTCGTTGTGGCCGTCGAAGACGGGAACGAGATCGGATTCGGTCATGGAGGGCCATTCGGTTGAAGTGGTCGGGCCGCGGACGGCGAGCCGGTTGCTGGCAATACTTAGGCAAGGTTGGCGCTCTGCGCAAATCCCGCATGTTGCCGCTGTGTTTGTACGCCTCCAATGGCCAAAGGGGCACGCGGTAAAGCCGCGCACCCCTTCTCCTGTCATTCATCGAGGGGCTGTGCTTACCGCTTCAGCACGTCCGCCCATTCCGGATGGCGGCGGAATTGGGCATTGGCGAACGGGCAAAGCGGGATGATCGTCTTGCCCGCCGCACGTGCATCCTCGACGGCACGGGTGACCAGGCGAAGCCCCGCGCCCTGGCCGCGAAATGCATCCGGCACTTCGGTATGGTCGATGATGATCTGGTGCTCGCCGATCTTGGTGAAGGTCATCTCAGCCTCGGCGCCGCCCGGCCCACGCAGGAGGTAGCGGCCCTTCGAGCCGCGGTCCTCCATCTCGATCTCGGGCAATAGGTCAGACATGGCTTGCGGTCCTTTCATCCGGCGCAAGGGCGAACAACCGCCGCGCCGCCTCGATCTCGCTCGGCCGCACCTCATGGCCGCCGTCATGCCACTCGACTGTGACATCGGCGCCATCGGCGCGCAAATAGGCTTCAAGCCGCGCCGTCAAATCAGGCGGACAGATCGGGTCCCGCCTGCCGGCGGTGACCAGGATGCGGCTGCCGCCAAGGCTGCCCTTGACCTCCGGCTCGAACGGGATCAGCGGATGCATCAGCACCGTTGCGTCGAACAGCGACGGTTCGGCAAACAGCACCGAGGCCAGGATGTTGGCGCCGTTGGAGTAACCGAGGCCGAGCACCGAAGATGGCCTTGCCGTCTCGACATGTGCCTTGACGAAGCCGGCCATCTTGTCCGTCGCTCGCGTGATGTCGCCCATATCGTAAACGCCCTCGCCGGTCCGGCGGAAGAAGCGTGCGGCGCCTTGTTCCGAGACATCGCCGCGCGGAGCGACGATCGTCGCTTGCGGCGCGAGATCGCGTCCAAGCGACAGAAGCTGGGCCTCGTCGCCGCCGGTGCCATGGAAGACGAAGAGCAGCGGTCCATCAGGCGAACCGGGCAGCACTTTGTGAATATACGAATCCTTGCTCATGACCTTGCCCTCAGTCTTCCAGTTTCTGCAGATGCTGCTCGAGATAGGGCCGCAAATGCTGGTGTTGCGACGGCAGCTTCAGCGCCTCGCCAAGATGGGCGGTATCCTCGTCGCGGTCGAAGCCCGGCTCGTTGGTGGCGACTTCGAACAGCACGCCGCCCGGTGTGCGGAAATAGATCGCCCAGAAATAATCGCGGTCGATCACCGGCGTCACCTGATAACCTGTATCGAGCAGCGCCTTGCGCACTTCGATCTGCTTGGCGCGGTTCTCGACGGCGAAAGCGACATGGTGGACCGAGCCGGCGCCGAGATTGGCGAAGCCGGCCCCTGGCAGCGATTCGATATCGACGACGTCGGCGCCGTTGCCGTTCCTCACCGCCAGCCGCCTGACGTTGCCGGACTTGTCGACCTCCTCATAACCC
This sequence comes from Mesorhizobium sp. M0500, assembly GCF_040321165.1. Lineage (NCBI taxonomy): Bacteria > Pseudomonadati > Pseudomonadota > Alphaproteobacteria > Hyphomicrobiales > Phyllobacteriaceae > Mesorhizobium > Mesorhizobium sp. M0500. The sequence continues at coordinate 123,429 of NZ_JAMYRB010000002.1, forward strand.
ATGAATTTCAGCAGCTCTTCGGTGGCGCCGCCATCTTTCAGCCTGAGCGACACCGAGTGAAAGCCGCGGATCGCCTCGTCGGTGGGAATGCCACCCTTGGCCCATGGCGCACGGTTGTCCGCTCTGTCCTCGACCAGCGCAAACCCGTCGCCGTCGGGACCGGCGAACGCAAGACGCTTCTCGCCAAACGTCTCCTCGCGGGACAGCCCAGTGACACCTTGCTCGGCAAACCGTTTCTCCCAATAACCGAGCGTGCCTTCGGGCACCGAGTAAGCGGTGGTACCGACTTCGCCGATTCCATGGCGGCCTTTGCCGATGTTCGGGAACGGGAAGTAGGTCATCACCGAGCCGGGCGTGCCGACCTCGTCGCCGTAATAGAGGTGGTAGACATCGGGTGCGTCGAAATTGACGGTTTTCTTGACCCGCCGCAGACCGAGCGTCCCGGTGAAGAATTCATTGTTCTGGCGCGCATCGCTGGCCATCGAGGTGACGTGATGCAGGCCCTTGACTTGGTCGAGCATGTTTCTGCTCCTTTCCTTGTGCCGGTGCGGCCCTTGCCGCTGTCCACGCAAATATGAGCATCCGCCTCCTGGCCGCAAAGGCGGCAAACACAGAATGGACTGTGCTGTTAAAGTGAACGACGAAGCAGGTTTTGTTCACCATTCGGCAAACTGGACCGGCTTGCATACTCGCCGAAATTGCGCTCCATGAGCGACGCATGTAGCCAGCATGAGGATACAGCGGTTGAGTGGAAAACGCCCCAATATTCTCCTGATCACCTGCGACCAGTGGCGGGGCGACTGCCTGTCAGCTGCTGGCCACAAGGTGGTAAGGACGCCGAATGCCGACGCGCTGGCTGCCGAGGGCGTTTTGTTCCAGAAGCACTATGGCGGCGCCGCACCTTGCTCGCCGGCGCGCGCCTGCCTCTACACCGGCCTCTACCAGATGAACAATCGTGTCTGCCGCAACGGCACGCCGCTCGACGCCCGCCACGGCAACATAGCCCTCTGGGCACGCGCCCTCGGCTATGATCCGACGCTGTTCGGTTATACCGACATGGCGCGCGACCCGCGCACGCTGGCGCCTGGCGACCCGCAGCTGAAAAGCTATGAAGGCGTGCTGCCCGGCTTCACCGTGCGCCAGCTTCTGCCCGAGCACCAGAAGCCCTGGCTGTCATGGCTCAAGGCGCGCGGCGTCGATGCCGGCGCCGGCTCCCCCGCCATTCACCGCCCGGCGGGCGAAATCCTGGAAAACGACGGCGCGATCAGCAACGGTCCGCCAATCTATTCGAAGGACGAGACGCCGTCGGCCTTCCTGGCCGGCGAATTCATCCGCTGGCTCGGCGAGCAGGAGCGCGATGCCCCGTGGTTCGCGCATCTTTCCTTCATCAGCCCCCACCCGCCCTTCATCGTGCCAGCGCCTTACAACGCCATGTACGATCCGGCCATTGGTCCAGCTTTTGACCGCGCCGAAAGCTGGCAGGCCGAAGCAGCAAGCCACCCTTATCTCGCCTATGAACTTGACCGGCAGGAACGGTCGAAATTCCGTCCCGGCTCGGAGGGCAAGGTGCGCGACTGGGGCGACGACAATTTTCGCCGCATCCGGGCGCTCTATTACGGCATGATCTCGGAGGTCGACGCGCAGCTTGGCCGGGTCTGGCAAGCGGTCAAGGCGGCCGATGCATGGGACGACACCGTCATCGTGCTGACCTCCGACCACGCCGAGATGATGGGCGATCATTTCATGCTGGGCAAGGGCGGTTTCTTCGACGGCAGCTTCCATATTCCGCTGATCATTCGCGATCCGCGCCACCGCAAGGCTGCCGGCAGCAGTGTCGACCGCTTCACCGAGGCGGTGGATTTGGCACCGACCTTGCTCGATCTCACTAGGCTCGAGCTCACTGGCGGCGAAGTGCTGCCGCATCTCGACGGCCGCTCGCTGGCGCCTTTCCTGGACGCGACGGAGCCAGACGATTGGCGCGACGCGGCGCATTGGGAGTTCGATTTCCGCTCGATCGCGGATGGTGATGCCGAACGGTATTTCGGCATCGGTTCACGCCAGTGCAATCTCGCCGTCATCCGCACGCAAAAGTTCAAATATGTGAATTTCGGCGGCGGCCTGCCGCCCTTGCTCTTCGACCTGGAGAAGGATGCGCGCGAGTTGACCAATGTCGCTGACGACCCAGCCTATCTGCTGGCACGGCTGGAATTTGCCGAGAAGTTGCTCGCCTGGCGGGCCGAGCATCTCGATCAGTCGCTGGCGCTCGCCGAATTGACGGACAATGGCGTTGCCGGCCATGTCGCCGGCTTCCCCTCGAGATAAGCAAAGCCCGCGCCGTTGCCGGCGCGGGGGTCTCTGTCGGCCTGTGCGCAGCTTAGCGCATGATCATGCGCTGTTTCTCGCGATTTTGCGCATAGCTGGCCTTGTCATAGGGGGCCTGCGCCTCAAGCTGCTCCTTGGTGAAGTTCGTGTAGAGATAGCGCTTGCCGTTCTTGTCGGTCATGAATTTCAGGTTGTCCATGCCGACCGCCACCTCCTTCTCGCCGATGCCAAGGAAGCCGCCGACGTCGATGATGACTGCGTCGACCTTCTTGTCGCCGCCCAGCACGATATCGCCGATCTCGCCGACGTTGACATCGTTGGCGCCGTAAACGGTTGTTCCAACCAGATCCTCGGCCCGGATTTCGCCCATCGGCATTTCGGTTAGCGTCGACTTGTCGATCGACCCGGTCTTGGTCTGGTCGGCCGTGGAATTAGCCGGAGGCGCCGCTGCCGGAGCATTTTGAGCCGTCTTACTGGCCTGGTCAGTGTTGTTGGTCGTCGCAGTGTTATCGGTCGTGGCAGTGTTGCTGGCCGTCACGGTAGGCGTGACGACGGCTGGCGCATTAGCCGCGGCATCGTTCGACGCTGTGGTCGCCGGGGCCGGATCATAGGGCTTGCGGTCGAAATCCGGCTGCGCCGTCAGCTCTTCCCTGGTGGTTTGGGCAACCAGCCAGCGATCGCCGTTCCTCTCGGCCCACTGCGCCTTGTCGAAGTCATAGGCGACGTTCTTTTCACCTATGCCGAGGAAGCCGCCGACACCGATGACCAGCGATTGCGCCTTGGCTTCCTTGTTGATGACGATGTCGTTTACGTCGCCGATGTTCTGGGCGTCGTCGCCGGTACCGTTGTAGACGGTCTCGCCGATGATATTGGTGGCAAGATTGCCTTCCGCGCGCTTCACGACCGGAGCGGGGTTGTTACCGGCCGGCGCCGCCGGGGCGTTCTGCGCCGTATCGGTGGAGGTCGACGGAGCGGCAGGAGCCGTAGCCGTGGTGTCTGTCGCTGCAGGCGCCGGATCATAGGGCTTGCGGTCGAAATCCGGATGACCCGTCAGCTCATCCTTCGTCGTTTGCGCTATCAGCCAGCGATCGCCATTTCTTTCGGCCCATTGCATCTTGCTGTAGTCGAAGGCGACGTTCTTGGTCCCAATGCCGAGGAACCCGCCGACGCCGATGACGATGGATTTTACCTGGCCGCGTTCGTCGAAGACGACATCGGTGACCTTGCCGATATTCTCTGCATTGTCGCCGGTGCCGTTATAAACCGACTCGCCGATGATATTGGTGACAAGGCTGCCCTCGGCGCGTTGCACCGGAGCGGCTGGAGCGGAATTCTCTACGGCGGGTGCTTGCGCCGGCGCCGGGGTCGTCGCCGATTGCGCAAATGCACCCGTCGCAATCAATGTTGCGACTGCTGTCGTGGTTAAAAGGGTGCGGATCATCTTAGTGTCTCCTCGTCGGTGATTTCGTGCACGCCGTGCCCGCATAGCGTCGCTGCGGGCGCAGCGTCTTCTGCATGTTCACAACGTTGTGACCACACTGTTGTTCCGAAAAAAGCCGTGGCGCACCCGGTGCCATGTCGAAGGTTCTCGGATTCGTCACGCTGGTCGAAAGGAACATTTTCTCGGCCGCCCCGTTCCACTCCCGGCTGGGACCCCGTCCCGGCCGGATAGGTGCTGGAAAAATGGAGCGGCCATGCGGTTTGCAGCGGTGCTGAACAAGGACGGCGGCACCCTGCGCACCATCGATCTTGAGGCCTTCGCCGGCCGGATCCGCGGTACGCTTGAGGCTGCTGGTCACTCGATCGATATCGACATCGCCGCCGGCAAGGATATCGTCGCCACGCTGGACGACATAGCTTCCAGGCGCGGCATCGACGTCGTGCTGGCGGGCGGCGGCGACGGCACCATCTCGGCCGCGGCAGCCCGTTTGATGAATGGGGAGAAGGCGCTTGCAATTCTGCCGGCTGGCACAATGAATCTTTTTGCGCGCGGCCTCGGCATTCCGCAGACCCTTGATGCGGCACTGAAATCGTTTGCCGACGGCGAGGTGATGGCGATTGACATTGCAACAGCCAACGGCCGGCCTTTCGTGCATCAATTCTCGATCGGCATGCACGCCAGGATGGTGCAACTGCGCCAGAAGATGGAATTCGGCTCGCGGTTGGGGAAGATGCGCGCCTCGGTGCGAGCCGCTTGGGCAACGATCAACAACCCGCCGGCCATGAACGTAACGCTGACGGTCGGTGAGGCCGAGATCAGAACGCGGATCACCGGCATCGGCATCACCAACAATCTGTTCGGCGAGGGCCACCTGCCCTATGCCGATAATCCGGCAGGCGGCGTGCTGGGCATCTATGTCACCGTGGCAAGGCGGCGCGGCGAGTTGATCAGGTTCCTCTTTGACGTCGCCCGTGGCAAATGGCGCGGTAACGAGCATGTCGAAATCCATCAGGCAAACCGCGCCGTTTTGACAATCCATTCGACGAACAGGAAAGTTCAGGCCGTCATGGACGGCGAACTGGTAAAGCTCGATCGCGAGACGACCGTCGAAATCCATCCGCGCGCGTTGAATGTTCTCGTCCCGGCGCGCGCCGCCGAGGCAAAGGTTGCCTGACGTGGGATGCGTGATGTGGGGTTGTGTGATGCAAACTGGCGCGAGCGATGGAGAGAACCTAGCCGCTGGGCGTGTTGCCCTGTTCGGTCTTCGGCGTCTCGATCATCCAGCCGTAGATTTCGGCGACGCCCCAGGCGATAAAAGCCAGCAACAGCGCGGCGATCAGGATACGAAGGACATGCCGACCCCGCCGCCCTTGACGGGCTTTGTTTTCAGGAATGGTTTTTGGCATTGTCTGGCTCCATATTTGGCGCCGGCAGGCGTAACTGGCGGGGCGTTGGCTGGTAACGGTCCCCCGCCGCGAAAGTTCCGGCTCTGCAAGGCGGCAGACGGGCCGGTTGGCCTGACCAATCAGCGGAGCCGGCCACCGGGGGCATAGTGGACGACAATAGCCAGAACACGCCGGGCCTGCCGGCCGATATTCGCCGTGTGGTGGGCGCCGCGGACCGTCTTGCCGTGCTGCACGGCCTCGACACGCTGGACGGGGCTGCCGACCCTGATTTCGATCGTATCGGCGGTCTTGCCGCTTCGGCGATGCAAACGTCTGTCGCACTGATCACGCTGGTCGATGCCGAGCGGCAGTGGTTCAAGTCCTGTATCGGCCTCGACGAGACCGAAACCGCAACCGAGACATCGTTCTGCGCCTATACCATCGCAGCCGGCAACGTGCCGATGGTGGTGGCCGACGCGGCGGCGGATCCGCGGTTCAAAGCCAATCCGCTGGTCACCGGCGAGCATCATATCCGCTTTTACGCAGGCGTGCCTATCGTAATCGACGGCGCGCTGATCGGCACGCTGTGCGTGCTCGACCGGAAGCCGCACGCACGTCCCTCCTCTGTCCAGCTCGACCAGCTGTCGGCGCTGGCCGGCCTTGCCGCCAGCCTGTTCACGCTGAAGGATGCAACCCGCAGTGCGGCGATTGCCAAGGCAGCACTGGTTCGAGAGGAAAAGCGGCGCGCCATCGCGCTCGACGCGGCTTCGCTTGCCAGCTGGGCATGGGATATCCGCAGCGATATGATCGACTGCGATGTCCTGCTGTCCGAATTGTTCAACCTGCCGAAGTCGAACAGGCTGAGGGCGCGCGACATCCTGACCGCCATCGACCCGCGCGACGTTCACCAGACCGAAACACGCTTTCGCGACGCGTTGACCGGCAGCGACGATTATTTTGGCGAATACCGTGTCAAAGGCCTCGATCCGCCGCGATGGATCGCAACGCGCGGCCGCGTCATAGAGCGCGACGGCGAGGGCAAGCCAACGCTGATCTTCGGCGTCAACTACGATATTACCGAACGCAAGCTTGGCGACGAACGTCAACGGCTGTTGCTGCGCGAGCTCAATCACCGCGTCAAGAACACTTTGGCAACCGTACAGGCGCTGGCGACGCAGACCGTTCGCCATGCCCGCCAGCCAAGCGAATTCCTCGAAGCCTTCAGCGCCAGGCTGCAGGCACTGGGCGTTGCGCACAGCCTGCTGTCGGACCGCGAGTGGCGCGGCATCGGCATCCGCGAGCTGGTGGAGATCGAGCTAAAGCCGTTCCAAGCCGCCGGACAATCGCGCATGGCGATCTCCGGCGCCGATGTCCTGCTGTCACCCGACCAGGCAGTCGGGCTCGGGCTGATCCTGCATGAACTGGCAAGCAACGCACTGCAATACGGGTCGCTCTCGGTTTCCTCCGGAAAGGTCGATCTCGATTGGAGGGTACAAGGCAGGAAGGGCGCACGGCGTCTGTTGCTGGCCTGGCGTGAAAGCGGCGGCCCGCGGGTTGCGCCGCCCAAACGCCATGGCTTCGGCTCGATCCTGATCCGCCGCAGCCTGGCCAAGGTCATTTCCAGCGAGGTGACCCATGAATTCCGGCCGGAAGGCGTGGTCGCCGAAATATCGATTCCGCTCGAAGATTTGTGACGCCAGCATTTTGCGACCGGCGCCAGAATCGTTTGCCCCGAACTATCCCTCCGAACTATTCCCGTTTGCCGATATCCGGATCATCGGAGCCGCGCTTCACGTTCTCGCGGTAGATAGCGTAGGCAGCGAGTGCTATCGCCGGGCCGAGAATCGCGCCCAGTCCGGCCTTCCCCGGGCCACCTTTGCCCTTGAGCAGCGCCGGCAGCACGGCGAGTACCGCAGTGATGCCGATAGCCTTCATGTCGGCGTTGCGTCGCTTCGCCCGGCGCCTGGCGCGCGAGCCGGCCGACATCCGGTAGACGAGCAGGATGAGACCGGCGATTGCCAGAAAGCCGATCCCGAAGCTCAGGGAAGCTGCCATCGGCCCATAGCGGGCCGCCGTCCAGATATAGGCCGCCCCGACGAGGAAGCCGAGGCCGCACAGCGCCGCGAGCGCTGCGATCGAATAGACAATCGCAGCGACGCGTGCGCGTTGCACCGCCGCAATGGTTTCGCCCGAGGCGAGGCCCGAGATCAGCGATGCAAGCATTCCCATGCGTGCAGAACTAACGGCGCGCGAGAAGAGCGAAGAGGAATCCGACGCCTGCGGCGATCGCCAGCGAAGTCACCGGTTTTTCGCGCATATGCGCTATCATCTGCGCCTCGATGTCCCTGGCGTTGCTGCGCAGGCTGTCGAAGGCTGCCTCGCCCTGGGTTCGCAACTGCTCGACGCTTTCGGCGGCGGCTCGCCGTGCTGCCCCGTAGCCATGTTCGCCAGTTTTGGCCAACAGCTTGGTAAGTTGGTCGATGTCGGCCTTCAATTGTGCGATGTCGGCCTCAATATCGGAATTCGTGCGGGCTTCGTTCGCGGCCTTTCCTGCGGCAGTCGCCATTGCTTCACTCTCCATGCTTTTGCTCGGTCGAAACGCCCGACAGACCCCAAGGTTCCGGCACGAACCTCTTCTGACCCTATCTCCGGCAGCGCGCGTTGCAAATGCCTTGCACGGGCCGAGGCCGACGCATCCGCGCCGGCACATCTTTTTTAAATGACAGCATGCCAAATACCGATCATGACTTCCCCCGTTTCACGTTAGAGACGCATTTAAGGAGATATTGCTGCGTGCGCGCATCACTTGACGGTTTGCGGATTCTTATCCTGGAAGATGAGTTCCTGATTGCCATGGATATCGAGCAGCTTTGCCGCGACTACGGCGCGCTCAATGTGGTCATCGCCCGTGAGCTGACTGAGATCGAACAGCAAGACGTTGCGGCGCAGTTCGATGTGGCCATCGTCGACCTCATGCTGAGCGGCGTTTCGACGCTCCAATTTGCTTCGCGGCTGCGTGAAGCGGGCATCCCGTTCGTCTTCGCCTCGGGCTATTCGGATACGGACGAGATCAAGGAATCCTTTCCCGGCGTCAGACTGGTCACCAAGCCCTATTCGGGAGACGATCTCGTCGAGGCAGTGGCGGCGGCCTGCAGGCGAACGCCTCTCCGCTGAGGCGCGGAGCGGTTCGAAGACGCCGCGCTTCACGCAGCCGTCGACCCGGTTACCTGAGCCGAAATTGCGTCCGGGCCATACTCGTCTTCACCGGAGATCTTCAGAATTTCCTGCAGCCGTGTGCGGGCGCGGCTGACGCGGCTCTTGATCGTTCCGACGGCGCAGCCGCAGATCTCGGCCGCTTCCTCGTAGGAGAAGCCCGACGCGCCGATGAGGATAATGGCTTCGCGCTGGTCTTCTGGCAGCAACTCGAGCGCGCCGCGAAAGTCTTCGAGGTCAAGCTGGCCGTGCTGGGCCGGGTGAACGGCAAGCCTGGCCGTCATGACGCCATCGCTGTCCTGCACCTCGCGGCCGCGCTTGCGCATCTGCGAATAGAATTCGTTGCGCAAGATCGTGAACAGCCATGCCTTCAGGTTGGTGCCGGGCTGGAAGCTTTCATGCTTGTCCCAGGCCTTGACCAATGTTTCCTGCACCAGGTCGTCGGCCTTGTCGGCGTTTTGCGTCAGCGACACGGCAAAAGCCCGCAGGCTCGGGATCGAGCCGAGCAAGTCGGTCTTGAAGCCCTGGGAGACGGCCGCCATGCCTCAGTCCTTCTTTTGTACAGGTTCGGCCTTTTCCAACTGGCTGAGCAGTTGGGCGAAGCGATCCGGCACATTGTCGGAGACCAGCTCGTCATAGTATTGTTTGAGTTTGCGGCCGATTTCCGAGTTCGGCCCAAGCGGGTCGCGGGAAGCAGCCCGGCGCCCGTTGCCAACGCCACCCATGGTAGCTTTCGTCATGTTCTTCATTTCGCCCTTTTGTCCCAGCCTTAAGCCGCCCTTCAACACATAACGCAATGCAAGCGGCAGCCTCGTCTGGTTGCCCAACCCGCCCCTAAACGCCAGCCCATATATTTAGTTCCGCATGATCGGAACTTTTTCGCAGAACCCGCGTTTTCAACTTTGGGCTTGCGAACCGTTTTTAGCTGTAACATGCAATCACGTCATATGAGGGAGACGTCCAATATGAGCCTATCAGCAACCATCGCTCCGCACCTGCCGTTCCTGCGCCGCTTCTCGCGCGCAGTATCCGGATCGCAGGAGAGCGGCGACGCGCTGGTCGCCGCAATGCTCGAAGCCATCATTGCCGATGTCGACATCTTTCCGAACGCATCGGACGACCGCATCGCGCTCTACAAGGTCTTTGCCAAGCTCTTCACCTCAGTGGCCATTCGCGTTCCGCAGGAGCATGCCCAGTCGGCATGGGAACAGCGTGCCGCGGCCAATCTGAATGCAATTGCGCCTCGCCCCCGCCAAGCCTTTCTGCTGGTGGCGGTCGAAGGCTTCAGCGAAGACGAGGCGGCGGAGATTCTCGACGTCGACGAACAGGAATTCTCCGAACTCCTCGCGCAGGCGAGCAACGAGATCTCCCGTCAGGTGGCAACCGACGTGCTGATCATCGAGGATGAGCCGCTGATCGCCATGGATATCGAGGAAATGGTCGAAAGCCTCGGCCACCGCGTCGTCGGAACGGCGCGCACCCACGCCGAGGCGGTGGCGATGTTCGGCAAGGCGCGGCCAAAGATGGTGCTTGCCGATATCCAGCTTGCCGACGGAAGTTCGGGCATAGCGGCCGTCAATGAGATCCTGTCGTCGACCTCGGTACCGGTGATCTTCATCACCGCCTTTCCCGAGCGCCTGCTCACCGGCGAGCGGCCGGAACCGGCTTTCCTGGTTACCAAGCCGTTCAATCCGGACATGGTCAAGGCTCTTATCAGCCAGGCCCTGTTCTTTGACCGGCACGCGAAAGCCGCGGCATGAAACAGCGGACGGCCGAACTGCGGCCGCCGAGACAGCCGCTCTCTCGGATCAGATGGGCGTGACGCCGGCTCAATTCACTGGCAACCAACTGGGGCAACCAACTGGACCTTTCCATACACCGCGGCAATTCGGGCCCTGAAGATTTTCAGCATCGTCTTTTTCGGAAAATGGTGGAACAAACGGAGGCGAATCACGTTTTCACCGCAGCATTGGAAGGAGATCGATCATGCTTTACTGGGCGCTCGTATTTCTCGTCGTGGCGATTATCGCCGGTGCGCTTGGTTTCGGCGGCATCGCTGGCACCTCGGCCGGCATAGCGCAGATATTGTTCTTCATCTTTCTCGCCTTCCTGATCATATCGCTTATTGCCGGCCTGATCAGACGAGCGTGAATGCCAAGCGGCCATTCAAGCGAACACTGGAAGCCGCACCCCTCAAACGGTTTCCAGCCACCGCCGGGCAGTGTCCTCCAACGGGATGCCGCTCGGCGGACCGCTTTTTAAGGCTTGATACGAACCTCCTCCTTTTGGAACCCATTTTTCCGCGAACCGTTCAGCCCGACATGGGTTGAGCAAATTGACCGATGCGTTCCAGAGTCGGAAAAATGAAAGACCGCGGCCAGAGTGATGAGATCATCGCTTTGCATCCCGCCGAAAGCGGGATGCAGCTTGGCCGGGCCCTTCTCCATGCACTGCACAATGCCGGGATTTCCGTCCTGTACCAGGATCGCGAGATGAAGACGGTGTGGGCGCGCAACATGCGCGCGCCCTGGACTTCCGATGCCTCCGACAACACCGGCATCTTGCCGCCGGCGCAGGCAGAGCGTATCGGCGCCGCCAAGCACGACGTCATCGTCTCCGGCAATCCTCAACATCTTGAACTCAGCGTGCCGGCCGATGACGGCGCCCGCTGGTTTCAGGTGTGGATAGACGCCGACCGCAGCGAGACCGGCGCGGTGCAGGGCGTCGTGACCACCATGGTCGAAACAACCGAGCAGAAACGCCGGGAGCAGACGTTGAAGGCGCTGCTGCGCGAAGTCAGTCATCGCTCCAAGAACCTTTTGGCCATCATCCAGAGTATCGCCACCCAGACGGGCCGTTATTCCGGCAGCATTGACGATTTCCTGACGCGCTTCCGCGGCCGATTGCAGTCGCTGGCCTCCTCGCAGGATTTGGTTACGTCATCCAACTGGCGGGGAGCGGCGCTGCGCGAGCTGGTTTCCGGTCAGGTCGGCAGGTACGGCGCGGATCCCTTGCACAGCCTACGCTTCCGCGGCGCAAATCCATATCTCAACCCCAATGCCGCCTTGCACATCGGCTTGGCCATGCATGAGCTCGCCGTCAATTCGGTCAGCTATGGCGCACTGTCGCGCAGCGACGGTTTCGTCGAGGTGACGGCCGATCTGACGGCAGCTTCCGCTGGCGAGCCTGCGCTGTCGCTGACATGGGCCGAAGTGATCGGAGCCAACGACAATCAGCGCAGTGAGAAGCGTTTTGGCAGCGTCGCGCTCGAACGCGTCGTGCCCACTTCATTGAATGGAACGGCGACACTTGAGATCACCGGGAACCGCCTCGAATACCGCCTTGTCGTTCCTCACGGCAATTTCGAGACGGATTAACGAGCGGCGGTCGCCGCGCGAAGGCTTGCTGCGCATCGCCATCTTTAACCGACTGTTCACCATAAAGTCCGATCCTGTGCGAACGTGCCGATCCACCGGATTGAGTTTGGCACAAAATGAAGGGAATGGGCCTTGACGGCTGCCGACTTGAACAGACTGGAACAGGCCGCTCGCGTCTCGATGGGCGGTTTTCAGGATCCCGACGCGTCCGCAGCGCCCGCGCCTCGTGCTTCGCCCCTCCGCTTCGCCGCTATCGCGCTTATGGCCGCGATCGTCCTGACCGCCGCGTCCCAACTGATCTGAATCGAACTCGCCTCTGCTTGATCGCTTTGAAACCACTGCCCGAGTGCTCGGCCGTGCCCGTTCGCGGTCACCGACCTGCCGGGCCAGGCCCAACATGTCGTCGCCAGATGCCTTGCCGTCGATCCGGTGCTCGAGGACGACTATGACAGGATCGTCTGGAACGTGCGTCCCAGCGGCACGCTCGATGCGTCCTTGGAGATTTCCGGGTTCGTGGTAGCATCGAACGGCGCACGCCCCGAAAAAGACTATCTTAATCAACAATGAAATCGTGCGGGCAAAGGCCGTACTTTCATGCTAAATGGCGGCTGGAGCTTATTAAAGTGAGGACAAAAGTGAGGATGACTCCATGCGGAAGATGATTATTGCCATGGTTGCCGTGGTTGCGGTCAGCGGCTGCACCACCACGGAAGAGAACGTGGGTATCGGCACTGTGGGCGGCGCGCTCATTGGTGGCGCTGTCGGCGGCGGCAAGGGCGCTTTGATCGGCGCCGGCGCTGGTGCGATTGGCGGTCTGCTCGTTCGCCGTCTGCAAAATGGCTACTGCCAATACAGAGATCGTCACGGCCGGATTTACACAGCTCGCTGCAACTAGTTTCGAGCTCCAGGCGAACAGCAAACGCGGAGGCAGGCCACCTGTCTCCGCGTTTGCCCTTTTAGAGCGCTGTTGCGACGCGGCCCACGAGACGGCGTTTCAGGCCGGCAGCGGAACCTTGATTTCCACGTTCAAGCCATCTTCGCGAAAATCGCGCCTGATTGTGCCACGCAATTCGCGCGTGACGTTGAGATCGATCAGTCTGGTGCCAAAACCGCTCTTTGCCGGTGTCTCGAGCTTCTTCTGACCGGCCTCGCGCCAGTTGAGAGCCAATGTCCGGGTGCCGCTACGGGCGTCGAGCGACCAGTCGACCTTCAGCGCACCGACTGAATTGCCGGCTTCGCCATGCTTCAGCGCATTCGTCGCCAGTTCGTGAAAGACGAGGCCGAGTGCCTGCGTCGTCTTTTCATCGAGAAGAACCTGCGGTCCCGACAGCAGCCCTTCAGGAAGCTCGCTGCCGAACACCTGGCCTAGCTCGATGCGCAGCAGGTCGCCGAGATCGGCTTTCTGCCAGCGTGAGCGCGTCAGCATGTCCTGGGAAGCCGCCATCGCCTGCAGCCGGGCCGAGAAAGAAGCCGAGAATTCCTGGACGTCGGTGGTGTGCGATGCTGTCTGGCGCGCGATTGCCAGCACCCGCGTGATCGAGTTCTTGATGCGATGCTTCATCTCCTGCAGCATCAGGTCTTTTTCCAGCAGGCTCTTTTCGGTCGTTTCGTGAAGCAGCGAGACCGCCTCATAGGCCCGCTCCTGATAGCGGGCCACCAGCGCGATGGCGCCCGCAAGCAGCAGTCCGAACAATCCGAGCATCACCGGGATGGCGCGCGAGGAAGGTTGCGAGAAAGCACTTGTCGGCCTGAACAGGACGACCCACGGCCGGCCGGCGACGGTGATCTTGCGGGTGACCAGCAGCCTGTCGCCGAGGCTCGAAACAGGCGGCGTTTCCGATTGGAACAGCAGGTTGTCGCTGTCCACCGTGCCGTCATAGATCTCGGTGTTGACCGGCAGCAATGGTGCCCGGCTGAGCGCAGCCTGGAACAGATCACGGGCGCGGAAGGCCGCATAAAGGAAGCCGGCAGTCGAGGATCTCGTCGCGTTCACGGCGTCCGGCGCGGTTTCGACATTGAGCCGGACGAAGACGAGGAACCCGGTAAAGGTCTGCGCGGCACCCGTATCCTTGCCGAACTGCACGAGCCCGCTGGCGTGCTGCTGGTCGTCGGTCATCGCCTTTTCGATCGCCTCGCGCCGCGCCGGCCCGGTGAACATGTCGTAGCCGATGCTGGATTTGTTGGACGGATCCAGCGGTTCGAACAGCACGATGGGCGTACGCCACGGTAAGTTCGTGTCGGGATAGATCGGATGGCTTGCGCCGTGATCGTGCAGGATGTCGCGCTCGACCGCCGCCTCGTTGCCAGTTTTCGCCAGGCGAAGGAAACCGATGCCGCGCAGGCCGGCGAAATTATTCTCGATGTCGAGCGCGTTGAAGAAGGCCTTGAACTCGCCCTGCGAGATACCGCCATTGCGTGCGTCGAACAGCGCCCGGGTCGAACGCAGCAGCGACAGGTCCAGGTCGATGCGGCTTTCGATCCGGTTAAGCGCGTCGTCTGCCGTCGCCTCGAATTTAATGCGGGCCGCCTCCTGGGTGGCAAAATAGGCAAAACCCGCCATCGTCAGGCTGATCAGCGCGACGGCGATAAAAGCGACGGTCGGAAAAAGCTTCTTCAATTGCTGATACGTCCCGTGGACGGTTCGGCATCTTTATGGGCAAGTCCTGACGCCAACACAATGGCGAGGCCAATGCATGGTGACGGCTGGCACATTTTGGCGGCTTGTGATTAGCCGGCTAATTCTCGTTCATGCGGCGATCTTCAGCGCGCCCGGCCCCGGAATGGCGCCGGGTGGGCACTTGCCGAGGATGATCATGCCGAGCACCTCGTCCTGGGTGACGTCGGTTGTGCGCGTCGTTCCGACAACCCGACCGTTCTTCATGACGCAGACACGGTCGGCAAGCTCGAACACGTCGTGAATATCATGGCTGATCAGGAAGATGCCGATGCCGTCGGACTTGAGCTGCCTGACCAGTTCGCCGACCTGCGCCGTCTCTTGCGGCCCGAGTGCCGCCGTCGGCTCGTCCATGATCAGGATGCGAGCATTGAACAGGATGGCGCGGGCGATCGCCACCGACTGCCGCTGGCCGCCCGAAAGCTTTACCACCGGCTCCTTGAAGCGTTGGAAACGCGGATTGAGCCTGCCCATCACCTTGCGCGCCTCGGCCTCCATGGCGACGTCGTCGAGCGTACCCCAGCCGGTCATCAGCTCGCGGCCGAGAAACAGGTTGGCGGCCGCATCGACATTGTCGGCCAGCGCCAGCGTCTGGTAGATCGTCTCGATGCCGTACTTCTTGGCGTCGCGGGGATTGGAGATCGAAGCTTCCTCGCCGTTGACGAAAATCTGGCCCGCATCGCGCTTGTAGGCGCCGGACAGGATTTTTATCAACGTCGATTTGCCGGCACCGTTGTGACCGAGCAAAGCCATCACCTCGCCCGGGAAAAGGTCGACAGAGGCATCGTCGACGGCGCGAATGCCGCCGAAAGCGATGGAGATGTTGCGCATGTCGATCAGCGGCGTGGGAGCGGTTTTGTCTGCCATGCTCGTCCTTCCTCCCTATAGATCCTGCTTGAGCATCAAGTTGTACGAAAACCGGTTTCCACCTTGCGGGATCATGCTCAGACCCGTTTGCGATAGACGGTATCGAGCCACACCGCGACCACCAGCACGGCTCCGACAACGATGCTCTGCAGCGGCGAATCGATGCCGAGCAGCACCATACCGGACTGCAGCGACTGCATCAAAAGCGCGCCGAGCATGGCGCCGAGCACTGTGCCGGAGCCGCCGGCGAGCGACGTGCCGCCGATCACCGCCGCCGCGATGACCAGGAGCTCGTCCAGCGTGCCCAGCGCATTGGTCGACGAGTTCTGCCTGGCTGACGAGATCGCTGCGGCGATCGTCGCCAGCACGCCCATGATCATGAACACCTTCATGGTCACCCAGCGCGTGTTGATACCGGCAAGGTTGGCTGCTTCCGGATTGCCGCCGATGGCGAAGACATAGCGGCCGAAACGGGTACGCTTGGCGATGAAGGTCATGATCAGCCCTACGGCTACAGCCATCAGCACGGGTATGGCGATGCCATGGGCGATGAACAGCCCGCCTTCGGGAACGGTTATATTGTTGGCCGCCGCATATCTGTTCACGATGCCGACCGGCCAAGGATAGGAATTGGCAAGCCATATGGCGCCCATGATGACAAGGCAAGTGACGGCCCCGAGGAACGTCTCGGCCCAGATCGGGCGTAACGGGAAGCGGAACCGCTTGCGCTGCACCCGCCCGTTGAGCAGCATGAACACAACCGCCAGGCACGCGACAATTCCGACGATCCAGCTCCATCGCGCACCGATCGAACCCGTCGGTCCGCCGCCCATCAGCTGGAAAGTGGCATCCAGCGGCGCAATCGTCTGCCCACTGGCGACCCACCATGCGGCACCCCGCCAGACCAGAAGGCCGCCCAGCGTCACGATGAAGGCCGGCACCTCGAGATAAGCGATGATGTATCCCTGGAACGCTCCGATCAGAAGGCCAAGCGCGAGGCCGATGGCCAGCGCCAGGATCCAGATCCAGGGGTTGCCTAATTGCAGACCGACCATTCGCACCAGGAAATGCACCTGCGCAAAACCCATGACCACGCCGATCAGGCCTTCGGCGGAGCCGACCGACAGGTCGATATTGCGCATGACGATAACCAGCACCATTCCGGCGGCCATTATGGCCACGGCCGAAGTCTGCACCGACAGGTTCCAGAGATTGCGTGGCGTCAGGAAGGTCCGGCTGTCGAAGTCGAACGGATTGACGCCGAGCCGTACGCTAGAAATGACATGCAGGCCGACCCAGATGACCAGCAGCGCGCCGACCATGCCGAGCATGCGCGTGTCGAGTTCGGTTGCCTTGAGAAATCGGGCAACAATGCCGAGTTCGGATTCCCGTGCCCGGTCTGTCGTGCTGTCGACCGGCGTGTTGGACGTCGTGTCGGTCATGATGTTTCTCCCGCCGGGTTGCCGTCTGCCGCGGATGCCGGAAGCAGCCTAGAAGTTATCCGCCGGAAGCGGAAAAACAACTCTTGTTGGAAAAACGCCGCGGCGAGCGGCCGCGGCGTTCGGACTTTTCGGAAACGTCGGCTCAGTTGCAGACTGCAACAGTGCCAGCCGTCACCCCGGCGCAGACCTCTTCTTTCTTGATCCAGCCGGCGTCGATGACGACGTTGAGGTTGTCCTTGGTGATGGCGACCGGGGTCAGGAACAACGACTTGACGGTATTGCCGCCGGGCGTGGTGAAATCCTTCACGCCGGCAATGTCGGTCATCTGCTTGCCGTCGGCCAGTTGCGAGGCGATCTCGGCGGCATTCTTGCCGAGCTCGCGCGCATCCTTCCACACCGACACGGTCTGTGTGCCGAGCGCGATGCGGTTCAGCGCGGCGTGGTCGCCGTCCTGGCCCGAAACCGGAACCGATCCGGCCAGCCCTTGCGCCGTCAGCGCGGCGACGACGCCGCCGGCAGTGCCGTCATTAGCGGCGACCACGGCATCGACCTTGTTGTCGTTGGCGGTCAGGAACTGTTCCATGTTCTTCTGAGCGTTGGCCGGCAGCCAGCCGTCCGTATAGGCCTCGCCGACATTCTTGATCTTGCCGCCGTCAATGGCCTCCTTCAGCACCTCCATCGAACCGGCAAACAGGAAATCGGCATTCGGATCGGAACCCGAACCCTTGATGAAGACGTAGTTGCCTTCCGGCTTCACCTTGAAGACTTCGCGGGCCTGCATGCGGCCGACTTCCTTGTTGTCGAAGGTCAGATAGAACACGTCCTTGTTCTCGATCAGCCGGTCATAGCCGACGACCGGGATGCCTTCGTCCAGTGCCTTCTGCACGGCCGGCCCGATGGCCGAGGCGTCCTGCGCCAGGATGATCAGTGCGCTGGCGCCCTGCGAGATCAGGCTCTCGACGTCGGTGAGCTGCTTGCCGGGGTTGGACTGTGCGTCGGCGGAAATATACTTGTCGCCTGCGGCCTCAATGGCCGCCTTCATTGCGGCCTCGTCGGTCTTCCAGCGCTCTTCCTGGAAGTTCGACCAGGAAACGCCGATGACCTTGTCTTTAGCCTGCGCCACCGACGCCAGCGCCAGCGTCATGGCGACACCCGCCAGAATGGCGGTCGTGAATTTCTTCATCATATCCTCCCTGCGCCGCGTACGGCGTGACCAATTGGCTCAAAGACCAGCTTAGAAGCTCTAATTTTTTCGAGCCTCGAAAAAATACTGGCCCGATCTCCGGCTGCTGTCAACATCGATTCTGATGGATTTTGATGACTCTGCGAGTTTTTTCGAGCGTCGGAATAAACGATGACAGCGCCACCTGCATCTGACACTATTTGCCTGCGTCCGACACTATTTGTCGGACATTACCGACGGCTTCCGGTTCATGAGCGGCCGCGGCAACCGGGAGGAAAGCAAAACAATGTCGGTCGGAATCCGCCATGACGATTTGCGCCGGCGCAACCGGGCGATGGTGATCTCGGCGGTGCGCCGGGCCGGCCAGCCATCGCGTACTGAGATCGCAGCTACTACCGGCCTCAGTCATTCGACCATATCGGCGATCTCTTCCGACCTGATACGGGAAGGCATCCTCGCCGAGAGCAAGGCAAGTGAGCCCGTTTCGTTGAAACGCGGTCGTCCGCAGGTCGGCCTCGCCCTCAACCCGGAAGCGGCGGCGGTGCTGACCGTGGTGTTGTCGCTGAATTTCCTGTCGGCCGCCATTATCGACTATACGGGACAGGTGGTCGCCGAGGAACAGCGCCGGCTGGACACGCTGACCATGCCGCGCGACGAGCTGATCCGTGAATGCATGGCCATCGTCCGGCGCCGGCTGCAGGATCCAGACCTTGACGTCCGCAGTGTCGCCCGCATCGCCCTGGCGATTCAGGGCATTACCGACTCCCCTGCACGCGCCATGCTGTGGTCGCCGATCACGCCGCAGACCGACATCGCCTTTGCCGACATGCTGGAGGACGAATTCGGCATCCCGGCAACGGTGGAGAACGACTGCAACATGATGGCGGTGGCTTTGCGCTGGCGCAATCCGGATCGCTATCGCGACGACTTCATCGCCATCCTGCTTTCGCATGGCATCGGCATGGGGCTGGTGCTGAAGGGCGAACTGTTCACCGGGACGCATTCCTCGGGTGGCGAATTTGGCCACATGATCCATCGTCCGGGCGGCGCGCTCTGCCGTTGCGGGCGGCGCGGCTGCATCGAGGCCTATGCCGGCAACTACGCCATCTGGCGCAACGCCAGGCAGATGAGCGAAGAAAGCGAACCGATCGCCGACGTCAGCGACGCCGACATGCGAGCACTGGCGGCCCGGGCGCGCGAGAAAGATGGGCCGGAACGCGAGGCCTACCGCAAGGCCGGCGAAGCGCTGGGTTTCGGTCTCGGCTCGCTGTTCGCGCTGATCGATCCGGCACCGGTCGCGATGGTCGGCGCCAGTGCCGCCGCCTTCGATCTGATCGAGCCGGCCATGCGGAAGGCAATCGCCCAGACCGCCGGCGGCCAGCATTCAGGCTCGATCTCCTTCGATACAGAGCCGAACGAATTGCCGCTGATCCGCGAAGGCTGCGCGATGCGGGCGTTAAGCTTCGTCGACCAGGAGATTTTCGCGCCGGGCGCGCAAATGAGGCCCAGCGTCAGAAAGAACGTAGCCTGACCAGGCGGGTCAATCTTCCCTGATCGCATAGCCGGCACCGCGGATGGTGCGGATGACATCCGGCATCCGGCCGTTGTTGACGGCTTTGCGCAGCCGCCCGACATGCACGTCGACGGTGCGTTCGTCGATGTAGATTGTCTCGCCCCAGACATTATCGAGTAACTGGCTGCGCGAGAAGACACGGCCCGGATGCCGCATCATGAACTCGAGCAGCCGGAATTCGGTCGGCCCGAGCCTGATTTCGCTCTTCTTGCGATAGACCCTGTGCGATTCGCGATCGAGCACGATGTCGCCTACCTTCAGCACGCTGGACAGCACTTCCGGCTTGGCGCGCCGCAGCAGCGCCTTGACCCTGGCCATGAATTCCGGTGTCGAAAACGGTTTGACCAGATAGTCGTCGGCGCCGGTCGAAAGACCGCGCACCCGGTCGCTCTCCTCGCCGCGCGCGGTCAGCATGATGATCGGCAGCCGCTCGGTTTCGGGGCGCACCCGCAACCGACGACAGAGCTCGATGCCGGAAACCGCTGGTATCATCCAGTCGAGCACCAAAAGGTCGGGCACATTCTCCTGCAAACGGATCTCGGCTTCGTCGCCGCGTGTCACCACCTCGACCTGGTAGCCTTCGGATTCGAGATTGTAGCGGAGCAGCACACCCAACGGCTCCTCGTCCTCCACCACCATTATGCGTGGTGCGATCATCGGCTGGGCACCCCCATCATGTCACCGGTGCGGACATTGTCGTTTCGTCCTGCTTCGGACGATTGACCGGCAATTGCTCGCCGGTCAGCACATAATACGCATTTTCGGCGATGTTGGTGACATGGTCGCCGATCCGCTCCAGATTCTTGGCGCAGAACAGCAGGTGCGTGCAAGCGGTGATGTTGCGCGGATCTTCCATCATGTAGGTCAAGAGCTCGCGGAACACGGACGTGTATTTGACGTCGATGCGCTCGTCGGCGGCACGCAGCTTGGCCAACGCGGCCGCATCGCCTGCAGCATATTCCTCGATGACACCCTGCACCTGGATGAGAACCAGCTGCGCCATCGCGTCGATGGAATGCGACAGGTCCCGCGGCGTGGCGCTGAGGCCGACCGCACTCACGCGCTTGGCGATATTCTTGGCAAGATCGCCGATGCGTTCGAGGTCGCCCGCCATGCGGATCGCTCCGACCACATGGCGAAGATCGTGGGCCATCGGCTGGCGTTTGGCGATCAGGGTTATGGCGCGGTCGTCCAGTTCGCGTTGACGCGCATCCATGATGGCGTCGTCGGAAACGACGCGTTGCGCCAGCACGTTGTCGGAATTCAACAGGGCCTTGGTCGCCCCGCCGACCATCGAACCGGCGAGGTCGGCCATGTCGCGGATCAGCTTGCTGATCTGCTCGAGATCCTCGTCGAAAGAAGCGACTGTGTGTTCGCCCATGGTCCTGTCCTCATATGCATGATCGGAACGGCTCAGCCGAAGCGGCCAGTGATGTAGTCCTGCGTGCGCTTCTCGCGGGGCGACGTGAAGATCTTCTCGGTCCGGTCGAACTCGACCAGTTCACCCAGATACATGAAGGCGGTCTGGCGCGACACGCGCGCCGCCTGCTGCATGTTGTGGGTGACGATGACGATCGTGTAGTCGGCTTGCAATTCGTCGATCAGTTCCTCGATCTTGGCAGTCGACAGCGGGTCGAGGGCCGAAGCCGGTTCGTCGAGCAGAATGACTTCCGGCTTCACGGCCACGGTGCGGGCGATACAGAGCCGCTGCTGCTGGCCGCCAGATAGGCTCAAGCCGCTGGCGTTGAGCTTGTCCTTGACCTCGCTCCACAGCGCGGCGCGCTTCAACGCCTGTTCGACGCGGCCGTCCATCTCGGACTTGCCGAGGTTCTCGTAGAGCCTGACGCCGAAGGCGATGTTCTCGTAGATCGACATCGGGAACGGCGTCGGCTTCTGGAACACCATGCCGATCTTGGTCCTGAGGAGGTTGAGATCCTGCGACCGGTCGAGAATGTTCTTGCCGTCGAGCAGCACCTGGCCCTCGGCCGTCTGTTTTGGGTAGAGCTCATAGATGCGGTTGAACACACGCAGCAGCGTCGATTTCCCGCAGCCCGAAGGGCCGATGAAGGCCGTGACACTGCGCTCAGGCAGCGACAGGCTGATGTCCTTCAGCGCCTTGCTCTGGCCGTAGTAGAAGTTGAGATTCTTGACCTCGATCTTCGTCTTCTCGGCGACCGTTTCGGCCATCGTCATGTCTGGGGACAACATCTGTGTCATCTGTCCTCTCTGCGTCCGGTAAGGCTGCGGGCGAGGATGCTCAAGCCCAGAACCGTCAGGGTGATTATGAGTGCGCCGGTCCACGCCAGTTGCTGCCATTCCTCGTAAGGGCTGAGAGCGAACTGGAAGATGGTCACCGGCAGGCTGGCCATCGGCGCGTTGATATTGCTGCTCCAGAACTGGTTGTTGAGCGCGGTGAAGAGCAGCGGCGCCGTCTCGCCGGAAATGCGTGCTATCGCCAGCAATATGCCGGTGACGATGCCGGACAATGCGGCGCGGTAGGCGACCGAACGGATCACCACCCAGCGTGGCGCGCCGATCGCGGCACCGGCTTCACGCAACGCGTTCGGCACCAGGTTGAGCATGTCTTCAGTGGTGCGCACGACCACCGGAATGACCAGGATGGCAAGCGCAACGGCGCCGGCAATGGCCGAGAAATGTCCCATTGGCCGCACCATCAGCTCATAGACAAACAAGCCGATGATGATCGACGGCGCCGACAACAGGATGTCGTTGATGAAGCGGACGACGGTGGTGATGCGCGAAAAGCGTCCATACTCGGCCATGTAGGTTCCCGCCAGCACGCCGATCGGCGTGCCGACGACAACGGCGATGATCGTCATCAGCAGGCTGCCCGCGATGGCATTGAGCAGGCCGCCGGCCTCGCCCGGTGGTGGCGTCATCTCGGTGAAGACCGCGAGCGAAAGCCCGGCTGTGCCCTTATAGACCAGTGCGCCGAGAATGAGCGCCAGCCAGGCAAGCCCGATGCCGGCGGCGACGACGCAAAGCGCCATCATCACCGAATTCCTGGCTTTGCGGCGGCTGTGGAGCGATGAGGATGTCGACATCGGTCAGGCTCCCGTACGGGCGTCGATCCGCATCAGCATATAGCGGGCGGCGGCAAGGATCAGGAAGGTGATGGCGAAGAGGATCAGGCCGAGCGCCACCAGCGAGGAGGTGTAGAGGTCGCCGTCGGCCTCGGTGAATTCATTGGCGATGGTCGCCGAGATCGTGGTGCCCGGTGCGAACAGGGAGGCACTGATGCGATGCGCGTTGCCGATGACGAAGGTCACTGCCATGGTTTCGCCGAGTGCCCGGCCGAGGCCAAGCATGACGCCGCCCATGATGCCGATGCGGGTATAGGGAATGACCACGCGCCGGGTCACTTCCCAGGTCGTGCAACCGATGCCGTAGGCCGATTCCTTCAGCACCGCCGGCACCGTATCGAAGACGTCTTTGGTGATCGAGGTGATGAAGGGCAGCACCATGATGGCAAGGATCAGCGCCGAGGTCAGAAGGCCGATGCCGTAAGGAGGGCCAGCGAAAAGGCTGGATAGTCCCGGCACGCCGTGGAAGACGTTGATGATGAAGGGCTGTATCGCCGTCTGCAGGAACGGCGCGAACACGAACAGGCCCCAGATGCCGTAGATGATCGAAGGAATGCCGGCCAACAGCTCGACCGCTATGCCGATCGGGCGCCTGAGCGGGCGCGGGCAGAGCTCGGTGAGAAAGACTGCAATGCCGATGCCGATCGGAACCGCGATCAGTATGGCGATGGCCGCCGTGACCAGGGTGCCGTAGATCGGCGCCAGTGCGCCAAATTTTTCAGTGACCGGATTCCAGCTTTCAGTCGTCAGGAAGGAGAAACCGAAGGACGACAGCGCCTGCCACGAGCCGGCAAACAGCGAGATCGCGACACCGCCGAGGATGACCAGCACAAGAATTGCGGAAGCGCGGGTGAGTCCGCGGAATATGGCATCTGTGAGCGCGAAGCGCCGCACCGTAGCTTCCCTGGCCCGGGCTGCTGCAGATGATGGCATGGCATCGGAAGCGATGGTCATTGGGTCCTCGCGATTAAAGGCAACAGGGAGGGCGCCATCGACGCCCTCCCTGGAGGAGATTACATAGCCGAGTAGAGCGGCTTGCCGTCGTCGCCGACGACTTCCTTGGCCCACATGGCCTTGACGCTCTCAACCACCTTGTCGGGCATCGGAACGTAGTCTAGCTCGCCGGCCATCTCGTCGCCCTTGTCGTATGCCCAGGCGAAGAATTTGAGCGCTTCGCCGGTGGTCGCGGCATCATCCGGCTTCTTGTAGAGCAGGATCCACGTTGCCGCCGTCATTGGCCAGGACTCGGCGCCCGGCTCGTTGGCGAGGATGACGCCATAGCCCGGCTGCGAGCTCCAGTCGGCATTGGCCGCTGCCGCCGAGAACGCCGCCGCGGCGGGCTCGACCTTCTTGCCGTCCTTGTTGATCATATCGGTGTGGGTGAGCTTGTTCTGCTTGGCGTAGGCATATTCGACATAACCGATCGCGCCGCCGGTCTGGGAGACGTTGTTGGCAACGCCCTCATTGCCCTTGGCGCCGATGCCGACCGGCCATTCCACGGCCTTGTCGACGCCGACCTTTTCTTTCCAGTCCGCGCTGACGTCGCCGAGGTAATAGGTGAAGTTGAACGTCGTGCCCGAACCATCGGAACGGTGAACGACCGCGATCGCCTGCGAAGGCAGCTTGACGTCGGGATTAAGCTTCTTGATCGCTTCGTCATCCCAGCTCGTGATCTTGCCGAGGAAGATGTCGGCCAGCGTCGGGCCGTCGAGAACCAACTCGCCCGGCTTGATGCCTTCGAGATTGACGACGGGAACGATGCCGCCCATCACCATCGGGAACTGAGCCAGTCCGGTCGCTTCAAGCTCGTCGCCCTTGAGCGGCGCATCCGAAGCGCCGAAGGTAACGGTCTTGGCTTTGATCTGCTTGATGCCGCCGCCGGAACCGATCGACTGGTAGTTAAGGCCAACGCCGGTGTCTTTCTTGTAGGTGTCGGCCCACTTCGCATAGATCGGGTAGGGGAAGGTGGCGCCGGCGCCGGAGATGTCCGCGGCGAGCGCGGCGGACAGGGTGAGGGTGGTCGTCGCCGCAGCCATTGCAATCGCAACGGCCGCCGAGCGGATGAAATGTCTCATGTGGCCTGCTCCTGTTCGGAATATGGTCTCTCGGCGCCATTCCTCCGGCGCCCGCTGAGGCCAATAGTCCCCGATTATTACAGTCGCATGACAGTTTCATGTCGCTCCGGTAACGTCGCCCAGCCGGAGTAAGAAGGAGCGGCCGCGGGCTTTGTCGGAATGGCCGCGGTTTGCCGCTGGAATCAGCAGCTTGCGTGAATTCCGGCCGGCATCGTCTGCTCGGCGATCGTAGCCACCGGCTTTAAAAGAAAAAAGCCGGACGGGAGCGCGTTGCATGCAGCCAGAACGTGTCATGGCCGCGCCATCGCCGAAACAGGTCCGTTGGGGTAAATCTGACCCTGTTTCTTGCCGGCGGTCGCTGCTCCCGCCCGTAACTGGAGGAGCGGAACTTCGAATATCCCATTGTCGCCACTGAGCGCGGCTTTGGTATGGTGCGATCGCACCATGGCCTTACGCTGGAAGCGTTGACGAATCGCAAGGTTCTAACTCGCGCTGGACCTCCATCCGCGCCCGACCCGGCGCTCGATCTTCGAGCACCGCCTTCGACTGGAAGTGCGACGACTCTACTTCACGGTATCTACTCCCTTCGCCCTATTCCGCCGGTTGTCGGTTAGGCCGAAGCAGCGTTATAAGCTTGCAGGGGTATTGCTGATGTCTCGACGGATTCTGCCTGTCTTCCTGTGCCTGGCGCTGCCTCTGGGAAGCGGCTGCGCGCGCAGCTATGACGGCACCGTCATCATTCCCAAGCCGCTCGATGTTCGCCGTTTCTGGGACAGGCCTTCGCCGCAGGCGCAAGCCGAACAGTCGCAACTGGAGACCGACGTCTTTCCAGTGGCGCCGCAAACGCCGAAAAGGCCGGCGGTGCGCAGGAGCGCGGCTTCCGTTGCAGCGCCTCGGAGGAGGGTCACGAACAACCCGCCCATGCTGTCGCCGGAGCCGACGAAGCCGCTAACTTGCAAGAATGTCAGCGAGCCCGGCAAACGGGCCCGCATGGTCTGCGAATAACCAGCCGACGTCGGTCGATGCGCACGGCTCCAGGCCTTGAAGCGGCTATCCGGCCAGCCGTCTCGGAACATCGCCCGCCTTGGTCAGTCCGCCGGGAAGAAGGCCGGCCCGACCACTCTCACCGGCCGCGCGCCGATCGCTCTTTCGATCGACTGATGCTGGGCAGCCCCTTGCACTTCGGCAGCCTGCGTTTTTGCCTCTGCCGGAGCGGCACCGGCGGTTTCGATCCCGGATTCAGGAATTTCCGCGACGATGCCAAAATCCGGCTTTGACGTCGGCAACGGTATGATGGCGTTGGTCATGTTGGCCGGTGTCACGGTTCGTGCCCTGAGCTCGGCGACGCGCCGGTAATAGCGCTTGACGTCGCAGGCCTTGAAGTTCGAGTCGTCGCGGTACCGGAACGCGGCAGGTAGCTCCACATAGGGTTTTCCCGACTCGAGCGCGACCATCTCCTCGGTCTCGCGAGTGGCGTCGCTCAGCGTATAGAGGTCGACGCCGGCATCGTCGCAGATGTAGCGACACTGATCGACCGTTTCCTTCAGATCGTCGCTCTTGGCGAACTGCGATTTTGGCGCGGGGAAGAAATATCCGTCCGACAAGCGAACGCAAAACAGCATCCGATTGCCGCCAATTGTTGTGCCTGCGGACTGGGCCTTGGGTGCCGTGCGTTGCTGCGCCGGCTGTTTCTTGGCAGCGGGGGCGGCGCAGCCCAGCGCGACAAACCTGGCCTTCAATCCGGACGTGTCCCTGCTCGAATTCGACAGTCTGGCGATCTGCCGTTGCACCTCCGCCTTGCTGCTGACCAGGTCGGCGCAGGGATTGAAGAAGAAGCCGGCCGTTTTCGCCGTGCATCTGCGTTGTCTCTCAAGCTTTTGAATCGCGGCGAGTTGCCGGCGCAGTTGGGCAAGCTCGGGGCTGGTCCCGCCGCTGCGCCCCGCCGAAAGCAATTGGCTCCTGATGGCACCGCAGCTATCCGCGTAGGAGAAGGATGTGCCGAGCGCAACGGCTATTGCCGACACCAGCATCAGAATCGTGAGGGGCCAGAAGCGTGTCATTGGAACGACCATTATCCTTGTTGCACCGAGAACAGGATTTCTTTGTCGACTATGGATAAGTACTAGGTAAATCAGTTTTTCCTAATTGAAGTAGATCAAACCGCCACCAGAGACTTTTAGCTCTAGTGTATTAGATCCACTCGTGTAAATTCAATATTACATTTTTATTTCAAGATTGAGACGAACCGGCAGCAACGCCGGCGGACGCCCGCCACGGCGAAGTTTGATGCGCGCGGCGGGTTCGGCATCGCGATCAATCTGGCGTTACCGGCCGGCCGTTGCTGAAACCTTAGCCCTGGGATCGGCGTTGAGCGGCCAAAGGAGGAGACCGCAAATGTCGATCCACTTCACTGTCGCGGACCTCACCAGGAATCTGTTCCATTCACTTGGGTTGGACCATGAACGCGCACCGAGGCCACTCGACCACGAGCAGAGGCTTTTGCTGGAGTGCTATCTCGCCGGCCAGATACCGGAATCGGCCTGGAGCGACTATGTCTTCGAGATGCCGGAACTGGCGCGACATGTCGAGGCGAGACGAAGGCGCCACTAGATCCCGAAAAGTGGAATCCGGTTTTTGGAAAAGATCAAGGCGAAGCCTTCACTCGCGGTGCAACCTGTTCTTGTTTGGGCGAGTTGAATTGCAGAGTGAACACCTTGCCCGGGATGCCTTGAGCCAGCGCCGGTGAAAAGCTCAACGGCAGGCAATGGTCCACGGCCGCGACCGCCGCGTCGACAAAAGCTTGGCGCGTCTTCTCCTCGCCGGCGACGCGGATGGCGGTCGGCTTGGGCCGGCCGATCAGCGTGCCATCGCGCCTGAAGCTGAAGCTCAGGGTGACGGTGGAATTCCCGGCATTCGCCGGAGGGGTCCAGCACGCCTGGATGGCAGCCCCGACCTCGGGCATGGTGTTGAGCGTCGCTGCATTCGATTGACCGGTTGCGCCCACCAGCATGGCGCCTGCAATCACCATCATTCCAGCAATGCTTTTCATGGCAGGGCCTCTGTCCTTGAACCGCCCTCGAGGACGGGACGAACTTCGATGGTAGGGCCGACAGCGGCGATGACAAGATGGCGGCGACGCGTTTCATCAGCCATGCAGGCGTCGTGAAACGCCGTCTGGCGCAACTTCGACAGGGGCTGAAATAAGCAAAAGGCCGGCGCGCAGCCGACCTTTGCTTTCCATCCGCGCCAGTACATCCGTGGTCGCGGGCTGGAGGTGGATTCAGTAGAAAGGGTTTAGGTTAACGAAACCTTAAGCTCCCCACATCGTGCAAACAGGGGAGATTAAGAAAATCCCCAGTTCATTACCGGCTCCTGCAGACGTGCGGACGACCGCTATTGGCTTGTGCCTCAGGCGTTGGCCTGCGACCGCACATAGGCGATATAGCCGCGCACGTCGGCGGCCGGGTCGGCATAGGCCTTGCCGAGCTTCTTCTCGATCGCCGCCATATAGTCTTTTGCCCATTGGGGCAGCGCGTAGTCGATGACGGCGAGGAACTCGAGCGTCGCCGCCAAACGGATGTCGGCGATCGACGGGTTCTTGCCGCCGATGAACGGCTTGCCGTTCCTGAAGAAGCTGTGAAACACCTCCAGCGGCTCGGCTATCGCTTCTATAGCGGCCTTCTGGGCTTCCGACTTCTTGTCGGGATGAGCGTCGCTGTGGCCGACCTCGCCGGCATATTGCGGGAAATTCAGTACAGGATATGTGGCGCGCGCCACATAGGGGTAGAGCGTGCCGATCAGGTAGAACATGGCGCTGTCGATCATTGCCCGCTTGGCCGGCGCCTTGGGATATAATTTCTCCAGCCCGTGCTTGTTGGCGAGATACTGCATGATGGCGCAGCTTTCCCACAAGACACCTCTCGGCAGGCCCTTGTCCTCGATCATCGGCGTAAGATGGGCCGGGTTTCGCGCCATATATTCGGGCGAGCGCGTGAGGCCCCAAACGTCGGTTTCGGAATGATCGAGCCCGGCGGCGCGTGCAAACACCCGAACGCTCATATTGTTGACGCTGGGCTTCAGCATGCTGAGCGTGAGCGCCGGCTTTTTCGCAGGCTTCGCCTTGGCCTTCGCGGGCTTTTTGCCGGAGACCTTCGTCGCCGGCTTTGCCACTTTCGCCGCTGACTTGGCGGCGGCTTTGGCCGCCGGCTTCGCTCCTGGTTTGGCTGCCTTGGCGGCGGGCTTTTTCGCACTCTTCGTTGCTGTCTTTGCCATTATGTCCTCCCTTTGTTTGGCGTGTCGTCAGTATGGATTTTTCGGTGCGCGATCCTCCGACAAGGTTGCGCGCAAGTGCTCGACAAGCGCCTGGATCGCATCGGCAAGGTGCACTTCGGCGATGTTGTAATCGCCGCGCGCGACGCGGATCTTGTGCGCCTGCATCAGCACGTCGGCATGGGTGAAGCCCGCCGGCGGCTCGAAACGGTAGGAGGCGAGCTCGATTAGCAGGCCGAGCGGATCCTCGAAGTAGATCGAATCCATGAAACCGCGATCCTTGACGCCGCTGTGCTTGATTTCACGCTCGTTGAGCCGGGCGACCGCCTGCAAGAAGGTGACGCGCGACACCGCGAAAGCGATGTGATGGACGCAGCCCGTATCGGTCGGCGTGCGCCGCTTGACCGGCGTGCGGCTCTCGTCGGTGAAGACGGTGATCAGCCGGCCGTCGCCCGGATCGAAATAGAGATGGCTTTCGCTTGGCTTGTCGAGGTTGGGCTGCTCGAAGATGAAAGGCATGCCGAGCACGCCCTCCCAGAAATCGATCGAGGTCTGACGTCCGGCGCCGACCAGCGTGATGTGATGGACGCCTTGCGATTGTAGTTTTTGCATCTGACTCCTCCCGGCCACGCCGTCTTGCCGCCGAACGGAAGTTCGGATGCCCAGTCGCGCTTGGATCGGCGCCCGGCATGTGACCGCCCCCGGCCTCGCTCGCCTGCGCTCCGCATTCCGCATCCTGCAGGAGTGCGGCCGGAGCTTTGATGAACGGATGCTAATTCAATCCGAGACGTTGCGCCAGAAGCGCTGAGTTTCAAGAACTCCACGCAGGCGCCAAGAGCGGCACCGGGATCGCGGACGCCTTCGCCGAGCTCGCTGAAACGATCCGTCGCCGGCAGCTGTAATGGTGCGGCGGCCCGCAGGTCGCTGGGTTTCCCGAGCGGCCGGTTTGGCGACGGCAGGTCAAAGGGGCCTCGTTGACGCATGCCGCGCCTGGTTCGGATTACGGGCATCCGTGGCCCTTAGATGAAAATCACATATTCTTCATCGGCACATCGGGATCGACATGTCCCCCATCGGCAGTGATCTTCAGCCTTGAGAGGTAGTGCTCCCATCCCCTTCGGTGGCTGTCACGCTCCTTTGCGTTCGGCAGTCCGCTGTGCGTGAAGCGGATCAGTGTCCCCGCATCCCTCGCGATCAGGTCGATCTCGACATGGCTGGAGCCGGGCGGCACTGTCTCGTTGTCTTCCCAGCCAAAACTGTAGGCAAGACGGTGGACCGGGATCACCTCGGTGAACTCACCGCGCGCCATATGGCGACCACCGACATTGACGAGGAACAGACCGCCCGGCGATGCATCCAAATTCGCTTCGGTCCCGATCCATCGCACGATCTGGTCCGGATCCGTCAAAAGCGCGAACACGGTCGCTTGTGGCGCGGCGACCTCAATTTCTGTGTAAACCGATTCCGCCATCGCTCACTCCAGGTCACATCCGCATCGAATGCCGTGCATGATTGAAGCGAATATGGGGAGTTGCAAGAAGATGTTCGAGGCGTAAGCATAAGCCGGAGCCGAGTGACCTTCTACCGATGCTTCTCGCAAAGTCGCTTTCATTCCTTCTGGACGACGCCGCGCATATTGGCGACGGTGGGCGACTTCTATTGCAGCTCTCAACGCATTTGCTGGAAGACGGCTTGCCGATCATCGCCGGCGCGCTGGCGCAGGATGCTCCCGACCCAATCATTTCACGCCGTATCTGGCTCTGGCGAGCGTCTGGGGGTGAAGTGGTCGAGGGTTTGGGGATAGGCGCCGACCGCCAGAATGCCGATCCCCGGCTCGTGCTGCGGGAGTGGCTTGGCACGACGCGGGCGATCGTGTTCGACGAGCGAGCGGGCGGTGTCGCACCGACTTTGGTGTGGGCGTTCGATCATACTCCGGATGAGGCGCAGTCAGAGCTGCTGCGGCAAATCTCCCGGTTTGCTGCGGCTCCGATGACCGCACTCGCAGAACGGTCCGCGAAACGCGCATTGCTCGAAGCATATTTGGGAAAGCGCAGTGCAGCACATGTGCTCAACGGTCATTCTCGTCGATTAAAGGGAGAGACGATACGGGCTGCGCTTCTGTGCGCGGACCTTCGAGGTTTCACCGATCTA
Organism: Mesorhizobium sp. M0500; assembly: GCF_040321165.1. Lineage (NCBI taxonomy): Bacteria > Pseudomonadati > Pseudomonadota > Alphaproteobacteria > Hyphomicrobiales > Phyllobacteriaceae > Mesorhizobium > Mesorhizobium sp. M0500. The sequence goes on from NZ_JAMYRB010000002.1 coordinate 154,505, forward strand.
TCCGAGGTTCATGATGCAGACGAGATCGTATTGGTACTTGATGCCTGGTTCGATTGCGTCGCCGGCGCGGTGCACGCATTTGGTGGTGAGGTTCTCAAGTTTATAGGTGATGGCGTCCTCGCGATTTTCCCGATTGGCGAGCGCGATGCAAATGCCGCATGTGACGCTGCGGTACGCGCCGTGAAGGCCACGCGCGCCGGGATAGATCATCTCAACCAAACTCGGCGCCGCAATGGCGGCCCTGAGCTCGGATATGGCATTGGCCTGCATGTCGGCGAGATACTCTGGGGGAATATCGGCACTGCCGGCAGGTTGGACTTCACCGCGATCGGCAAGGCTGTAAATCTTGTCAGCCGCATCGAAGGGCTGTGCAAGCCGTTGGGACGGACGGTGCTCGCGTCGACAGTGTTCGAGGCAGAAACTACCGAGCGGATGATCGCCATGGGCAGTCATCCGCTCGGAGGAATAGCAGGCGCGCAAACACTTTTCGGCTTGCCGGAATAGATCGAATGGTTGAGCCCCGCCGTGGATGTGTCGTTCGCAGCATATCTTGGTATCGTGCGAAGCCATGACCGAGAGAAATTCGAACGGCAAAGAAGCTACGATACTGCAACTAAAGTATGGCGCGTTTAGAGCCCAGCCATGCGCGTCGCGCGCAGCTTCGCTGGCCGGTGCTAAGGGCCTTCCCGGCATCCACCCTTCGAGGGAGAGGCGCCTTCGCCGAGCTCGCCAAAACGATCCGCCGCCGGCAGCTGTAGCTCAGGTCGGCTCCAGGCAGTGCCGACCAGCGTGATGGACGCCTTGCGATTGTAGTTTCTGTATCTGGCTCCTCCCCGCGTGGCATCGACTGCCCTGTTCAGCGCGACGTTCTGCGCGCCGCTAACGCTGTGCCTCAAGACCCACGATGCAATGCTAATGCAATCGGCTCCGCTGCGCCAGAAGCGGCAATGAGCCAAACCCGCCGCGACTCAAGGCGATGGATCGGATTGATGGTTTGCCGAGAGCTTGGAGAGACTTGGTACGCCCAAGGGGAATCGAACCCCTGTTCCCGCCGTGAGAGGGCGGTGTCCTGACCGCTAGACGATGGGCGCGTTCAAGAACCGGCGATATAGGCTGACGGCTGGGAAAAAGCAACTAGGCTTACGGCTGCCGATCGCGCCGGTGAAATATCCGCTGCAAGCCTAGCGTTTTGGCTCGATCAGGTCCCAGAGATTTCCATAGAGATCGGCGAAAACCGCCACAGTGCCATAGGTCTCGTGCCGGGGCGCCTCGCGGAATTCGACGCCCTTTTCGAGCATCAACGCATGGTCACGGGCAAAATCGTCGGTTTCGAGGAACAAAAAGACCCGCCCGCCGGTCTGGTTGCCGACGGCGTGCCTTTGCGCATCGCCGGATGCTTCGGCGAGAAGCAGCCGCGCGCCCTGCCCTTTGCGCGGCGTGATCGTGACCCAGCGTTTGCCGCCGCCGAGATCGACATCTTCGGTGAGGACAAAACCCAGTTGGTCGACATACCACGAGATCGCCTCGTCATAATTTGCGACGACAAGCGCGACCGTGGCAATGCTGCGGTGTTCGGCAAAACCGGTCATTTGTTCCTGATCGAAAAACGCCCGACGATGCGGCGCTCGGTGATGTCATAAACGAAGATGGCGCGGCTGCCGTCGGGCAGCTCGGCGTCGATCGACAGGTGATTGCCGGAGAGCGATTGGCTGATCACCCTGGCGCCGACCGGCAGCACGATGTCGCCGTTGACCGTTTCGCCGATCGGCACCTGGATGTCGCTGCTTAGCGGAGGGGCGGTAGGCGGCGCGTTGCGCGCTTTGTAGACAAGTGCTGCGATCACCACCATAAGGGCGAGGAACAGCAGGCCGAGATTGATGGCGACGAAGCGGACGAGCTTCCTCCGCACCTTTTCGACCTCGGGGTCGAGCGGCTTTTCCTCGTCTTCGTCGGCAAGCGGCCGGGCCATGGCAGCAGATTCCGGAACTGTTTTCGATGAGCGCTCATAACGAAGAGGTCAGACAATTAATAGGGGCCGGACCGATCGTCCTGGAGGCGGGCGCTGATGCGGCCGGCCAGCGGCTCGACCAATGGCTGGCGGCCAGGCTCGGCCCCGACATGTCGCGCAGCCGGGTACAGATGCTGATAAAGCAGGGCGCCGTCAGGATCGGCGGCAGGCAGGTCGACGAAACGAAGCGCAAGATGGCACAAGGTGACAGCGTGTCGGTCGACATGCCGGAGCCGGAACCGGCGGAGCCGCAAGGCGAAGATATTGCGCTGGACGTCCTCTACGAGGACAGCGAGCTGATCGTCATCAACAAGCCGGCCGGGCTGGTCGTGCATCCCGGCGCCGGCAACTGGACCGGCACGCTGGTCAACGCGCTGATCCATCATTGCGGTGATAGCCTGTCGGGCATCGGCGGGGTGAGACGGCCGGGCATCGTCCACCGCCTCGACAAGGAGACCAGTGGCGTCATGGTCGTCGCCAAGACCGATCGCGCCCACAAGGCGTTGTCGGAGGCCTTTGCCGACCACGGCCTGACCGGCGATCTCGAGCGCGCGTATCTGGCGTTGGTCTGGGGCATACCGGCAAGGCCGACCGGGACGGTCGACGCGCCGCTCGGCCGCGCCGCCGACCGGGTACGCCGCGCCGTGGTGCCGCAAGGCCGCGACGATGCCCGCCACGCCGTCACGCATTTCACCGTTGTCGAGCGCTTTGGCGAGCAGCAGCAGGAATTCGCCACGGCGAGCCTGGTCGAATGCCGGCTGGAAACCGGTCGCACTCACCAGATACGCGTCCACATGGCCCATATCGGCCATCCGGTGATTGGCGACCCCGAATACGGCCAGGCTTTCCGCACCAAGGCCAATCGGTTGCCCGAGCCGCTAAGAAGCAAGGTAAAAGCGTTTCCGCGACAAGCTTTGCACGCCCGCCTCCTTGCATTTCGGCATCCGGATACCCATCTAACGATGAGGTTCGAAGCACCGATACCGTGGGACATGGAGGAACTCGTCGACGGCTTCCGCAAGCTCTGAACCAACCACCTGAAAACCTGACCGGCGCTGTTCACTTCAACGTGACACACTGTTTCGTGTTGAACAAATGCCTGTCTTTCTGGTTTTGTTCCTATATATGTCGGTTGGCGCGAATGTGCCTTTGGCATTCGCGCCACATGCCCGCCGCGTTTCGGGGGCATCACTCCAATAGAGAGGGGGCGCTATCATGGCCCAGTCATTACCCAGTATCGTTTCCGGCGAAGGCGGTCTCAGCCGCTACCTGGAAGAAATCCGCCGCTTTCCGATGCTTCAGCCGCAGGAAGAGTACATGCTCGCCAAGCGCTATGCCGAGCATGAGGACACCACGGCTGCGCACAAGCTCGTCACCAGCCACCTTCGGCTCGTCGCCAAGATCGCCATGGGCTATCGCGGCTATGGCCTGCCGATCGGTGAGGTGATCTCGGAAGGCAATGTCGGCCTGATGCAGGCCGTCAAGAAATTCGAACCGGAGCGCGGTTTCCGTCTCGCCACCTATGCGATGTGGTGGATCAAGGCCTCTATCCAGGAATACATCCTGCGCTCGTGGAGCCTGGTCAAGATGGGCACCACCGCCAACCAGAAGCGCCTGTTCTTCAACCTGCGCAAGGTGAAGGGCAAGATCCAGGCGCTCGACGAAGGCGATTTGAAGCCCGACCAGATCACCGAGATTGCCACCCGGCTGAACGTCTCGGAAGCGGAAGTCGTGTCGATGAACCGCCGTCTGTCGGGCGACGCCTCGCTCAATGCGCCCATCCGGGCCAGTGAAGGCGAGTCCGGCGAATGGCAGGACTGGCTGGTCGACGACCACGAAAGCCAGGAAGAGATGCTGATCGAGCAGGACGAGCTGGAAAACCGGCGCGGCATGCTGTCGGGCGCTCTTGCCGTGCTCAACGACCGCGAACGCCGCATCTTCGAGGCGCGCCGCCTCGCCGATGAGCCGTTGACGCTTGAAGAGCTGTCGGCCGAGTTCGATATCAGCCGCGAGCGCGTGCGCCAGATCGAGGTGCGCGCCTTCGAGAAGGTGCAGGACGCGGTCAAGGCCGCGGCCAAGCGCCAGACGCAGGCGCTGCGCACCATCGAGGCGCAGCCGGCGGCGTAAGACCTTCCGGTAGAAACAAATAACGGCGGCGTCAGGTAACTGGCGCCGCCGTTTTTTCTAAAGCGCGTCGCGTTCGGCCGGCCTTGTGCGACGCGCTTTAGATTCTTGTTTTTATGCATGTCGTTATCGCAAAACCGCTGCACACTTTTGCGCGACATGCATTAGCGGGTTGCCGGTTCCGCGGCGCCTTCGCGGATGTCCGATCCGCCGCCATAACTGCTCAGTAGCCTTGCCATGGCGTCTCCAGACGATCGCATCGATAGCGGCATTACCGCAATTTTCCCCAAGCCCTGAAAACCGCAAGACTGCAAGCTGTGGCGGCAATGTTGCGGCGCCGACCGCGGCATTCCACAACCCGGCGCTCGCGGCAGGCGGCGCGACAACGAGCCGCCGGGGCTGCGCCGGGCAGTTGAGCTCGTCTATTGAAAACGAAAGGCAGTGTGACGATGACGATTTCTCCGTTTCTGGCCGCTCTCGGATCCGACGGTCCGCCAGCCGATCGAGCGAAAGACATGGCCCTGTATGGATGGCTAATTGGAAGCTGGGAAATGGACTCGGTCCACTACCTCGACGACGGCACAATCCAGAAATGGGATGGCGAATGCCATTTTGGCTGGGTGCTCGAAGGCCGCGCGATTCAGGACGTTTGGATCAGGCCCAAGCGCCCTGCTCCGTCCGCGATGTATGGCACAACCTTGCGCATCTTCGACCCTGGGATCGATGGCTGGCATATCATATGGAACGACCCGCTCAACCGGGATCACTCGCGCCAGATCGGGCGGGCCGAGGGTGAGGACATTGTCCAGCTCGGCAATGACTCGCGCGGTCTGCAAACTCGGTGGCGTTTCACCGAGATCACTGCCAACAGCTTCCATTGGATCGGCGAGGAAAGATCTTCCGAGAGCGATCCTTGGCAAATCACGTATGAACATTTAGCCCGCCGAACAAAACCCTGACGCTGGACTGGCTGGCGTCTGCGCTGCTCCTCATCGGGCTGCCGCCACCGTCTTCCCGCATGGACCTCTCGGATTCAAACATCGCAAAAATCGAATCAGGATCAATAGCTTGGATGACCCTCGCAGAACGATGAGGGCGGCGCCGAGTCTGAATGGCATTGTAGTGCCAGCGACCCATCTCCTCACAGGCAATCGAGCGGAAATTTCAGATAGCGCCGCCCGTTGGATTCCGGTTCCGGCAGGCGTCCGCCATTCATGTTCACCTGCAGCGCGTGCAGGATCAGCCGCGGCATCGGCAAGGTCCTGTCGCGGGCCTGGCGGAGCGCGACGAAGTCGGCTTCCGCCTTGCAGCCGGCAACATGGATGTTGCCGGCTTTCTGCTCCGCGACCGTGCTTTCCCAGCGCGCTTCGCGACCGCCCGGCTGGTAGTCGTGACCGACGAACAGACGTGTCTCGTCCGGCAGCGCCAGGATGTCCTCGATCGAGTGCCAGAGCCGCTCGGCACTGCCGCCGGGAAAGTCTGTCCTGGCGGTGCCGCTGTCCGGCATGAACAGCGTGTCGTGGATGAAGGCGGCGTCGCCAATGACGTAAGTGATCGAGGCCAGTGTGTGGCCCGGCGAGAACAGCACTCTTGCCGGAAGGCCGCCGACCGAAAAAGTTGCGCCGTCGGCGAACAGCCTGTCCCATTGCGAACCGTCGGCGGGGAATTCCGGCCAGTTGTAGATCACCTTCCACAATTTCTGGACGTCGATGACCTTTTCGCCGATCGCCGTCGGCGCTCCGGTTCTCCCCCTCAGATAATGGGCGGCGGAGAAATGATCGGCATGCGGATGCGTGTCGAGGATCCACTCGACCTCCAGCCCGCTTTCCCTGACGAAGTCGAGCAGGGCGTCGGCGTTCTTCGTTGCCGTTGCACCGGACCTTTCGTCGAAGTCGAGCACCGGATCGATGATGGCGCATCGGCGCGTCGCCATGTCGGCGACCACATACTGGACGGACCCGCTCGGCTTGTCATAGAAGCCGGTGACCTGCGACCTGGCCGATAATGCGTCCAATCCAGCCTCCTTCGCCCCTCACCACGGCAGGAAGGATTTTCTCTGCCACGGCAAATTAAAGGCATGGTTGTCCGTCAACCAGGCATCGTCAAGCACCCCATGCTCACACGGCCAGGAAAACCGAAAACTCTCTGTGCCGCCTCTGCCTGCTCAGGCGGAAGGCTGCTTGGTTTTCCTGAGATATGGCAGGATCGTCTCATAGGCGCCGAAGCGCTTGATGGCATCCTCATTCGAGACGGCAGCGGTGATGATGACGTCCTCGCCCTGCTTCCAGTTCGCCGGCGTCGCCACCTGGTGCTTGGCGGTCAGCTGCATGGAATCGATGGCGCGCAGGATTTCGTCGAAGTTGCGGCCGGTCGTCATCGGATAGGTGAGAACCAGCTTGATCTTCTTGTCGGGCCCGATGACGTAAACCGAACGCACCGTGGCATTGTCGGCGGGCGTGCGGCCTTCCGAGCTCTCGCCGGCACCCGCCGGCAGCATCTCGTAAAGCTTGGCGACCTTGAGATCCTTGTCGCCGATCAGCGGGTAGTTCACCGAATGACCGGTCGCGGTCTTGATGTCGTTCTGCCACTTTTCATGGCTTTGGACGGGATCGACCGAGATGCCGATGATCTTGACGTTGCGCTTCCTGAACTCGCCTTCGAGCCCGGCCATTGTGCCGAGTTCGGTCGTGCAAACCGGCGTAAAGTTCTTCGGATGGCTGAACAATACTGCCCAGCCGTCGCCGATCCATTCATGGAAGCTGATCGGTCCTTGCGTGGTCTCAGCGGTGAAGTCCGGTGCGATATCGTTGATACGAAGGCTCATGGCGTGTCCCTACCCTGTGAGTGCAGATCGCAGCCGGCGTTGACCGGCGCTGCTTTTGCCTTTCTATCACTCCGGCGTCATCCTTCAAATGCCTGTTGCGCCGGCATCAAGCCCGGCGGCGAAATATTTTCATTGCTTCTCGGCAAATGCCGCAGGAATTTTCGCTGCGCTGGCTCAGGCCTTGTTCACTGCCAGCGTCGTCGCCAGGTCTTCCATGCGCTGGGCCAGCGCGCCGAGCGCCCCGGTCAGCGCGGAATCGTTCTTGTCGGCCTTGGTCAGTGCGTCGTCGCGCGTCTTGCGCAGCGTCAGCACTTCGCTTTCCATGCCCTTGACCCGCTTTTGCAGTTCCGAAAGCTCGTCCATGACCATGATGCCGGCCATCACGGTCAGCCGCTGGTCGCCAATCTCGCCAAAAGAATCCTTCAGATGCGAAACATAGCGGTCGAAGCGCTCGGCAAGATCGATCAGATGCTCTTCCTGGCCCTCGTCGCAGGCCATCCGATACTGCTTGCCGTCGATGGAAACCGTGACTTGTGCCATTAGCCTACCTGTCCAGTACCGCGCGGATGGTTTCCATGGCTGTCACCAGCCTTCGCGACACTTCTTTGTTGGCATCTTCCAGCCGTTCGGCGCGAGCTTCGGAATTGTCGAGCTCCTGCGCCAGCCGCGAGCGGTCGGCGTTCATCCGCTGCACTTCGGCCTCGGCTTCCGAATAGTCCCGCTCATGCTCGAGCTTGGCCGCGACGGCGTTTTCCAGCCCGTCGATGGCCTTACCCAGCCTGGCAATGACTTCCTTGAGGGTCGTTTCCCCGGTCATGGCTTTCGTCCTGCGCCCTGCCCATCACCGAATCATCCACGTTCAGAACGCGTTATCCCTGAAACATTACGCGTCGTGTGAACCGCACGTCAATAAAGCTGTCGCGACTGTCCCCTGCTAACGCTAATGTAAGTCGCGCATGGCCATCACAAGACCGGCAAAAGCACACCGATTTGTTGACTAAAAGGCCGCGCCTGCTATGTGTCGCGCACCCTTTTCAAGGGCTTTCCCAAGGCCCAAACCCCCATTTTGGAGGAAGCATGACTTCGCGCGAACAACATGACCGGATGGCCAATGCGATCCGTTTTCTCGCCATGGACGCTGTGGAGAAGGCAAACTCCGGCCATCCCGGATTGCCCATGGGCTGCGCCGACATCGCCACGGTGCTGTTCACCCGCTTTCTCAAATACGATCCGAAGAACCCGCATTGGCCGGACCGCGATCGCTTTATCCTGTCGGCCGGCCACGGCTCGATGCTGCTTTACTCGCTGCTCTATCTGACCGGCTACGAAGACATCACCATCGACCAGATCAAGCAGTTCCGCCAATTGGGGTCGAGGACCGCGGGCCACCCGGAATACGGCCATGCCGCCGGCATCGAGACGACGACAGGCCCACTCGGCCAGGGTCTTGCCAATTCGGTCGGCTTCGCACTCGGCGAGCGCATCATGAATGCCGCTTTCGGCAATGATCTCGTCGACCACTACACCTATGTGCTGGCCGGCGACGGCTGCCTGATGGAAGGCGTATCCCAGGAAGCCATCGCGCTTGCCGGACATCTGAAGCTGAACAAGCTGATCGTCTTCTGGGACAACAACAACATCTCGATCGATGGCCCGGTGTCGCTGGCCGACAACACCGACCAGGTCGCCCGCTTCCAGGCGTCCGGCTGGAATGCCAGCCATATCGACGGCCAGGACCCGGAAGCGATCGCCTATGCCATCGAAGCGGCCCGCCACTCCGACAAGCCGACGATGATTGCCTGCAAGACGACGATCGGCTTCGGCGCGCCGACCAAGGCCGGCACCAACAAGGCGCACGGCTCGCCGCTCGGCGCCGAGGAAATCGCCGGCGCCAGAAAATTCTTCGGCTGGGATTCGCCGCCCTTCGAGGTCCCGGCCGACAGCCTCGACGCATGGCGTACCGCCGGGCGGACCAGCGTCAAGGCGCGCACCGACTGGGAGAGCCACCTTGCCAAGGCTGATGCCCAATTGCGCGCAGAGTTCGAACGCCGCATCAGTGGCACGCTGCCGGCCAACTTCGACGCCGTCATTGGCGATTACAAGAAAAAGCTCGCCGCCGACAAGCCGAAGGTCGCCACCCGTAAGTCGTCGGAAATGGCGCTGGAGGTCATAAACGGCGCCGTGCCCGAAACCATCGGCGGCTCGGCCGATTTGACCGGCTCCAACAACACCAAGACCAGCCAGACCAAGAACATCACCGCCGACGATTACGGCCAGCGCTACGTTCATTACGGCGTTCGCGAGCACGGCATGGCGGCCGCGCTCAACGGGCTGACATTGCATGGCGGCATTATCGCCTATGGCGGCACTTTCATGTGCTTTTCCGATTATGCCCGTCCGGCGATGCGGCTTGCTTCGCTGATGGGCATCCGCTCGATCTTCGTCATGACCCATGATTCCATCGGCCTTGGCGAAGACGGCCCGACCCATCAGCCGGTCGAGCATCTGGCAGCACTTCGCGCCATTCCGAACCACAATGTCTTCCGCCCGGCCGACGCGGTGGAAACCGCGGAATGCTGGCAGTTGGCCATTGAGTCGGAAAAGACGCCTTCGACATTGGCGCTGACCCGGCAGAACCTGCCGACGGTACGCAACGACTTCGTTGCGGAAAACCTCTCCAGCCGCGGCGCCTATGAACTTGCCGCCGCCAGTGGCGAGGCGGCGGTGACGATCTTCGCTTCGGGCTCCGAGGTCGAGATCGCGCTGGCCGCCCGCGAGGCCTTGGAAAAGCACGGCCACGCGACCCGCGTCGTCTCGGTGCCGTGCTTCGAATTGTTCGACAAGCAGAGCGCCGACTATCGCAGCAGGACGATCGGCAATGCGCCGCTCAAGATTGCCATCGAAGCCGGCATCCGTCAGGGCTGGGATCACTTCATCGGCACCGACGGCATCTTTGTCGGCATGACCGGCTTCGGCGCCTCCGGCACCATCGAACAGCTCTACCCGCATTTCGGCATCACAGCCGAGGCAACGGTGAAGGCGGCGGAAGCCCGTCTGCATGGCAAATGAAAGTGAGCCCCGCCCGGCAAAGGCTGGCATAGCGGTTTTGCCGGGCGGTGGAGCACTAATCGATTTAAATCCACGCCTCGGCGGCTGGATTCTTTGCCCGTCCGCCGTTATGAAGCTGCGGACTTGATCTTCGGCCTCCAACTCCCAGGGAGAGAACAATGACCGTCAGAGTTGCCATCAACGGATTCGGCCGCATCGGCCGCAACATCCTGCGCGCCATCCATGAATCCGGCCGCAAGGATATCGACGTCGTCGCGGTCAACGATCTCGGCCCGGTCGAGACCAACGCCCATCTGCTGCGCTTCGACAGCGTGCATGGCCGCTTTCCGCATGAGGTGACGGTTGACGGCGACCAGATCATCGTCGGCAAGGAAAAATTCAAGGTCACCGCGATCAAGGATCCGACGCAACTGCCCTGGAAGGAGCTTGGCATCGACATCGCGCTCGAATGCACCGGCATCTTCACCGCCCGCGACAAGGCCGTCGCCCATCTGACCGCCGGTGCCAAGCGCGTTCTCGTCTCCGCTCCGGCAGAGGGCGCCGATCTCACCGTCGTCTATGGCATCAATCACGACAAGCTGACCAAGGACCACATCGTCATCTCGAACGCCTCCTGCACCACCAACTGCCTGGCGCCGCTGGCGGCCGTGCTGAATGAGGCGGTCGGCATCGAAAAGGGCATGATGACGACGATCCATTCCTACACCGGCGACCAGCCGACGCTGGACACCATGCACAAGGACCTCTACCGCGCCCGCGCCGCCGCGCTGTCGCAGATTCCGACCTCGACCGGTGCTGCCAAGGCCATCGGCCTGGTACTGCCCGAACTCAAGGGCAAGCTCGACGGCATCTCCATCCGCGTGCCGACCCCGAACGTCTCGCTCGTCGATTTCAAGTTCATCGCCAAGCGGCCGACCACCGTCCAGGAGATCAATGACGCGGTGATCGCCGCCTCGAACGGCAAGCTGAAGGGCATCCTCGCCGTTACCCGTCACCCCAATGTTTCGATCGACTTCAACCATGATCCGCATTCCTCGATCGTGGCGCTCGACCAGACCAAGGTCATGGACGGCAACTTCGTTTCGGTGCTGTCGTGGTACGACAATGAGTGGGGCTTTTCCAACCGCATGGGCGATACCGCCGTCGCCTTCGGCAAGACCATCGCCTGATCGCAGAGCCAGCTTCTCGACCTGGAGACGCCCGGCTCAGTCCGGGCGTTTTTCATTGCAGCACGAACCGCCGAGGCACGCTCCGCTGCTCGGGGGTGCCAAAACTTTCGACGATCGGCAGCGTGGGGCAAAAAGCCACGCTGCTGCCTTGCAGCGGCCATGTCTTCGCCCCACTCTCCCGTGATGCCGGAGCATATCGACTAGGGGCGACCAACGAATGGAGCATGGTATCTATCTTGTGACGCTCGTTGGCGCAGCACTTGTCGTTGCCGCCGCGTTTTCAAGCCTGATCGCCTTCCGTTTCGGCGCCCCTCTCCTGCTGTTGTTTCTCTGCATCGGCCTCGCCACCGGAACCGACGGTCTCGGCATCCATTTCGACAATGCCCGAGTTGCTTATTTTGCCGGCTCGTTGGCGCTGGCGGTCATCCTTTTCGATTCCGGCTTCGGCACGCCGCTCAACGCCTTGCGGCAGGCGGCCGGGCCGGCGCTGTCGCTGGCCACATTCGGCGTCCTTTTGACCACCGGGCTCTTCGGCGCCGCCGCCTATTATCTGCTCGACCTGACCTGGCTGGAATCCTTCCTGCTCGGTGCCGCCGTCGCCTCGACCGACGCCGCGGCGGTGTTCTTCCTGCTGCGCGCCGGCGAGATCAATTTGCGCGAGCGCGTGCGGTCCACGCTCGAGGTGGAATCCGGCACAAATGACCCGATCGCCATCTTCCTGACCATCACGCTGGTCGAGGTCATCGCCGCCAATACCCACCCCGAGGCCAAGGTGCTGGTCACCGATCTTGCCGTCGGCTTCCTTGTCAATATGGGGCTCGGCGCGGTCATCGGCATTCTCGGCGGCATGGCCATCGTGCGCCTTGTCGATCGCCTCAATCTCGATCACGGCCTGCTGCCGATCTTCGTGCTGACGCTGTCGCTTATGGTGTTCGCTGCCGCCGGTGCCGTCGGCGGCTCCGGCTTCCTGGCGGTCTATCTCGCAGGCCTGATTGCCGGCAATTCCGATATCCGGGCCGTCACCATCCTCAAGCGCTTCCAGGACGGCATGTCGTGGCTGGCGCAGATCATCATGTTCCTGATCCTCGGCCTGTTCGCGACGCCTTCGCAATTTCCGGCGATCCTGGTGCCGGCAGTGCTGCTCGGCCTGTTCCTGGTATTTGTGGCACGGCCAATCGCCGTCTGGCTCTGCCTGGTGCCGTTCCGTCTGCCACGCCCGGAAGTCGCCTTCGTCTCGTGGGTTGGCCTGCGTGGTGCCGTGTCGATCCTGCTTGCCATCACGCCGCTGCTCGGCGGTCTTGAGAACGGCCGCCTCATCTTCAACACTGCCTTCATCATCGTGCTGGTCTCGCTGATCATCCAGGGATGGACCGTCGGGCCGCTGGCGCGCCGTCTCGGCCTTATCGTGCCGGCCCGCCTGGGACCGCTCGACAAGGTCGAATTGGAACTGCCGGGCTCCGCCCATCATGAGCTTCTCGCCTACCGCGTGGCACCTGGCAGCCCGGTGGCGCGCGGCGAACGCATTCCGCGCTGGGCGCGGCCGTCGCTGGTGCTGCGCGACGGACGCTCGATGCGCTTCCAGGATATGGGCCGGCTCGCGGCCGGCGACCATGTCTACATCTTCGTGCCGGACCGCTATCCGCGCCTGCTCGACAAGCTGTTCGCCAGCCGTGCCGTGGTCGATCCCGAGGACGCGGATTTCTTCGGGGCCTTCGCCGTCGATCCGTCACGCCCCGCCGAGGAACTGGAGACCGCCTACGCGCCGGGCCTGACCGAAGCGGAACGCAAGCTCAGCATTGGCGACCTGGTCACTACGCGGCTCGGCGGCCACGCCGAATACGCCGACCGCGTGCTACTCGGTCCGATCGAGCTGATCGTCCGCGACGTCGACGACAAGGGCAGGATCACCGGCCTTGGCCTGTCCTTTGAGCCGACCGCGCCGGTGGCGCGCGTTCCGGTGTTCCTCAGCGCCGGCGAAATCCGCGACCGCATCGCCGCCTTCATCCGCAACCGGCGCAAGCCGGCCGAGGCGCAGGCGGTCGAGGCGGCGGCCGAGATGGGACCGGTTCCGCAGCCCGTAGTGGAAAAGACAACTGGCGAAGGCTGACCGCTGTCCACCCGAGCCGCGGAACCCTGCCGCGAGGCTGAAGAATGGCTCGGCAACTGGTGTGGCGGGTCCATGTGGTCCGACATCGCCGGAAATGATCCCGATCGGCCGGTTGCGAGGGCGTCCGGCCGATCAGTCGCCAATTCTCCGGCGCGCCATAGGGGCGCGCTTAATTGTTGCGGGCCGCTACGAACTGCGCCGCTTGTTTCAGAAGCGCAGCTTGCTCGCCAAAAGGTTCGAGCAACGCATGAGCCTGGTCAACGAGGCCATGGAGCTGGCCCCGCGCCCAGTCCGGTCCGTGCAGCGCGACCAGCGTCGCCTTGCCGGCCGCGGCATCCTTGCCGGTCGCCTTGCCCATCTGATGCGCGTCGGCGGTCAGGTCGAGCAGATCGTCGGCAAGCTGAAAGGCAAGCCCGATCGCCGAGCCGAACTCGGCCAGCCTTTCGCGGTCGCCCGACGGCGCGCCGGCAAGGATAGCGCCCGCTTCGCAGGCAAAGCGGATCAGCGCACCGGTTTTCATCGCCTGAAGCCGGATGATGCCGGCCTCGTCCGGCCGGCTTTGTTCGGCTTCGAGATCGAGCATCTGGCCGCCGACCATGCTTCCCGCCCCGGCGGCGCGGGCCAGTGCCAGCACCAGCGTTGCCCTGCGCTCGGCCGGCAGCATTGTCGCCTCGTCGGCAAGGATGTCGAAGGCAAGTGTCAGCAAGGCGTCGCCCGCAAGAATGGCGGTCGCCTCATCGAAAGCCCTGTGCACGGTCGGCTGGCCGCGGCGCAAATCGTCGTCGTCCATGGCCGGCAGATCGTCATGGATGAGCGAATAGCAGTGCACGCATTCGAGCGCCGCCGCGACGCGCAGCGCCGCCTCGCCGTCGGCTGAAAACAGTGCAGCACTTTCCATGACCAGGAAGGGACGCAGTCGTTTGCCGCCGTTCAGCACGCCATGTCGCATTGCCGCCATCAGGCGTTCGGGCCGCGCGACCTCGCCCGAAAGCGTCCGTCCGTCGAGCAACCGCCTCAGCAGCGCCTCGAGCGGAACTGCCCGGGCAATAAGTGCAGCTTCGAACGCCATTTGGTCGTCTTTCGTCATGGTCGGGAGCGGTAGCCGACACTCAGACGTTGCGCAAGAAGCCAAGCGCCATTATGCCGGGGGCAGGGAGTAGCGCGGACTGGGTGGCTTGGCGGAACCGATCGTCGATCACGAAACCGAAGGGTTGGACATGGCGAGACCGAGACGCGGCAGCCGCATCGGTCTTCAACGCTGGGTCCGGCGCGGCATCGCCGTCGCGGTCGTGCTGGCGCTGGTGCCGGTGGTGCTGACCTTCCTGTACCTGCCGACATTCGTGCATCCGGTGTCGACATTGATGCTGAAGGACCTGGCGACGTTTTCTGGCTACGATCGGCGCTGGGTTTCCATCGACGATGTCGCGCCGGGGCTGGCATATTCGGTCATCATGTCGGAGGACGGGCAGTTCTGTTTCCATCGCGGCGTCGATCTGGGCGAGTTGCGCGGCGTCGTCGACGATGCGCTCGCCGGCGAGATGACACGTGGCGCCTCGACCATCACCATGCAGACGGTAAAGAATCTTTATCTATGGTCGCGGCCGTTGGGCTCGGTCCGTAAGGTCGTGGAACTGCCGCTGGCCGTCTATTTCGATGCGGTGCTGTCGAAACGGCGGATCATGGAGATCTACCTCAACATCGCCGAATGGGGACCGGGCATCTACGGCATCGAGGCCGCCGCCCAGCATCATTTCGGCGTCTCGGCAAAACAGCTGTCGCGCCGGCAGGCAGCGCTGCTTGCCGTCACCTTGCCGAATCCGATCGTGCGCAATCCTGCGAAGCCCGGGCCGGGACTGAGGCGGCTTGCCGCGTTGATCGAACGGCGCGCCGGCCGCGCCGGCGCCTATGTCGGTTGCCTGCGATAGTGTCAAAAAAAAAACACGGCGACGCTGGCCAAAACGCCGTCGGGCGTGTATAGGCACCCGACTTTCTCAGATTCCGGCCCCTGTTGTGGCCCTTTCACGAGGGCCGCCGGGGCGTTTTGACCATGTAGTGGAGCATATCCATGGCCGTTCCGAAACGAAAAACCTCTCCGTCGAAGCGCGGCATGCGCCGTTCTGCCGACGCACTGAAGGCCCCGACCTATGTCGAGGACAAGAACTCCGGCGAGATGCGCCGTCCGCACCATATCGACCTGAAGACCGGCATGTATCGCGGTCGCCAGGTTCTGGAGCCGAAGGAAAGCTGAGAGAGCTTTCGACGGTTTATGGGTTGCGAAACGACCGGCCATTGGCCGGTCTTTTTGCGTTTGCGACAACTGATCGTATCAGCCGGGCCTGACATTGTTGTTTCACGCCGTCTTTGTCCGTGTTTATCGGCCGCACGAAAATTCTTGACGGCGAACGCCGGGCGCACTCTACAAAGATCAGTCCAACCGGAGCCGCCACATGTTCGGTGCCATCCCGCTGCTGATCGTGCCTTTCATCCTCTACAATCTCGGGCTTCTGGGAATATTCGGCAGCGGCGACGATCCGTGGGCCACCGAAATGTTTTCGGTCCGAATGATGTCGGGTGGCGTGTTCTCGATGACCCTCGGCGACCTCATCGTGTTGATCGCACTGATCTTCTTGTTCGTCGAAGTGGTGAAGTCGACGCGCACGACAAATGCCTCGATCATGGACCATCTTTTGTCGACCTTCGTCTTTGTGGCCTATCTGGTCGAGTTCCTGCTGGTGAAGGGCGCCGCCCATTCCGTTTTCTTCACACTGATGGTCATAGCGCTGATCGACGTGCTGGCCGGCTTTTCGGTGTCGATGCGGTCGGCCACCCGCGACATCAATATGAGTTAAGGATCCCGACTCAGCCCGGGTCAGCGGTGAAGCCAGCCGCCTCGACGCCGGCGATGGCTGCCGTTTCATCATTGTCGGACGTGTCGCCGGAAATACCGATGGCGCCGATGATCGTGCCGGCGTTGTCGCGGATCAGCACGCCGCCGACGACCGGCAGGACGCGCCCGCCCGACACGTCGGAGACGCCGGCGATCAGATGCGGGCGCTCCTTGGCGAAAGCTTCCACCCGGCGCGAGCCCATGCCGATAGCGAGAGCGCCATAGGCCTTGCCGGCCGACATTTGCGGACGCAGGAAAGAGGCGCCGTCCTGACGCTGGAACGCGACCAGATGGGCGCCGGCGTCGAGCACCGAGACGCCAAGCGGCCTGAGCTTGAGCTCGGCACCCTTGGCAAAGGCGGCGGCGATGATTTCAAGGGCTTTGTCGAGCGTCAGTGCGGTCATGGCCGTCTCCTAAACGCGCCAGTTATCAACCGGCAGAACAGCTCCGAGTGAACTGTTTCGCGTGCGAAAGGAAGCATGCATTCTGGGAGCGCCGGCCTATTTCTTCTTGGCGCGAGGCTTCTTCACCGGGGCCGGAGGCGCATTGGCCAGGTCTTCCGCTTCCTTGGCGAGGCGCAGCGCCCGCAGCTTGTTGGTCTTGGCTTGGCGAGCGTCGCTCTCGGCGACATATTCCGCCATCGCCTTCTGGCGAACCGTGGCTGCCTCTTCCTGTTTCTTGAAACGCAAATCGGCCCGCGCACGGGCAGTGTCCTTAGAGTTCTCGACCAAGAGCGTTATCCAATCCGTAAATTATCTTCAGTCCCTTGATAGCAGAGCCAGCCCGCAATTGGGAAAATAAGTTGGTCATGGCGCCGGATCGCAGCCGACTCGCTCCGCCTTGCGGGCGACTACCGCATCGTATCCGGCCTGCAAAGTCGCGCGGACGGTGGGTCCAGATGGGGCGGGAGACGCACCCAGATGCTCGTGGCGCAACTCGTTCATGAACTTATCCCACATCGGCGGGCCGCCTTTTTCCAGAAGCTCGGCACGGATAGAGAGCTCTTCGCTGACCGGCAGCCAGACGCGGCCCCAGGCGCCGAGATGCGCCAGGATCGGCACCAGCGTAATCGCCATTTCGGTCAGGCTGTAGATCGCCTTTTGCTTGTGGGAGGGATCGTCCGCCTTGGTCAGCATGCCGAGCTCCATCAGCCGCTTCAGCCGGTCGGCGAGGATGTTGGAGGCGATGCCCTCCATCGAGCCGTTGAGCAGTTCGCGAAAGTGGCGTCTGCCGCCGAAGATGATGTCGCGAAGGATGATCAGGCTCCACCGGTCACCGAACACTTCGAGCGACAGGTTGATGGGGCATCCGGACCGACGATCGATGTTCATGCGAATCTCCAAAAACCGGTTGCACTATCGTATCGGTTTTAATATCGTGCAACTGATTGCAACTTGCAATCGGATTTGCAGCCCAAGGAGGAAAGTCATGAGAAACGCCGAACACCCCGAAATCGTATCCCAGACGTTCGGCGATCCGGCCCATCCGGCGGTGTTGTTGATCATGGGCGCGATGGCTTCCATGCTTTGGTGGCCCGAAGCGTTTTGCCGGAAGCTGGCCGGCGAGGGTCGCTTCGTGATCCGCTATGACAATCGCGATACCGGCCGTTCGACCAAATACGCGCCGGGCGAGCCGCCTTATACATTCGACGACATGGCGGACGATGCCGTCCGCGTCCTTGACGACCAGGGAATCCGAAAGGCGCACGTGGTCGGCATGTCGATGGGCGGTATGATCGCGCAGCTCGTTGCGTTGAAATACCCGCCGCGTGTCAATTCGCTGACGGTGATCAGCAGCTCGCCCCTGGGCATCGATACGTCGCATTTGCCCGGAACCACCGAGGCCTATAGGAAACATTCGGCCGAAGGCGCCAAGGTCGACTGGTCTGACCGTGGCCAAGCGGTCGATTTCATGGTCAAAAACGCGCGTGCGCTCGCCGGCACCGCGCATCCGTTCGATGAGGCGCGGACGAGAGCGTTCGTGGAACAGGACTACGACCGGTCCGGCGGCTTTCTCAGCGCGACCAATCACTTCATGCTCAAGGGCGGCGAAGATCGGAGCGGCGAGGACTGGACGGGGCGGCTGCACGAGATGAAGATTCCGCTCCTCGTTATCCACGGCACCGACGATCCGATCTTTCCAGCCGAGCATGGCGCCGCTCTTGCCGACGCGGTCGCCGGTGCAAGACTGGTCCGGATCGAGGGCGGCGGCCACGAGCTGCATCCCGACGATTGGGCCGCGATCATCGATGCGATCGTCGCCCACAGCCGGGCCACGTAGCAGCGGGCCGAACCTTGACACCGGATGCCCGCGAGACGAAGCACCAAAGATAGGAGCAAAAATGTCCCTGACGATGCATCTTCATCCGCTGGCCTCCTTCTGCTGGAAACCGCTGATCGCGCTCTATGAGAACGGCACGCCATTCACATCGGTCGTCGTCGATCTCGGCAACGAACAGTCGCGCGCGGCGTTCCTGAAATTGTGGCCGGCCGGCAAGATGCCGGTGCTGCGCGATGAGGCGCTGGACCGGACCGTGCCGGAATCGACGATCGTCATCGAATATCTCAACGCGTATTATCCCGGACCGGTCGAGCTGATCCCCGGCGATCTCGATCTCGCCCGTCAGACCCGGCTTGCCGACCGCTTCTATGACTTCTACGTCTAGGAACCGATGCAGAAGATCGTTGGCGACCGGCTGCGGCCGGAGGGCAAGACCGATCCGTTCGGCGTCGAGCAGGCCCGCGCCCAGCTGCGCAGCTCCTACGCCATCATTGAACAGGACATGCAGTCGAGGACATGGGCGGTGGGTGCGAGCTTCACCATGGCCGACTGCGCTGCCGCCCCCGCGCTGTTCTACGCCAACAAGGTCGAGCCGTTCGGAGACGAATATCCTGCGGTCAGGCGCTATCACGACCGGTTGCTGCAACGCCCCTCGGTTGCCCGTGTGATCGAGGAAGCGCAGCCGTATTTCAAGCTCTTCCCCTACAACAATGGCTAGAGTGGTTCATCGTTTCACGGAAACGCCGAACCGCTCTATCTCTTTGTTTTTGCGCAATTCCGTACGGAAAACCGTTTCACACTTTTCCTGGAATTGCTCTAGGCCCGATGCTGCATAGTTGCTCGACGCGCTGACGATGCCCCTCAGCTTCCGGGTGAACCGAGCTGCTCCGCATCCCAGAACTGGTCAAGCCAGATGTTGAGCTTCAGGAAGCCGGCATTGCTGACCGTATAGACGCGCCTGGTGCCTTCCGGCTTGGCGTTGACCAACCCCGCATCAAGCAGCACCTTCAGGTGCTGCGAAACGGCCGGGCGGGACACCGGCAAGCCGGATGCCAATTCGTTGACGGTCTTCGGTCCGCGCCGGAGCTCTTCCAAGAGATGGCGCCGGTTGGGATCGGCAATCGCCATGAAGGCGTCGGAAAGCATCATGCCTTATTTGTGGGGCAAAGCGCCTCGAATCTCAACTGTCGGCTTCAGCTTTTCTGCGCGGGTCGAGCCGCAACGCTTCCGGCGTCACCGAGCGATCGGCGGGCTGGGTCTTGAAGGCATCGCGGCCTTCGATCGGCACCGGCGCGCGACGGCTGATGCGCAGCAGCGTATAGCCAGCCAGGCTGAGATGCGCGAGCGCAGTGGCCAGGAACAGCCCCTCAGGGCGCATCCAGCCCATCAGGCCGGCGGCCACCAGCGGACCGATCATCGTGCCGAAGCCATAAAGCAGCAGCAGGCCGCCCGACACTTTGACGAAGTCCTCCGATCGCGCATGGTCATTGGCATGCGCCACCGCGATCGAATAGAGCGTGTAGGCGAAGGCGCCGTAGGCGGCGGTGCAGACGATGACGAAGACGCCGGAGCGCGGTTCGAACAGGAAGATGGCGATGGCAAACAGCGCAGCACCGAAGGCCGCGCCCGCCAGCACGAAACGACGGTCCGTCGTGTCGGAGAGCCGCCCGGCCGGAAGCTGCATGGCGGCACCGGCGATGACCACGAGGCTCATCATCAGCGCGATCTCGGCTGTCGAGATGCCGATGCGCGCTCCATAGACGGCACCAAGTGTACCCCAGGCGCCGTTGGCGATGCCGATCAGCACGCAAGCGATCGCCGACACCGGCGAATTGACGTAGAGCCCCTTGACGTCAAGCGACACGTCCTGCAGCGGCTTGGGGTGAGACGCCGTCGAGACCGCCGTCGGGATCAGCGACAGGCAGAACAGAATGCCGGTGATCATGAACAGCGACGCCGATCTCACATCGCCGCCGGCAACGATCATCTGACCGCCCATGATCGAGGCATAGGTGACCATCATGTAGAGGCCGAAAACGGTGCCGCGGTTTTCGTTGGTGGCCTTCTCGTTGAGCCAGCTTTCGATAACCATGAAGGCGCCGGCCATGGTGAAGCCGGTGAAGGCGCGCAGCAGGATCCAGGTATATTCGTCGATGATCAGGCCGGTGAGCAGTGCGACGATCGCTCCCGATGCGGCAAAGGCGCCGAAAGCCCTGACATGACCGGCGCGGCGCACGATGCGTGGCGCAAAGAAGCAGCCGGTGACGAAGCCGCCGGCCCAAGCCGTGCCCATCAGGCCGAGCGATGCCGTCGAGAAGCCCTCCACCTGGCCGCGCAGCGGCAACAGCAGACCGTGCAGTCCGGATGCCGCCAACAGGAACGCGGTGCCGCGCAGCAGCGAGAGGATCGGTCTGTAGCTTGCGAACATTTTTCAATCCGGCTGGGGTTTAGGGCACAAGTCTGGAGACAGCGGCATTCGGGCTTTTCGGCGGCGTGCCCGAGCTTTTGGAATTGCCCGCAGTAACTACCCGCGGCGAAACAGCGCCTCTGCCGCCGACTTGGTCGAGCCCTTGGTCTTGAGCTCGGCTTCCAGCCGGGCGATCTCGTCGCGCAGGATGCCGATCCGTTCGGACAATTCATCGACGGAAAGCAGCGACAGATCCTGCCCGATCTCGTGCGGGCGCGCTTTCTTCTTGGGTTCGTCGTCGAAGATCGCCATCGTCGCTCCTCCGTGATTGCCCATTTGCCTGATTTGCCAATGAGCATACATAGGGCAAGGGTATGGATGCAAATGGCGGGCAAGAGCTGGCACGAAAAACCGGCGGAGCACGACGGGAAAATTCATGGCGAACGCACAGAAAATTCCGGCGAAGATGATGGCGATCGCCATATCGGAACCGGGCGGGCCGCGAGTGCTGAAACCGGAAACCCGCGACGTACCGGTTCCCGGTCCCGGCGAGATCCTGATCCGGGTGCGGGCCGCCGGCGTCAACCGGCCGGATGTGCAACAGCGCAAGGGCGCCTATCCGCCACCGCCGGGAGCGTCGGATCTGCCGGGCCTGGAAGCAGCAGGCGAAGTTGCTGCCCTTGGTGACGAGATATCGCGCTGGCGCGTCGGCGACCGGGTCTGTGCGCTGACGGCGGGCGGCGGCTATGCCGAATATGTCAGAGTGCACGCCGGCAGCGTGCTGCCGCTGCCCGCCGGCTTTACCTACACCGAAGCGGCGGCGCTGCCGGAAAACTACTTCACTGTTTGGCACAATGTCTTCGAGCGCGGCGGCCTGAAGAGCGGCGAGACCCTGCTCGTGCATGGCGGCTCGTCGGGTATCGGCACCACGGCGATCCAGCTTGCTGCCGCTTTCGGCGCCTATGTCGTCACCACCGCCGGCAGCAAGGAGAAATGCGACGCCTGCCTCAAGCTCGGCGCCGACCGGGCGATCAACTACCGCGAGGAAGACTTCGTGGCCGCAGTCAAGGAGGCAACCGGCGGCAAGGGTGCCAATGTCATCCTCGACATGGTCGGCGGCGACTATGTGGCGCGAAACTATGAGGCTGCAGCCATGGAAGGCCGCATCGTCCAGATCGCGACGCAGGGCGGGGCGGTGGCGAGCGCCGATTTCTTCAAGATCATGGCCAAGCGGCTCGTGCACACAGGATCGCTGCTCAGGCCACGCACCGTGGAGTTCAAGGCGGCAGTTGCGGCTGCGCTGGAGGCGCAGGTTTGGCCGCTGCTCGGCACACGCAAGGTTGCGCCGGTGATGGATACGATCTTCCCGCTCAAGGAAGCGTGGCGGGCGCATGAGCGGATGGAGGAGGGTGAGCACATCGGCAAGATTGTGCTCGATGTCGCCTGACGGCCCGCAAACAGGCTGAACGAAAGTTTAACGGTGCAATGCAACAAACGCATTGCGGCCATGCAAAAGCGTCTGTTCAATTTTTCATCGCCGATGCCTATTTACGCGGCATCAAAACGATGGAGGACTATCATGAACCCGATCCGCGCTTTCCGTAACTGGCGCATGTACAACGAAACCGTGCGCGAACTGAACCGGCTGAATGCTCGTCAGCTCAACGACCTCGGCATCAACCGCGGCGACATCGAGAGAATCGCCCGCAAAGGGCTTTGATCTCGAGCACGATCCCGCCCGAAGACCGGGCGCTGCTTTTCGGCAACGCCGAGCCGCGGTTCGGGATCAAGCTTTAGAAGCCAGAGCCGCAGCAGACGGATTTCCGTCGCCGGTTCCGAGCCCGCCCGACCTTGGTCTGGCGGGCTTTGTCTTTTTGAAGCTTTTCGACTGCATGGCGTCATCTGCCGACCCTTCGCGGTCTGCTGGTCGCGCTGCCGTGCCGTCCTTGACGCGCGCCTGCCAAAAACATTGCGAAACGGCGAGCGAGCGGTTATATAGACCGCGATTTTCCCATTTTGGTGGCTCTAAACCACCGCCCGCGCGGGAACGCGGGCGAACGAGAAGGATTTTTGTAATGGCCAATACGCTGCTGATGCCAAAGGCGACCGCCGTCTGGCTGGTTGACAACACAGCGCTTTCCTTCGAGCAGATCGCGCAGTTCTGCGGACTGCATCCGCTTGAGGTCAAGGCGATCGCCGACGGCGAGTCGGCGCAAGGCATCAAGGGCATGGACCCGATCATGACCGGCCAGCTCACTCGCGACGAGATCGCGCGCGCCGAGAAGGACCCGAACCACCGGCTGAAGCTCTCCGATCCCAAGGTGCGGGTGCCGGAATCCAAACGCAAGGGTCCGCGCTACACGCCGCTGTCGAAGCGCCAGGACCGGCCCAACGCCATCCTCTGGCTGGTGCGCAACCATCCCGAGCTCAAGGATGCGCAGATTGCCCGCCTTGTCGGCACAACGAAGTCGACGATCGACCAGATCCGCGACAGAAAGCACTGGAACTCCGCCAATCTCCAGCCGATGGATCCGGTGACGCTCGGCCTGACGTCGCAGATCGACCTCGATATGGAAATCAACCGCGCCTCGCGCGGCCGCGAGCAGGCGCAGCCGGTCGGCGATACGCTGCTGCCGGCCGCCTTGACCGAACGGCTGGTGCCGGCGCCCGAAAAGCCGAAGGACGAGGACCGCGAACTTGACGCCAACGCCGTCTTCGCCAAGCTTTCGGCGCTGAAGTCGAAGGACAAGGACGCCGACGAAGAGGAATAGGTCTGGCATCCAAAACAAAAAGCCCGCTTTCAAGCGGGCTTTTTTGTGATCTTCCGTGTCAGCTTCGCGCCGCCCGGTCCGGCGCCATGCCGTAATCCTCGCTGCGCTCCACCGCGCGATAGAAATCGGCGAGCTGCTTGCCGCGCTCCGGCTTGAAGGTGCGGCCGGCGATGACCACCGAGGCGATGCGGTCGATGCGGAAGGCGCGGAAATCGCCGCGCATCTCACACCAGGCGACCAAGGTCCACACCTTGCCCCAGAACCACAGGCCGAGCGGGCGGATGTCGCGCGCGGTGCTGCGGCCGGCCTCATCCGAATAGTCGATGGTCAGCACCTGACGTTTCTCGATGGACCGCTCGATCAGGTCGATGGCTTCGCGGGCGGCATCGCTTACCACCCACATCGGCGTGTGGATCTCGGTACGGGCGATGCGGTCCTTTTCGGCGTCGGGCAACACGGCGCCTATCTTGACCAGCGCCTCGTCGGCGGCTCGCGCCATGGCCGCGCCACCAAAGGCGCGCACCATGCGGGCGCCGGCGACCAGCGCGACGATCTCGTCACGCGTGAACATCAGCGGCGGAAGGTCGAAACCCTCCCTCATCATGTAGCCGACACCGGCCTCGCCGTCGATCGGCACGCCGGTCGACTGCAGGTCTGCGATGTCGCGATAGATCGTCCGCTCGGAAACCTCGAGCCACGTGCCCAGCTTCTGGGCGGTGACCAGACGACCACCACGCAGATGCTGCACGATCTGGAAGAGCCTGTCGGCGCGGCGCATCGTATGGTCCCTCGGCGTCTATCGTTCCAGCCCTTCGCGCTTGCGCTGCGCGGCGACGAAGGCCGCGCCGAAGGACAGTTTCCTCGTTGTCGGCGTGCTTGCGTCGACCACCCGCCAGAACGGCGCAACGTCGCCCAGTGCCATACCACGCTCAAGATCCTCGTTGGCGGCCTCGGCGACGGTGCGCAGATGATAGCCGATGGTGACCGGACATGTCATCTCGGCACCGTGCTCGATGGCGAGAGCGGTGCGCAAAGCGCGGATATTCATGTCCATGCCTTCGGGGATGGAGCGGATGAATGCATGGACCTGGCGAGCTGTAGGAACCAGCATCGGCTGGCCTTCGACGACGTCGCCGATGGTGCGTGGCGACGGTCTTATGCCGTTGATGCCACGCGTGTTCAGCCTGTCGTTCCAGCTTTTCATCGATCGTCCTCTCGGCCATCCGGCTCCGGCGGCCATCGCACTATGGCACGAGCCTCCTGACACCATACTGTCAGGAGGCTTCAGCATGCCCATCTCAGCTCGTCGCCAGGTCGCATCCAAACGCCACGCAGAAAGCTTGCCTCAATTGCCGCCATTGCGGCGGTCGCCATACATGTCCGGCCAACCAATATCCTTGCGGATGTCCGCCGGCAGGGTGTTCATGAACCGCTGGGTGCGGATTTCATTGCGCATCGTCCGGATCTTGCCGACATAGTGCTGCACGCTACGCAGAATGGTAATACCGTTCATCGCTGGTCTCCTCTCTTTCGATGCAGGCACTATCGCACACCCCTGCTGACAGCAGTCTGTCAGGAGGGTGCGGCTCTCATGACCGGCGTTCCGATTTATCCATCGAAGTGACAAGGCAGTGCTGAAAAGAGGCTTGCCGCAGTGGAAGCCGGCGATCCCGGAGCCGCTTTGACAGCCAGCCGCGATGCTGATCAAAGGCTGCATGTCGAAACTTCTCGCGCTCGTCATCATCCTCATGATGGTCATCCAGCTCATCAAGCCGCTCGGCTGGCCCGGGCTGAAGCGGCGCAGCGATTTCTGGAAGCTGGCGCTTCTGGCGATGGCGGCGATTTCGATTACGGCGGTGCTCGGGCACTGGACGTAATGCATGTCGCGCAAAAGTGTGCAGCGGTTTTGCGACAACGACATGCATAAAAACAAGAACCTGAAGCGCGTCGGATGAGGCCAATCGAACGCGACGCGCTTTAGTGCCGGCGGCCCGCTACGCGACGCCCGGTTCGTTGGCGAGCACCAGGCTGACCAGATGTTCCGCCCAGGCTCGGTAGCCGGCTTCCGAAGCGTGAAATCCATCCGATGCGAAGCCGGCATCGGCATCCGTGATCGGCAGCCGGGGCGCCGGTATGGCGCCGCGTTCGAGGCAAAGGCGCTCGCCCATCCGGTTCATTTCGACGGCGCGGATTTCGAGGATCTTGCCGAGCAGCGGCGGCATTGCCGGAGCCCGGGTGAACTCCAGCACCGGCGACCACACGACGCGCGCTTCCGGCCATTTGGCGCGCAGCGCGTAGAGCAGGCCGCCAAACTCGCGCTTGAAGCGCGGTACCGAATGAAAATTCTTGGTGTCGTTGGTACCGATGGCCAGCACGATATGCGTCCACGGATCGGCCGATAGATTGGGCAGCACATGATCGCGGATCTGGCCAGAGGTTGCCGAGTTGAAGCCGGCCGCCCGCCAGCGCACGGTGCGGCCGGTGCGTTGCGCAATCAGAACTGCCAGTTGCGCGGCCAATCCGTTTTCGGAATTGCCGATCCCTACCGAGGCGGCGGAGGAATCGCCAAGCACCAGAACCGAGATTGCTGGCGCCAGGCCAGATATCTCGTGCATGACCGGACCTTGTGCCGGCAGCATGCGGGCGGTGCGGCGACGCACGCCAAGTCCTTGCCAGACATAGACCGGAAAGGCGAGCCAGGTGAGAAGGGTCGGAAAGCGCCGCATGGCAAGTCCCTTTTAGGGCATAGCGAACAGCACTTAGCGCATGTCGGGCCGAAGGCGAAAGACCTTGGGTGACCGCCCGTCGTCAATGGCAGCAGCTGTCCTGCATCTCGGGCGTATCCGCATATTCGTCGTGCAGCCGCACCCAGTCCACCAGGCTATGGTGGGGACCGGTTTCGTTGCGACCCTTCGGCGTCAGGTCGAGATAGTGATATGTGCCGATCAGCGGATCGCCGCCTCTGGAGCGCGAGATAAAAGTCAGGAAGATGTCGCCTTTCTCGTCGCGATAGAACACGCTGGTGCCGGGAAGATCCTTCGATTGCCGCGCACGCCGCTCGAAATTGTAGGTCGTGTCGCCGGCCGCGATCTGCTTGTCGGTGAATGACACCTGCATGTCGAAGTTGAAGTCCGAAGCGTACGACGACACCCAGTCGAATTTCCAGCCCATGCGCTGCTTGTAGGGCAGAAGCTCGGCCAGCGGCGCCCGCGCAACCACCACGAGCGAGACGTCGTGGTGCCTGAGATGCTGGTTGGCACCGTCAATGTGGTCGGCAAGAAACGAGCAGCCCTCGCAACGATAGTCGGCACCGGGGCCGAACATGAAATGGTAGACGATCAGCTGGCTGTTGCCGCCAAACAGGTCGGGCAGTTTCTTTGGCCCTTGCTCGGTCTCGAAGACGTAGTCCTTGCGGATCTTCAGCCACGGCAGTTCGCGGCGTTCGGCGGCGACACGATCGCGAAAGCGCGTCAATTCCTTTTCGCGCGCCAGATGCGCCTTGTGCGCCTGAAACCACTCTTCCTGCGATACGGTCTTGTTGTTTGGCATAGGTCTGCTCCTCTTTTCACGGAGGACGATCGGCAGCGAGGAATGCCGACACCGAGCTGCATTTTTAGTTGCAGGAAATTGCAGACCTTGCTGCTTTCAAACAAACCCGGGCAAAGGCCCGGGTCGGAGGGAACGCAACCTGAATTCCGTCAGGCGGCTTGCTCAAGCGTCGGCTGCCATTGTCCAAGCGCTGCCAGATGGTTCATGTGGGCGCGATGGGCGAAGGCGGCCTGGGCGGCGGCGACGTTCGCCGCCTTGCCGCCCCACGCCTTCTGCGGAGCGGCCTGCAAGGCGCGGCCGTAGGAAAAGGTCAGCTTCCACGGATGCGGGCCAATGGCATTGATGGCGTTGAGGTTGGAGGTCGCCTCCTCGTCAGATTGTCCGCCCGAAAGGAAGGCGATGCCTCCGATCGCGGCCGGCACCGTCTCGCGGAACAGTTTTATGGTCTTTTCGGCGACTTCCTCGGGGCTGCTGACCTTGCCCGACTTCTTGCCGGCGAGGACCATGTTCGGTTTCAGGATGGTGCCTTCGAGGACGACGCGCGCCGCATAGAGTTCCGTGTAAAGCTTTGTCAGCGTCGCCTTGCTGATCTCGTAGCAGGTGTCGATGTCGTGGGCGCCGTCCATCAGCACTTCCGGCTCGACGATCGGCACGATGCCGGCCTCCTGGCAAAGCGCTGCATAGCGGGCGAGCGCATGGGCGTTCGAGCCGATCGAGGTGGCGGAGGGCACGCCCTTGGCAACATCGATGTCGATCACCGCGCGCCATTTGGCGAAGCGGGCGCCGAGCTTGTAGTATTCGGCAAGGCGTTCGCGCAAGCCGTCGAGGCCCTCGGTGACGGTGTCGCCGGGGAAGCCGGCCA
This sequence comes from Mesorhizobium sp. M0500, assembly GCF_040321165.1. Classification (NCBI taxonomy): domain Bacteria; kingdom Pseudomonadati; phylum Pseudomonadota; class Alphaproteobacteria; order Hyphomicrobiales; family Phyllobacteriaceae; genus Mesorhizobium; species Mesorhizobium sp. M0500. The sequence continues at coordinate 182,562 of NZ_JAMYRB010000002.1, forward strand.
GCGGCTTGGCGCCGGCGTCGACCTTGATACCGGGGATGGCGCCTGATGCCTTGATGATGTCGACCAGCGGCGTGCCGTCGGCGGCCTTCTGATGGATGGTCTCGTCATAGAGGATGACGCCGGAAATGTATTTGGTCATCGCATCGCTGGCGCGGAACATCATCTCGCGATAGTCGCGGCGGCTGTCGGCGGTCGATTCGACGCCGATGACGTCGAAGCGCTTCTTGATGGTGCCGGAGCTTTCGTCGGCGGCCAGCAGGCCCTTGCCATCGGCCACCATCGCGGCGGCAATGTCCTCGAGACGTTCGCTCATTTTTGCTTCTCCTGAAAGAATTGATCCGCGCCCAGCAGACCACCAGAGCAACGCAGGTTCAAGTCGAACCATTTTGTCAAACAAGCGCGAATCGATTGAAAGTCGCGGGCGCACTCCTTCACGCTGCTCTTGCGGCCGCGCTCAGCGCTTCAAGACGTCGACGCCGGGCAACGGCTTGCCTTCCATCCATTCGAGGAAAGCGCCGCCGGCCGTCGAGACATAGGTGAAATCGTCGGCGACGCCGGCATGGTTGAGTGCCGCTACCGTGTCGCCGCCGCCGGCGACGGAAACCAGTTTGCCGGCCTTGGTGCGCGCCCCAGCGTGCCGGGCCGTCGCCACCGTCGCATGGTCGAACGGCTCGATCTCGAAGGCGCCGAGCGGTCCGTTCCAGACCAGCGTCGCGGCACGGTCGATCCATTCGGCAATGGTTTTCTCGGTCTTTGCGCCGACATCAAGGATCATGCCGTCGGCCGGCACGTCCGCTATGGCGACGGTCTCGCTGGCGGCGCCCGCCTTGAATTCCCTGGCGACGACGCCGTCGACCGGCAGGATGATGGCGCAGCCGGCCTCGGCCGCCTCGATCATGATCTGCTTGGCGGTGGTCGCGAGATCACGCTCGCACAAGGATTTCCCGACGTCGGTGCCGCGCGCCGCTAGAAACGTATTGGCCATGCCGCCGCCGATGACCAGCGCGTCGACCTTCTTCACCAGGTTCATCAACAGGTCGATCTTGGTCGAGACCTTGGCGCCGCCGACGATGGCGACAACCGGGCGGACGGGATTGCCAAGCCCCTTTTCCAGCGCATCGAGCTCGGCCTCCATGGTGCGGCCGGCGAAGGCCGGCAGCACATGCGCCAGCCCTTCTGTCGACGAATGGGCACGGTGCGCAGCAGAGAAGGCGTCGTTGACGAAGATATCGCCGTTAGCGGCGAGCTTTTCGGTGAAGGCCGGGTCGTTCTTCTCCTCGCCCTTGTGGAAGCGGGTGTTCTCGAGCAGCAGCACGTCGCCGCTGTCCATGGCGGCGACGGCATTTGCCGCCTTGTCACCGATGCAGTCGGAGGCAAAGCCAACCGGACGGCCGAGCACGTCCGCCGTCGCCTTGGCGATCGGTTCGAGTGAGAATTCCGGCGCCGGTCCATCCTTGGGCCGGCCGAAATGGGCAAGCAGGATGACCTTGGCTCCCTTGCCGGAGAGCTCGGCAATAGTCGGCGCAATGCGCTCGATGCGGGTGGCGTCGGTGACCTTGCCCTCGGTGACGGGAACGTTGAGGTCGACACGCACCAGCACACGCTTGCCGCTGATATCGCCGATGTCGTCCAGTGTCTTGAAGCCGGCCATGCTGATCCCTTTCGCGAAAAATCGCGGGGACCTTACCCCGCATCGACAACGATGCAAGACCTGCCTGACGGTTCACCGAAAATATGATTCACGTATCGAGGACGAAGTGCCCACGGGGAACAAGATGGCAGCGATGGCGCGAAACGCACCGACATATGGCTTACCGATTGCGCACCACGATGCATGCGCCGCCCACGCTGTGCAGTTTCTGGCAAATATCGTCGGCCTTGGCTTTGGTGTCGGCGCCGATCCGCACCGCATAGATGCCGCGCCTGCCGATCGGTGTGCGCACCCGGCTGACCACCGGATCGCGACCGCTGAGCAAGGCTGGAAACCGGCGCTTCACGTTGCTCCACTGATTGAGCGCCGCGGCGCGGCGGAAATTGCCGGCCACCTGCACGCCCCACGGCTTGATGTTGATCGACGACATCGGCACGGTTCTGGACATGATCACCGGCAGCTCACGGCAAGCAGCAGCGAAACTCGCCTTCTTGTCGAGCGGCCGGATGACGCCGGCGTAGGCGGTATTGGTGAAGTTGTCGGCCGGCTCGCCCATGACGTCCAGAACGTAGCTTTCGGTCTCCATCGGCAAGAAGCCGCCGGAATTCAGCCAGCGCGACACCCGGGTCTCGCCGGCGTTGTAGGCGGCTGCGGCGAGGCCCAGATTGCCGAAGCCGGTCTTCAGTTCGGCGAGATATTTTGCCGAGGCCGGGATCGCTTGCTCGATATCGAACGAATTGGTGAGGCCGCGTATCCTGGCGGTGCCCGGCATGAACTGGGCAATGCCTTCGGCGCCGACCGGGCTGACCGCATTGGGATCGAAACGGCTTTCCTTCCAGATCAGCCGGGCAAAGAAATCCCTGGGCAGCCCGTTCCGGTCGGCATGGGCCTCGATCAGGTTGCAAACCTGGTCGATCAGCTTCTTTTTGGCGGGCCGTGGTGGATCGGCCTGAACGGCTGTCGCCCAGATCAGCCCGCAAATGAGAACCAGCGCCGCGCCGAGCAAACGCCGCATTCAACTACTCCGCCGCGGCTTTGTCGTGCTGCCCGAACCGCCGTTCGATATAGTCGGCGACCATTTTCTCGAAATCCGCGGCAATCGATGAGCCGCGCAGCGTCGCCGCCTTCTTGCCGTCGACGAATACCGGGGCGGTCGGCATCTCGCCGGTGCCGGGCAGCGAAATGCCGATATCGGCATGTTTGGATTCGCCCGGACCGTTGACGATGCAACCCATCACCGCGACCTTGAGGTTCTCGACGCCGGGATATTGTTCGCGCCACACCGGCATGTTCTTGCGCAGGTCGGCCTGGATGTTCTGGGCAAGCTCCTGGAACACGGTCGAGGTCGTGCGGCCGCAGCCCGGGCAGGCGGCGACGATCGGCACGAACTGCCGGAAGCCCATGGTCTGCAACAGCTCCTGCGACACCTGCACCTCGCGCGTGCGGTCGCCGTTCGGCTCCGGCGTCAGCGAGATGCGGATTGTGTCGCCGATGCCTTGCTGGAGCAGGATGCCCATGGCCGCAGACGAGGCGACAATGCCTTTCGAGCCCATGCCCGCCTCCGTCAGGCCGAGGTGCAGCGCATGGTCGGAACGGGTGGCAAGCTCGGTGTAGACGGCGATCAGATCCTGCACGCCGCTGACCTTGGCCGACAGGATGATTTTCTCGCGGGCAAGGCCAATCTCTTCGGCCATTTCGGCCGACAGGATCGCCGATTGCACGATTGCCTCGCGCGTCACTTCCTGCGCGGTCAGCGGAAAGCCTTGGGCCTGGTTGTCATCCATCAGCCGGGTCAGCAGCTCCTGGTCGAGCGAACCCCAGTTGACGCCGATGCGCACCGGCTTGTCGTATCGGATCGCCATCTCGACGATTGCCGCGAACTGCCGGTCCTTCTTGTCCTTGAAACCGACATTGCCGGGGTTGATGCGGTACTTGGCCAAGGCCGCGGCGCAGGCCGGATGATCGGCCAGGAGCTTGTGGCCGATATAATGGAAATCGCCGACCAGCGGCACGTTGATGCCGAGCCGCTCCAGTCGCTCGCGGATGGCCGGCACAGCGGCAGCGCTTTCGTCGCGGTCGACCGTTATGCGCACGATCTCGGAGCCGGCGCGATGCAGCGCCGCCACCTGCGCGACCGTCTGGTCGGTATCGGCCGTGTCGGTGTTGGTCATCGACTGGACGACGACTGGGGCGCCGCCGCCGACCATCACGCCGCCGACATCGACACCGACCGACCTGCGGCGCGGGAAGGGTGAGGAAAAATATCCGGTCATGCCGGCTGCCTTTAATCTTGAAGGTCCGGGCATGAGGTGGAGGAGCAAAGATGGCTTGTCAATGGCGACTGGCGCGCAGGCCCAGCAAATCGGAAACAACAAGACGGCAGCTTGCCGCAAATCCATAGGCGTTTCCGGCAGCATAGAGACATACCACCGGAAAGAAATCACGCGCCGGGCGGCGTGGCTAGTCCTGGAAGGGCGTCAGTGCGTCGTCGGTTTCGCCTTCAGTTTTTCAATCTCGTCCTTGAGCGCCAGCTTGCGCCGCTTGAGATTCACGATTTCGAGGTCGTCCACCGATGGATGGGTCATCGCATCGTCGATTTCCCGTTCGATGTCGCCGTGTTTCCGCTGCAGCTCATCAAGATGGGATGCAAGAGACATGATTGGTTCTCCCTTTCATGGTTTCCTCGGATTGCAGCCGTCATGGCACGTCCACCGCAGGCTCGCTTCTGTGACGGCATAATGACAGTGTGCCACCATCGCGCACCGATGTCGAATGCTGCGTGGTAGCATTCCACGCCAATATGAAATGTGATATGGGCTGCGCGCCGGTGCAAGAAGACCCGGTCCCGCCCAATCAGGCCCATAGTTTGGGCGCCGCAGACGTGCAGACGGTAAAAATGTCCGATCAGGAACAGGCAGATATCCGCCTCGAATATTCCCGGCTGAAGCAGGAACACGCCGATTTCGACGCCGCCATCAATGCGATGATCGCCATGAATTGCGACCCGCTGCAGATCCAGCGCATGAAGAAAAAGAAGCTCTTCCTTAAGGACAGGCTGATGGCGCTGGAAGACAAGATCATTCCAGACATTATCGCTTGAACGGACGCCGGCGCTGGCCTGCTGGAAAGGCGGCCTATGCCGCGATCGAAAGCCGCGCGGCGCGCTCGAGCAACAGCTCTATCAGGTCATCGGTCTTTTCGGTCGAGGTATCGATGGGAACCACCAGGCACATCGTCGCCTCGACCCTGCCCGGCGCTGAAAAGACCGGCGCGGCCAGGCATTTCGTGTAGGCATCGACAAGGCCGGAGGTGACGCAGTAGCCGGCCGACTTGGCGACGGCGATGTCGTCTATGAAATCATCGAGCTGCAATCTGCGCCCGTCCGGCAGCACGAGATCGTCTTCCGAGACCATATCCTCGATCGCCGCCCTGTCGAAGCCGGCGAGGAGCAGTCGCCCGGAAGCTGTCCAGGGGAGCGGTATTTGCAGACCCGTCGCCGAGCTGATCCGGAATGGCCTCGTTCCCGGGCTTGAATGGACGATGGTGTAGCGGCCGCTTTGCAGCATGCACAACTCCGAGGTCTCGCCGGTCTCGCGTGACAGATGGTCGACTTCCTGGCGCCCTCGCCTAAGCAGGTCGTTGCCCCGCACATAGTCCATTCCGTAGAGATAAAGCTTCTTTCCGAAATAGACCCGATTGCCGTCCCCGGCCATTTCCAGCAGGCCTGCGTCGACCAGCGAGCGCACCAGCGTATAGGTCGTCGACCGCGGTGCATTCACCCCTCTGGCAAGGTCGCCAATGCCGATCGCACGCTGGGTCGTGTGGAGAAACTCCAAAATCTGGAGAACCCGGTTGAGACCCTTCTCCCGAGAGCCCGAGTTCTTGTCTTCGTCCAGACCGATGTCCGGTCGAGCGGCCAAGGCATTGCCATCTTGCATTATCGATCCCTGATGTTAATCTGTCTTGTACAGAGTACAGGCGTCTCTTGTAAGGGACAATGACGTCAGTTGCAACCGATGCCTGTACTGCTGGTCCAAAGGGGAACTCAACACGAAAGGAGGTCGCCGTGAACGACATATCCAAAAGGCGTGAATTTCTGAAACTGGGAATGGCCGGGCTTGCAACGGCCGGAGTGATGAGCGCCGCTACCGCGGTCGACGTTCAGAAAGCGGCGGCCCAGGCAGCGCCGGACAGCCTGCTGCGCACCGTCCTCGAGCGCGGCAAGGTGATCGTCGGGACCGGCAGCACCAACGCGCCCTGGCATTTCGAGAACGACGCCGGCGAACTGGTAGGCATGGACATCACCATGGGTCGCATCCTCGCCAAGGGGCTTTTCGACGATCCGACCAAAGTGGAATTCGTCATGCAGGATCCGGCTCAGCGCATTCCGAACGTGACCACCAACAAGGTCGACATCACCATCCAGTTCATGACCATGACCGCCCAGCGCTCGCAGCTGATCCACTTCTCCCGACCCTACTACGTCGAAGGCATCGCCTTGCTGACCCTTCCGAACGCCGAAAACAAGACCTTCGACAAGCTGCTTGCCGGCGGTTCGGCAACGCGGATTTCCATCCTGCAAAATGTCGATGCCGAGGCTAACGTGCATATCGTCCTGCCGGAGTCGCAGGTGATGCAGATAGACACGCAGGCCAACGTGCTGCAGGCCTTGGAATCGAAGCGCGTCGACGCCGCCGCGGTCGATCTGTCAACGGTGCGCTGGCTCGCCTCGCGCAATCCGGATAAGTACTTCGATGCCGGCAAGAGCTGGTTCTCGATGCTTTATGGTGCCGCGCTGCGGCAGGGCGACCTCGACTGGCTGACCTTCGTCAACCAGACCTTCACCATCGCCATGTTCGGCCATGAAACGGCACTCTACGACGCTGCGTTCAAGGATTATTTCGGACAGGAGCCGCCGGCGCGCCATCCCGGTTTCCCGGTCATTTGATGCAAGCAGGCGGAAGGACAACGTCCTTCCGCCTTCTCTCATCACAGCCCTCCATGACGAGGACGCATGGGTTATACTCTCAACTTCAACCTTATCTGGCGGCATTTCGACAAGCTCTGGGGCGGACTGCTGCTAAGCCTCGAACTGGCCGTCATCTCGATCGCGATCGGCATCGTCATCGGGCTCGTTCTGGCGGTCTGGTACGTGTCGGCCGGACGTGCGGTGCGGACCATCATCGCGGGGTATGTCGAGTTCATCCGCAACGTGCCGCTGATCCTGCTCGTCTATCTGGTCTTCTACGGCTTGCCGACGGTGGTCGACATTGCCTACAGCGCGCAAACCTCATTCATTGCCACGCTGTCGCTCTACAGCGGCGCCTACCTGGTCGAGGTGTTTCGCTCGGGGCTCGAGGCGGTGCCGCGCGGTCAACTCGACGCCGGCAAGGCAATCGGCCTGACGCCATGGCAAAGGCTGCTCGATGTGCGCCTGCCGACGATGCTGCGCATAACCCTGCCGGCGCTTTCCAACACATTCATATCGCTCTTCAAGGATACGTCCGTGGCGTCGGTCATCTCGGTACCCGAACTCACCTATGGCGCCCAGTGGATCAACTTCAACACGTTCCGCATTGTCGAAGTCTATCTGGTGGTGACGGCAATGTACCTGTTGACCGGCTACACGCTGCTTTTCGCGCTGCGGCTCGTCGAGCGCCGGTTCAAGGCGGCGCGCTGACATGCTGAGCCAGATCATCTACGCCTTGCCGTTCCTCGCCGAAGGCTTTGCCGTAACCTTGTGGGTGTCGCTGCTGGTCGTGGTGTTATCGCTCATCGCCGGCGTGCTGATGGGCGTCGGCCTTGTCTATGGTCCTTTTCCGCTGCGCTGGGCAGTGCGCATCTTCAGCGACACCATACGCGGCATTCCGATCCTGGTGCTGATCTTCTTCGTCTATTACGGCCTGCCCGCGGTGGGGCTGCATCTGGAATCCTTTTGGGCGGCCGTGTTCGCCCTCACCCTCTTCAAGACCGCACAAGTCGTCGAGTATCTCAGGGGCGCCGTCGGCTCGATTCCCAAGGGTCAGTCCGAGGCGGCGATGGCGATCGGACTGACCTTTCGCCAGCGGCTGGTCTACGTCATTTTTCCGCAGGCGTTCAGGCGCTTCCTGCCACCCTGGATCAATGGCGTCACCGACGCGGTGAAGGGCAGCGCGCTGGTCTCGCTGCTCGGCATCACCGACCTCATGCAGGCAATCAACCAGGTCATCGGCCGCACCTATGAGGCGATGCCACTCTACATTCTCGGTGCGCTCGTCTACTTCGCCGTCAACTACGCCCTCTCCTTGGCCAGCCGGCGCCTGGAGCGGCGTTTCTCCTTCATCCGGGAATAGCACGATGTCCAACGCCTCGCACCAGAATCCGGCACTTCTCGATGTCACCGAGGTTTCCAAAGCCTTTGGATCCGTCGAGGTCCTGCGCTCCGTCAGCCTGCAAGTGACACGCGGCGAGGTCGTGACTATCATCGGCCCCTCCGGCAGCGGCAAGACCACGCTACTGCGCTGCGTCAATTTCCTGGAGAGCTACGACAGCGGCTCGATCCGTATCGACGGCAAAGAAGTCGGCTATCGCGAGACGGGAACACGCCAGCGACGCAGCGAGCGCGACCTGGCGGCGATGCGAGCCGAGACCGGAATGGTGTTCCAGAGCTTCAATCTGTTTCCGCATTTGACTGCGGCCGGCAACATCATGCTTGGCCTGCGCAAGGTGCGCGGCAAGAGCAATGCCGAGGCCCGCACCATTGCCGAGCACTGGCTCGGCCGCGTAGGCCTCGCCCACAAAGCCGACAGTCTGCCGGCCGAGCTTTCCGGCGGCCAGCAGCAGCGCGTCGGCATCGCCCGCGCCGTGGCGATGGAGCCGAAGATATTGCTTCTCGACGAGATAACCTCGGCGCTCGACCCCGAACTGGTTGGCGAGGTGCTCGAGGTCGTGCGCAGCCTCGCCGAAGACGGCATGACGATGCTGATGGTCACGCATGAAATGGCTTTTGCGCGCGACGCATCGAGCCGCATCGTTTTCATGGCGGATGGCGGCGTCAGTGCCGTCGGACCACCCGCCGAGATTCTGGCGGCGGGGTTCGACAATGAACGCCTTCGCAGTTTCCTGGCGCGGTTTCGCGCCTCGCATTTTTGACATCGGACGGCGAAAGCTGTCGCAAGGAGCTTTTATGACGCCTTACATCCGGCTCGCGGAATTGGGCCTGACACTGCCCGAGCCGCCGAAGCCCATCGCCAACTTCGTCACCTATGCCGAGAGCGGACGGCTGATCTTCCTCTCCGGCCAGGGGCCGTTGCGCGCCGATGGCGCGCTCTGCACCGGCAAGGTCGGAGAGGATGTCAGCGTTGAAGAGGCTTACGGGCATGCGCGTCTGACCGGCCTGAACCTGCTCGCCGTCATGCATGCGGCGGCCGGCGACCTCGGCCGCATCGTGCGCGTCGTCAAGCTGCTTGGCTTTGTCAATGCGACGCCGACATTCGGCGAGCACCCCAAGGTGGTGAACGGCTGTTCCGATCTTTTCGCGGCCGTCTTTGATACGCTTGGCGGACATGCCCGTTCCGCGATCGGTGTCGGCTCGCTGCCGGGCAACATCACAGTTGAAATCGAGGCGGTCGTCGAGATCGCCGCCTGAAATCTTAAACAGGATCTACAGAGATGACGACCTATGCCGCTGACCGTTCCAACACGACAATCCGCGAACGGCTTGGCCTTCGCCCAATCATCAATGTCTCCGGCACGATGACGGCACTCGGTGCTTCGATCATCGTGCCAGAAGCGATTGCCGCAATGTCGGAAATGGCCTCGCAATGGGTCGAGATGGACGATCTGCAGCGCGCCGCAAGTAGGGTGATTGCACGCCTTACCGGCGGCGAGGCCGGCTTCATCACCGCATGCTGCGCCAGCGGCATAACAATGGCGATTGCCGGCGCGATGACCGGGACCAGCCTTCTTGCGATCGAGCGGCTGCCGGACGACACCGAGGGCCTCAAATCGGAGGTCATCGTTCAGCTTGGTCACATCGTCAATTATGGCGCGCCGATCGACCAGTCGATCCGGCTTGCCGGAGCCAAGGCAGTGCCTGCCGGCACGGTCAGCGTCACCCAGGATTATCATGTTGCCGAGGCGATCCGGGACCGGACGGCGGCAGCCCTCTACGTCGTTGCGCACCACACCGTGCAATACGGCATGCTCTCGCTTGAGGAGTTCTGCGAGATTTGCCACGCCAAGGGCGTGCCGGTGATCGTCGACGCCGCCTCGGAATACGATTTGCGTGGCTTTCTGGCGCGCGGCGCCGACATTGTTGTCTACAGCGGGCACAAATTTCTCTCAGGGCCGACAAGCGGCATCGTTGCCGGCCGCAAGGATCTGGTACGGGCCGCCTATCTTCAGAACCGGGGCGTTGCGCGCGCCATGAAGGTCGGCAAGGAGAGCATTGCCGGCACTATGGCGGCCCTGGAAGCCTGGGAGCGGCGCGACCATGCCGGCATTCGCCAGCGGGAAGACGCCGCACTGCATCTGTGGCAAACCGCATTGCAGGGCCTGCCTGGCATCGAGGCACGTATCATTCCAGATCCGACCGGAAATCCTCTCGACCGCCTGCAGGTGTTTGTTGCGCCGGAAAGCCGCTTCACCGCCGCCGGCCTCGCCTCGGCGCTTGCGGCGGGTTCGCCGCCCGTGATCGTGCGCAACCACGAGGTCGAGCGCGGTCACTTCTTCCTTGATCCGTGCAATCTCCATCCCGGCGAGGCGGAGATCGTTGCCGAACGCCTGCGAGCGGTGTTGAGTGCTGCCGATCGGCCCGCGGATGCGATGAAACCCGCTCGCAAGCAGTCCGCCGGAGCACTGCGCTGGCCGGACTAGACATCGCCAGAGCGTGGTCGAGCCAGTGCCTTCCAGCGCCGGCTTCGCATCGGGCCAGTGCGCCATCACGGCAGTGTGAATGAACTTTTAGTCTTCGGGCGGAATAAACCACCCCGCCCATTGGTCTCCCAAACAGACGCCATTTCCGGCGTGCAGGAGACCGGTATGACCCACCACCACGACAATGAAGCTGACGGCATCAGCCGCCGTCATGCACTGGAATGCATGATCTGGGCCGGCACGGGAGTGCTGTGGACAATTTCGGCCGGCGTGCCGGTTTCGCTCAGCCTGCTCGGTGCGTCGCAAGCCGCCGAGGCCTTGGCCACCGGCTTCACTTTCCTCCAGATCTCCGACAGCCACATCGGCTTCGACAAGGCTGCCAACCCGCACGCCATCGACACGCTGAAGGAGGCCATCGGCAAGATCCAGGCGTTGCCGCAAAAGCCCGCCTTCATGATCCACACCGGCGACATCACCCATTTGTCGAAAGCCGCGCAGTTCGACAACGCTGCCCAGATCATCGGCGGCGCAGGCTTCGACGTGCATTATGTGCCCGGTGAGCACGACCTGATCGATGACGGCAATGGCCAGGCCTATCTCGACCGCTACGGCAAGGGCACCAAGGGCGCTGGCTGGTATTCGTTCGACCAGAACGGCGTCCATTTCATCGGCCTGGTCAACGTCGTCAACCTGAAGGCTGGCGGGCTGGGCAATCTCGGCGCCGACCAGTTGGCATGGTTGGCCGATGATCTGAAGGCGGTCACCGCCTCGACGCCAATCGTCGTCTTTGCCCACATCCCGCTATGGGCTGTTTATCCCGAATGGGGCTGGGGCACCGACGACGCGGCGCAGGCCTTGGCCCTGCTCAAGCGCTTCGGCTCTGTCACCGTACTCAACGGCCATATCCACCAGATCATGCAGAAGGTCGAAGGCAACGTTACCTTTCATACCGCGCGCTCGACCGCTTTCCCGCAACCGGCGCCGGGCACCGCAGCCTCACCCGGGCCGATGACGGTACCTGCCGGCCAGTTGCGCAGCCTGCTCGGCACAAGCAGCGTGACAGTCAAGCAAGGCGGGCAGGACCTCGCCATCATCGACAGCACGCTGGCCTGAGGGGAAATGCGATGATCCGCTTCCCATCCCGCGTCTTGGTCGTATCCCCTGTCACGTTCGGTTTGGCGGCGATCCTGATAATGGTTGCCATGCCACTGAACGCAGCAGACCAGCCAATGGTCAAGATCGAGAACTTTGCCTTCACACCGGCGGTGCTGACGGTAAAGCAGGGCACTACCGTGACCTTCGAGAATGACGACGACATCCCGCATCTGGTGGTCGCCAACGATGCCTCGTTTCGCTCCAAGGCGCTTGACACCGGTGACACATATGCCTTCACCTTCACCAAAGTGGGCGACTATGCCTATTTCTGCGGGCTTCACCCGCACATGCAGGGCAGGATCACCGTCGCTCCGTGAGGATTTTCGGAAGGTTCTGTCCGGGATGCCGGGCGATGCGACGGTGTTGAACCAAGAGGCCGCGACCGAGCGCTTTCGCGAGGTGGTTCTGCCCCATCTCGCGGATGCGCTTGCGCTTGCCCGCTGGCTGACCGGCAACGCCGCCGACGCGGAGGATGTGGTGCAGGAGGCCTGTTTGAAGGCGCATGCGGGCATCGCCGGCTATGCCGGCGGCAATGCGCGCGCCTGGCTGCTGGCGATCGTGCGCAACGCCTCTTACTCCTGGCTGGCGCGCAACCGGCCGCGCAGTATCGTCGCCGTCGGCGACCTGAGCGACCTCGATGACATGACGGCTGCATATGGCGCCGGCCTGCCGGATACGGATAGTCCTGAGGCAAGCCTGATCGCCAAGGCCGACGCGGCCGCACTCGAGGCGGCGATCGCCGCGCTGCCGCACCAATTTCGCGAGACTGTGGTGCTGCGCGACATCAACGGCCTCAGCTATCGCGAGATCGCGACGCTGCTTGGCGTGCCGCTAGGCACGGTGATGTCGCGGCTGGCGAGGGCGCGCGGTCTGCTGATATCCCAACTTGGGAGGGCGCCATGAGCGCGCACAACGATGGACTGCCCGATGACCCGGCGGGCGTGGAGCTGATGATCCATGCCTTGGTCGATGGCGAGCTCGACGCAGCAGCAGCATTGGCTGTCGAGCGACGCATCGCGGCCGATCCGGCGCTCGCCGCCGAGCATGCCCGCATCGCTGCGCTGCAGACGGTCGTCAGCGGGCTGCCGAGGCTCGATGTCCGTGAGGATTTCAAGGCTCGCATCGCTGCAATCGGGACAGCCGGTACGGAGAAAGTGCTGCCGGCGCCGGCGCCCGCCGCTCGAGTGCCGCCGGCACACAGAGCGGTGCACCAATTTGGCGCGTTCGACTGGCGCGCGCTGGCGGCGTCGATCATCGTTACCGCCGTGCTGGCCAGCGGCGCGACGCAATGGATGATGCTGAGCAGGGCGCCCGACAGCTTTGCCGCCGCGGTCGCCAGCGGCCATCGCCGCAGCCTGCTGGCAGCCAGCCCCGTGGACGTCGTCTCGTCGGACCGGCACACGGTCAAACCCTGGCTGGATGGCAGGGTCGGCCTGTCGCCGCCGGCACCTGACCTTGCCAGTGACGGCTTCGCGTTGCTCGGCGGCCGGGTCGAGGTGATCGCCGACCAGCCAGTGCCGGCACTGGTCTACAGGCACCGCGAGCACCTGATCACTCTGGTCGCCGCGCCCGAGGAAACCGGCTCGACAGCCGGACCGGTCGATCTTTCTGCCGGTGGCTTCTCGCTGGTCCACTGGAGCGACAGTGCCTTTTCGTACTGGGCGATTTCCGATACCGAACGGCCTGAACTCGACGACTTCGTCAACCGCTTCCGAGCAGCGGCCGCCCCATGACAGACCGCCCCTATCCATTTGCGGAGCGACAGAAACGTCACAAGCCGCTTTGCCGTTTGCGGCCATCCTTGCGGCTCCCCTCGATTTCCGCTAATGCGCGCCTTTGCCGCCGGGGAGCAGAAGCTTGGACGATCATCGCGCCGACGTCGCCATCATCATGGGCAGCCAGTCCGATTGGGCGACGATGCGCCACGCCGCCGAAACGCTTGAGGCGCTTGGAATTCCGCACAAGCGCCTGATCGTCTCGGCCCACCGCACGCCCGACCGGCTCTATGACTTCGCCAAGGGCGCCAAGGCGGCCGGCTACAAGGTGATCATCGCCGGTGCCGGCGGTGCGGCGCATCTGCCCGGCATGACGGCGGCGATGACGCCGCTGCCGGTGTTCGGCGTGCCGGTGGAATCAAAGACGCTGTCGGGCCAGGACTCGCTGCTATCAATCGTGCAGATGCCGGCCGGCATTCCGGTCGGCACTTTGGCCATCGGCAAGGCCGGCGCTGCCAACGCTGCACTTCTGGCCGCCGCGGTGCTGGCGCTGAGCGACGAAAAGCTCGCCGCCCGGCTGGATAGCTGGCGCGCCGCGCAGACCGCCAAGGTGGCCGCCGAGCCCACGGACGCGCCGTGAGCCTGCCGGCGGGATCGAGCATCGGCATCATCGGCGGCGGCCAGCTTGGCCGCATGCTGGCGATGGCCGCGGCCCGCCTCGGCTACCGCATCGTCGTGCTGGAGCCGCAGCCGGATTGCCCGGCGGCACAGGTCGCCAACCGGCAGATCGTCGCCGCCTATGACGACGCGGCCGCGCTTAGCGAGCTGGCTGCGGCCAGTGCCGTCGTTACTTATGAATTCGAGAACGTACCGGTCGCGGCCGCCGCGGCACTTGCCTCTACGGTGCCGGTCTATCCGCCGGCACGCGCACTGGAAGTGGCGCAGGACCGGCTGGCGGAAAAGAAATTCCTCAACGGCATCGGCATACCGACCGCGGATTTCAGCCCCGTCGACAATGACCAGGAACTGACGGCTGCGCTGAAACAGTTCAACGGCAGCGGCATATTGAAGACGCGCCGCATGGGCTATGACGGCAAGGGCCAGCGTGTCTTCCGCAACATGGAAACAGGCGGCTTTGCCGGCACTTGCGAGGCGATGGGCAACGTGCCGTTGATCCTGGAATCCTTCGTCACCTTCGAGCGCGAGATTTCGGTGATCGCCGCGCGCGGCAGCGACGGCTCGCTCGCCGCCTACGATCCAGCGTGGAATGTCCATCGCAACGGTATTCTTCACAGCTCGACGCTGCCGGCCGGAGTAAAATCCGAGACGGCGGCTGCGGCTCAAACGGCGGCGGCAGAGATCCTTGCAGCGCTCGACTATGTCGGCGTCATCGGCGTCGAATTCTTTGTCCTTGCCGACGGTTCGCTGTTGGCCAACGAGATAGCGCCGCGCGTCCACAATTCCGGCCACTGGACGGAGGCCGCCTGCACCATCTCGCAATTCGAGCAGCACATCCGCGCCGTCGCCGGCCTGCCGCTGGGAAATCCCGCCCGGCAGTTCGACTGCGTCATGGAAAACCTGATCGGCGACGATGTCAGGCGCGCTCCTGAGCTGCTCGCCGAGCCCGATCTGATGCTGCACCTCTATGGCAAGGCCGAGGCGCGGCCCGGCCGCAAGATGGGCCATTTTACGCGCGTGAGCCGCCGCAGCTAGAGCATGATCCCGAACCGAAGGTCCGCGCTAGCGAAAAGTGGAATCCGGATTTCGGAAAAGATCATGCTCAAACACAAAGTTAGAACCTACGCTTACTGGATTTCGCCGCTCTCGTCCTCGTCGGGGCTGGCGCAGCTCACATCGCCTTCCGCGCAGGTCGAATCGGCGGTGAGCTGCTTGGTGCGATCGTCGGTCAGCCGCGTCAGGCATTCCGATATCAGCATCGGATAGATCGAGCCGCCTTCGCTGTCCGCGGCGGAATAGCTGCATTCCGCGTCGCGAAAAGCGATCCAGGCGCGCTGCGCCGTCTGCAACAGCTTCCTGGCTTTTGCGTCACTTCCGCCGATGAGATCCTGGTAGGCCTTGTTGAGCTTGGCGTCGGCGGATTTGTAGTCCGCGTCGGCGCAGATGTTCATCATCTGCTGGCTGTCGTCGTTGCGGTCGCATTCCTGCGCATAGGCAACAGAACCTGCCGCGAGGACGACAAGACAGGCGGACACAAGAATTCGGCGCATGACGATCTCCAATTCGCAACCGCATCATTCCAGCCGTCTCAACCCTGCGCAACGCCGCAAGACGCCAGTGGCGGATATTTGATGATACGAAACGGTCCGTATCGTTTAGGCAACGCGCTTGCGGTTGACACGGGCAACGCTCCTCGTCTATGAGCCACGCACAGTTCAAAGGCGCGTCTGTGGGCGCGCCTTAATAATTCGGCCCGTGACCGGGCCCAGACCGACGGGCAAGACCATGAAAATCAAGAATTCGCTCAAGGCGTTGAAGGCGCGTCACCGCGACAACCAGCTGGTTCGTCGCAAGGGCCGCATCTACATCATCAACAAGACCGCGCCGCGCTACAAGGCGCGCCAGGGTTGAGTTTTCGACGGAGGCTGCGCGCCTCCGTTCGCATGATACGACTCTCACGCTAAATTCAGTTTGACGATCCGGCGTCGGGGGCTAGATTCCCGCGATGCGGATTCTTTTTGCATTTTTCACGGCTTTCCTCGTTTCCGGCGCTGTCTCGCTGCCGGCGTGGGCTGAAGATCCGACCACAACTCCGCCGACAGCACCTCCGGTCGTCAAGACGAAACAGGCGCGGCTCGATCAGCTGTTTGCCGATCTCAAACGCGAACGCAATGAAAAGGCGGCCGAGCGCATCGCCGGACGGATCGGCAGCGAGTGGTCCCAGTCGGGCAGCGCCTCTATCGACCTGATGATGCAATGGTCGCAGAAGGCGATCGAAAACCAGAAATTCGATGTTGCACTCGATTTCCTCGATCAGGTGGTGACTTTGCAGCCGACCTATGCGGAAGGCTGGAACCGGCGCGCCACTGTTCATTTCATAATGAAGAACTACGGGAAGTCGATGGCGGACATCGACCGCACCCTGCAGCTCGAACCACGCCATTTCGGCGCGCTTTCGGGCCTGGCTCAGATCATGGCCGAAACCGGCCACAAGCAGTCGGCACTTGAGGCCTGGCAGCGCGTGCTCGGCATCTACCCAATGATGCGCAGCGCCCAGGACCAGGTCGCCGCACTTTCCGAGGAGCTTGCCGGCGAAGGCATTTGAGACCAGTAAGGGAGTAGGGGAATAGGGGAGTAAGGTAGTAAGGTAGTATGTGAGAGGTGCAGATTGCACTGTGGCACACATGCGCCCTACTCCCCTACTCCTGAACCGGTCACAGGCTGATGCAAGCTGGCGGAGTTCGGCGTCTATCCTAACCCGACTGCCGTCGATGCGCCCGGCTGGCGCCGTGTTTACGACGCGCCATGCAGCCGGCCTATCCGGCAGCCGCGGCCGACATTAGCGGCCGACTTCCGATCCGACATAGGCGATGCGCAACATGTTGGTCGAGCCCGGCGTCCTCAGCGGCACGCCGGCCGTGATGATGACGCGGTCGCCCGGCTTGCCGAAACCTTCATCGAAGGCGATGCGGCAGGCGCGGTCGACCATGTCGTCGAGGTCGCTGGCGTCGGGGGAAACGACGCAATGCGTGCCCCACAACAGCGACAGCCGCCGCGCCGTGTTGAGGATCGGCGACAGCGCCACGATCGGCACTTGCGGCCGCTCGCGCGCGGCGCGCAAGCCGGTCGTGCCGGACGCGGTATAGGTGATGATCGCCGACAGCTTCAGCGTCTCGGCTATTTCGCGGGCGGCGAGCGAAATCGCGTCGGCTCCGGTCGCTTCCGGTTCCGAGCGCTGCGCGTTGATAATTCCGGCATAGGTCGGGTCGGTTTCGACCTTGGTGGCGATCCGGTTCATCATCGCCACCGCCTCGACCGGATAGGCGCCGGCGGCGGACTCCGCCGAAAGCATGATCGCGTCGGCGCCTTCAAACACGGCGATCGACACGTCCGACACCTCGGCCCGCGTCGGCACCGGCGCGGTGATCATCGATTCCAGCATCTGCGTGGCGATCACCACCGGCTTGCCGGCACGGCGCGCGGCGCGGGTAATCTGCTTCTGAATGCCAGGCACGGCTTCGAGAGGCATCTCGACGCCGAGATCGCCGCGGGCGACCATCAGCGCATCCGAAAGCTCGATGATCTCGGCCAGCCGGGCGACGGCCTGCGGCTTTTCGATCTTGGCCATGATCAGCGCCCGGCCGCGTGCGATCTTGCGCGCTTCGGCCAGGTCCTCGGGCCGCTGCACGAAGGACAGCGCCACCCAGTCGACGCCGGTCGCCAGAACCGCGTCGAGATCCCGGCGGTCCTTTTCCGTCAGCGCGCCGACCGGCAGGTCGGTGTCGGGCAGGCTGACGCCCTTCTTGTCGGAAATGGTGGTGCCGGCGACGACGGTGCAGACGATCGCCTTGCCGTTGCTGCTGACCGCCTTGAGCTCGAGCTTGCCGTCGTCGATCAGCAGGCGATGACCAGCCTCGACCGAACGCAGGATTTCGGGATGCGGCAGGTAGACCCTCGTCGAATTGCCGGGCTCGGCATTGTCGTCGAGCGTGAAGGTCTGACCGGCGGTCAGCACCTCTTTGCCGTTGGCGAACTTGCCGACGCGCAGCTTTGGCCCTTGCAGGTCGGCGAGAACGCCGATCGGCCGGCCGACCGCCTCCTCGACGGCACGAATGCGGCCGACAAGCGTACGCATCAATTCATGGTCGGTGTGGCTCATATTGATGCGGAACACGTCGGCGCCGGCTTCGAACAGCTTCTTCAGCATCTCCTCGGACGAGGAGGCCGGACCGATGGTGGCGAGGATCTTGACCTTGCGGCTGCGTCTCATTGACTGTTTGTTCCCGGGGCGGCTGGAGCGCCATCCGTTGCGGGCTCGTCAGTCAGCTGGACCATCCAGCTTGCCTGCTCGCCCGTGTCATATTCCTGGAATCCGGCGCGCTGAAAGCCCCGGGCGACGCAATCGGTAACGCCGGCGATCTTGAACTCTTTTTCGGCCACGCACATGTTGATCGGGCCATCCCAGCGTCCGCCGCGCTCGGCGTCTTCTGCATAAAGATAGTAAAACCTTGATGACAACGGTCCCTCGATCAGCGTCTTGCAGCTCGATCCTTCGATGTGCCACCAGCCTTCGGTGATCCAGCCGGCTTTGGCGCGATAGCCGATGCCGACACCGACCAGGTTCTGCGTGGCGTTGCAGACCCGGAAATCGGCCCGTGCCGGCGAGGCCGAAATCACCGCGAAAAGACCCATGGCCGGTACCAGGAGCGGCATGGCCAAGGCGTGGCGCACACGCAGCCTGCCGGCGAAACCCATCCTGAAACCCCTCAAGAACCACATTTGCATCTCTCAACGCCCCTTTTCGGAAAAGTCCGTACGCATGTCAACGCGCCGATCTGTCCAATTCCAATCGATTTAGAAGGCTCTGGCGCGCTTGCGGTCGCCCCTGCTCATTTTTTTGGCAGAAACCGTGGCCAAACAACGGCATTGCGCAAGCGTTCTCTTCGTGGAATGACGATACCACCTCCCCGAAAGCCAGCGAACAGACCTTTCCCGCCAATGACCCGATCCACAGTTTTCGCGCCTTTCGATATCGTCGAAGGCGATCGCAAGCGCGGCATGGTGCTTCTGGCCGATCACGCCCGCCGCGACCTGCCGGAGGAGTATGGCAGTCTCGGCCTGCCGGCGGCGGAGTTCGACCGCCACATCGCCTACGACATCGGCGTCGAGACTGTAACCCGCGAACTCGCAAGTCTGCTCGGCGTTCCGGCGGTGCTTGCCAATTTTTCGCGACTGCTGATCGACCCCAATCGCGGCGAAGACGATCCAACGCTGATTCGCCAGCTCTATGACGGCACCGTCATCCCGGGAAATTATCCCATGGCCCCGGAGGAGCGCGAAAGGCGGCTGGACCGCTTTTACCGCCCCTATCATGATGCCGTCGGCGCCATGATCGCCTCTGTGGCGCGAGCATCCGCGCGGGCACCCTTCATCTTTTCGGTGCATTCCTTCACACCGACCATGCAGGGATTCGTGCGGCCGTGGCACGCCGGCATATTGTGGGACCTGGACGACCGCGTTGCGCGGCCGCTGATCGACATGCTCGCCGAGGACAAGAGCCTCATCGTCGGCGACAACGAACCCTATGACGGCGCACTGCGCGGCGATACCATGTTCAGGCATGCCATCGTCAACGGCTTTGCCCATGCGCTGCTCGAGGTCCGCCAGGACCTGATCGCCGACCGCAAGGGTGCCCTCGCCTGGGCCGAACGGCTGGCGCCGATCGTTGACGCGATAGATCGACGTGCCGATATACATGCGGTGAAAATATTCGGCTCGCGCACCGGGCCGGTATGATGAGGCCCAAGGGAGGCCAACATGACATGACCGAACTCAGCGAAGAACAAAAGCGCGATTTCGAAGCCGCTGCCTTCCGCCGGCTGGTCGCGCATCTGCGCGAGCGTTCCGACGTACAGAACATCGACCTGATGAACCTCGCCGGCTTCTGCCGCAACTGCCTGTCCAACTGGTACCGCGACGCGGCGCAAGCCGAAGGTGTCGAACTCAGCAAGGACCGGTCGCGCGAAATCATCTACGGCATGCCCTATGCCGAGTGGCAGGCACTGAACCAGGTCGAAGCCTCCGACGCCAAGAAGGCCGAGTTCGAGGCAAGACGCCCTAGGGATCACTAGGGGAGGACGCCGTGCCTAAGATTGACGTTGCCGACGTGCCCGGACGCAAGGGCTCATCCTATCCACCGCCGTTCGATGCACCCTGTGCCGAACGCGTGCGGCAGCGGCTAGGCAACGCAGGCGGGCTCACCGACTTCGGCATCAATCTCATGCGCCTGCCGCCGGGCAACTGGTCGAGCCAGCGCCACTGGCATTCGCACGAAGACGAATTCGTCTACGTGCTTGAAGGCGAGCTGACGCTCGTCGAAGATGCCGGCGAGACGGTGCTGCGCGCCGGTGATTGCGCGGCCTTTCCGAAAGGATCAGGCAACGGCCATCACATGATCAATAAATCGGGCGCGATGGCGATCTATCTCGAAGTCGGTTCGCGCTGGCCCGACGACGTCGCCACCTGCTCCGACATCGACATGATGAGCACCAACGCTGACGGCCGGTTTGTGCACAAAGATGGCGCGCCTTATCCCGAGTCGTAGGGATTTCGGAGTGGACCGCCGAGGTGGTTGGCCGACGCGAGAGGACGTAGCGTCTGGTCCAAGCACTTTCGGCGAAGAGCGCTTGACTGTGAATTGAATCGATCTAATTTGCCGCGCAACGCCATTTCCGGACCGGATTCTACCCGATGGACGCGCAGAAAATCACGCAGATCGCGATTCGTGGACGCTGGGCAGTGGCCGGCATCTTCCTCTCCAACGGCTTCCTGACCGGCAGTTGGGCGCCGCAGATCCCGGTGTTCCTGACGCGACTCGACATTTCGAAGTTCACGCTCGGCTTGCTGATTCTGTTGTTCGGTGCCGGCGCCGTCACTGCCATGACCTGGTGCGGCCATCTGATCTCGAAGCATGGCTCGCGCACGGTGCTGCGCTGGTTCGGACTTGCCGGCAGCTTCGGCCTTTTGGTTGTGGCTCTGGCCCCCAACGTGCCCCTTGCGGCCGTCGCCATGTTCATCTTCGGCGGTTCGATCGGCGGCATGGACGTCGCCATGAATGCCAACGCAGTGGCAGTCGAACGGCGGCTGTCCCGTGCCATCATGTCGTCCTCGCACGGCTTCTGGAGTCTTGGCGGTTTCGCTGGCGGCGCTTTGGGCGGTTTCGCCATCCAGAACTACGGTCACCTCGCCCATGCGACAGTGGTGACGGCTCTTGCCTTTGCCGTCATCGCCGTCGCGATCCGCTACCTGATCGCCGAGGACAAGCACCCAGTCGCCGAGCATCACAAATTCGCGCTGCCAGCAAACCCGCTGGTCTATCTGGTTGGGCTGATGGCGCTGCTGACGATGATCTCCGAAGGTGCGGTACTCGACTGGGCGGCGCTGTATCTCAGGCAGGAGCTCGGCGCCGATCTTGCCATCGCAGGCCTGGCCTATGCCGCCTTTTCCGGAGTCATGGCCATCATGCGCTTTCTCGGCGATGGCGTCCGCAACCGTTTCGGTGCCGTTACGACATTGCGCGCCTCGGCCCTTGCCGCTGCTGCCGGCATGCTGGTGGCCGGGCTGGCTCCCTCGCCTTGGCTGGCCATTGCCGCCTTCGCCTTTTGCGGCCTCGGCATTGCCAACATGGTGCCGATCATTTTTTCGGCCGGCGGCAACCAGGAGGGCATGGCGTCCGGCACAGGCATGAGCGTCGTCACAACAATGGGTTACTCAGGCATTCTGGTGGCGCCGTCGGCGATCGGCTTCGTCGCCGAGCACTCGAGCTTCGGCCCGATCTTCGTCGCACTCTCCGGGCTGCTGGTCGTCGTGCTGTTGATGGCCGGCCTCGCTCACCGCGCCGAATTCGCTGCCGAGCCTGCACCGGCTGAATAGCGCTTGAACTCTTCGTAGAGGAAATCCGCGACGCGGCGGATGCGCACGCTGGTACGCACGTCGCGGTGCATGGCCAGCCACACCGGCAGCGTCGGCAGCGGGAGACCCGGCAGCACTGTCTCGACCAGCGGATCACGGTCGGCGAGCGGCTCCTGGCCAAAGCCGATGCCGTTTCCCGCCCGCACCGCTTCCCACAGCACGATCTGATTATCGGTCCTGAAGCGGAAGGCATTGCGGGCGAGCGGGACGCCGAACTGGGCAAAGCCGCGAATGATCTCATCGCTGCGGTCGAAGCCGACCAGATCATGGCCGGCAAGATCGCGGGCCTCGCGCGGACGGCCACGCCGGTCCAGATAGGATTTTGCCGCGCAGGCGCGGAGCGGAATGTCGGTCACCTTGCGCGCGACCAGCTCATTCTGCGCCGGCTTGACCATGCGAATGGCGATATCGGCGTCGCGACGCAGCAGATTCTCGACCTGGTTCGAGGCGACGATCTCGACCTCGATGCCCGGCTCCTCGAACCCAAGCCTCGCTGTGATTTCCGGCAGCACATAGGCCGCCACCACTTCGCTGGCGGCAATGCGCACCGTACCCTCGATCGCCTCGACCGATCCCAGCGCCAGCAGCGAAAAGGCGCTCGCCTGCTCGCTCACCGCGCGGCCCCGTTCAAAGAGCGTGCTGCCCGCTTCCGTGAGCGCGTAGCCACGCCGCCCGCGCCGGAAGAGCGTGACACCGAGCGCCTGTTCCAGCTCGGTGATGTGGCGGCCGAGCGTCGGCTGGCTCGCGGCAAGTTTTCGCGCGGCGGCCGACAGGCTGCCGGTCTCCGCCACGGTGACGAAACTCTTGATCAGGTTCCAGTCAATATCCATTCAAAATTGAATATCATATCGCCAATCATAGTCAATTTTCATTCGTTTGCGAAGATACAATATTGGGGTCGTAACGCAACACGGAGACGAACAATGACCACGATCGCAATTCTCGGCGCCAATGGCCGCCTCGGCCGCACGGTCGCCATGGCCTTCCTCGATGCCGGCTACGATGTCCGCGCTGTCACCCGCAGCGGCAAGGTGCCGGCCGAGCTCAAAGGCGCTACGGCGATCGCCGGCGACGCGCTCGACCGTGCTGCGCTGATCCGCGCGACCGAAGGCGTCGATATCATTTTCAACGGCCTCAACCCGCTCTACACCGACTGGAGCAAATGCCTGCCGATGGCCGAGAATGTGATGGCTGCCTGCCGGGCGAACGGCGCGCTGCATCTCTTCCCGGGCACCGTCTACAATTACGGTTCGCAGATGCCGGCGGTGATCGCCGAAGACACGCCGTTTCGCCCGACGACGGAAAAGGGCCGCATCCGCGTCGCCATGGAAGATCTGTTTCGCCGCGAGGCCGACGCGGGTCGGGTGCGCACGATCTTGCTGCGCGCCGGTGATTTCTTCGGTGGTACCGGCAGCGGATCGTGGTTCGATCTGGTTGTTGCCGCCAAGATGACCAAGGGCGTCTATACCGCCCCAGGGCCGGTCGATCTCGTGCATGAATGGGCCTATCTGCGCGACTTGGCCAAGGCCTTCGTCGGGCTGGCTGACAGTCTCGACAAGCTCGGCTCCTACGAGGCGCTGAACTTTCCTGGCCATGCGGTGACCGATCTGGACATCAAGGCGGCCGCGGAGAAGGCGCTCGGACGCACGCTGAAGCTGACGTCGATGCCGTGGTGGGTGCTGCGCGCCGGCAGCCCGTTCGTGGCGATGTGGCGCGAGATCGTTTCGATGTCCTATCTCCGCTTCGAGCCGCACCGGCTGGTTTCGGGCAGGCTGGAAAGCGTTATCGGTACGATCCCGCACACGCCGCTGGAAGATGCAGTGTCGGAAGCGCTTGAGGATATCGGCATCGCCACGATCAAGACGACGCAAAAAGCTGCCCAACAAGGAACTTAAAAAAGGCGGATGGCCTGATGGTCATCCGCCGCTGTTCGGGAGGAAGGTTGCGCTCAGATCCGGCCCATTAACAGCAGCACCAGGACAACGATCAGGATGACGCCGACGATGCCGGATGGTCCGTAACCCCAGGACCGGGAATGCGGCCATGCCGGAACCGCGCCGATCAGAATAAGAATAAGGATAATGATGAGAATGGTGCTGATCGTCATCAGAAAATCCTCGCTTTGAGGTTGCAATGACGGAACAATGCAGAAGGCCGCCCATTGTTCCCGGGCGGCCTTTGCTTGATCAGGATGGCGATCCGGACTCTATTCGGCGGCCTTCGGGAAGGCGATCCCCGGTTCGGCACCCAGATCGGCGTCCAGGCCTTTCGACGGGATTTCGGCCTTTCGACGCCCCAACAGGCGACTGAACCAGCCACGACGCGCACCGGGTTTGACCTTGGCGCGAGTAAACACCATCAGCATCGACGGCGTCACCACCAGCGTCAGCACGGTGGCGAAGGACAGCCCGAAGACGATCGCCGAAGACAGCGAAATCCACCATTGCGTCGACGGCGCGTTGATCGTCGTCTCGTGATGGAAGATTTCGAGGCCGAGGCCGAAAGCAATCGGCAGCACGCCGAGGATCGCCGACACCGCCGTCAGCACCACCGGACGGGCACGTTCGCGGCAGGTCTGCAGAACGGCTTCGTATTTGTCCCAGCCCTCTTCGCGCAACCGGTCATAGGTGTCGATCAGCACGATGTTGTTGTTCACCACCACCCCGGCCAGCGCGATGACACCGATGCCCGACATGACGATGCCGAATGCCTCTCCCGTCAGCAGCAGCCCGAGGAACACGCCGATCGTCGCCATGACCACGCAGGACAGCACCAGCCAGACGCTGGTGAACTTGTTGAACTGCGCCAGAAGCACGATGAAGATCAGGAAGATCGCCGCACCGAAGGCTTTGCTGAGGAAGGCACCGGCCTCTGCGCTGTCCTCATTCGAACCGGCAAGCTTCCAGCGAATGCCGCTGCCGAGGTTCATGTCGGCGACAGCTTTGGTGACCTCCTGCTGGACGGCAGCCACCTGGGCGCCGGCAGCGACGTTGGCCTGGACGACGACCGTTCGCGCACCGTCGATGCGGTTGAGGATACCGACCGTCGGCTCCGGCTTGCGCACGACGAAGTTCGAGATCGGCACCGAGCCTTGAGCGGTCTGCACCCTGAGTTCGTCGAGCGTCGACAGCGTGCGCCGATCCTCGGGCAGGCGCAGCCTGATGTCGACTGCATCGTCGGCGCCAGCGGGCCGGTATTCGCTGAGCTTCAGCCCGTTGGTCACCAGTTGCACCACCGTTCCGACCGCAGTCGGGCTGATGCCGTACTGCGCCGCCTTGGCGCGATCGACCTCGAGCGCCCAGTCGACGCCGGGCGGCGCCAGGCCGTCGGAAATATCGATGACGCCGGGCACCTTGGCTATGCGCGCGGCGACGGCGCGGGCCTTGTCGTCAAGGCCCTTCGGATCGACGGCCGAAAGCCTGATCTGGATCGGCTTGCCGGTAGGCGGGCCGGCTTCCGGCACGCGAACCTCGACGTCGACACCGGGAATGCCGGCCATAACGCCGCGCAGTTCGTCCAGGATTGAGTTCGCCGATTTACGCTCGCGCCAGTCGACGAATTCGTACTGGATCACGCCAACCACGTCTTCCGGAACATCCTGGCCGCCGCCCTGCGTCTTGCCGACACGGGTATAGACAGACTTCACGCCCGGCCAACCGAGCAGTCGATTTTCCGCGGTCTTGGTGGCCGCGTCCATTTCGGCAAGCGAAAGATTGCCGCGGGCGTGGACATAGAGCAGGCCGTAGTCAGGCTCGACATTCGGGAAGAATTCGACGCCGGCACCGAATTTCGAATAGGCGTAGCCGACGCCGAACAACAGCGCCACAGTGAGGACAAGCACGGTGATGGGATAATGCACCGCCTGCTTGACCACGGCCATGTACCAGCCGTCGCGATTGTCGTCGGGGTGATGGGCCGGCGCCTTGGCAAATATCGCGCCCAGCGTCGGCGCGAAGACCAGCGCATAGAGCATCGAGGCCGAGAGCGTCACGATCAGCGTGATCGGCATGTATTTCATGAAGTCGCCGATAATGCCCGGCCAGAACAACAGCGGCGAGAAGGCGGCAATGCGCGTCATCGTCGCCGCGATGACCGGGCCGGCCATGCGCTTGGCGGCAAGCGCGAACGCTTGCTCCTTCGGCATGCCCTCGCTCATGCGTCGCTCGGCGAATTCGGTGACGATGATGGCGTCGTCGACCAGCATGCCGACCGCCAGGATGAGGCTGAACAGCACGATCATGTTGATCGTGTAGCCCATCATTGCCAGCAACAGGATGCCGATCAGGAAGGACGAGGGGATGGCCAATCCGATCAGCAGCGAGGCACGGCCAGACAGCGCGTAGAGAATGACGATGAACACCAGGATGACGGCGATCATCACGTGGTTCTGCAGGTCGCCGAGCAACTGGTTCACGAAGACGGACTTGTCTTGCGTGTAGGTGACGTGCATGCCCTCCGGCATCGTCTTGATGAAGGCGTCGGACACCTCCCTGACCTTGCCAATCGTATCGATCAGGTTGGAGCCGATGCGCTTCTTCACCTCGATGGCGATCGCCGGCTTGCCGTCGAGGCGGGTGACCGTCTCGGCGTCCTTGAATGTGGAGCGGATGGTGGCAATGTCCTTGGCCTGCACCACCGCATTGGGGCCGGCGACGACCGGCAGCGCCGCCACATCCTCTGGCGTCTCGATAAGCGAGGGCACCTTGACCGCGTATTTGCCCTCGGATCCTTCGATGTTGCCGGCGGCGACAAGACTGTTGGAAGCGCCGACCGCACCGATCAACTGGTCGAGCTGCAGCCCGTAGGAAGACAGCTTCATCGGATCGATGACAACTTCGACGAGGTCGTCGCGCGCACCCTGCAGCGAGCCCTCGAGCACGCCAGGCACTTCCTCGATGCGGTCGCGCAGCTCGCGCGCCGCCGCCGTCAGCACGCGCTCGGGCACCTCGCCCGACAGCGTCACGACCAGGACGGGGAACTCGGAGATGTTGACCTCGGAGACCACGGGCTCCTCAGCCGCTTGCGGCAGGTCGGCCTTGCCGTCCTGCACCTTGCTGCGCGTGTCCTGCAGCGCGGTGGCGAGATCCGTCTGTGGCTGGAATTCGACCAGCACATAACCGCCGCCCTGGAAGGCGGCCGAGCGCATCTCCTTGAGGCCTTTCAGGCTCTTCAGCTTGGCTTCCATCGGCCGCAGCAGGAGGCGCTCGGAGTCTTCCGGCGAGATGCCCTGGTAGATCAGGCTGACATACATCATCGGAATCGGAACATCCGGTTCCGCTTCCTTCGGCGTCGACTGGTAGGCGACCGCACCGGCAAGGATGAGAAAGACCAGGACCGCAATGGTCAGCCGGGCATTGCTGATAGCAAGTTTGACGATGTCCATGATTACTGCGTCCCGGCCGTCGCTTCGCCCAACAGCTTTTGAATGGTCGCCTGGTCGGCTGCGACCGGCTTGACCACCTCGCCTTCCTTCACCAGCTCCTGGCCGGCGACGATAATGCGGGCGTCGGCCGCAATGCCGCCGAGCACCAGGCCGGTTGGCGTGTCGTCGACTAGATCGATCGGGAAGAACACGACCTTGTCGTCCTTGTCGACGGCGCGGATGCCGAGGTCGCCCTTGTCGCCGAGCGTCACCACCGATCGCGGCAGCATCACGGCGTCGGTCGGCTGGGCGCTGAGCGCAATTTCTGCCGTCATGCCGGCCGGTACGGACCCATCGGCATTGGGGATAGCGACTTCAACCCGAAAGGTACGGGTTGCCGAAGATGCATCCCGGCTGATGTAGCGCACCGTACCCTTGACGGTCTGGCCACTGACCAGGCGCACATTGGCTTCGTCACCGATCTTCAGATAGCCGAGATCGCGTTCGCTGACTTCGCCGCGTGCGATCACCGGATCGAGCTTGAGAATGGTCGCCACCTCGCCGCCCTGCATGACGGAACTGCCAAGCTCCACCGGCACCCGGTCGATGACGCCGTCGAAGGGCGCCTTCACCTCGTTGCGGTCGAGCTCGGCTTGCGCTGCGTCCAGTTGCGACTTGGCCAGCGTCAGGTTGGAACGGGCCGTATCGAGCTGCAGCTTGGGCAGATTGCCGGTTTTCATCAGCCGCAGGGCCGCAGCCAGCTCGGCCTCACGTTGCACGACAAGCTGCTTGGCGTTGTCGACCGCCGAGATCTTTTCCTCGGCGGCAAGCATCAGGATGAGGTCGCCGGTCTTGACGTGCTGACCCTGCTTGACCGGCAGCTTGTCGATGACGCCGGCGACGCGTGTCGCCAGGACGGCGCGCTTATCGGCTTCGGTCAGTCCGGAAATGCGGATAGCGCGTGCATAGGTGCGCCGCGGCGGGGTTATGACCGCGACCGTGCGTAACGGCGCCTTGGGCTGTTCCGCCTCGGCAGTCCCCGGCTTGGCAGCCCCCTGTTTGCCAGTTTGGGGCTTGCCTGCGTCGGCTGCCTTGGGCTGCTCGACCTCTCCTGCCTTGGGCTTGTTGTCGGCGGACGCGCTGCCGACGGACGAGAATTCGCCTGTCGCCATCCAGCCGGCGAACCCGATGAGCACAACAATGGCTGCAAGCTTGTGAAACCTGAATTTCGGCATCGTCATTTTTTCCAGTGCGCGGGGTTCGGCCAGGCCGCATCTTCTACTTGGGGCGCGTCGCCGATATGGGTGCGCGCGAGGCCGTATTCAAATTGCCGTGATCGGCGAAGCGCGCTTCTACCTCAAAGTTGCATCGCAATATAGTCAGAAAAGTTGATGGGTTGTTGCTTTGTCCGCAAAGATGCGGCTGCAGCATCGGCTGTTGATCGCCAAAACAGCGGTATGGCAGCAAGTGTCAGGATGATTGACGGATTGCGAATGCCATCTGCTTGCGAAGCAGCTAGGCCGGACGGCGGGCGGCCTCGGGCTGCTTGCGCGCCGCAAGAAATTCCTTGACCCGCCGGCCCGGCGCCGGCCCGCGCACCGGCTTCAAGCCGTCGTCGAGTTCGCCGGACAGATCGATCGTCGGCCGCTTGCCGACGGCGTCATAATTTTCTTCCAGCCAATCACTGGCTGCGGTGCGGCCGAGGTCGCGCAGATAGGCAAGGAACGCCCATTCGGCATTGACCTTGGATGATGCCGACAGATCCTTGAACGCTTCGTCGGCATCGATGCGGTGCATGCGGATGTCGCGATATTCGCCGTGCGGCAATCGGCCGGCGGCGATCAGTTCCTTGACGAAGGCGATCGAGCGGAATTCGCGCAACAGCCCGGCATTGAAGGTGATCTCGTCGATGCGGTTCTGGATCTCATTGGCGCTCTTCGGCGTTCCCTCGCGGACCACCGGATTGATCTGCACCAAAAGCACGTCCTCGGTGGCCGCCGTCTTGAAGAACGGGAACAGTGCCGGGTTGCCGCCATAACCGCCATCCCAATAGGGCACGCCCTTGATCTCGACGGCACGGAACAATTGCGGCAAGCAGGCCGACGCCATCACCGTGTCGAGGTCGATCTCGCCGTCCGAGAAGACCCGCAACTGGCCGGTCTCGACATTGGTAGCGGAAATGAACAGTTCCATCGACTTGCAGGCGCGCACATTGTCGAAATCGATCTCACGTTCGACCACGTCGCGCAGCGGATTGATGGCGAGCGGATTGGCGACATAGGGCGAAAATACCCGAGACATCGTATCGAACAGGAAATAGCCGGGCGTGTTCTCGATCGACCAATTGCCCCAGGCGACGTCCCAAGGCATGCGCTGTACCGGGCTGAAGCGGCCCTTTGCCGCCACCGCACGCCAGAAATCGTCGAGCTTCCGCCGCGCGCCCTCGACACCGCCGCGGACAAAGCCGTCGGCCAGCGCCACGGCATTCATGGCGCCGGCGCTGGTGCCCGAAACCGCCGTTATGTCGAGGCGCCCGTCCTCGAGCAGCCGATCGAGCACGCCCCAGGAAAACGCCCCGTGCGAACCGCCGCCTTGCAGCGCGACATTGATCTTCTTTGGCTCTTCCGCCTTGCCATTTTTCGGCATGGCGTGGCCCTTGACCGCTGGAAGCCTCACTGAGCGGTCCAGCCGCCATCGACAGAGATGTGCGCGCCGTTGATCTGCGCCGCCGCATCCGAGCATAGGAACACCGCGGCCGCCGCAACCTGCTCGACGGTGACGAACTCCTTGGTAGGCTGCTTTTCGAGCATGACCTCACGGACCACCGTCTCGCGGTCCATCTTGTTGGCCTTCATCTGGTCGGGGATCTGCGCCTCGACCAGCGGCGTCAACACATAGCCGGGACAAATGGCATTGCAGGTGATCTTGTCGCGCGCCAGCTCCAGGGCGACCGTCTTGGTCAGGCCCAGAATGCCATGCTTGGCCGAGACATAGGCCGATTTGAACGGCGAGGCGACAAGGCCGTGGGCCGAGGCGACGTTGACGATCCGGCCGCCACCGGCCTGTTTCATCAACGGGATGGCGGCTGCGATGGTGTGGAAGGCCGATGACAGGTTGATGGCGATGATCGTATCCCATTTCTCGATCGGGAAGCTTTCGACCGGCGCGACATGCTGGATGCCGGCGTTGTTGACCAGGATGTCGACCGAGCCGAATGCCTCGGCTGCCTTCGCCACCAAAGTCCGGCACTCGGCCGGCTTCGACATATCGGCCTTGACGTAGACGGTCTTCACCTGGTGGTGCTTCGCGATTGCGTCGGCGATGGCGTGATCGTCGGCGGTGTCGGAAAAGGAATTGACGACGACGTTGCAGCCTTCGGCCGCGAGCGCGTGAGCAATGGCCAGGCCGATGCCCGAGGTGGAACCGGTGATGATGGCGGTTTTTCTGGCGGTCAAGGCGGCTTTATTCCTTTCGAGGCGGGCTCCCGTGGAACCATGCTGCACTGCAGCATATAGGCTCTCTGTCACCCAAGAACAGCGGATGTGTGGAGCAATGACATGAAATTTTTGTCATGTAGACCTCTCTCGTCCCCTAAGAGAGGTCGTTGCCTCGTTTCGCAAAGCATGCGCTGAAAGCTCGTCAGGCGACGAGGTCCGGCACCGTCCCGATATAGCGCGACTGCGGCCGGATCAGCCGTCCGCTCGTTTGCTGCTCGCGCGCATGGGCAATCCAGCCGGCGACGCGCCCGGCAGCAAAGACATTGGTGAACGCCTCTTTCGGAAAGCCCGCCGCTTCCAGCAGGAGCGCTGTGAAGAACTCGACATTGGTCTGGAGCGAGCGCGACGGCTTGGCGATGAGAAGCACTTCGAGCGCCGCTTGCTCCACGCTTTCGGCAAACGCCAGCCGGTGGCCGGCTTCGCCCTTGGCGCCGAGCTGCCGCACCACCGCTTTCAGCACGTCGGCACGCGGATCGCGCACACGGTAGATGCGATGCCCGAAGCCCATGATGCGGCGGCCACGCGCGATCTCGCCACGCAGCCAGCCGGCGGCGTCGCCATGCGCCTCGATCGCATCCAGCATCTCGATCACCGGACCTGGCGCGCCGCCATGCAGCGGCCCCTTGAGCGCTCCGAGCCCGGCCAGCACCGCCGAAGTAAGCCCGGCCTGCGTCGAAGCGACCACGCGCGCGGCGAAGGTCGATGCGTTGAGGCCGTGGTCGCAAACCGTCACGAGATAGGCATCGAGCGCCTTCGCCAATTTAGGCGAGGCCACAATGCCGGTCAGCATCCGCAGCATGTCGGCTGCATGATCGGCCTTGCTATCGGGCGCAATCGGGCTTTCGCCGCGCTGCAAGCGCAGCAAGGCCGGCGTCAGCACGGCAGGTGCCGCAACCAGCCGCAGCGCGTCCGACAATTTGCCGCCATCCGGCAGCAGGGCAATACCGGCGCGCATCGCGCTGTAGATATCGACGGATGCGAGAAACGGCAGCAAGGGTTTGATCTGCTCGAACACTTCGCTGCGCGCCCGACCGATCGCGTTCGCCAGCTCGCTGCCGTCGGGAAGATCGTCGAAAAAGCCGTCGAACAGCAGATGAACCACCTCGGCGTATTTCCAGCGGCCTGCCAGTTCGGGCAACGAATGGCCCCGGATGGTCAGGCGGCCACCAAGACCGTCAACATCGGAGAGCACCGTTTCCGCCGCCACCACATCATCGAGCCCATTCGCCATTGGTTTTCTCCTTGACCCTTTCCGGGTGGAAGATAAGGGTTGGTGACTCGACCATCAATCTTGATCAACGGAATCAACATGACAAGGCTGACATGACGGAGTGGCTGACGCGGGACGAAGCCCTGGAGCGTCTCAAGGTGCGAGCCCAGACCCTCTATGCCTATGTCAGCCGCGGACGCATCGGCGTGCGGCCGGACCGGGCGGATCCACGCCGCAGCCAGTATCGCGCCGACGATATCGCGGCGCTGGCGAGCCGCCGGGCTCGTGGCCGAAATCCCCAGGCAATCGCCGAAAGTGCAATTGCCTGGGGTGAGCCGGCGATCGCCACCACGATCTCGACCGTTTTGCATGGCCGCCTTGTCTATCGCGGCCAGGATGCGGTTGCTCTCTGCGAGGCTGCCACGCTGGAGCAGACGGCAAACCTGCTTTGGGCATCTGGCGCACCAGTGTCGTTCGTCTCGGCGAGCCGCCATGACAACGGCGCAACTGGCCGGCCGGCTGCCTTCGCGGAATTGGCCGCGTTGGCGGCCAACGGCCGGCCTTCGCTCGGCCGAAGATCGGCTTCGCTCAACCACGATGCGGCCGGCGCCATCGCCGCTTTGGCCCAGGCGCTCGGCGCGAATCCCGGAACTGGTGCCGTGCACGAAAGGCTGGCGCGGGGATGGTCGCTCGATGCGGCCGGCGCAGACTTGATCCGTCGCTCACTGGTACTGTTGGCCGATCACGAATTGAACGCATCGACCTTCGCCGCGCGGGTCGCCGCGTCCACCGGTGCACCTGTTTCGGCCTGCCTGCTTGCCGGCCTCGCCACGCTCTCCGGTCCGCGTCATGGCGGCGCCGCGGAGGCGGTCATGATGCTGGCGGAAGATGCGCAGAGATTGGGGCCGGATGCGGCTGTCGGACGCTGGCTCGGTCACGACAGGCCGCTGCCCGGATTTGGCCATCCGCTTTATCCCGACGGCGATCCGCGTGCGGAACCGTTGCTGGCCGCGATAGATGTCGATGATGGGCTGTTACGGCTTTGCGATGCGGCCTTTGCGGCAACGGGCATGCGCCCGAACGTCGATTTCGCTTTGGCCGCGCTGACGCGCGGTCTCCGTTTGCCGTCCGATGCGCCGTTCCGCCTGTTCGCGCTCGGCCGCAGCGTCGGCTGGGCCGCGCATGCCGTGGAGCAGGTGACAAGCAACGGCCTGATCCGGCCACGCGCCCGCTACCAGGGGCCGCTGCCGGAGCAGCTCTAGCCGCGCTGTTTGCGAAGTCTCAGCGGCGCCTGAGCGAAGGTTCGACGCGGCGCCTCGCCCCGGCAATCACGACATGGTGTCGAGCTTGCGCTGCATCGCGGCGATCTGCTCCTTCAGCTCCTGAAGGTCGTCGGGTTTTTCCGGCGTTTCCTTCCTGGCCGGTTCGGCCGGCGCTGCTGCCGGCGCCGAGCCCGCGGACGGGAACGGCGTGAACAGCCGCATGGCGTTCTGGAACATTTCCATGTTGCGCCGCGTCTGCTCCTCCAGCACCTTGATCGGCGTAGCGATCTTCATCATGTCCATCGGCGACTTGCCGAGGGCATCTTTCATCTGCTCGCGAAAGCGCTCCTGCTCCTTCGAGAAGGCCAGCATCGACTGCTCGAGAAAGCTCGGCACGATCATCTGCATCTGGTCGCCATAATAGGCGATGAGCTGACGCAGGAACGGGATCGGCAGCATGTTCTGCCCGTCCTTGTTCTCCAGCTCGAAGATGATCTGGGTCAGTACCGGATGCGTGATGTCGTCACCGGTCTTGGCGTCCTGGACAGTAAAGTCCTCGCCTCTTTTGACCATTTCAGCGAGATCCTCGAGCGTCACATAGGTGCTGGTGCCCGTATTGTAGAGACGGCGATTGGCATATTTCTTGATAACAATAGGTTCGTCTTTTGCGGCCATCTGCATCCTCCCCGGACACCGGGCAGCTTAAGTAAGCCGCCGGTAACGATTGCGCCTTTTTAAAGGATATGCGCAAAAGCGTCATGAATCCAAGCAGTTTGTGCAGTGCGGGAACATTTTATGCTGCGCAGCACGGATGGGCCGCCGTTGCAGCGACGGGCGGCATGCTTGCGGCAGTGGGACGCCATGCCCATTTCGGGTTTGACTCGGGTTGTGGAAAGGGCAAGAAAAGTCCCCGACGGCACCCGAAATCGTTCCCCGAAAGCCTGGAGAAGAACATGTCCGCTTCCAACGCCATCGTTGTCGCCAGTGCAGCACGCACGCCCGT
Organism: Mesorhizobium sp. M0500; assembly: GCF_040321165.1. Taxonomy (NCBI): domain Bacteria; kingdom Pseudomonadati; phylum Pseudomonadota; class Alphaproteobacteria; order Hyphomicrobiales; family Phyllobacteriaceae; genus Mesorhizobium; species Mesorhizobium sp. M0500. Next base: position 216,922 of record NZ_JAMYRB010000002.1, read on the forward strand.
CGGCTCCTTCAACGGCGCTTTCGCCAACACCCCAGCCCATGAATTGGGTGCCGTCGCCGTCAGGGAAGCGCTGGTCCGTGCCGGCGTCGACGGCAAGGAGGTGGACGAGGTCATCCTCGGCCAGATCCTGACCGCGGCTCAAGGACAGAACCCGGCGCGGCAGGCGGCTATGGCCGCCGGCGTGCCGCAGGAGGCGACCTCCTGGGGCCTGAACCAGCTCTGCGGCTCCGGCTTGCGCGCCATCGCGCTCGGCATGCAGCAGATCGCCCAGGGCGATGCAAAAATCATCGTTGCCGGCGGCCAGGAATCGATGTCAATGGCTCCGCATGCGCAACATCTGCGCGGTGGCGTCAAGATGGGCGATTTCAAGCTGATCGACACCATGATCAAGGACGGCCTGACCGATGCCTTCTATGGCTATCATATGGGCAACACCGCTGAGAACGTCGCCCGCCAGTTCCAGATCACCCGCGACGACCAGGACCAGTTCGCACTGGCTTCCCAGAACAAGGCCGAGGCCGCGCAGAAAGCCGGGAAATTCAAGGACGAGATCGTTGCCTTTACAGTCAAGGGCAGGAAGGGCGACACCGTAGTCGACCAGGATGAATACATCCGCCACGGCGCGACAATCGATGCCATGACCAAGCTCAAGCCCGCCTTCGACAAGGAAGGCACGGTGACTGCTGCCAATGCTTCCGGCATCAACGACGGCGCCGCCGCCGTGGTGCTGATGACCGAAGCGGAAGCCGCAAGGCGCGGCATCACACCGCTGGTGCGTATCGTTTCCTGGGCGACCGCCGGTGTCGACCCGCAGATCATGGGGACGGGACCGATCCCCTCCTCGCGCAAGGCGCTGGCCAAGGCCGGCTGGTCGGTTGGCGACCTCGATCTGGTCGAAGCCAACGAGGCCTTTGCCGCGCAGGCCTGCGCCGTCAACAAGGACATGGGCTGGGATCCGGCCATCGTCAACGTCAATGGCGGCGCCATCGCCATCGGCCATCCGGTCGGCGCCTCGGGCGCCCGCATCTTCAACACGCTGGTCTACGAGATGCGCCGCAGAAGTGCCAGGAAAGGCCTTGCCACGCTGTGCATCGGCGGCGGCATGGGTGTTGCCATGTGCGTGGAAGCAATGGGATGAATGGCAAATTGTGAATGGTGAATGGAAGATCGGAGGGCTTACGCAATAATCATTCCCCATTCCCCATTCACCATTCACTCTGGGAGGGAAACGCATGACAAAGGTTGCAATCGTCACAGGCGGGTCGCGCGGCATCGGCGCGGCGATATCGGTCGCCTTGAAAAGCGCCGGCTATTCGGTCGCCGCAAACTACGCCGGCAATGAAGAAGCGGCGGCAAAGTTCAAGGCCGCGACCGGCATCCCGGTCTATAAATGGTCCGTCGCCGACTACGAGGCCTGCGCCGCCGGCATCAAACAGATCGAAGCCGATCTCGGTCCCGTCTCGGTGCTGGTCAACAATGCCGGCATCACTCGTGACGCGATGTTCCACAAGATGACGCGCGAGCAATGGAAAGAGGTCCTCGACACCAACCTTTCCGGCGTCTTCAACATGACGCATCCGTTGTGGGGCGGCATGCGCGACCGCAAGTTCGGTCGCATCATCACCATCTCCTCGATCAACGGCCAGAAAGGCCAGGTCGGCCAGGTCAATTATTCGGCCTCGAAGGCCGGCGATATCGGCTTCACCAAGGCACTGGCCCAGGAAGGCGCGCGCGCCGGCATCACCGTCAACGTCATTTGCCCTGGCTACATCGCCACCGAGATGGTCAAGGCAATGGACGAGAAGGTCCTCAACGAGCGCGTCATCCCGCACATCCCGGTCGGCCGTCTCGGCGAGCCGGAGGAAATCGCGCGCTGCGTCGTCTTCCTCGCTTCCGACGATGCCGGTTTCATCACCGGCTCGACCATATCAGCCAATGGCGGCCAGTACATCGCCTGATCGTTTATCTTTACGTTGAGACAGATACGCGCTTGGACGAACGGGCCTGCAAAACGGCCCGTTTCTATAGCGGTCTTCCCGTTGCAAGATCTCGATGCGGCACGCTGCCCCAATCCGGCACGCAAAGGTTAACGGCCGCTGCGCAGCCTATGCAAAAACCGCCCGGCAGCCTGTGGATTCTCGGTGGAAAAGCTGTTCACAACACAACATGCAGCGGTGAACAAACCAAGAAACTTCGGCTATCTCTGATTCGTCGCCGATTCGTTCCGGCTTTGAGCGGAACGTTAACGGCGAGAGCTGAAAACACCCTCGAAATGATTGAAGCGCGTTAGGAAACATCAATAATTTCATAATGTTGTGCGAAGCAGATTGGCCAGCCACGACCATTCACCGGCAAAGGTTAACCGCAGTGCTCGCTTGGATGCCACTTGCATAAATCGGGCCAGTTTCCGTGATTCAGCATGTGGTGAGACTCGCCGACAGAAAACCCAGATGTAGCCGTGAACAAACCCTGAATCAGCGCGAGTCAGTGATTCGTCGCTGATTCGTTCCAGACTCGTTCCAACTGTTAATCGGGAACAGATTTTCTGGCTTCGAACCAACCAATCGGCCTGCCCTCGGCATATTCCGCTTTCGCTTCGCGCCCGAAATCCCTATGTGTCGCCTGTCATACGCGGCCAATATGGGCGCGCTCCCGACAATGCGAGGCAGAGAGCCTTATTTCCAGGCCGATGAACATCTATCCGAAACACACTGAACCGCTGATCCTGTCGGGTCGAGACGTGACGGCCGTGCTCGGCCCGACCAATACCGGCAAGACCCATCTCGCGATCGAGCGCATGGTGGCGCACGAAAGCGGCGTCATCGGCCTGCCGCTCAGGCTGCTTGCCCGCGAGGTCTATACGCGCGTCTGCGAGAAGGTCGGCGCCCATAAGGTGGCGCTCATCACCGGCGAGGAAAAGATCCAGCCGGCGGGCGCGAAATACTCGGTCTGCACCGTGGAAGCGATGCCGCGCGAGACCGACGCCGCCTTCGTTGCCATCGACGAGGTCCAGCTCGCCGGCGATCTCGAACGCGGACACATCTTCACCGATCGCATCCTGCATCTGCGCGGCCGCCAGGAGACGCTGCTGCTCGGCGCCGCCACCATGCACGGCATTCTGCAGCGCCTGCTGCGGGGCGTGTCGGTAGTGACGCGACCACGCCTGTCGCATCTTGCCTATGTCGGCTCGAAGAAGCTGACCCGCCTGCCGCGGCGCACGGCGATCGTCGCCTTCTCGGCCGACGAGGTCTATGCCATCGCTGAGCTGATCCGCCGCCAGCAGGGCGGTGCCGCCGTCGTGCTCGGCGCACTCAGCCCGCGCACCCGCAACGCCCAGGTGGCGCTGTTCCAGTCGGGCGACGTCGACTACCTCGTCGCCACCGACGCCATCGGCATGGGCCTCAACCTCGACCTCGACCACGTCGCCTTCGCCCAGAATCGCAAATTCGACGGCTACCAGTACCGCAACCTGACGGCGGCCGAGCTCGGCCAGATTGCCGGCCGCGCCGGCCGGCATCTGCGCGACGGCACCTTCGGCGTCACCGGCCAGGTCGATCCGCTGGATGATGAACTGGTCAACAAGATCGAGGCGCATGATTTCGATCCGGTGAAAGTGCTGCAGTGGCGTACCGCGCATTTCAATTTCGCCAGCCTCGATGCGCTGAAGCGCTCGATTGAGACCAACGCCCCGGTAGAAGGCCTGACGCGCGCACTGCCGGCAGTAGACGCGCAGGCGCTCGAGCATCTGTCGCGCGACGACGACATCCGGGCACTCACCACCGATGCCAGGCGCGTGGCGCTGCTTTGGGAAGCCTGCGCGCTGCCCGACTACAGGAAGATCGCGCCGGCCCAGCATGCCGACTTGATCGCCTCCATCTACATGGACCTTGCCAGGCATGGCCATGTCGACGAGAACTACATGGCCGAGCAGGTGCGCCGTGCCGACACAACCGAAGGCGACATCGACACGCTGTCGCACAGGATTGCCCAGATCCGCACATGGACCTTCGTTTCCAACCGGCCCGGCTGGCTGGCCGATCGGGCACACTGGCAGGAAAAGACGCGCGAAATCGAAGACAGATTGTCGGATGCGCTGCATGAGCGGTTGACGAAACGTTTTGTAGACCGCAGGACTTCCGTCCTCATGCGGCGCCTTAGAGAAAACACGATGCCTGAAGCCGAAATCAGCCCAACCGGAACCGTCCTCGTCGAAGGCCATCATGTCGGCGAGCTGCAGGGTTTCCGCTTCACCGCCGACCAGAGCGCCGGCGGCGAGGACGCCAAGGCGGTACGGGCGGCGGCGCAGAAGGCGCTTGCCGCCGAGTTCGAGGCGCGGGCCGAGCGCTTCGGCGCCTCTGCCAATGGCGACATCGCCCTGGGTTCGGATGGCACGCTACGCTGGATCGGCGCGCCGATCGGCACGCTGGTCGCCGGCGAAGACGCTTTGAAGCCGCGTCTCGTTCTGCTCGCCGACGAGCAACTCACCGGCCCGGCACGCGACAAGGTTGCGGCGCGCGCCGAGCGCTTCGTCAACTTCCAGATCGAATCCCTGCTGAAGCCGCTGGTCGATCTCAAGAATGCCGAGCAGATCACCGGCATCGGCCGCGGCATCGCTTTCCAGCTTGTCGAGCATCTCGGCCTCATCAACCGTCGCGACATCGCCGACGAGATGAAGTCGCTCGACCAGGAAGGCCGCGCGGCGCTTCGCCGTCTCGGAGTGCGCTTCGGCGCCTACCATGTCTTCGTCCCGGCGCTGATCAAGCCGGCGCCGGCCGGGCTGATAACGCTGCTGTGGGCGCTGAGAAACGACGGCAAGGACAAGCCCGGCTTCGGCGATGTCGTTCACGCACTGGCCTCCGGCCGCACCTCGGTGGTCATCGATCCGACCTTCGACAAGACCTTCTACAAGCTTGCCGGCTACCGCAATCTTGGCCGGCGTGCTGTACGCGTCGATATTCTCGAACGGCTGGCCGACCTGATCCGGCCGGCGACCAACTGGAAGCCGGGCCTCGGCCCTCGCCCCGACGGCGCCTATGACGGTCAGTCGTTCATGGTGACGCCGCCGATGATGTCGATCCTCGGCGCCACCGCCGACGACATGGAAGAAATCCTGAAGGGACTCGGCTATCGCGCCGATGCCAAACCGGCGGCCGAGGTCAAGGCGCGGCTCGAAGCACAGGACAATGCCGCGCGTGAAGCTGCCGCTGCAAAGCAGGCGGCGGAAGAGGCTGCGCGAGTCGAGCAGGCGAGGATGGCGGAAGCAGCTGCCGCGGCAGAGCCGCCGGCGGAGGCTTCGGAACCTGTGTCGGATGCGGCTCCTGTTGCGGAGGCGGCGGCCGAAGCTGTGACCGAAGCGACGGCAGAGCCTGTCGCGGAAGCTCCAGCCCCTGAAGCTGCGGCAGAAGTCACGCAAGAGACCCGGCCCGCCGCGGAGGCGACTGCTGAAGCGCCTGCGGAACCAGCGGCCGAGCCAAGGGCGGAACTTGGGGCGGAAACTGAGGCTGCGGCACCGGCAGAACCGCCGGTTTTCGAAACTATGGAAACATCGCCGGCCGAACCTGCGACGACGGCGGAAGCCGTCGCCGGCGAGCCCGCTCCAGAGGCCGAGGAGCCAAAACCCGTTCTGTTGTGGCGGCAGGGCCGTTTCGACCAGCGCCCGCGTCATCGCCAGCATGACAACCGCCCCCGGGACAATCATCGGGACAATCGCGCGCGCAATGGTCAAGCTGCGCCGGACAGCCGCAGCGATGCGCCGGCAGATGCCGGCGGACAACCGGCGCCGGGCGACCGGCCCGCCCGTCAGGGGCGCCACGACCAGCGCGACGGCGCCGGCAAGCCGCGCTTCGATCGCAGCAAGTTCAAGCCCAGGCCGCAAGGCGAGGCGGCAGATCAGCGCGCCGGCAAGCCGCAAGGTGAACGCCCGGACCGGCGCGAAAACCGGCCCGACTGGAAGGCTGGCCGGCAGGACGGCAAAGGCGGCGCCCAAGGCGCAAAACCCGCCTTCCAGCCAAAGCCGCGTGAGGAACGCCCGGTCCGCTTCGACCCGGACTCGCCCTTCGCCAAGCTCGCCGCGTTGCGCGACCAGCTGAAGAAGTAGGCTGCTCGTCCAATGGTCACTGATGCCCGCCAGCGCATCGACAAGTGGCTGTTCTTCTCGCGCGCGGTAAAATCGCGCACGCTGGCAGCCAAGCTGGTCGTCGCCGGACGCGTCCGCATCAATCGCGACAAAGCAGCGCAGGCCTCCGATACGGTCCGGCCGGGCGACGTTTTGACCATCACGCTGGAGCGGCGGATCTCCGTCTGGAAAGTCCTTGGCACCGGCGCACGGCGTGGCCCGGCCGAAGAGGCCCGCCTGCTCTACGAGGACATGTCGCCGCCCCCCGCGCCCAAGGACGAGGCGCTTCCGGATGCGGTGCCGCCGTTGCGCGAGGCCGGCAGCGGTCGCCCGACGAAGAAGGAACGCCGCCAGACCGACCACCTGCTCGGCGACGATTGAGCAAGGTCGAACGCCCGCTTTGCCGGCCTTCCGGAATTCCATTCCGGAAACCGCGGCACCGCTGGCAGGGGCCGCCCTTGCCACCAGCGGACAAAGGCGTTACCTCACCAAAAAAGCCCAATAAAATGGGACGTCCCGGAGCCGACCAATGACCTATGTCGTGACCGACAATTGCATAAAATGCAAATACATGGACTGCATCGAGGTCTGTCCGGTCGACTGCTTCTACGAAGGTGAGAACATGCTCGTCATCCACCCGGACGAGTGCATCGATTGCGGTGTCTGCGAACCGGAATGCCCGGCCGACGCGATCAAGCCCGACACCGAGTCGGGTCTCGACAAATGGCTGCAGATCAACACCGAATATGCCGAGAAATGGCCCAACATCACCGCCAAGAAGGAGCCGCCGGCCGACGCTAAAAATTTCGATGGCGAAACTGGCAAGTTCGAGAAATATTTCTCCCCCGAGCCCGGCGAAGGCGACTGACGAGCCTGCCGGCTGCGGCGGCCTGACGCCGCGTAACAGACGTGATACATTAACTGCCTTGACAGGCGGCGACGGCGCGTGGCCTTCGCGCGTGCAGCAAAACCTTGATTCTTCCGACTTTTTGTGTTATATCAACCAAACATGCCGGTGACACAACGTCGATTTATGGCGCAAACGCCCCAAATCACTGAAAGGTGAATTTCTCAATCCGGACCAGAGCGATCTGGGGCAGGCGGTCGCAATGTTGCGATTTGCCGGTCCTGGCCTTTCCGGTGAGTTCATCGTTGTGTGGCTAAGGACCGGTCACCCCGGTCGCACGAGTTCGGGCCGGCACGATGCCGGTACCACAACAAGGAGTTCAGGGCGTAATGGCAACGATCACCCCGCAGAAGAAGTCCACCGCAGCGCGCCACGGTTTCAAGACCGGCGAGTACATCGTCTATCCGGCGCATGGTGTCGGCCAGATCGTCTCGATCGATGAGCAGGAAGTCGCGGGCCACAAGCTGGAGTTGTTCGTCATCGACTTCCAGAAGGACAAGATGCGCCTCAAGGTGCCGGTCGCCAAGGCGACCTCGATCGGCATGCGCAAGCTGTCGGAAGAGGATTATGTCGAGCGCGCGCTGAAGGTCGTGCAGGGCCGCGCCCGCGTCAAGCGCACCATGTGGTCACGCCGTGCCCAGGAATATGATGCCAAGATCAACTCCGGCGATCTGATCTCGATCTCGGAAGTGGTGCGCGACCTTTACCGCGCCGATAACCAGCCGGAGCAGTCCTATTCCGAGCGCCAGCTCTACGAGGCGGCCCTCGACCGCATGGCCCGCGAGATCGCGGCCGTCAACCGCATGTCGGAGACCGAAGCGGTGCGCCTCATCGAGGTGAACCTCAATAAGGGCCCGAAGCGCGGCGCCAAGGCCGACAACGAGGAAGCCGAGCAGGAAGAAGCCGCCTGAGCTTTTTTGCTTTCGAATTCAGAAAAACCCGGCCTTGCGCCGGGTTTTTTGTTTTGGCTGACCGGCGAGAATGCATATCTAACCTTCGCCGCCGTCCTCCCTTTCCGCCTCGTGCTTTAGTGTGGCGATGAACCGCTTGGTCCGCTGGCGTTCCGGGTTGCTGAACAGCACCGCGGCCGGGCCTTGTTCGACGATGTTGCCGGCATCGAGGAACACCACTTCCCGCGCGATCTTGGAGGCGAGCCGCAGGTCATGCGTCGCCATCACCATGGTCGTGCCCTCGCTGGCGAGCTTGCCGAGCACGTCGACCACCTCCTGCGCCAGTTCCGGATCGAGTGCCGAGGTCGGCTCGTCGCAGAGCAGGACCTTCGGCGAAGGCGCCAGCGCCCGGGCAATCGCCACGCGCTGCTGCTGGCCACCTGACAGGGTCGCCGGCCAGGCATCGGCCTTGTGCGCCATGCCGACCTTTTCGAGCAGGGCCAGCGCCCGTTCGCGCGCCCTCTCCCTGGGCCATTTCAGCACCGTCACCAGCCCCTCCATGATGTTCTCGATCGCGGTGCGATGCGGAAACAACTGGAAATTCTGGAACACCATGCCGGTCTGCAGCCGCAGTCGCTGGATATCCCTGGTCGAGACCCTGCCGCCGGGGTGGAATTCGAGTGCATCGTCGCCGATCCGTACCGTGCCTGAAGTCGGCAGCTCGAGCAGGTTGATGCAGCGCAAAAGCGTGCTCTTCCCTCCGCCCGACGGCCCGACAAGCGCCGTAACGCTGCCTTCCTCGATGGTGACGGTCACGCCCTTCAGCACCAAATTGTCGCCGAAACGCTTTTCGATGTTGGTGAGGCCAATCATGCGCGCGCCTCCAGGAAGCCGCCATAACGGTTGAGCCGCGTTTCCAGCCGCGCCTGCAAGGCCGACAGCACGGAGCTCATGATCAGATAGAGGGCCGCTGCCTCGACATAGAGGATCAGCGGCTCATAGGTGGTGGCGACGATGCGCTGCGCTGCCTGGAACATCTCCGGCACGGTGATGGCGGCGGCGAGCGAAGTGTCCTTGACCAGCGAGATGAAGGTGTTGGACAGCGGCGGCACGGCGACGCGTCCCGCCTGTGGAAGAATGGTGCGCCGCATTGCCTGGGCCCAGGTCATGCCGATCGAATAGGCCGCTTCCCACTGGCCCTTGGGCACCGAACCGATGACGGCGCGGATGATTTCCGACGAATAAGCACCGATGTTCAAGGTGAAGCCGATCAGTGCTGCCGGAAAGGCGTCGAGCAGGATGCCGACCGATGGCAGGCCGTAGAAGATAAGGAACAGTTGCACGAGAAGCGGCGTGCCGCGGAATATCCAGACGTAGAAGCGGACCACGGCGACCAGCGGTTTGGGACCGAACAGCCGGACAAGCGCCACAACCAGGCCTAGGACAAGACCGAATGCAAACGACAGCAGCGTCAACGGCACGGTGAAGATCAGTGCAGCCCACAGCAGCGTAGGCAGGGATTCCAGCATCAATTGCAGCCAGTGCGGCACGAAGGCTCCTCCTTGCCAGATTGCCGTCGCTCATATCACGCGAAAGCGGCGGGCCGTCAAAAGACAGCTCGCCGCGATATGAACGACGCGGGCCGGCGTTCGGCCCACACGAGAAAGCCGTTTTACTTCGAAACGTCCTGGCCGAAATAGGTGTCGGCGATTTTCTGGTAGGTGCCGTCGGCCTTGATGTCGGCCAGCGCCTTATTGATGGCGGCCACCAGTTCCGGATCGCCCTTGCGTACGATGACGCCGGAATAGTCGGCGTTTTCTTCCTGCGCGGCAATCTTCACATTGGCGTCGGGCTTGTGCTTCTTGAAGTCGAGGAAGGACAGGCTGTCGTTGATGGTGGCGTCGGCGCGGCCGGTAAGAAGCAGCTGGATCGACTGGTCGAAGCCGTCGGTGCCGACGAGCTCGGCGCCGTTGGTTTCAGCCAGCTTGCCGAAGTTCGAAGTCAGCGACTGCGCCGCCTTCTTGCCCTTGAGATCGGCGAAACCCTTGATGTCGGTGTTGTCGCCGCGCACGATCAGCACCGCCTTGGAGGCGATGTAGGGATCGGAGAAATCATATTTGGCCTTGCGCGCCTCGGTGATGCCGACCTCGTTGATGACGGCATCGTAGCGGTTGGCATCGAGACCGGCGATCAGCCCGTCCCATTTGCCTTCGAGGAACTGGGCCTTGACGCCGAGGCGCTCGGCGATGGCCCGCGCGATCTCGACGTCGAAGCCAACCAGCGCACCGGAAGCATCATGATAGGTGAAAGGCGCATAGGTTCCTTCCGTGCCGACCTTGAAGACGCCGGACTGCTTGATCTGGTCGAGATTGGCGCCGGCGTGACCGGCGGCGATGGCCAGAACCTGCAGCGTTCCGGCGATGATGAGCGATTTGAGCCATTTCATTTTTCTGTGATCCCGTCCTTGGCCGATGTCCGGCGTCATTGCGAGTGCCGGAAAATGACAGATGCGCGATGCCAGAATAAGAAACTAAATTTCAAAAATCTCGCGCCCTTGAAATCCAATTCTCAACCAGTATCTCCCGGCGCCGTCCGGCTGAGTCAAGGCCGGTGGCGAATCGCCTGGAACAGCGCAATCGACATGACAGTCCGGGGGAACATTCCCCCGCATGGCACGTTCTTCGCTGTTGTAGGGCGCGGCGCCGCCATTTCAACCATCGGCGCCAACTCACGATTCGATCGCACCGCAACGCCTGGAGCAGGAGCGCGGCATGATGGAAGACAGTGCAGGACGGACCATGGTTCGCGCGGCGATGAAAGCCCCTTATCTGGAACGTGACGAAGAGCATCTCCTGGCGCTGCGCTGGAAGGAAAACAATGACCAGCACGCGCTGCACCGCATCACCGTCGCGCATATGCGGTTGGTCATTTCCATGGCGTCGCGGTTTCGCCACTACGGCCTTCCGCTGGGCGACCTGATCCAGGAAGGCCATGTCGGGCTGCTGGAGGCAGCGGCCCGTTTCGAGCCCGAGCGCGAGGTGCGGTTCTCGACCTACGCGACTTGGTGGATTCGCGCCTCGATGCAGGACTATATCCTGCGCAACTGGTCGATCGTGCGCGGCGGCACTAGCTCGGCGCAAAAGGCGCTGTTCTTCAACCTGCGGCGTCTGCGCGCCCGCCTGGCAAACGGCGCCGAGCAGATGTCGAATGCCACGCTCTACCGCGAAGTGTCGGCGGCTCTCGGGGTATCGGAGGCCGATGTGGCGATGATGGATTCCCGCCTTTCGGCGCCGGACAGCTCGCTCAACACGCCGCTAGCCGACGATGCGGGCGCAACCGAGCGGATGGAGTTCCTGGTTTCGGATGACCCGCTGCCCGATGAGGTCGTCGGCGATACGATCGACGTCGAACGCCGCTCGGTGTGGCTGAAGACGGCACTCGGCGCTCTCAATGCGCGCGAGCTCAGGATTATCGAGGAACGCCGGCTGAGCGACGAGGGCGCGACGCTCGAAGCGCTCGGCGAGACGCTCGGCATCTCCAAGGAACGTGTCCGGCAGATCGAGGCGCGCGCCATGGAAAAGCTCAAGGCGGCGCTGGTAAAGCAGAATCCGGAATTTCTCGCAGCCTGAATCGCGTCGGCTGCTATTTGTCGGTGACGATCTTGACCTTGTCGCCGGCCGAAACCGCGGCACCCGGCGACAGCGCGTTGAGCACCCTGAACAAATCCAGCTTGCGGTCGACGCCGACCATCTGTGCGGCCAGGGAGCCCATTGTCTGGCCGGGCTGCACCGTGACGATGCGGATACGCAGTGGCTTCAGCGCTGCCTTCTCGGCAGCACTCAGGATGCGGAACGAGCCGCTGACCGAGCGCGCCACCGTGCTCAGCGAGGTGCTGGCCGAAGGTGCCGCGGTCAGCAAGCGGTAGACCTGGCCGCCGGCGCGGATCACCGCAATATCGAATTGCCAGCCATCGGCGCCGGCATGCGCGGTTGCCGCTTCGTTGCCGTTGATCGTCTCCTGGCGCACGCTGCTGTCGTCGAGGCCGGCAACCCAACCGCTGCGGATGTAGTCGGTCAGCGAGCGGTTCTTGTCGATCGAAACGCCGTCGAAGCGGATCGCCATGTCGCCCGGGCCGGTCGCCGTCACCGCCGCCGCCGAATTGTCGATGACGAAGCCGTTGGGCACCGAGAACGACACGCCGAGGCCAGGGTGCAGGAAGGTTTCGCCGCGCACATAGCCTTCCTCCGGCGTGTCGCCGTAAAGCAGCCCGTCTACGCCGGCAAGAAATGAATCGCGGTCGCGCGACCCGACACCGGGCGCGCCGAACTGGCGGGCGTGGCGCTGCGCGAGGTCTATACGCTGCGGCGTGTTGGGGTGCGTCGCCAGGAAGTCGAGGCTGGCGTCGGTAGCGCCGCTGATTGAGCGGAAATCGGTATAGGCCGACATCGACTGCAGGAAGCGGCCGGCGGCGTAGGGATCGAAACCGGCTTCGCCGATCGACTTGATGCCGATGGCGTCGGCCTCCAGCTCCTGATTGCGCGAGAACTGGGCCAGCCTCAGCTTGCCGCGGATCAGCGCCGCCTTGGCGGTCGGGTTGTCGCCGAGCACATCCGAAACGACCTTGGTCGCCAACCCCTCCTCGGCTTCCAGTTGCTGGCGCTGCAGGCCGTGGTTGGCCGTAACGTGGCCCATCTCATGCGCAATGACGGCGGCAAGCTCGGCCGAATCGTTGGCCAGCGCCAGCAGGCCGCGGGTGATGTAGAGATAACCGCCCGGCAGCGCGAAGGCATTGACGTTGGGCGAGTTGAGGATGGTGATGCGGTAGGTCTGGGTTGGGTTGGCCGACACCACGGTCAGTCTGCCGACGATCTTGGCCACCATGCGCTCGAGCTTGGGGTCGGAATACTCGCCGCCATAGGTGGCGAGGATGCGCGGGTGCTGCGCCTTCGCCAGTTGAGCGAGCTTGCCGTTGGCGGCGACATTGTCGACCGTGATCGGCTTGTCTGAGGGCTGAAAGCCTGATTCCTGCACGTCGGGAGGCGTGAACATCTGGCAGCTTGCCAGCGCCACGGCGAGACCGGCCAGCGCCAGAAAGCGCGCCAGCGGTTTCACCCTCCGATTGTCGATGCCGGTCGGCAGATCGGCTTCCTTTCAAGTCCTGGCACGTGACCGCGAAAATCGGGCGCGATTTCCGGAAAGCATCACGCGCAAAATCAAGTGCTACGGCGTCCTTCGTGCGTCCGACAGATGCGAGGCAGCAAGGGCAAATCACGGTCTAGGCCGGACCAGCTCCTGGCGGACCTAGCCACACTACCTCGACCATGGCAAGCAAGCGCCGCTTCGCCTTCCGCCGGTTTGACCATAAATTATGTCCGCTTCCGGGCAACATCTCGTGATCCAACCGCAAACGGACCCGAGCCGATATAGCGTCGGAATGCCTCCGGTCCAGCCCCGACGAAAAAATCGGCCGCGGTGCCCGTCGCGGCAACCGTGCCACCATCCAGGAAAACCATGTTTTGGCCGATACGGCGCGCATCGTCCGGCTGGTGCGTGACGAATAGCACCGTCATGCACTGCTCCGAATGGACGTCGGCCACCAGGTCGAGCATGTCGTCGCGCAGTGCCGGTCCGAGCGAAGCGAACGGCTCGTCGAGCAACAACACCGGCCGGTCGCGCACCAGGACACGGGCGAGCGCGACGCGCTGCCGCTCGCCGCCGGAGAGTTCGCGCGGCAGCCGGCTTTCCTTGCCGGCAAGGCCGACGCGCTTCAGCGCTGCGGCGATTGCGGCGCGGTCAGCGTCGCTCAGCCTGAGCGAAGGCGAGCGGCCGAGCCCGACATTCTGCTCGAGGGACAGATGGGCAAACAGGTTGTTTTCCTGGAACACCATCGATACCGGCCGCGCTGATGGCGGCGCAGTGCTGACGTCGGCGCCGCCGATCAGCACGCGGCCCGACCGCGGCGTCTCGAAGCCGGCCACCAGATTGAGCAGCGTCGACTTTCCCGAACCGCTCGGCCCCATGATGGCGGTGATTTCCGACGCCGGGAAATCAACATCGAATATAAGCGGCGTTTCACCATAGCTGAACGAGACATTATCGAGCCGCACGGCCGCGCCTTTTTCGACGGAAATGGACCGTTCCGGGCTGATCGGCATCATGATTTCTCCCTCCTTCCCAGCCAGTCTGCGGCCAACACCAGCGCCAGGCAGACAAGGCCGAGCAGCAGCGCCAGGCCGGCCGCATCCTCGGTGCGGTAACTGCCCATGCGCGCCAGCAGCAGATAGGGCAAGGTCTGCACGGAATCGCTGCCGAATAGCGCAATGACGCCGAGATCGCCGAGCGACAGCGCCATGGCGAACGCGAAGCCGGTGGCGAGCGGCCGCCGCAGCGACGGCCAGTCGACCAGCCGCAACCGGTTCCAGCCCAAGATACCAAGCTGTGCGCAGAGCCGTTCGTGGCGTTCGCTCGCCGCGTCATAGGCAGGGCGAATGGCGCGGATGGCGAACGGCATCGCCATCACCGCATTGACCGTAACGACCATGACAGGGGCGATCGCAAAGACATCGCCGACGGTGCGCAAGAGCAGGAACCAGCCGGCGCCGATGACGATGGGCGGCACCACCAGGACGAACCCCGCACCGGTGTCGGCCAGATGTTCGAGCAGTGTCCGCCGGCCCTGCCGCCGGGTGAGCGCCAGCGCCCGGCGCGCCACGACCAGCGACAGCGACAACGCCACAGAGAGCAGCGCCGATAGGAGGGAGAGCACGGCACTGGTCGCCGTCGCTTGCCGCACCGCGCTCTCGCCGGCCAGGCGGCCGAGATCGGCGCCAAGCCCGGCTGCCAACGTGGCCGCCATCGGCCCGGCGACAAACAGCAGTGCGAGCCCGATCGCCAATGCGTTCAGCACGGTCTCGGCCGCACCGGCTGAAAAATACCGGCGCGGCGCCACCGGCAGATTGGCATCCCCGACCATATTGGCGCCGAGCCGCGTCAAGGCCAGCACGACGACGAAGGTCAGGGCAATCTGCAGCAGGGTCAGCGTCACAGCCCGCGCCGGGTCGAAGTCGAAACGCAGCGCCTGGTAGATGGCAACCTCCAGCGTCGTCGCTCTGGGTCCGCCGCCGAGCGTAAGCACGATGGTGAAGGAGGTGATGCACAGCATGAAAACGAGCCCGGCAACGCCCGGCAAGGCCGCACGCAGCGGCGGCCATTCGATCAGCCGGAAGGCCGGCGCAGCCCCCATGCCAAGCTGGCTCGCCAGCCGCCATTGGTCGGCCGGCACGGTCTGCAGCGCTTCCAGGAACAGCCGCGTCGCCAGCGGCAGGTTGAAGAAGACGTGGGCGACGAGAATGCCCGACAGGCCATAGATGCCGGGCCAGCTCTGCCCGCCAATCGCGCCGAGCGTGCCGGCGAAATACCCGGCGCGGCCATAGAGTGCCAAGACACCGAGTGCGGCAACAATGGCCGGCAGCGCCAGCGGCACGGCGAAAAGCTGCAGGATAAAGCCTCGCCCGAAAAAACGCGGATGCCGCGACAGGGCGCGCGCGACGAACAGCGCCGGTGCGACGGAGAGCAGGGTCGACAACAGAGCCTGCCAGAGCGTGAAGCGGGCAACACGCAGGAGATAGGAATCGAAGGCGGAAGCGGCGCCGGACAGGTCGCGTGTGGCTTCGACGACGAGCCCGGCGAATGCCCCGCCGATCAGCAGCGCGATGGCGGCGAGCGCGACGATGCCGGCAGTGACGCGGGGATCGGCCGGATGACGCGTACGCATGTCGCGCTACCCGACACTACGACAGGTGTTGATCGAAGGAAATACCTGACAATGGCCGAGCCCACCCCTCTCTGGCCTGCCGGCCATCTCCCCCTCAAGGGGGGAGATTGCGCACTCAGCCGCCTTCGCCAATCTCACAAGTGGCAGGACGAGGAGAGGCGACAAAGCTGCCGATCTCCCCCCTTGAGGGGGAGATGGCCGGCAGGCCAGAGGGGGGTGGCTTGGCGCAAACATCCGACGAGGCTTGAGCCCTACTTGCTCATCGCCGCAAGCCACTCATCGACCCAGGCCTTGCGGTTGGCCGCGACGTCTTCCGGGCTGAACAGCAAGGTCTTGGTCGGCTTGACCAGCTTGTCGAACGCCGGGTTGAGCGGCTTGTCGGTTTTGCCGGCCGGGAACATCCAGTTGGTTTCGGGAATGACATCCTGGAATTTCGGTCCGGTCATGAAGGCAATGAACTTTTCTGCCAGCGGGTTCTTCGCACCCTTGGTGGTGATCCCCGCAACCTCGATCTGCAGATATTCGCCCTCCTCGAAGGACGCCGCCTGGTAGCGCTCGGTGTTTTCGGCGACCATGTGGTAGGCCGGCGAGGTGGTGTAGGACAGCACCATCGGCGCCTCGCCCTTGGTGAACAGGCCGTAGGCCTCGCTCCAGCCCGGCGTTACCGTCAGCACCTTCGCCTTGAGTTTGGCCCAGGCTTCCGGCGCCTTGTCGCCATAGACCGACTTGACCCACAGCAGCAGGCCAAGGCCCGGCGTCGAGGTGCGCGGATCCTGGATGACGATCTTCTCTCCGGCATCGCCCTCGACCAATTCCCTGAGGCTCTTCGGCGGGCTCTTCAGTTTTTCGGTATCGTAGACGACGGCGAAATAGCCATAGTCGAACGGCACGAAAATATCGTCGCTCCAGCCGCCCGGCACATTGACGCCCGACACGGCGCCGTGCGGCGAAAACAAGCCGGTTGCCTTGGCGTCGGCGGTTAAGTTGGTATCGAGGCCAAGTACGATATCGGCCTTGGTCGCGGCGCCTTCCAGCTTCACACGGTTGAGCAGCGCCACGCCGTCGGCGACCGAGACGAATTCGACGACGCAACTGCATTCGGCCTCGAAGGCCTTCTTCACCGCCGGTCCCGGACCCCAATCGGCGGTGAAGCTTTCATAGGTGTAGACCGTCAATCTATCCTGTGCCGATGCCTGCCCTGGCAGGGCGAGCGCGGATGCCGCAAGCAGGACAATCGAGACAAGAGAGTGGAAAAAACTGCGCATCGGCGCCTCCTTCGTTCGCGTTGAAAGGAATTGAGGCGTCGGGCTGTCCGAAACGTCTAATCCCTCCGCCGGTACAAACCGGATCAGGTTCAGCGGGTTGGCAGTCTTGCCTCTCAGCCGGTCCGCGAAGATCGCGTCCGGCACCCCGTTAGAGCGTTGCGACACATAGGCCCGGCCGAAGTGCTGCGCAAGCGGAAGTTTGCCGGGCATCCAAAGCCCAGCCTTCCGTTTCGTCTGCCGTTTCATCTTCCGTTTCCGGGGCAGGGCTGGTAAGGGCCACGAGATATGAGCACATTCACCATCCTGCTTGGCGGCGATCTCATCCGCACGCCGCTGCTCGACCGCCAGGTCGAAGGCTCGCGTGTCATCGCTGCCGACGCCGGCATCGGCCATGCCCGTATGCTGGGCCTGAGGCCGGAACTCTGGGTCGGCGATTTCGATTCGGTGCCTGCCGATTTGCCGGAAGATCTGGCCGCCGTGCCACGGCAGGTGTTTCCCGCTGAAAAGGACAAGACCGACGGTGAACTCGCTATCGCCGCCGCACTCGAACGTGGTGCGACCAGCCTTGTGCTCGCAGGCGCCTTCGGCGGCAAACGTACCGACCACATCTTCCTGCATCTGGCGCTAAGCATCCGGCTGGCGGAAGGCGGGACGGAAGTGCTTTTGACCAGCGGCGCACAGGAAGGCATTCCCTTGCTGCCGGGAAAGACTGGCTTCGACTATGCCGACGGCACGCTGTTTTCGGTGCTCGGCTTTTCGGATCTCGCCGGCCTGACAGTCACCGGCGCCAAATGGCCGCTCGACCATGTCGAGGTTGCGTTCGGCTCGTCGCTGACCATTTCCAACGAGGTCAGGGGCCGGTTGGAAATCGCGCTGGCCAGCGGCCGCGCGCTGCTGCTCGCACATCCCTATCCTCTTCCGGAAAGCTGAGCCCAGAAAGCCGACATGGCGCCGCCGCTTCTCAATCTCGACGGGATAAAGCTGACCTTTGGCGGCACGCCGCTGCTCGACGGTGCCGCCCTGACGGCCTCTGCTGGCGACAAGATCGCCCTGGTTGGCCGCAACGGCTCTGGCAAGTCGACGCTCCTCAAGATCGCCGCCGGGCTGATCGAACCGCAGGACGGCGAAGTCTTCCGCCAGCCTTCGGCGACCGTGCGCTACTTGCCGCAAATGCCCGACATGGACGGCTTTGCGACTGTCCGCGCCTATGTCGAGGCGGGGCTCGGGCCGGCCGACGATCCCTACCGCGCCACCTATCTGATGGAGCATCTCGGCCTGACCGGCGAGGAACGGCCGAACGATCTCTCCGGCGGCGAGGCGCGGCGCGCCGCCCTCGCCCGCGTCATGGCGCCGGAGCCCGACATTCTCCTCCTCGATGAGCCGACCAATCATCTTGACCTTTCGGTCATCGAATGGCTGGAGGAGGAGCTTGCCCGCACCTCCTCGGCACTGGTCGTCATCTCGCATGACCGCCGTTTTCTCGAACGCGTGTCGCGCGCCACAATCTGGCTCGACCGCGGCCAGACTCGCCGTCTCGACAAGGGCTTTGCCTATTTCGAGGAATGGCGCGACACGGTGCTGGAGGAGGAAGAGCGCGAGCAGCACAAGCTCGGTCGCCAGATCGTGCGTGAGGAGCACTGGCTGCGCTATGGCGTGACAGCGCGGCGCAAGCGCAACATGCGCCGGCTCGGTGAGTTGCAGATCATGCGCCAGCGCTTTCGCGGCCACCGCGGCGCCGAGGGTGCGGCGACGATGACAGCCAGCGACGCCGCCGAATCCGGCAAACTGGTGATCGAAGCCAAGAACATCGAGAAGAGCTTTGGCGATCTGACCGTGGTCAAGGGATTCTCGACCCGCATCCAGCGCGGCGATCGCGTCGGTCTGGTCGGGCCGAACGGCGCCGGCAAGACGACGCTGTTGAAGATGCTGACCGGCGAATTGAAGCCGGACGCGGGCACGGTGCGGCTCGGCACAAATCTGGAGATCGCCACGCTCGACCAGAAGCGCGAAGCCGTCGACCCGCAGGAGACATTGGCGCAGTATCTGACCGACGGGCGCGGCGAGAACCTCGTCATCAATGGCGAGCAGCGCCACGTCGTCTCTTACATGAAAGACTTCCTGTTCAAGCCGGAACAGGCGCGCACGCCGGTGCGCGAGCTTTCGGGCGGCGAGCGGGCACGGCTGATTCTCGCACGCGTTTTGGCGCGGCCGGCAAACCTGCTTGTGCTCGACGAGCCGACCAACGATCTCGACATGGAGACGCTGGAGCTGCTGCAGGAACTGGTCGCCGGTTTTGCCGGCACGGTGATCCTGGTCAGCCACGATCGCGATTTCCTCGACCGCACCGTGACCAGCATCATCGCGCCGGATGGTGACGGCCGCTGGATCGAATATGCCGGCGGCTATTCCGACATGCTTGGGCAGCGCGGCGGCACCAGGCTGGACGACCGCAGGGCGCGGCCAAAAGCAGAAGCCGGTGAAGCGACGGCGGCAAGCAGGAACGAAGCGGCCGCACCGAAGGGCCCGGCCAAGAAACTGTCGTTCAAGCAGAAATTCGCGCTGGAAACCTTACCCAAGAAGATCGAGGCGGTGTCGGCCTCGATCTCGCGGCTGGAGAACAACATCGCCGATCCGGCCTATTACGAGCGCGACCCGGCCTCGTTCCAGAAGACGATTGCCGCGCTCGACAAGGAGCGCGTCACACTGGCAGCGCTCGAGGAGGAATGGCTGGAACTCGAGATGCTAAGGGAAGAGATGGAGGGATGAGAGGTTGCGTGCACGCTCATATGCGCCTACATTATGCGCATAAATGGGAGCGGCTGTATGCTTCAATCGAAGCCAAAAACCCAAAGAAAGTCGGTTAATACATCGATCGACTCCCGATTGATCGAGGATGCCAAGGCGTTGGGCATCAATATATCCCGCGCTGCGGAAGAGGGCATCGCCAAGGCGATTTCGGCCGAAAAAAACCGCCGGTGGCAGGAGGAAAACAAGGAAGCGATCGACAGTTCGAATGACTATGTCAGGCGCAACGGCTTGCCTCTGGCCAAGCACCGGCTGTTTTGATGGCACGTTATGATTTCTACCAGAGTGCCGAAGGCGACGGTTACCTTCTCGATGTCCAATCCGACCTTCTGGGACGGCTCGACACGAAGGTCGTCGTCCCGCTGATGCCAGCCAACAAGGCCCCAGTGCCGGGCCGCCGGCTAAACCCTATCTTCACCGTCAACGGTAAGGACCATGTCATGGTCACTCAATTCATGTCAGCCTTGATGACCTCTGAATTGCCCGTTGCCGAAGGAAATCTTTCTCGCCATCACGACGACATCGTGAGCGCGCTCGACATGCTGTTCCAAGGCTTCTGAGCCAGAGAGGCGTTGGGCTGGTGAGCCGGCCTCACCCCGCCGTCTTTGTCTGCCAGGCCTTTAGCGCCTCGTCGAACACCTTCTCGCCTGGAATGCCCTTTTCCATGGTGAGCAGCGCCCGCCGCCCGGTCTTGTAGACGACCGGCACATCGATCCAGTCCTGACCTCTGAGCAAGGTCAGATTGGCGTCTTCATCCGCCTTGGTATCGTTGAGCGCAACCAGGAAGAAACCGTCGGCGATCTTGGCCGGGATGCCGATCAGCGGGCTTCCGGCATCCTGCTCGGAGCCCTTCATGGCGACACGCAGGATGTTGTCGACGCCGCCGCCCTCGAAGCCGTCAGGCGTCAGGAAGATCATCTCGATAATATGGCTGGCCGGCAGCGTCTGGTCGGTGTTGCGACGGATCGTCATGCGCAACTGGATATCCTTGCCTGGAATGGTCGCCTCGGCGCGGATCGCCGGCTCGGGCGGCAGGTCGCCGCCGGGCGATTCCTGCACCAGCGACCAGACGATGTTGCCGGGCTCGGCCGAGCCTTGAGCGGTGCTGGTGCGCTCCTCGTAGAAGATCGCCTTCTGGCCGACGGCCAACGTGGCTTGCGGCGGAACTGCCGTTGGTGCCGCTGCCGGTGCGGGCGGCGGGGCGGCCGCTGCAGGCGCTGCTGCCCCGTTGGCGGGCGGCGTTGCGGGAGTTGGTGCAGCGGACCCATCGACTGCTGGAGCATTGGCCGTGGCTTGCGTGTCGGCGGGTGCGGCCGGTGCCGGCGCGGCGGGTGCCGGGGTGGTCGGCGCTTGTGCGGCCGATGGCGGCGTGGTCAGTGCGGCGACGGATTCGCCTTCGCCGATGCCCGCCTGCCCGGCCGCGGGGCCGGGATCGACTTCGTGGCCCTCGGGCGTCAGGCGCTGCGTGAACTTCGCGCCCTCGCCGGCCTCCGTCGGAGGCGCGGCGGCCGGTACGGCCGCATCGGCCTCAGGCTTGGGCGGGGCTGGTTTTACCAGCGGTTCGGTGGCGACGGCTTTGGTCGAGTCGAGGCCGAGCATGCTGCCGAACGCATCCTTGTTCAGCCAGATGCCATAGCCACCACCGGCAATGACGAGCAAGGCAATGGCGGCGGCGATCACACCGCCATAGCTACGCCTGCGCTCGGCAGGATGGAGCCGCTGGAACCTGTCCTCCGCGGGCCCGCCGTCGTTGGAAAAGTCGTCGCCCCGAAAAACGCCGTCTTGGCCGTCAGCCGTCGGAAGATCCATATCGGACGGCGGCGGACCAGCGCGCTCCTGAGAAAGAGCGACGGGCTGCGGCTTTTGCCAGTTCGGCGCCGCCTTGGCGGGCGTGGGCTGCCAGGCCGGCCCGGTCTTTGCCGGCTCGGTCTTGGCCGGCTGCCATGCCGGCTCCGTCTTTGCTGGCTGTCGGATATGGCTGGACTGGTTCTTGTTGCGGTCGATGGAGGAGAAGATGTCCTCCAGTTCCGCCAGCGGGTCGGGTGGCGGCGCAGGCTTGGCATAGTCCCGCTCGACTTTGGCGATGGCGTCTTCCAGTGCACGCATCTGCCGGTCGACATCGGAAGGCGTCATCGTGGCCTTCTCTGCGAGTTGTTTCGCGATTGACGAACGGGCCCTGTCATAGACCCTGGCGCGCACTTCCGCCGACGGCTCACCGAGTTTATCGAGCGCCTTTTTCAGAATAGGAACAAAATCTACCATACGTCAGTCGACCTGCATTTGTTTCTGGGCCGGCCCCCGCAAATCAGCCGCAATGCCCGGAAGGCTGAGAAACTAGTCTTGAAACGGATCGGTCACAAGTATCGTGTCGTCCCGTTCAGGGCTGGTGGAAAGGAGTGCGACCGGCGCGCCGATCAGCTCTTCGATGTAGCGGACGTACTTCACCGCCTGGGCCGGCAGGTCGTTCCAGCTACGCGCGCCGGCAGTGGTGCCTTTCCACCCCTCCAGCGTCTCGTAGACCGGTTCGACGCGGGCCTGCGCACCCTGGCTGGCCGGCAGGTAATCGATCGCCTCGCCGTCGAGTCGGTAGCCGGTACAGACCTTGATCTCGTCCAGCCCATCGAGCACATCGAGCTTGGTCAGCGCAATGCCCTTGATGCCGTTGACGGCGACGGCCTGGCGGACCAGCACGGCATCGAACCAGCCGCAGCGCCGCTTGCGGCCGGTGACGACGCCGAATTCATGGCCGCGCGTGCCCAGGAACTCGCCGATCTCGTTCTTCTGTTCGGTTGGAAACGGGCCTTCGCCGACGCGCGTCGTATAGGCCTTGGTGATGCCGAGCACATAGCCGATGGCGCCCGGCCCGACACCCGACCCGGCGGCGGCCTGACCGGCAACCGTATTGGACGAGGTGACGAACGGATAGGTGCCGTGGTCGATGTCGAGCAACGTGCCTTGCGCGCCCTCGAACAGGATGCGCTCGCCGGCGCGGCGCTTGTCGTCGAGGATTTTCCAGACGCGGTCCATATAGGGCAGGATCTCGTCGGCCACCGAGATCAGCTCGCTCATGATCGCCTCATGCGTGACCTCGGCATGGCCGAGCCCGCGCCGCAGCGCATTGTGGTGCGTCAGCAGCCTGTCGACCTTCAAGGGCAGCGTTTCCAAATCCGCCAAATCCATCACCCTGACCGCGCGCCGGCCCACCTTGTCTTCATAGGCGGGACCGATGCCGCGACGGGTCGTGCCGATCTTCGTTCCGGAATTGGAAGCGGCGTCCTCGCGAAATCCGTCCAGCTCCCGGTGCAAGGACAGGATAAGCGCGGTGTTTTCGGCTATTTTCAGGCGGTCTGGCGTCACCTCGACGCCTTGCGCCTTCAATTTCGCAACCTCCGCGACGAAAGCGTGCGGATCGAAGACGACGCCGTTGCCGATGATGGAAAGCTTGCCTTGCCGCACCACGCCGGACGGCAGCAGCGACAGCTTGTAGACCTTGCCGTCGACGACCAGCGTGTGGCCGGCATTGTGGCCGCCCTGGAAGCGCACGACAACATCGGCGCGCTCCGACAGCCAGTCTACGATCTTGCCTTTGCCCTCATCGCCCCATTGCGAGCCGACGACCACCACATTGGCCATATTTCTTTTCCCTTGAGACGCCGCACGAGCAGCTTGAAACAATTCGAAACGATAGGCCTCTATCGCATCGGCCCCCAAAATCGGAATCGATTTTCGGAAAAGCACGACGCGAGATTAAAGCCTTCCGACGCGTACTTTGTAGCGTCCAATTGCACGCACGTCGCTCTATAGCGTCAAGACCCGGCGAGCGCGACCACTCTTTGCCGCCCAAAGCGCTCCGAGGCACAACAATTTTCGCCTTTGACATCATTTACTTGGGCTGGCGGTCGCAATAGGCCCACACCGACCGTCAAATTCCCTCTGCCTGGCCGGGAGTTCACGATGCATCGAGCCGCCTATCTGTTCCTGCTGTTCACCACCTTGCTGTGGGGCGGCAACTCCGTGGCGGGAAAGCTGGCGGTCGGTCATATCTCGCCGATGACGCTGGTCTTCCTGCGTTGGCTGCTGGCGGTTCTGATCCTGCTGCCGATCGGCTGGGGAACGCTACGCCAAGACTGGCCGGTGGTGCGCAGGCACTGGTTGCTGCTTGGCGGGCTCGGCGCTTGCGGCTTCGCCTTTTTCAATGCGATCTTCTACACGGCGCTCAACTACACGACGGCGATCAACGTCTCGATCGAGCAGGCGGCGATACCGATCGTGATCATCATCGCCAATTTCGTGCTGTTTCGCCTGCGGGTGAACCGGGTGCAGATAGCTGGCGTCGTGCTGACCATCATTGGCGTCGCGGTGACGGCGAGCCATGGCGACCTGCGCCAGCTTCTCAAGCTGGATCTCAACTTTGGCGACGCGATCATGTTGGTCGCCGTGCTTTGCTACTCCTTCTATTCGGTGGGGTTGCGGCTGAAGCCGGTCATCCGCTGGCAGAGCCTGATGCTGGCGCTGTCGGTTGCCGCACTCGTCACATCGCTGCCTTTCTTCCTGTGGGAGATTGCCGCCGGCAAGGTCATTGTCCCCGATGCCCGCGGCTGGGCGGTCGCGTTCTATACCGCCATCGGTGCTTCGGTCATCGCGCAGATCTTCTATATCAGGGGCAACGAGCTGATCGGCGCCAACCGGGCCGGCCTGTTCATCAATCTGGTGCCGATCTTCGGTACGCTGCTATCGGTGCTGATTGTCGGTGAGACATTCCAGCTCTATCAGGCGCTGGCTCTCGCGCTGGTGCTCGGTGGCATCAGCCTCGCCGAATACAGCGGACGGAAGATGGCGGCATCCGCTGCTGAATGAAGTCGCTTGCCGCGACGTTCCACCGCCCCGCGTGCTGCTGCACACGGGGCGACCGAATTTCAGGCTATCCCCACATCGAAATGCAGCCGCTTGGCGGAGTCGATCGACTTGTGCGAGCGCACCTGCGCCAACACGTTTTCCGGGAACGGCGCATCGAGATAGAGCAATGCGATGGCATCGCCGCCCGGCCGGTTGCGGCCGAGCTGGAAGTTGGCGATGTTGACGCCGTTCTCGCCGCACACCGTGCCGAGCAGACCGATGATGCCGGGCGCGTCGGCATTGGTCGTGTAGAGCATGTGCTGGCCGACCTCTGCGTCGAGATTGATGCCCTTGATCTGGATGAAGCGCGGCTTGCCGTCCGAGAAACAGGTGCCGGCGATCGAGCGCGTCCTGTGCTCGGTCTTGACCGTCAGCTTGATATAGCCGTCGAACACGCCCGACTTGTCACGCTTGACCTCGGCGACGATGATGCCGCGCTCCTTCACCATGATCGGCGCCGACACCATGTTGACGTCGGAGACCTGCGGCCGGATCAGCCCGGCAAGGGTGGCACTGATCAGCGCGCGCGTGTTCATCGTCGCGGTCGAGCCGTCGAACAGTATCTCGACCTCCTTGATCGGATCCTCGGTGACCTGTCCGACAAAGGCGCCGAGCACTTCGGCAAGCTTGACGAAAGGTTTCAGCCGCGGCGCCTCTTCGGCGGTGATCGACGGCATGTTGATGGCGTTGGAAACGGCGCCCTTGATCAAATAGTCGGACATCTGCTCGGCGACATGCAGGGCGACATTCTCCTGCGCTTCGGTGGTCGACGCGCCGAGATGCGGCGTCGCCACGACATTCTCCATGCCGAACAGTGCGTTGTTGTCCGCCGGTTCGACCTCGAACACGTCGATGCCGGCGCCGGCCACCTTGCCGCTCTTCAGCGCCGCGATCAGGTCGGCCTCGACGATCAGCCCGCCACGGGCGCAGTTGATGATACGCACGCCGTTCTTCATCTTGGCGATCGCCGCGGCGTCGATGATGTTGCGCGTCTTGTCGGTAAGCGGCGTGTGCAGCGTGATGAAGTCGGCGCGGGCGAACAGCTCGTCGAGCTCGACCTTTTCGACGCCGAGCTCCTCGGCGCGGCTGTCCGACAGGAATGGATCGAAGGCGATGACATGCATCTTCAGGCCGACGCCGCGCGTAGCGACGATCGAACCGATATTGCCGCAGCCGATGATGCCCAGCGTCTTGCCGGTGATCTCGACACCCATGAAGCGGTTCTTTTCCCATTTGCCGGCGTGGGTCGAGGCGTTGGCCTCCGGTATCTGGCGGGCCAGCGCGAAGATCATGGCGACGGCATGCTCGGCGGTGGTGATCGAATTGCCGAAGGGCGTGTTCATCACGATGATGCCCTTGCGGCTCGCCGCCGGGATGTCGACATTGTCGACGCCGATGCCGGCGCGGCCCACGACCTTCAGCCTGGTCGCGGCATTGATCAGCTTCTCCGTGACCTTTGTCGCCGAGCGGATGGCCAGCCCATCATACTGGCCGATCACTTCGAGCAGTTTTTCCTTGTCCTTGCCGAGATCCGGCAAATAGTCGACCTCGATGCCGCGATCCCTGAAGATCTGCACGGCGGTGGTGGAAAGTTTGTCTGAGACGAGAACGCGGGGCATTGGCTTGGTCCTTTGCGATTGGCGTCCCTCCCCCTTGAGGGGAGGGTCGGCGCGAAGCGCCGGGGTGGGGTCGTTGCGGCCGGATGCGGCCAAATCTTTTTCTTTCTGGATGGCGGATCGTTGAGCGGGTGGAGGCGACCCCACCCGGCCCTTCGGGCCACCCTCCCCTCGAGGGGGAGGGAGTCAGGCCGCCGCTTTGAGCGACGCCTTTTGCGCGGCAAAGGCCCAGTCGAGCCAGGGCAGCAGCGCTTCGAGGTCGGAGGTCTCGACTGTCGCGCCGCACCAGATGCGCAGGCCGGGCGGTGCATCGCGGTAGGCGCCGATGTCGTAGGCGACGCCTTCCGTGTCGAGCGCCGAGACAATTGCCTTGGCGAACGCAGCCTGTCCATCGGCGTCGAGTGCAGCGACATCCGGATCGGTGAAGGAAAGGCAGACCGATGTGTTCGAACGCGTCGCCGGGTCTACGGCAAGATGGCCGAGCCAGGAAGATTTTCCGACAAAGCGATCGAGAACAGCGGCATTGGCATCCGCTCTGGTGACCAGCGCGTCGAGGCCGCCGATCGACTTCGCCCAACGCAGCGCGTCGAGATAGTCCTCGACGCACAGCATCGACGGCGTGTTGATCGTCTCGCCCTTGAAGATGCCTTCGATCAGCTTGCCCCCCGAGGTGAGACGGAAGATCTTCGGCAGCGGCCAGGCCGGTTTGTAGCTTTCCAGGCGTTCCACGGCGCGCGGGCTGAGGATCAGCATTCCGTGCGCGCCCTCACCGCCCAAGACCTTCTGCCAGGAGAAGGTGACGACGTCGAGTTTCTGAAAATCGAGCTTTTGCGCAAAGGCCGCCGAAGTGGCGTCGCAGATGGTCAGGCCCTTGCGTGTGGCCGGGATGAAGTCGCCGTTCGGCACGCGCACGCCCGACGTCGTGCCATTCCAGGTGAAGACCACGTCGCGGTCGAAGTCGATTTTGGTCAGGTCCGGCAGTGCGCCGTAGTCAGCCTCTAACCTGCGCACATCGGCGAGCCTCAGCTGCTTGACCACATCGGTGACCCAGCCGGAGCCGAAGCTCTCCCAGGCCACCATGTCGACGCCGCGCTCGCCGAGCAGCGACCACAGCGCCATTTCGACCGCGCCGGTATCCGAGGCCGGCACGATGCCGATGCGGTAATCCGCCGGAACCTGGAGGATTTCCCGCGTCAGCTCGATCGCTTGTTCGAGCTTGGTCTTGCCGATCTTGGCACGGTGCGAGCGCCCGAGCGCGGCATTTTTGAGCGCCTCGACCGACCAGCCGGGGCGTTTTGCACAGGGACCTGAGGAAAAATTGGGATTTGCCGGACGGAATCCGGGCTTCGTATGCGTCGTCATCGTGGTCTATCCTTCCAGATAGTGGCCCCTCGTTGGGGAGGGGTGGCCCACGGACGGCGATATGCGTTCAGGCTTTCGGCGTCAAGGGGAAAGTTTTTGTCGCTGCCGGGATATTGCCGGCGACGAAACGTAAACGGCGGGCCTACGACCCGCCATTGTCAACGCCTCGGCTTCGATCGAGCCTACCAGAGATCGTAGCGTAGTCCGACTTTGACTTGATGATTGTTGATTCCTTTGCGGATCGGAAAGGAAGTCAGGCTCTCGGCAGTCACATATTCGGCGTCTGGCGCGGAAAAATACTGATAGCCCAGATCGACTGAGACGTTCTTGGACACTTGGTAGGCAAGGCCGGCATTCAGCGTGTAGGCGAAGGAGTATTGGGTCTTGTTGTCACGCAGGACGAAATCGTCGGTGGGGTCGGCGTTGTCGGTGAAGTAGCTCGCCGACAGGCGACGCTTGCTCTGCAGGATACCGACACCAGCGCCGAGATAAGGTGTGATTCCGACATAGGTCCCAAGATCGACATAGCCATTGAGTATGCCTGAGAAGGCATAGTTCTTCAGGGTCGCCGATGCCACGGTCGTTCCGTCGTTATAGCCGACGTCGATCTTGTTGCCGGGAAGATAGCCCACATTGAGATCGGCGCGCAGATAGTCGTTGAAATGGTAGCCGAAGCCGATGCTGGCGAAGATGGGATCTTCCTTTTCGTCGAAGCTCGCGGGTGTAAAGGCGAAATGCTCATCCTTGAAGCTCTTCTGCACCAGATAGGAGACATCGCCACGCAGATACCATCCCGAGCCAACCTCGACCGGTACATAGTCGGGCGCCTGGTCGACATAGACCGGCGGTTCGTAATCGGCGCCAAGCGCCGGCGTCAGCGGCACCAGGACGACTGCTGCAAGCGCCAGTGCTACAGGCGATTTGAATGTCATGGTCCTCGGCTCCCGAACTTGGCGCATTCGCGATCGCGCGCCGTTTCAGACAGCATTGTTAACCATAGTGGTTAAGTGCGGGTTAAGGATAACAAGGCGTTAGCAATTGATTTGATCCGCCTTCGCTCCTCGAGCCGGACGGTGTTACAGAGCGCCGCAGCATGTTTAGGCAGCCAAACGAAACCGCCCGGCATCAGCCGGGCGGTCAACGAATTCCTCGATTTCGAAGCGACTACTTGGTGTAGACGGGCTCGGGTTCCGGAACATAAGGTTCCGGTTCAACGCAGTCCGATCTGCCGAACTGGTAGCGCAGGCCGCCGCGCACCTCATGAACATTGATGCCATTGTCATAGCCGGGGCCGACGCCGCTGCCGAAGTCGAACATCTTCCCACCGTTTATATGGCTGTAGCGGTAGCCGACGTCGAGTTTGACGCGATCGGTCAAACAGTAGGATGCGCCAACCATGGCAGCATAGGCAAAACGCCAGCCCTTGCCGCCGCGGTGGAAGAATTCACCGTCTTCATCGCTGTTGTGGAGTGTATCCCACTTAACCCAGGCGCCGCCGATGCCGGCGCCGACATAGGGCGTGATACCGTGCCATGTGCCGATATCGACATAGGCGTTGGCGAGCAGCAGCAGCGCGGTATAGGACGAGGTGTCGACCGAAGTACAAGGATCTCCATCAAGGCAGATGCCGCTGGTCGAGCCGCGGAAGGTGGATTTGCTCATCCAGTCCGCGGTCAAGTCGGTGCGGAAGTGCCGGTCGATTTGATAGCCAACGCCGGCACCGGCCGAGAAAGCACTCTTCAGCTTGCCGCTGTCAAAAGTGCCGGTTCCGGGAGGCGGTCCGTAGGTGATATAGTCGGCGCCGCGAAACTTCGACCAGTGATAGTCGATGTCGCCACGGATATACCAGCCGCCAAAGTCGGCCGGCTGCTCGTAGGCGATCGGTGGCGGCGCCTCCTCGACGACGGGCGGCTCGACGAAATCGGCGGCGAATGCCGGCCCGGCGCCGGCAAACACCGCAGCCAGGAGAGCCATTCTTGCTGTGTTGAACATGCTTATCACCCCTGAGAAACCCTCGAACGGCGAACGCGCCCGAAATGTGATTGACCTCAGTTGTGGATAATGAATCGGAAAGGTTAAAAGGCGTTTAACCGTATTGATTAACCACGAATCTCTAAAAGTCGAGCAATCTGGCGGCCGTTGCTGCAGGCGGAGCTGGCCGCGACCCAATAAAAAGCCCGCCGGCAAGGCGGGCTTTTGACCCATGTTGGAGGGAGATCAGGCGGCGCTGCGCGTTTCCGAAATGACCTCGACGATGTCGTTGACCACGGACTCGACAAGCTGCGGGTCGTCGCCCTCCGCCATGACGCGGATGAGCGGCTCCGTGCCGGATGGCCGGATGACCAGGCGCCCGGCCTTGCCGAGGCGATTGCGCGCATCTTCGATCGCCGCCTTGACCGGCGCCTCCTCCAGCGGCTTGCCGCCGGAAATATGCACATTCTTCAAAAGCTGCGGCACCGGCTCGAATTTCTTCGACAGTTCGCTGACCGGCCGGTTATGCCGCTTGATGCAGGCGAGCACCTGGAGCGCCGAGACGAGCCCGTCGCCGGTAGTCGAGAAATCGGACAGCACGATGTGGCCCGACTGTTCGCCGCCGACATTGAGCCCATGGGCACGCATGTGCTCGACGACATAGCGGTCACCGACCTTGGTGCGATGCAACTGCAGGTTCATGTCGCCGAGGAAGCGTTCGAGGCCGAGATTGGACATCACCGTCGAGACGACGCCGCCGCCGGCCAGCCGTCCGCTCTGGTGCCAGGATTCGGCGATCAGTGCCATGATCTGGTCGCCATCGACGATCGCGCCGTTTTCATCGACGATGACGACGCGGTCGGCATCGCCGTCGAGCGCAATGCCGATATCGGCGCGCACCTCGTGCACCTTCTTTTGCAGGCCGGCCGGATGAGTCGAGCCGCATTCCTTGTTGATGTTGAAGCCGTTGGGCTCGACATTGATGGCAACGACCTCGGCGCCGAGTTCCCACAGCGCGTCGGGCGCCACCTTGTAGGCGGCGCCATTGGCGCAATCGACGACGATGCGCAGGCCCGACAGCGACATCGAGCGCGGCAGCGTGCGCTTGGCGAATTCGATATAGCGGTCATGCACGCCGTCGACGCGTTTGGCGCGGCCGAGCCCATCGGAATCGGCGAGCGCCAGTTCGATATCCTTGTCGAGCATCCCCTCGATACGCTCCTCGATCTCATCGGACAGCTTATAGCCATCGGGGCCGAACAGCTTGATGCCGTTGTCGTAATAGGGGTTGTGCGAGGCAGAGATCATCACGCCGATATCGGCGCGCAGCGAGCGCACCAGCATGGCAACAGCCGGCGTCGGAATCGGGCCGAGCAGGAAGACATCCATGCCGGCGGCGCACAGGCCGGATACCATCGCGTTCTCGATCATGTAGCCGGAAAGCCTGGTATCCTTGCCGAGCACGACGCGGTGGCGGTGGCTGCCGCGCTGGAAGGAGAGGCCGGCGGCCATGCCGACCCGCATGGCGACCTCCGCCGTCATTGGAAACTTGTTGGCGCGCCCACGAATGCCGTCCGTACCGAAATAATGTCCTGCCATGTTCGCCAGCTTCCCGATGGTTCTTTCCGAGCATCTCATGCCATAAAATGGCCCAAGCCCCGTCATCACATTGTATGATTATGGACGACCAATCCTTAGAAAATTATTGTTTTGTGTGTTTTGCGTCACGCTAGTGTGTTGATTTTCAAGTTCCGAGCCCTTGTTGCGGCAGCAGCATCAGAAACGTCAACTCAAACCTCAGCTGTATCCTTTGGTCTGTGGCAGTGTGGCCTTGAACCCGAATCCGCATCGTGCTGCTCCAGACAGCGGTAGGCTCAGGTCCGCCGCACGCGCCGATTTGACTGGCTGTCATGCGACGCAGTGTCCTCGCTGGGAACCAGCCATATGCGCGCTCTCCGTGCAATGCACCCGGACGAACTTGGCCGGGAGACAGTCCCGGCAACGAATTCATCACCTTAAAGAAAAGAATGCACTTCTAAATTTGTCTCTACGCTACTTAGCATCTGGCGCAACCAGCCGTTGAGCGCTATTGCTGCACTGGGACATATCATGAACCGCCGTAGGGAGAACAAGCATGCTCATCCACCGACTTGCCACTTTGACGGGTCTTGCCGTCGCGACCTTATTCCTGGCGGCGCCTGCCAATGCGCTGACCATGGCCGAGTGCAGCACCAAGTATAACGCGGCCAAGGATGCGGGAACGCTTGGCGGGCAGAACTGGAACCAGTTCCGCAAGGCCCAATGCGGCACCGATGCCACCGCTGCTACGAACGATCCCGCCCCAGCCAAAGCCACGGCCAAGGCCGCCGACACGACCAAGGCAGCCGCCGCCGACGATGCGGCGCCGGGCCTGACGGCGAAGGAGTGCAGCACCAAATACCAGGCCGCCAAGGCTGCCGGCACGCTCAACGGCATGAAGTGGAACGATTTCCGCAAGACCCAGTGCGCCGCCGGCGCGACGGCAGCCGCACAACCCGCCGCCACGACCAAAGCAGCGGCGACCAGCAGCGATGACGCGGCGCCTGGGCTGACGGCCAAGGAATGCAGCACCAAATACCAGGCCGCCAAGGCTGCCGGCACGCTCAACGGCATGAAATGGAACGACTTCCGCAAGAGTGAATGCGCCGCCGGCGCAACTGCAGCCGCACAGCCTGCCGCGGCACCTGCCAAGGCGACGACAGCCGCCGCGACCGATACCGGCAAAGGCCTCAGCATGGCGGATTGCAGCGCCAAATATCAGGCTGCCAAGACCGGCAACACGCTGAATGGCATGAAGTGGAACGACTTCCGCAAGAGCCAATGCGGCGCCGGCGCAGCCGACGACGACACCCTGCCGGCTCCCGACGCCAAGTACACCGGCGATCCGCAACCGCCGACGATCACCGCCCCCCAGGGTGTGAAATTCCCGACGGCGGTCTCCAAGAAGTATGCAACCGAGACCCCGGCCAAGGGCCGCATGCACACCTGCCTCGACCTCTACTACGCCAACAAGGACGCCAACACGCTGGGCGGCCTCAGGTGGATCCAGAAAGGCGGCGGCTTCTACAGCCTCTGCAACGCCAAGCTGAAGAGCTGACCGGCGCCACCATCCGACGACATGAGCCCGCGAGCCGCAAGGTTCGCGGGCTTTTTTGTTGCATGCTGCCGCGCGTTCAGAAGAGGCGGCATCGGCCGCCGCTCTAGACTAGCAATCTCCCCCTCGTGCGGGGGAGATGTCCGGCAGGACAGAGGGGCACTGTCCAGGGCACTGTCCCGCCGACATCGATGGTCGCCAGCACGCGCCACGTCGGGTCGAAGGAGCCTGAAATAAAAAAACCCGCCTCCGTGGGCGGGTCGGCGGCGCCAATTGGCACCATACTCAAATTAGTAGCATACCTGCCGGCACAAAGCAAGAACAAAATGTGGCGCCGTCGGCAAAAAATGCGAACTTCATTCTCCGGCGCGCCTTGTCAATCTTCCCGAAGTCGTCAACGAGGACGATAGAAGGCCCCATTCCTTCGCGCCCCTCTCTGTCCTGCCGGACATCTCCCCCACGAGGGGGGAGATTGGCCGTTATCGTCACTTTCGCCAATTTCCAGCGATGCAGGAAGGGTCGCATTCCCCAAGAGAAAACGCCGCGGTTAGAGCCGCGGCGTTTCGAAGTCGATCTGTCCTGGGCCGGAGCCTAGCTTGATGGCTGGGGTTCCATGCCGCCTTCGGGCTCGGGGCCCTTCTTGCGGCGGCCGGACTTCGGCACGGCCGAGCCGCGGCTCGGCGGCGTGTCGTCGCCAAGGTCGCGCGCGGGCTTATTGCCGGCGATCAGCTGCTTGATCTCCTCGCCGGACAGCGTCTCGTATTCGAGCAGGCCCTGCGCCAGCGCGATCCATTCCTTCTTTTTCTTGGTCAGGATGGACCTTGCCGTCGAATAGGCCTCGTCGATCAGCCGGCGCACTTCGGCGTCGATGATCTGCGCCGTCTCTTCCGAGATATTCTGCGTGCGCGCCACCGAATGGCCGAGGAACACCTCCTCCTGGTTGTCGCCATAGGCGACATGGCCGAGCTTGTCGGAGAAGCCCCAGCGCGTCACCATGGCACGCGCCAGCTTGGTCGCCTGCTCGATATCGGAGGAGGCGCCGGAGGTGATGTTCTCCTTGCCGAACTTGAACTCCTCGGCGACACGGCCGCCCATCATGATGGCGAGGCGCGAGATCATGTATTTGTAGCTCATCGAATAGCGGTCGCCTTCCGGCAGCTGCATGACCATGCCGAGTGCCCGGCCGCGCGGGATGATGGTCGCCTTGTGCAGCGGATCGGCCGACGGCACGTTGAGTGCCAGGATGGCATGACCGGCCTCGTGATAGGCGGTCAGCTCCTTCTCGGCCTGTGTCATCGCCGACGAGCGGCGCTCGGCGCCCATCATGATCTTGTCCTTGGCGTCCTCGAATTCGGCCATGGTGACGAGGCGCTTGTTGCGCCGCGCCGCCATCAGGGCGGATTCGTTGACCAGGTTCATCAGGTCGGCGCCGGAAAAGCCCGGCGTGCCGCGCGCGA
The DNA here is from genome assembly GCF_040321165.1 of Mesorhizobium sp. M0500. Lineage (NCBI taxonomy): Bacteria > Pseudomonadati > Pseudomonadota > Alphaproteobacteria > Hyphomicrobiales > Phyllobacteriaceae > Mesorhizobium > Mesorhizobium sp. M0500. The sequence continues at coordinate 251,113 of NZ_JAMYRB010000002.1, forward strand.
TCACCTTGAGGTCGACATTGGGCGCCAGCGGCACGTTGCGCACATGCACTTTCAGGATCTTCTCGCGGCCGACGATGTCGGGGTTCGGCACCACCACCTGGCGGTCGAAGCGGCCCGGCCTCAGCAGCGCCGGATCGAGCACGTCTGGCCGGTTGGTGGCGGCGATCAGGATGATGCTTTCGTTGGATTCGAAGCCATCCATCTCGACCAGCAGCTGGTTCAGCGTCTGCTCGCGTTCATCATTGCCGCCGCCGAGGCCGGCGCCGCGATGGCGGCCGACCGCGTCGATTTCGTCGATGAAGATGATGCAAGGCGCATTCTTCTTGGCTTGGTCGAACATGTCGCGGACGCGGCTTGCGCCTACGCCGACGAACATCTCGACGAAGTCCGAGCCCGAAATGGTGAAGAACGGCACGTTGGCTTCACCCGCGACCGAGCGGGCGAGCAGCGTCTTGCCGGTTCCGGGAGGACCGACGAGCAGCACGCCGCGCGGGATCTTGCCGCCGAGCCGCTGGAATTTCTGCGGGTCGCGCAGGAACTCGACGATCTCTTCCAGATCTTCCTTGGCTTCGTCGACGCCGGCGACGTCCTGGAAGGTGACGCGGCCATGTGCTTCGGTCAAAAGCTTGGCCTTCGACTTGCCGAAGCCCATGGCGCGGCCGGAACCGGACTGCATCTGGCGCATGAAGAATATCCAGACGCCGAGGATGAGGATCATCGGCAGCCAGGAGATCAGGGTGCCGAACAGCGAATTGGAGCCGTCGGATTCAGGACGCGCATTGATGGTGACGTTCTTGTCCTGCAGGCGCGAAACCAGCGACGGGTCCCCAGGCGAATAGGTCTGGAAGCCGTTGGAACTGTCCGTGTAATTGCCGGAGATACGGGCGCCGGCGATGGTCACCGACTTGATCCGTCCCGCCGCGACTTCCTGCAGGAACTGCGAATAGGGAACATCGCTCGAGGCTCCACGCGTCTGCGGCGTCTGGAAAAGATTGAAGAGCGCGATGAGCAGGACCGCTATGATCGCCCAGAGCGCGAGGTTGCGATAATTCGGATTCATCAATTGTCCCGTTGGCGCCCGCTGGGCGGACACGCGTCGTGAGAGGAAACTTGGCCCTAACATAGGGAGAGCGTTCCCCCTTGCCAAGCATAACAGCAGGTCTCGGTTAAGCTTTCGCCCGTGGTAGGCCGGCACTGTGGCCGCCGAATGGCACGGCTGGAACGGGCGCCGCGCCAAGCAACGCGGCGACGGCATCGGCCGGCGCCAGATCGAAGGACGGCAGGAAACGGGCGAAGGGCGCGACTGCCGGATATGCGGCGACAGCCGCCGGCATCGGGCCTTCCCCGGGCAAACCCGGGCCTTCCCCGAGCAAACCAAGGCATTCGCCGTCCCGCCAGAGCGCCGGCTCGGCGGCCAGGGCGGCACGTACAAGGCTTGCCGGCGTGCCATGCCCTTCAATTGCCCGCTTTGCGGCAAGAGCCGCCCCGAGCGGTGCCACCAACGGCGGCGCGATCAACAATGCACCTGAACTGTCGCCCAATGTGATCCGTCTGCGGCCGTCCCACAGGGCATTGTCGGAAACCGCAACAGCGGGCGGCAGATCCCGCAATTCGCGGTGCAGAAAGATGCCGGTACGCCGGGCATCGATCACGGTCCGCGACAATGTGGCACAAAGCGGCCCGGTGCGGAACCGGCCGAAAAGGGCTTCGCTGCGGGCCTGGTCGGGAAGGAAGGCGGTGCCGCCGGTCGCCGCCAGCAGGATGCGCAGCGCATAAATGGCCGTCCGGCTGTCGGCGGCCGTCGCAAAATCCCGATCGAGGCGGACGAGGCCGGCGGCCGGCCTGGAGGCCAAGCTGCGGATCAGCATGGCCGCGCGATTGCCCAGCTGCTCACGCTCGGCCGCCGCCTTTCTGGCCAGCGCCATAGCTTCAGCCATGCGAGGCGCATCGTCGCCTTCAACAAGTGCTGCGCGGACGCGCGGCCGCTCGAAAGCAGTGTCGGCATTGGTCGGATCTTCGATCCAGGCGACCTGTTCGCGTTGCAGCAATTCGCGCAGCTCAGCACGCCGCACGCCGAGCAGCGGCCGCACGATCCAGTGCCGCCAATCGTAGAGGGTTGCCGGCGCCATGCCGGCAAGGCCCCGCCCTTCGTCGCGCGGCCTCTCCTCACCTGGCCCGTCGTCACGTGCTTGCCGCATCAGCACGGTCTCGGCCTGGTCGTCGGCGGTGTGGCCGGTCAGGATCAGGCCGATGCCTGCCGCTTCGGCGGCCTCGGCGAGCAGCCGGTATCGGGCTTCGCGCGCGGCGGCAGGCAGGCCGGTCGATGGTTTGTGCCCCGACCAGGCGAGGACGCGATGGGCAATGCCGCGCGCCGCGCACAGCCTGGCCACGGCTTGCGCTTCCGCTGCCGCTTGCGGCCGCAATTGATGATCGATCGTTACCGCCAGCAATTTCGTTGCCGGGGCGTTACGGTCGAGATGGGCTTTGAGGAGGAGGAGAAGGGCGGTCGAGTCGCTGCCGCCGGACACGGCCGCAACAGCGCCGTTGGAAAAGTCGATCCGCGAAAAATCCGGAAGGTCAGGCTCGGTGTCGAGCATCATGCATGTCGTCCAAAAGTGGGCCCGGTTTTGGGGCAACGACATGCAACGGAAAAACTAGCACGCCGCGAGCGCCCTTTCCTGCTTGACCCGCTCCTTGAGCGCGCCGGAAATATCGGGGTAGCGCTTGCCGATCTCGCTGAAGGTGGCACAGGCCACGTCGCGCTGCTTCAGCCCGACCAGTGAAACGCCGAGCTTCAGCAGCATGTCCGGCGCTTTCTTGGCCTTGGGATAGTCCTTGCTGGCAGCGAGGAAAGTCTCGGCCGCATCGCGGTATTTCTGCTGGCCGAGCAGCGATTCACCAAGCCAGTAATGCGCGTCCGCCGCTTTGGCGTCCTTGGGAAAACGGGCGATATGGTCGCGGAAGCCCTGTTCGGCGGTGCTGTAGTCGCCCGACAGGATGAACTGGTAAGAGTTGCGGTAAAGCTCCTCCGGATCGTTGGTCGACGGGAGTGCCGCGACCACCGTATCATCGGATTTACCGGCCTTGTTGCCGGCTGCGCTGGCGCCGTTGGCTGGGGCCGTATTCTGCTGCGGCGCATTCGCTTGCGCATTGCCGTCGGCTTCGACGACATTGCCGTTTTTGTCGACGGTGATGGTGCCGAACGTCTTGGGCGGCGCGCCGGGGATCAGCTTGCCGGGATCGCCGTTGGGCGATTCGACGATGACGTCCTCGACGCTCTTGTCGCCGTCTGCCGCCTTGCCCGCATCGGCCGGAGCCGGCGTCCCCGGCGCCTCCGCCACGTTACTGTCGCCGTTGGGGCTGTCGCTGCTAGGCGCCGCCTCGGACTTCTTCTGCTCGGCCGGCTGCTGCGCGCCTTGCGGACCGCCTTCCAACTGCTGGAAGCGGAATTCGTTGTCTTCCTGCTGCTTGCGGATCTGCTCCTGCATCTGCAGGACCTGGAAATTGAGTTCCTCGATCTTGCCATTCATCTGCCGGAGCTGTTCCTCCAGCGCCGGAGTGCCGGTGCCATCCTGTTGCGCGAATTGAACCTGATCCGGCTTTTTCTTTTCGCCGAAAATGCCGGGCAGTTTGATCGTCGGCAGGTGGAAGGAAAAACCGCTTTCCGATGACTGCCCGGTGCCGTTTGCCCCGTCAGCAAGTGCCGCGATACTTGATACGAGCAGCAGCGCAAGCGTGCCGCTCAAGACCGATCTGAAATGCATGTGCCTCTCGCCGTGAAACCATTGTTGCGCGCCTCTCATTCGAAGTAGACCAGTCAACTGGGGACTAGCCAGACGCTCTCGGCTCTTAACAGGACGTGAGACTTCGGCCAAATTTTGTTTGGAGCGAGCAGATATGAAAAAGGCGGCCTTTTGGCCGCCTTTCGCACCAAGTGTTGCATTTATGCCGATCAAGAACCGGCGCCGCCCAGCGTGGTTACGGCGCGGCGGTTCTGCGACCAGCAGGAGATGTCGTCGCAAACCGCGACCGGACGCTCCTTGCCGTAGGAAATGGTCTTCAGGCGCTGCGCCGAAACACCCTTGGCGACCAGGAAGTCGCGTGTGGCGGCAGCACGGCGGGCGCCGAGCGCCAGATTGTATTCGCGCGTGCCGCGCTCGTCGGCATGGCCTTCGATGACGATGGCATACTGCTTGTACTGGTTCAGCCACTGCGCCTGGCGCGACAGCGTCGTCTGCGCATCGGCGCGGATCGAGGACGAATCGGTATCGAAGAAGATCCGGTCGCCGATGTTGACGGTAAAGTCCTGGGCCGACCCGGGCGTTGCCGCGCCGGCGCCATTGAGGCCGAGATCGGCGGCGCTGTTCGGCGTCTTCTTCGAGGCGCAACCGGTGATCGCGAGCATAGCGACCAGCGCGATCATGACCGGGTTTGTGGTAAGTGCTGCGATACGGCCCATGCCGCCTCTCCTTCGCAATTCGAGTGATTTCATTGATCGTCCAGTAACCACGTTTGGGTTAACCAGCGCTCAAGAAACACGGTTAAAATTTGGTTTTCGGCTGCCGTCCGCAACCGTTCTGCCGAGGGCTACTCAAAGGCGACAATGAGCGCGGACCGTAGGCGGAAATGCGGCCAAAACATGAAAAAGAGGGAATTGAGGAACTGAAGAACTGAGGAATTGAAGAAAAGGAATTACGTCAGCTTCTCTCTGAGGCTCACGAGCATCCCATGGATTTGGGCATAAGATTGCCGCCAGGCGTCGAGTTGGGACTGCGTGATGTATTCAAGATCGAACGCGTAACATATCCACGTCTCCACTTCGCTGCATGACCCCACCGCCATCGAAACGAAGCGAGCGAATTCGGCTTTGGAATGGCTCTGCTTGGCAAATCCCTCAGCTAAATTGGCGCAGATTGCCTTACTCGAGCGACGCAATTGATCGGCTAGCGCGTATTGCTCAATTTTCGGAAAAGCAAGCGTGGCTCTATGCACCTCAAGAGAAACCGCGTAGGCGCGTTTGTAGACCTCCAGGTCCCTCGCGCGCTCAACGTAGCGCCCCGGCTTCTCCATCTCCTCAGTTCTTCAGTTCTTCAATTCCTCATTTCCTCAATTCCTCTTCCCGCCTACTCCAGCAGCGGCGACCAGGCCGGATCCGAGGCGAAGTTCGCCGTCGGGATCGACTGTTCGTTGCGGCCGGTGAGATCGACCGAAACAAGTTTTGGTCCGCCATTGGAATCGCGGAAGAACATCAGCACCCGGCCGTTGGGCGCCCAGGTCGGCCCTTCCTGCTGAAAGCCGGTGGACAGGATGCGCTCACCCGAACCGTCGGTGCGCATGACGCCGATCTGGAATTCGCCGCCGGTCTGCTTGGTGAAGGCGATGAGATCGCCGCGCGGCGACCACACCGGCGTCGAATAGACGCCGTCGCCGAACGAGATGCGGGTCTGGCCCGAGCCGTCGGCGCCCATCACGTAGATCTGCGCGCGGCCGCCGCGATCCGAGGTGAACACCACCTTGCTACCGTCAGGCGAGTAGGACGGTGAGGTGTCGATGGCGGTCGAGTTGGTGAGCCTGGTCGTCGAGCGGCTTCTCAGATCCATGGCGAAGATGTTGGAATTGCCGTCATCGCGCAGCAGGCTCATGATCACCTTCTGGCCGTCCGGCGAAAAGCGCGGCGCAAACGTCATGCCGGGGAAATTGCCGACCAGCTCGCGCTGCCCCGTCTCGATCTGCAAAAGATACACCCGCGGTTGGCCGCTTTCATAGGACATGTAGGTGATTTCCTGCCGGTTCGGCGAGAAGCGCGGCGTCAACACGATCGATTTGCCGTTCGACAGGTACCGGACGTTGGCGCCGTCCTGGTCCATGATGGCAAGCCGCTTCTTGCGCGCATTCTTGGCACCGGACTCGTCGATGAAGACGACGCGCGTGTCGAAATAGCCCTTCTCGCCGGTCAGCCGCTCGTAGATCGCATCGGCGATGATATGGCCGACGCGCCTAGTATTGGCGTCGTTGGCGAAGAACTGTTCGCCCGAGAGCTGCTGGCCGGCAAAGGCGTCCCACAGCCGGTACTGGGCGCGGACACGGCCGTCGGCTTCCTTGCCGACGCTGCCGGTGACCAAAGCCTGGGCGTTGATTACCTTCCAGTCCTCGAAGCGGGGCGTGGCATCCGGGTTGGAGATCTTTTCAATGAAGGCGCTCTTGTCGATCGGAGCAAACAGGCCCGAGCGCTTCAAATCGTCGATGACGATCCCCGATATCTCCGCGCCCAATGCGTCGCCCGATTGAAAGTCGGTGATGGCAATCGGCAGAGGCTCGATATTGGGTTGGGTCAAGTCGAGTTGGACCAACGCCATTGCCGGCAGCGTGGCGAGCCCGCTCATGGCGGTCGCAATCGTGCCGATCAGCATCAGCGTCGTAAGCAACTTCTTCATTCGTTCAGCCTCGTTGTTCTCTCGGCAATCAATACATGTCGCTGGGGATGAAATTGACCTCGACCTCGTTCCATCCCAGCTCGCCGTCATATTTTGCGACGGGCAGATTGTAGGGCGCACATCGCAGCACTGCGCGCCGCGCTGCTTCCGAGGCGACTCGGGAGCCCATTGAGCCATCGCCCGCGGATCCGACTTCCGGAGCGCCGTCGATCTCGCCATTTTGCGTGAGCTTCATCCTGATGGTGACTTTTTGGCTGTCGCCATCGAATGTGCCGGGTGTCACACTCCAGCAGCGTTTGATCTGGGCCTTCAGGCCATCAAGCTCGCTCTGCGAGAGCTTGGTGCCTTGGTTCTTCTCGCCGCCGAGCGAAGCCTGCTGGGTCGAGCGCTTGGCGCCGCCGCCGGACGGTTTCTGCTTGTCGAGCAGCGCCGAAATCTCATCTGCATTGAATTGCTTGTCGTCCGATTTCGGCCTGGACGAGGCTTCCTTGACCGGCTTGTCGGTGTCCTTGCGCTCCGGCGCCTTCGCGCTTTCAGCCTGGGCCGGCTGCGGCTTCGGCCGAGCCTCGGGCGCCGGCGCCGAGTCCGGAAGCTGCGCCTCCTCGGTCGGCGGTTGCTTGGCAATCGCCTCGGCGACGGCATCCGGCTTGACCTCGGGCTGCGGATCGATCGCGGCGGTCTTGTCCTGCGGCGGCGTGGGCGTCGGCTCCTTGGCCGGCGTCGGCTTGGGATCGGTCTGCTTGACCGGTTCGAGCTTGACCTCTTCCTTCGGCTGCGGCACCGGCGCCACCTCCGTTGCGGGAATAGGCTTCGGCTTTTCCGGCGGCTTCGGCACGTCCTCGGGCTTGGGCTTTTCGACCGGCGTCGGCGCAGGTGGCGGAGCCGCCGTCATATCGACCGGCTTGGGCTTGGCCTCAGGCGTCGGCGGCTTGTCGGTATCGATGCTGTTCTCGCCGACTTTCTGGGCATCGGGCACGATGTCGGGACGCTGTGTCGGCAGCGGCGCCGGCTTTTCGTGCATCACGGCTTTCTTGTCGCCCTGCAAAACCTGCGAGACGGCCTCCATCGGCACAATGTCCACTGCGACCGACTCGACATCGGACGACGGAAGCGCAGCCGGCGCCGACAGCGTGAACAGCCCGAAGGCGATCGCCACCGTATGCAAGATCACCGATGTGGTGAGGCCGGTCCTCATCTCGCGTTTATTGATCCTGTTTCGGCAGTGTAATCAGGCCGAGGTTCTTGTAGCCTGCGTCCTGGATGAGACCCATCACCACCATCGCGTCGCCATAATTGGTGGTCTTGTCGCCCTTGACGTAAATGCGCTCTTCGTAGCCGGTCTTAGAAATCGCCTTCAGCTTGGCGATCAGCTCCTCCTGCGGGATTTCGGTCTCCTGCACGAAGATCTTGCCTGTGCCGTCGATCGTAATCGTAATCGGCTGGGTATCGGCGTTCATCGCCTTGGCCTTCGTCTCCGGCAGGGTGACCGGCACGCCGACCGTCAACATGGGTGCGGCGACCATGAAGATGATCAGCAGCACCAGCATCACGTCGACCATCGGCGTGACATTGATTTCCGATATCATCGCGTGATGGCGGCCGCGCCGCCTGTGGCCTCGACCACCGCGCCCTCCGCCACCCGCGCCTACAGACATTCCCATGATCGTTCCTCAAGCCTTCTGCGCGACTTTTTCATCGATTTGGCGCGAGAGTATGGCGGAGAACTCATCCGCGAACCCTTCCATGCGCACCGCGATCTTGCTCGCGTCGGACGACAGCTTGTTGTAGGCGATGACGGCCGGGATTGCGGCGAGCAGGCCGATGGCCGTCGCCAGCAGCGCTTCGGCGATGCCGGGCGCGACCACCGATAGGCTGGTGTTCTTCGAGGCGGCGATCGCCTGGAACGAGGTCATGATGCCGATAACCGTGCCAAACAGGCCGATGAAGGGCGCCGCCGAGCCGGTGGTGGCGAGAAAGCCGAGCCGCCCTTCAAGCTTTTCCATCTCGCGGGTCAGCGCCAGATCCATCGCTTTGTCGATGCGGGTCTGCAGGCCGAGTGGCGATTTCGCGCCTTTCTCGAAGCTCTTCTTCCATTCGCGCATGGCGGCGACGAAGATCGCGCTCATGCCGGTCGTCTTGCGGTCGGCGAGCGTGCGGTAAAGCTCTTCCAGCGACTGCCCCGACCAGAACACCTGTTCGAAGCGGTTGAGCGCCAGCCGCATGCGGGCATAGGCGACGAGCTTGTCGACGATGATCGCCCAGGTCCAGATCGAGGCACCAAGCAGCCCGATCATGACCAGCTTGACCACCCAACCGGCCTGCATGAACAAGGCCCAAATCGATAAATGCGCGCCCGGTTCGGCGAGAGCGATGTTTTCCATGTTACGTCCTTAAAGATTTTCCGGGCGTGGCTGGCGGCTGGCCCATGGGCATCCCTTGTGGTCCGTTCGCGTTAGGCTTGCGGAATAACCCCAAATGCACCGTTGGCGGCCTTTTCGGGGCAAATATTGGTGAAAGGAAGGCGCTTGGATTCTCCCAATCTTAACCAATCCCTTCATGGACCGTTATGGTTAAGGATGGGTTAGGACGTACAGCGCGGCGCATTGCCGCGCCCTGATAGGCCGCCTCGCGATTCTGGCCTGGACCGGGAGCTCCGGGATCGTCCGCCTCTGAACCTTTATTTGCGCGTTCTGGGCATGAAGGCTGCGATCCAGTCCTTGGGAAAGCGCCGCGGCCGCCCGTTCTCGCCGACGATCGCCGCTTCGACACGCGCCTCGACCAGCACTTCGCTGCCGCGCTTCAATTGCTGCGCCATGACGATGCGGGCGCCGGAAATCTCGTCGGTGCGCGTATCGATGGTCAGGATGTCATCCATGCGGGCCGAACCGCGGAAATCGATCTCCATGCGCCGCACCACCCAGACTATTTTCTCGCCATGCTTGCCGTCGGCAAGCTCGGTGTGGTGGACGCCGGCCAGCCGCAGATAGTCGGACCGGCCGCGCTCGAAGAATTCGAGATAGCGCGCGTGGTAGACGACGCCGGAAAAATCGGTGTCTGCATAATAGACCCGCGCCATCAGTCGATGGCCGAATTCCGTCAGCGCGCCGGAAAGTCCGGCGGACAATGCCGATTCACCGTGATCGTCCATTGCGCTGTCCTTTTGGCCCGACAGGCCCTGTTTCAAGCAACACCTGTTTTGCGCATAGACCGGCGATGATCAAGACCTGGAGGGCTGGGCCGGGGAACTGCCAGCACCGAGCCATAGGTAGCGGAACTTAGGGTTCTTCCTGGAACAGGCTGATCTGCTGCTGCGCCAGGTCCTTTGGCGCGTCGAGGCCGAGATGCCGCCAGGCATTGGCCGCCAGCACGCGGCCGCGCGGGGTACGCATGATGAAGCCTTGCTGGATCAGAAAGGGTTCGATGATGTCCTCGATGGCATCGCGTGGCTCGGAAAGCCCGGCCGCGATGGTCTCGATGCCGACCGGCCCGCCGCCGAAATTCCGTGCGATCATCGACAGATAACGGCGGTCGAGCGCGTCGAGGCCGAGCCCGTCGACCTCCAGCCGCGTCAGCGCCTCGTCGGCGACCTTGCGGTCGACATGGCCGTCGCCGGCAACGCTGGCGAAGTCGCGCACTCGGCGCAACAGCCGGCCGGCGATGCGCGGCGTGCCGCGCGCCCTCCGGGCGATCTCCAAAGCACCGTCGTCGCCGAGCGGCATGGCAAGGATGCGGGCGCCACGCCGCACGATCTGCTCGAGTTCCTCGACCGAGTAGAAATTGAGCCGCACCGGAATGCCGAAGCGGTCGCGCAGCGGGTTGGTCAACAGGCCGAGCCGGGTGGTGGCGGCGACAAGCGTGAAGCGGGCCAGGTCGATCTTGACCGAGCGCGCCGCCGGCCCCTCGCCGATGATCAGGTCGAGCTGGAAATCCTCCATCGCCGGATAGAGGATTTCCTCGACCGCCGGGTTGAGCCGGTGGATCTCATCGATGAACAGCACGTCGCGGTCTTCGAGGTTGGTGAGCAGCGCCGCCAGATCACCGGCCTTGGCGATGACCGGACCCGAGGTCGAGCGGAAATTCACGCCGAGCTCGCGCGCCATGATTTGCGCCAGCGTCGTCTTGCCGAGGCCGGGCGGGCCGACGAACAGCACATGGTCGAGCGCTTCGCTGCGCCCCTTGGCGGCCTCGATGAACACTTTGAGATTGGCCCGCACCGCCGCCTGGCCGACGAAGTCGCCAAGCGTCTGCGGCCGCAAGGTCTGCTCGGCGTCCTCGCCGCGTCTGTCGGGAGCAATGAGGCGTGGCGAAAGGCTCATGCGCATACCGCCCGAAAGAAAAAGTTTGTATCGATACCGATCAACGTCACCCGGCACCCTCTCGTTCGTCGCCGTGCTCCTCGCCAACAACATGGCGGCCCACTGCATCTCTTACCACCGCGTCGATCTGTTCCAGCGCAGCAGGCCCGTCAGGTGGATCGCCTAGAAATCCAGCGAGGTCGGCAAATTCGAGATTGCGCGGCGTTCCTATCAGGAGACCATCCACGACCGTCCACGCAACAGTATCGCCTGACTTGAGCGACAACTCGTTCCGGACTTTCTTTGGAATCGTAAGCTGCCCCCTGGAGGTCAAGCTTGCATATCCGACCATGCTCTTGTTCCTAGTCGGAATTTATTTGTCGGGCAACGTCTCACCGTGCCAGCTCCTTCAGCCCGAAGCGGATCAGCTTCGACGCGTCCGCCTCCTCGCCTGCCGTCTTCAGCGCCGCCGCCACCGCATTGGCGGCGGTGTCGCGCGAATAGCCGAGATTGACCAGCGCCGAGACGGCGTCGGTGATCGGCGCCGAGGCGACGCCCTCGCCGAGCTCCTGCTTCAGGCCGATGGTGCCGGAGGCAGTGCCCGCATAGGCCGGCGCCTTGTTCTTCAATTCGGTGACGATGCGCTCCGCCACCTTCTTGCCGACGCCCGGCGCACGGCTGACCATGGCGATATCGCGCAACGCAATCGCATTGGCGAGATCGGCCGGCGCCAGCGTCGACAGGATGGCCAGCGCCACCTTGGCGCCGACGCCTTGCACATTGTTCATCAACAGCCGGAACCATTCGCGCTCCAGCACCGACTGGAACCCATAGAGCCGCAGCATGTCCTCGCGCACATAGGTCTCGATGAACAGCACGACCGCCTCGCCCGGCCGCGGCAATGCCGCCAGCGTGCGCGCCGAGCAGTAGGCGACATAGCCGACGCCATGCACGTCGACGATGCAGAAATCCTCGTCGATCTCATCCAGCGTGCCTTTTAGCTTGCCGATCATTTGAGCGTGCCGATCATGCCGGGTGGGTTTCCGGAGAGATGATATCGAGGTCCGGGAAATAGCCGCGATAGCGCGCGGCATTGCGCGTCAGCAGGCGATGCCCGGCGACAACCGCATGGGCTCCAATAAAGAAATCCGGCAGCGTTCGTTCGCGAATGCCGCCGGCGCGGCGATAGCGGGAATGCGTGACACCGGCGAGGAAGGCTGCTTCCCACGGCAGGAATTCGCGATCCATCTTGAGCATGTCGGCTGCTTGACGAAGAGCCTGTTCGGTCGCAATCAACGGCGCGAGTTCGGACCAGACGATTGCATTGATAACAAGTGCGCCGTCGCGCCGGCATGCGGTAATCGCGGATGCCGACCATTTCGTCTCCCGTCCGGCAGGACCCCAAACGTCGATCAGGACATTTGTGTCAATCAATGTCGAGATCTTCACGTGGGCCCCTCAGCCATTCCATATATTCGTCCGTCGTCATGCCTCCCAGATCCAGCGTACCGGCCATACGATCGAGCATCTGGCTGAATCTGCGCGAGGCTTCCTCCTCCGACATGTTTTCGTCGACGGCTATGACACGAGCCCCGTCCTCGGTGGGGACGAACTCCACCTCCGAGCCCGGGCCGATACCCAGATGATCCCGTATTTCCTTCGGGATGGTCACTTGGCCCTTGGTGGTAACGCGCATGGTAATACCTCGTTGGTATTACTTATTGCCCACTGGAGAACAAGTCAAGAACATACTTATCCGGCCAGCGCCGCCATCCTGTAGGCGATGCTCTGCCGGTGATGCGCGTGACAGATGGCGATAGCCAGCGCGTCGGCGGCGTCGTCGCTGTCGAAAGTCGCCTTCGGCATCAGCACCTTGACCATCATGTGGATCTGCTTCTTGTCGCCATGGCCGACGCCGATCACCGCCTTTTTGACGGCGTTTGGCGCATATTCGGCAACGACAAGGCCGGCACGCGCCGGCACCAGCATGGCGATGCCGCGTGCCTGGCCGAGTTTCAGCGTCGCCGCCGCGTCCTTGTTGACGAAAGTTTGCTCGACCGCCGCCTCGTGCGGCATCGCGGCATGCAGGATCTCGGCGAGCCCGTCATGCAACTGGCAAAGACGCACCGCCAGCGCGGCCTTGTCGTCGGACCGCACCGTGCCGGAAGCGACGAAGCGAAGCGAATTGCCGAGGCTTTCGACTATGCCCCAGCCGGTGCGCCTCAGCCCTGGATCGATGCCGATGATGCGAATCGCTTCCCCCATCCGTCAACTTTAACCCCGGCGAGCAGCGATGCCAGCGAAATGTGAACAAACCAGAAACAGCAAGCCGAGTCTGGTTTAGAGAATGTTTGAGAATTCGCTCTGGCGAGACAGATAGCGTGGTTTTCGAGAACCGGAGCGGAGCGTACATAAGTACGCGAGCACCGGAAGCGCAGAAGGCTGCGCTAGTCTAGCCGTTTGAATAACTGTTGGCGCGAGCGACAGACGGTCCTCTGATCCTTTGGCGGATGTGACAGCCATCTCGGTTTCAACCGCGCAATGCTGCCGCAACGACGCTCTCCAGTGGCGTTGTCGGTCGACCGATCAGCCGGCTCATGGCGCCGCCGTCATCGAACAACGCTCCGCGTGAGGCTGCAATGTCGGCATCGGCCAGGATAGCGGCGAGATCGGCGGGCAGCCCGGCGCCTGTCAACACACCCTCATAGGCCGCCCCGGCAAGATCGTTGTAGGCGATCGCTTTGCCCGATTGCCGCGAGACCTTCGCCGCAAGCTCGGCGAGCGTGAAGGCTTGGTCCGCGGCGAGCTCGTAAGTCCTCCCTGCTTGATCCTCGCTCGTCAGCACCACGGCCGCGGCCTCGGCATAATCCTGCCGCGCCGCGGACGAGAAGCGCCCCTCATTTGCGGCGCCGATGAAGGCGCCGTGCTCCAGAGCCGCCGGGAGCGCCATCAGATGGTTCTCGGTGTACCAGCCGTTGCGCAGGATGACGGCGGGTAGGCCGGAGGCCGCGATGACCTCCTCCGTCTGCCGATGTTCGACCGCGAGCCTCGCGGGAGACGTGTCCGCATGCAGCATGCTCGTGTAAGCGATCAGCGAAACCCCCACCCGTTGGGCGGCCTTGATCACTGACCGATGCTGCGGCAAGCGGCCGCTGACTTCGGTCGAGGAAATCAGCAGCAGTCTATCGACGCCGGCCAGCGCCATCGGGAGCGTGTCGGGACGATTATAGTCCGCCTCCCGCACGACTACGCCGCGTTGGACAAGATCGCTGGCCTTTGCCGGATCACGAACCGCCGCAACGATCCGGCTGGCCGGAACTGTCTTCAGCAGTGCGTCGATCACGAGACGGCCAAGCTGTCCTGTTGCTCCAGTTATTGCGTACATCGTTCTGTCCATTTCGTGGTTGGATGGATTGAGAGCCTCAGATAGCGGCTCTCGTTACCATCGGAAACCACGTATCTTGTAGTTACCATCATTTTCCGGTAACCAACTGGAAACTCCCATGGAAGATGCGCGATGGTCCTCAGGATGCGAACGAAGGTGAAGGCGCTTCCCGGCTGCCCAATGTCGAGGTGCATGGCGCTGCTTGGCGGGTGCTGGACACCCGAGGTGCTCTGGTCCTTGAGCGACGGCCCGCGCCGGTTCTCCGAATTGCGCCGCGATATCCCAGCCATTTCGGCGAAGGTGCTGACCGGCAGGTTGCGCGATCTCGAGGAGCGCGGCGTCCTCGCACGCCACGTGATGCCGACATCGCCGCCGACCGTGGAGTATGAGCTGACGTCATTGGGGCAGGAGCTGCTCCCAGCGATCAGGTCTATCGTGGAGGTCGGATCGCGCCTGCTGCTGCGTGATTCTCCCCGCCTGATGATCGCGAGCCCATCCCTTCGCGGTTAGTCTAGATGGTCGCCGGAGTAGAATTATGAAACGTTCTCTCAGCCGCGGGCGAAAGCCGTGTTTAGCAGCGTGATCTGGTCTGAGACCGGATTGACGCGACGGCTCGACGGCGGCACCTCGGCGAGGCCGCCATAGATCTCCTCGTCCATCCGGCGCACCAGCGCCTGCAGCCGCAGCGAACGGTTGACGAGGTCGATGAAATCCTTCGGCAGCTCGGCCCAGCCGGGCGCCTCCTCATGCGCGGAGGCGGTGTCGAGACGCACCTTGGATTTTTCTGAGGCCACCTGATCGCGGGTCATCTCGCCGGAATTCGCCGCCCGCTGCAAAAGCAGCCACGAGGCGACCTGCATCAGCCTGGTAGTCAGCCGCATCGATTCGGCCGCATAAAGCGTCGCCGCCAGCCTCGACAGCTTCTTGGCCTCGGCGCGGCCCTTGCCGTCGAGATATTCGGCCGCCTGCTCGACCAGGCCCATGCCTTCCTGATAGAGCGGCTTGAAGGATTGGGAGAAAACCCGGCGCTCCGCCAGCTTGATGGTTTTCGCGCTCGCCTTCGAAGGCTCGTTCATCGCTACGCCCCTGCACTTGCCTGACAGCCGGCCGATTCGGCTCTTGGCCGCCATATCCGGCAGCCTAAACGACTGAAGCTTGAAAATGCGCTTCGCTGCCAGCGAAGGCAAGCACATGTTTAACAAACGGTTAACGGCCGCATTTAGCCGGAAGGACGCCCATGCCGGCGGACAAAAAAAGAGCCGCGGATAAGGCGGCTCTCAGGAGTTTAACAGGGAGGCGTCAAACAAAGTGGCTCCAACCACTCGGTAAGAATCCAGATCACTGGATGGACATAGTAAACGCCTGTAAAGCTTAACGAAGCCTTAACGCGGGGCATATTTCTTGATCAAGCGCCCAGCATCTGTGCCGTAACAGCACAGCTGACTGGCTAAGCTGCCGTTCTCACCACCGGCTGGAAAGTCGGGGCGACGCGCTTGCGCCATGTTTCCTCCAGGTCGTGACCGACATACCGAAACAGATCCGCTCGCCGCGCGACATCGTTCCGAAACAGGCGCCGCGGTAAACGCCCGCTCCTCGCAACGAGGCGGAGCAAACCTTGCGCTCCGGCAAATCATCAAATCTCTCAAGGAGCGAATAATGGACTGGTACTCGGCCGTTAAATTTCTGCACATCGTCTCGGCGATCCTCTGGGTCGGCGGCGGCTTCACGCTGATGCTGCTCGCGGTACGCGCCGACCGCGCTGGAAACGTCGAAGGCATGCTGCAGGCGATGCGCGCTACCGGCGAGCTCGGCAACCGGTTCTTCGCGCCGATGTCGATGCTGACATTGCTCTTCGGGCTCATCATGTGCGGCTTCTGGATCGGCTTTTCCGATCTGTGGGTGCTGATCGGCCTTGCCGGTTATGCGACGACCTTCTGCATCGGCATGTTCATCTTCAAGCCGACTGCCGACCGCATGGCAGGCATGATCGCCAAGGAGGGCGTGACGCCGGCAGTGCTTGCCCAGGGCCAGCGCGTCCTCAGCGCCGCGCGCTTCGACTATTCGGTGATGCTGGTGATCATCGCGGACATGGTGCTGAAGCCGACGCTGCACGACATCACCATTCTGGGCTGCATGGCGCTCGTACTGGCAACCGGCATTGCCCTGGCGCTTGGCAGGACGCGGCAGCTGCTGCCGAGTGCCGCCTGAGGTGTAAGGAATCCGGCGGCGGCCGAATGGGGCCGCCGTCTTACAGGAGGCCGGCGATGCCGTCCCACAGAAGCTTGACCGCGACGACTGCCACGGTCGCATAGGTGAAGGGATAGAACAGCTCCGGCCGCATCCGCCGCACCAGCCAGGCGCCGGCGATTGTCGACAGCGGCGCCAGCGGCATCAGCACCGCCGACGCGGTCAAATTGGTGGTATCGAACTGGCCGAGCGCGAAATAAGGGATGAGCTTCAGCGCATTGGTAACGGCGAAAAAGATCGCCGCGGTGCCCGACAGCACCTTCGGATCGAGCCTGATCGGCAGCGCATAGACCTGAAAAGGCGGGCCGCCGACATGGGCGACGAAGCTGGTGAACCCGGCAACAGTACCCCAGAAGCCCGCAGCGACGCGGTTGGGCTCCGCCGCGTGGCCGGCACCGTGGCGGAGTTGCAAATAGAGCCAGCGCAGCACGAAGATCAGGGCAACCGCGCCGACGATCAGCCGCACCATCTCTTCGGTTACAAGTGCCGCCGTCAGCCAGCCAAGGGCGATGCCGATCACGGCGCCCGGCATCATGTCGGCCAGCATCTTGCGGTCGAAGATGCCCCACCACGTCCACACCGAGACAATGTCCATCAGGCACAGAATTGGCAGAAGAATTGCGGCAGCCTGAACCGGCGGCATGGTCAGCGCCATCAACGGCACGCCGACAAAGCCGACGGCGCCGCCGAAGCCGCCTTTCGACAGGCCGACGAGGATGACGGCCGGAATGGCCGCGGCATAGAACCAGGGATCGACGAGCAGGCCTGACATGGGAAAGGACGCTGGAGGGAAAGTGATCTCTGGAATAAACCAGAAATGATCGGACCGCGACCGCAAATACTTGGGCCACGCCACCGAACCCGTCACATGTTTGGCATGTCGAGCGGTGGCGGGCGTCTCCGGATCGGCTGCGCCTTGATGATGGCCGTGCTGGTTTCGGCCTTGTCGGCGATGCGGTCGAGAATCCCGTCGAGCTCGCCGATCGAGCGGACGAACAGCCGGGCAACGAAGCAGTCATCGCCCGTCACCTTGTCGCATTCGCCGAATTCCGGGATTTCCTCGATCAGCTTCTGGACGATGTGCAGCTTGCCCGGCAATGGCCGGATGCGAACGATCGCCTGCAAGGCGTAGCCGAGCGCCTGCGGATCGATGTCGATGGTGAACGCGCGGATGACGCCGCGATCCTCTAGCCGCCGAAGCCGCTCCGAAACGCTTGGCGACGACAGCCCGACCTGCAGCGCCAGTTCCTTCAGCGAGGTCCGTGAATCCTTGACCAGGATATCGAGGAGCTTTCTGTCGAGCTCGTCCAGCATTTTACAATTCCAAGAAAAAGCCGATGTTTACCTAATTTAATGAGGTTCATCATGCATATCACCAACTAGAAGTGATGGAAAGACCCGATCCGCTGTGGGATTATAAAATCTCAACGGATTTCAGGAGCATCCATGGACAACACGGTACGCGGCACGATCGAAATGACGGCGGCGATGGCGATCCTCGGCACGATCGGCTGGTTCGTCGTGCTTTCCGGCCAACCCATCATGGACGTGGTGTTCTGGCGCTGTGCTTTCGGGGCGGTAACGCTGCTGATCATCTGCGCGGCGCTGGGACTGCTGCGCGGCAGGCTGTCGCTTCGCATTGTCGCGATCGCGGCGCTCGGCGGTGCTGCCATCGTTATCAACTGGCTGTTGCTGTTCAGCGCGTTTTCCCGCGCGTCGATCTCGATCGCCACGGCTGTCTACAATACGCAGCCCTTTATGCTGGTGGGTTTTGGCGCGCTCTTCTTCTCCGAACGGCTGACGGTGACCAAGCTGACCTGGCTCGGCATCGCCTTCGCCGGCATGCTGCTGATCGTGCAGGCCGCGCCCGATGCAGGCGATCATGGTACGGATTACTTTACCGGCATTGCGATGGCGCTGGCCGCGGCTTTCTTCTGGGCCGTTGCGGCTATCGTCACCAAGAAGCTCAAAGGCACGCCGCCGCACCTGATCGCCCTGATCCAGGTCTGCGTCGGCGTTCTCATGCTGGCACCCTTCGCCAATCTCACCCACCTTCCCGTCGATGCGCGGAGCTGGGTCATGCTGGCGACACTCGGCATCGTCCATACCGGTCTGATGTACATCCTCATGTACGGCGCCATCCAGAAGCTGCCGACGCATCTGCAGGGATCGCTGTCCTTCATCTATCCCGTCGTCGCCATCCTCGTCGATGTCGTCGCCTTCGGCCATCGGCTGCATCCGGCGCAGATCGTCGGCGCCGCCGCCATCCTGGTCGCCGCGGCCGGCACGAATCTCGGCTGGTCGCTGTGGAAATCGAAGGTGCCTGCGTAGGGCCGCAAGCGACCAGGCGAGGAGAATTTCGGCCAACGGCAGTCATGCGCCGAGCCCTATGGAATCATTGACGGCAATCGTGATCCCCCTGCCGCCTGTTCAATCCCCGCACTTTGCTCTATGCCGCAATGCAACCATCTTCGCCCGGCATAGGCGATAACCGGGATCGAACACCAATGAATGACGCAACGCCGCCCAACCGCTGCCGTATCGTGCTGATCGCGCCGCCGAACGTGCCGGCCGAGCGCATCGCCGCGGCCTTCGACGGCGGTGACGTCGCCTCGCTCATTCTGCCGGAAAACGGTATGGACGAGGCCTCTTTCCAAGCCTTTGCCGAACAGATCGTGCCGGTGGCGCAAGCGGCCGGCATTGCCGTCATCATTGCCGGCGACACCCGCATCGCCGGCCGTGTCCAGGCCGACGGCATCCATGTCGAGGTCGGCAAGGACGAGCTCGCCGAAACGATCGAACACTTCCAGGCCAGGATGATGGTCGGCACCGGCGGCGCCAAGACCCGCGACGATGCGCTGGAACTCGGCGAGGTCAGGCCTGATTACATTTTCTTCGGCCGTTTCGGTTACGACAACAAGCCTGAGCCGCACCCCCGCAACCTGTCGCTCGGGCAATGGTGGGCGGACGTCATCCAGATCCCCTGCATCGTCATGGCCGGATCGGATCTTGCCTCGGTGGAAGCGGTCGCCGCCACCGGCGCTGAATTCGTGGCGCTGTCCAGCGCCGTTTTCACCGACGGCGTCGATCCGAAGATGGCGGTCGCCGCCGCCAACGCGCTGCTCGACGAAACCGCGCCGCGCTTCGAGGACTGACGTGCTCTCGCGGAAAATCCTTTTCAGCGCCTTTCTTGCAACGGCCGTGACGCAGGCGATAGCGGCGGAACCCGTTCCGCTGCCGCAGCCCAGGCCGGATTCCAGCGAACCTGCCGACAAGCCCATCGCCGCACAATTGCCGCAGCCCGCCACCACCGCCCCGTTGCCGTCGGCCGATACCATCAACCCCGACCGCTTCGGCGCAAAGCCGTCCGACGCTGCCTACGGCGCCTTTCAGCGCGGGCTCTACAAGACGGCCTACAACCTTGCGCTTTCGCGCGCTCAAAACGGCGATCCGGCGGCACAGACGCTGGTGGCCGAGATATTGTCGCGCGGCCTCGGCGTGCCGGTCGACGCGGCAGGGGCGGCGAAGTGGTATGCGCTTGCCGCCGAGCAGGGCGTGCCGGAATCGCAATTCCAGTATGCGCTGATGCTGCTCGACGGCCGCTACGTCAAAAAGGACGAGAAGGAAGCCTATGCGCTGATGCAGGCCGCCGCCGAGGCCGGCAACCGCCTGGCGCAGTTCAATTTTGCGCAGCTGATGGTCGAACAGGAGCCCGGCGATGCCGGTATTGCCAAAGCCGTGTCCTATTACGAGCGCGCTGCCGCGACCGGGCTTGCCGACGCACAATATGCGATGGCACAGGTCTACGCCAATGGCGCCGGCGGCAAGCCGCGCGACGATGTCCGCGCCCGCGGCCTGCTGGCACAGGCCGCGCGGCAGAACTACGACACGGCACAGATCGATCTCGCAACCTGGATGATCGAGGGGCGCGGCGGCGCCCGCGACCTGAAATCCGGCTTCAACTGGATGAAGCAGGCCGCCGAGGGCGGCAATGTCGCCGCCCAGAACCGTCTCGCCAAGCTCTACATGAACGGCATCGGCACCGACCCGGATCTGATCCTCGCCGGCGCCTGGTATGTTGTCGCCCGCCGCGCCGGGCTCATCGACCAAGAGATGGACGATTTCCTGCAGGGCCTGACCGACGAGCAGACGCAGCAGGCGCTGCAACGGGCCAACCGCCTGCCCTGACCGCGGTCTCGCGACTCATTGCACCAGGCTCATCAGGCGGACTCATTGCGTATGATCGAGCACGACCTTGCCGAAGGGAGAGCCGTGTTCAAGGTACCGAAAGGCTTCGGCGGCCCGGCTCCATGGCACGACCCGGTCGATCACCGGTCTCAACCGGTTGACGACAATGGCGCGGTTCATCGCCTCGAAGGATTCGCGTGAGCCCACCGGTATGCCTCGCGCCCGGACCTGCCGGCGGAAGATGTCGAGCGGGTTGATGGCGCCGTCACTGCCGCCGAGATAGCCGATGACGTTGATCTGGGCGCCGCGCGCCGCTGCCCTCAGCGATTGTGCAAAACTCTGCGGTCCGCCAACCTCGATGATATGGTCGGCGCCGCGGCCATCCGTTAATCCCAGCACGGCCGATGCCCAATCGGGGACGCTGCGATAGTTCACGCCATCCTGCGCGCCAAGTTGCTTTGCCCGCGCAAGCTTCTCGTCGCTGCTCGACGTCACGATGACGCGCGCCCCGGCAGCGGCGGCGAACTGCACCGCAAACAGCGAAACGCCGCCGGTGCCGAGGCAAAGCACGGTGTCGCCGGGTTTGACGCTGCCCTCCGTAAACAGCGCGTGCCATGCCGTCACGCCGGCGCATGGCAGCGTCGCCGCTTCGAGGTCGCTCAGATTGGCCGGCGCCAGCACCGCCGCCTGTTCGTCGAGCCGGGCAAATTCGCTGAGCAGCCCGTCGATCGGGCCGCCACGTTGATAGGATGGCTCGGCCATGGCGAAACTGCCGCCGACCCAGCGCTGCCAGAACGTGCCGCAGACCCGGTCGCCGATCTTGAACCGGCTGACCTCGGCGCCGATGGCAACGACTTCGCCGACGCCGTCCGACAGCGGCACCAGCGGCAATGCAAACTTCGTGTGATAGCTGCCGCGAACGATCTCGGCATCGCGGTAGTTCAGCGCCGTCGCCTTGACCTTCACAATCATCTCCTGGCGCCCTGGCTCAGGCATCGGCCGCTCGACCATTCTGAGGTTCTCGAGGCCGCCCGGGCTCTGCAATTCGATCGCCTTCATCGTCGTTCCTTTCCAGCTGGGGTCCTGCCGGAAGAAAATCGCTTGCCATCCATCGGATTTCAAATTCATAATGTTCAGGATAATTATGCTTCTATGACATGTTCGGGTGTGTCGTGCTTGAAGAACTGAAAACACTGGCCCTCTTTGCCGAGGAGGGTTCGATTCAGAAGGTGGCGCAACGCCTGCCATTGACGCAGCCGGCCGTCACCCGCCAGATCCAGCGGCTGGAGGAGATGCTCGGCACGGAATTGCTCGACCGCCGGCTAAAGCCGTCGCGACTGACCCCGGCCGGCGTAGAGGTGCTGGCACGCGGCAAGGAAATTCTCGCCGCCGTCGCCGCGCTGAGATCATTCGCCAAGGGCGACGAGCCGGAGGGCCTGCTGCGGCTCGGCCTCGCGCATGGACTTTGCGACAAAGCCGTGGCCGCCGCCATTGGTGATGCCGTGGCCCGGTTTCCGAAGGTCTCGCTGCGTCTGAAGAGCGGCTGGAGCCTTGAGTTGGCCGACCAGCACAAGCGCGGACAGCTTGACCTCGCCGTCATCCTGGACGGCAGCAATTCCAAAGCTGGCGACGGCGTTGTCGGAACCGAGGCCCTCGGCGTCATCGCTGCCGAAAGCACTGTCCGGCAAGCCGACGTCAAGACCATGCCCTGGATCCTCAGCCCTGAGCCTTGCGACGCGCGCCGGCGGCTGACGGCTGCCCTTGCTGAGGGCGGGAACAGATTGACTGTCGGCGCCGAGATTCAGGACAGCGCGCTGCAGATCGACTGGGTTCGTCGAGGCCAAGGCCTTGGCCTGCTGCCCAGGCGGCTGCTGCGGGAAAAGCTGCCGCAGGGCATTGCCCTGGTCGACGCTCCCGGCCTCGAGCTGTCGCTGCGAATTGTCGTCCTGCGTTCGCCGCACCTGCATCTTTTGAGAGAGGTCGCCGACGCAGTGACCGAGGCCGTCACCGCGACTGTCAGGACGGACTGAGGCCGCCACGCCGCGCTGCCGGGCCAGCTTCGTTCCCGCTTCATCGGAAGGCGCTCCTTGCCTCTGCTGGCGATTTGTGGTCTTGGAGGCGCCAAATTGCCCTTTGCGGCGATCATCTCATTTCCGGATCACCTCACCATGGCCAAGATCAATGGCAACGAAATCCGTCCCGGCAACGTCATCGAGCACGATGGCGGCCTTTGGGTGGCGGTCAGGACCAACACCGTCAAGCCCGGCAAGGGCGGCGCCTACAACCAGGTCGAACTCAAGAACCTGATCAACGGCACCAAGCTCAACGAGCGCTTCCGTTCGGCCGAGACGGTCGAGCAGATCCGGCTCGATCTGAAGGATTTTTCCTTCCTCTACGAGCAGGGCGACGCGCTGGTGTTCATGGACACCGAAAGCTACGAGCAGCTCGAATTGCAAAAGGAGTTCGTCGGCGATCGCGCCGCCTTCCTGCAGGACGGCATGATGGTGACGGTCCAGCTCTATGACGAAAGGCCGATCGGCATTTCGCTGCCCGACCAGGTGACGCTGACCATCACCGAGGCCGACCCGGTGGTGAGGGGCCAGACGGCAGCCTCGTCCTACAAGCCGGCGATACTCGAAAACGGCATCCGCGTGCTGGTGCCGCCGTTCATCGGCTCGGGCGAGCGCATCATCGTCGATACCAACGAAATCACTTACGTGCGCCGCGCCGACTAAGGCGTGATCCCAAAGAGTTGCAGACTTTTTGGATAAGATCATGCGTCAAGGCAAATAGGCGCAGCGACAGGAAGAACAGCAATGGCGCGTTCCGCGATCCTCAATGTCATGGTCCAGGCCGCAATGAAGGCCGGCCGCTCGCTGTCGCGTGACTTCGGCGAAGTGCAGAACCTGCAGGTCTCGATGAAGGGGCCGGGCGACTATGTCAGCCAGGCCGACCGCAAGGCCGAAGACATCGTCTTTGCCGAACTCTCCAAGGCGCGGCCCGGCTACGCCTTCCTGATGGAGGAACGCGGCGTGATCGAGGGCGACGACGGCCAGCACCGCTGGATCGTCGACCCGCTCGACGGCACCACCAATTTCCTGCACGGCGTTCCGCTCTTTGCCGTTTCGATCGCGCTGGAGCGCCAGGGCCAGATCGTCGCCGGCGTCGTCTACAATCCGGCGATGGATGAGCTCTATACCGCCGAGCGCGGCGGCGGCGCTTTCATGAACGACCGCCGGCTTCGCGTCGCCGGCCGCACCAAGCTGGTCGATGCGGTGATCGGCTGCGGCATGCCGCATCTCGGGCGTGGCCAGCACGGCAATTTCCTCATCGAGTTGCGCAATGTCATGGCCGAGGTCTCTGGCGTCCGCCGTCTCGGCTCCGCCTCGCTCGATCTCGCCTACGTCGCCGCCGGCCGCATGGACGGGTTCTGGGAAACCGGCCTGTCGGCCTGGGATGTCGCCGCCGGCATTTTGCTGATCCGCGAGGCGGGCGGTTTCGTCTCCGATTTCGCCGGGGGACAGGATGTGCTGAACGCCGGTTCCCTGGTCGCCGGCAACGAACTCATCCAGCGCGCGCTGTTGAAGACTATCAAAAGGCCACTCTCAGCCGGCTGAGAGGCACGCCGCGCTGAACCGCCGCAGTCGCAAAACCGCAACCAAAGCTTGAAATACTGTCCCGCGACCGCCCAGATAAGGTGGCGCAGGATCATCGATGACGAACAGCCGGCCCCAACCCCAGAGCGAACTCTCCCAGCTCGACATTCCCTTTATGGGGCGCTGGCATTACTCGCGCGCCGAGATCATCGCCGACGGCATTGTCCACGCCGTGGGCATCGTGCTAGCGATCGCTGCCGGCTCGACGCTGCTGGCACTGGCCGCCTATCGAACCGGCCCCGGCGAATACGTCGCCGCCGCCTTCTATGTAGTCTCGCTGCTCACCGTGCTGTCGGTTTCGCTGGCCTATAATGTCTGGCCGGTGTCGTCGCCGGCAAAATGGATTTTGCGGCGCTTCGACCATGCCGCGATCTATCTGCTGATCGCTGCCACCTACACGCCTTTCCTGGCCCAGCTCGGCGGCTCGCCGCTGGCCGTTTCCATGATCGTCCTGGTCTGGACCGCCGCGGCGGTCGGCATCGCCATCAAGGTCTTTCTTCCCGGCCGTTTCGACCGGCTGGCGATCGTCTTCTACCTAGCCATCGGCTGGAGCGGTATCGTTCTGGTGGAGCCGCTCGTGCGGACGCTGCCGGCGACATCGATCGCGCTCATCGTTGCCGGCGGCATCGTCTACTCCTGTGGCGTGATCTTCTTCGCCTGGAAGGGCCTGCGCTTCCACAATGCGCTGTGGCATGGCTTTGTCGTCACCGGCGCCGGCCTGCATCTGGCCGCCATGGTCGACTGCCTGGTCATCAACCGGCTTTGACCTCCGGTCGCGGACAGTGGCAATATTGCCAAGCGCCATTCAATTTCGTCACAATTCCGTTTAGAGTCGCAAACACAAATTGATCGGCGGCGACGGCATCGGAAACGGGGCACGGATGACTCTTCTCAGATCCTTCGGCATGGGCAGGCGCTCCGACGTTCTGATCTACGATCCGCACAAATTGTCGAGCCCGCAGGTGTTTCTGCTGACCATGGTGATCTTTCTGTTCATCGTGGCCTTTATCGCCGCCATCCTGACGCGCCAGATCTCGACCGCCTTCGTCACCAATCCCGGCCTCAACGGCCTGATCATCGGTGTGCTGGCGGTCGGCATCCTGCTGGCCTTCGTCCAGGTCGGCCGGCTGTTCCGCGAGGTGCGCTGGGTCAACTCGTTCCGCGCCGGTTCCGAAACCACCGAACCGGTGTTGCTGGCGCCGATGAAGGCGATGATCGGCCGCTCCTCGACGATTGCTTTCTCGACCAGTTCGATGCGCACCATGCTGGATTCGATCGCCACCCGGCTCGACGAAAGCCGCGACACGTCGCGCTACCTTGTCGGACTGCTGGTGTTCCTCGGCCTGCTCGGCACCTTCTGGGGCCTGCTCAACACGATCGGCTCGATCCGCGAAACCATCGAGTCGCTCGATCCCGGCACCGGCGATGCCGCGGCCGTGCTCGAATCCCTGAAGCAGGGGCTTTCCGCTCCGTTGGCCGGCATGGGCACCGCCTTCTCGTCCTCGCTGTTCGGCCTCTCCGGCTCGCTGGTGCTCGGCTTCCTCGACCTGCAGGCCGGCCGCGCCCAGACGCGCTTCTATACCGAACTCGAAAACTGGCTGTCCTCGGTCACCGACCTGTCCTCCGACATCGTCGTTGCCGACGCGGCCAAGACCGAACCCTCCGAGGAAATCCGGCTGTTGTCGGAAAAGCTGCGCACTCTGCAGGAGAATGGCGGCGGCTCCAATCCGCGCGTCGCCACCGCCATGGCCAATCTCGCCGACGGCATTTCCGGCCTGGTCAAGAACATGCGCTCGGAGCAGCAGATCATGCGCGACTGGGTCGAGGCCCAGTCCGACGAGCAGAAGGCGATGCGCAACACCCTGGAGAAGATCGCCGACGCCTTGAAGAAGCCTGGAGTGCATTGACGTGGCGTTGGCACGAGGCCGGCGCTCCGACCGCCGCATCGATTACTGGCCGGGCTTCGTCGATGCGCTGTCGACGCTGCTGTTGGCGATCATGTTCCTGCTCACGGTTTTCGTGCTGGCGCAGTTCCTGCTCGGCCGCGAGATCTCCGGCAAGGACACGGTGCTCAACCGCCTCAATTCGCAGATCAACGAGTTGACCCAGCTTCTGGCGCTGGAGCGCTCGACGACGCAGGACAAGGAGGACACCCTTGCCAATTTGCAGGCATCGCTGTCTACATCGGAGGCGGAAAAGAGCCGGCTCGAGCAATTGCTGGCGCAAGGCGCCGGTGCCGGCGATGCCGCCAACCAGCGCGCGACGGCACTTTCCGGCGAGCTCGACAGCCAGCGCCAGATCAGCCAGCAGGCGCTGAGCCAGGTCGAGATCCTCAACCAGCAGATTTCGGCGCTGCGCAGGCAGATCGCAGCGCTCGAACAAGCGCTCGACGTGTCCGAAACGCGCGACCGCGAATCCAACACCAAGATCGCCGATCTCGGCCGCCGCCTCAACGTCGCACTGGCGCAACGCGTGCAGGAGCTAAACCGCTACCGCTCCGATTTCTTCGGCCGCTTACGTGAAATTCTTGCCGACCGCGAGAACATCCGCATCGTCGGCGACCGCTTCGTCTTCCAGTCGGAAGTGCTTTTCCCGACCGGCTCCGAGGTGATCAACGATGCCGGCAAGGTCGAGATGAAGAAGCTCGCCGATGCCATCATCGAATTGCAAAAGGAAATCCCGCCGGAGATCAACTGGGTGCTGCGCGTCGACGGCCACACCGACAACAAGCCGCTCTCCGGCACCGGCCGCTACCGCGACAATTGGGAATTGTCGACGGCGCGCTCGACATCGGTGGTCAAGTTCCTGATCGAGAACGGCGTGCCGGCCAACCGGCTGGTCGCGGCCGGCTTCGGCGAATTCCAGCCGCTGGACCCCGCCGATACCGAAGAGGCGCGCAACAAGAACCGCCGCATCGAGTTGAAGCTGACCGAGCGGTGATCTGCAAGCCTTCTTGTATCATGCGCCAGGTCGAGCCGGCTCAAGTCGGCGGCATTTAGGGCACTGGTGGGCAGCGGCAAGAGCTGAAAAAATTACCTTTTTTTAATTACACTTTGCCGCCATGGCCTTTTAGCCTTGGTCATGGGCCGAGAACCGCCGGCGGTGGAACCGCTCATCGCGACGCGACGGAACCTGACGGCCCGCGGCCGGAAGGCAGGACCCTCCCAACCACCGCCTTCCCCAGTAAAGGAGACGCAACCATGCGCTTCTTCGCTCCCAGGAATCTCAGGACTGCTACGCTCGCCACACTGCTCCTCGCCGTTCCGTTTGCTGGCGCTTACGCCGGCCCGCGTGCGACGGCCTTGATCAATCAGATCCAGAGCGTGGAGACGGGTATCCAGGGCGCCATCCGGGCGAACAAGCTCGAGCCGGGCGAGGCACGGGACTTGCGCACGCAGGTCGCTCAACTCGATCGGGCCGCCCAGAGGGCCGCACGCGATGGAACCATGCCGAGCACGCAATATCAGCAGTTGCTGGCGCAGCTCGACGATGTCAGCCAAAAGCTGCGCGCTGACACCGGCAGTGCCTTCCTCATCGGCAACGGCGCCGATGGCGGATACTATCCCAACGGCTATGGCCCAACTTATCCAGGCGGCTGAAATCGGCCGCAGTGCCCGGCGCTGTGGCAATTGATTTGCGCATGATCCCGTTCCAGCTTTCGGTTCAGGGATCATGCGCTAGCCCACCGCCAGTGCAATCAGCGCCAGCGCTGCCGGCACTGTCTCGATGAACAGGATTTTACGGCCCGCCGTCGCTGCCGTAAAGGCCGGCGACGGCGACGCAGAGCAGGAAGAAGACTACTGGAAACCGGCTTCGCCGAGGTAAAGCCCCAGATCAGGCTGGCTGCGAGAAAGCCGTTGTAAAGCCCCTGATTGGCCGCGAGCACTTTCGAGGCCCTGGCGAATTCCGGCGTCAGCCTGGATACCATATGGCCGCGCGGCGTGTCCTACAGCACCATCTCAAGATAGACGATGCAGAGGTGGATCACGGCCACCAGCCCGACCAGCACATTGGCGATCATGTTTCGTCTCCGCATCGCGGTCTGCCGCCGCCGGACGACATTGACCACGCACGCCACCGCTTCCACAAGATGCTTTTCGGCCGTTGCAGCTGGCAGTCGATGCGTCGATCGCGGACGGCTTCGGGGTTGCCAACACTTTTGCATTGGTATCTTTTCCCGCCGTCAAATCAGCGGAACCCACAATGTCCTTTCAAAAACTCGACGACCTCGGCCACAAGCTCGAAGCGCTGGAACACGCCCTCGCCATCCTCGGCGCCGACGAGGCGACCCATATGGCGGTCGGCGGCGGCGAGAAGCGCGCAGAGGCAATGTCGGCGCTTGCGGGCATGCACCATGCCCGGGCGACTGCGCCGGAGATTGCCGACTGGATCGCGGCGGCCGAGCAGGAGGCGCTGAACGAAGAGCAGCAGGCCGCGGTCAGGGAATTCCGCCGGCAATACACCAACCTGACCTGCCTGCCGGTCGAGTTCGTCGAGCGCCAGACGACCGCGCGCATGCGCTCCGAGCAGCTCTGGCGCGACCTGCGCGCCAAGAACGACTGGGCGGGTTTCCTACCGGCGCTCGAAGGCGTCGTGGCGCTGGTCCGCGAGGAGGCGGCCCTTCGCGCCGAGGTGCTCGGGCTCGAGCCTTACGACGCGCTCATGGAGCAATATGACCCGGGCAATCGCGCCGCCGACATCACGCCTGTGTTTGTCGAGTTGAAGACCTTCCTGAAAGGCTTCGTGCCGGAAGCACTGGCCGTGCAGGAAGAGCGGCTGGCGAAACATCCGCTGAAGCCGCTTTCCGGCAGATACCCCTTGGACAAGCAGCGCGAGCTTGGCCTCGCCATGATGGCGGCGGTCGGCTTCGACCTCACCCACGGCTCGCTGTCGGTTTCGCACCATCCCTTCTGCGGCGGCGTGCCGAGCGACGTGCGCATCACCACCCGCTACAAGACCTCGGATTTCCTGTCGGCGCTGATGGGCGTGCTGCACGAGACCGGCCATGCGCTGTACGAGCAGAACCTGCCGAAGGCGTGGGCGCACTGGCCTCTGGGCAGAGCGCGCGGCATGGCGGTGCATGAAAGCCAGAGCCTGTTCGTCGAAAAGCAGATCGGCCGCAATCCAGAATTCTGGCGCTGGGCGCTGCCGGTGGTCGAAAGACACCTCGGCGAGAGCTGGACGATCGACGACATCCTGCCGCATGTACACCGGGTCGAGCGCGGCCTGATCCGCGTCGATGCCGACGAGGTCACCTATCCGCTGCACGTCATCCTGCGCTACGAGCTGGAGCAGGAGCTTGTCTCGGGACGGCTGGAAGCAGCCGACCTGCCCGAAGCCTGGGATGCCAAGATGCGCGATTATCTCGGCCTGTCGACATCAGACAATCCGGCTGACGGTCCGATGCAGGACGTCCACTGGCCGGGTGCCGCCTTCGGCTATTTCCCCTCCTACACGCTGGGCGCCATGATGGCGGCGCAGCAATGGGCGGCGCTGACCAGGGATCATCCTTCAGCCGACGAAGACCTCGCCAAGGGAGATTTCGCCGCGATCAACGACTGGCGCCGCAAAAGGATCTGGTCGCAAGGCTCGCGCTGGTCGACACCGGAACTGCTCGAACGCGCTACCGGCGAAAAGCTCGATGCCGCACATTTCACTGACCATCTGAAGAAGCGGTACGGTAACTGAGCCGCTTCGTCTATTCCAGGTTCTTGCCGCGGTGACTTGCAGAAATCCGCGAAACTGGCCTTTACTTTGGTGGGAAAGCCTCTGAAAAAGGAGTTCTTCCAAGTTGGGCGAGCGTAGATGTCTGTCTGTTACAGTTTTCATAGGATGAAGTCTTTCTGGCCCCGCTTGGTATTTTTCATCTTATTGATCGGCCTGAGTTCTCCGGCCATGTCCGACGACATGGTTCTCAAGGGTCCGGCAGAAAGCTGGGTAAAGCAGCTTGATATTCCGGCTGCCGATCCCACCCGATCGGATCAAATCAAGAATGGCGTTTCATGGCTGCTCTCGGACGACCAGATCAAGCATCGCGCCGGCGGCTATGTCGAGTACTCGCGCACCGTCTATAAAATCGTCGACCGTCCCGGCCTGGATCGTGGCGCGAGTATCGATCTGCAGTTCGATCCGTCCCGGCACAAGGTCACGCTCAACCATCTTCACATCATCCGCGATGGTGCCGTTTTGGACCGGCTGGAAGGCGTCGGATTCGACATCTTCCGCAGGGAAAGAGACGCCGAGAAAGGCGTCTTCGACGGCTGGCTGACAGCACATGTCAACATCGATGACGTGCGTGCCGGCGACATCGTCGATTACGGGTCGACCTACGAAGTAACACCGCTGGTCGGCAAGGACCTTTTCTTCAAGAATTTCTCCACCGAATGGGAAGAGCCGGTAGCGCTTATCCGCACAAGCATCATTTGGCCCTCGGGCCAGCCGCTTCAGATCAAGACAAGGGGAACCCGACTTAAGCCCTCAATCTCCCCGACTGGGCCGGACATCACCTATCTGTGGGAAATCTCAAACCCGAAACCGGTCAATGTCGAGGACAACCTGCCCGTGACCTATCCAGGCTGGGGCTCCATCGATGTCGCGTCTACCGCGAATTGGCAAAGTGTGGTCGATGCCGTTGCGCCCTATTACAAGCCAGCGACCGTTTTTCCCTCGGCTTTTGCCGCAAAGCTCGACGACATCGCTCTGCGGCATCCGGTGCCCGAAGACCGGATGGTCGAGGCAATGCGGTTGGTGCAGGACCAGATCCGCTATGTAAGCCTGTCGATGGGTGCCGGTTCCTACGTTCCGCGTGATCCCGCGACGGTCATCCTGAGCGGGTTTGGTGACTGCAAGGACAAGGCCCTGCTGCTGGTTTCGTCGCTTGTGCGGCTTGGCATTGCTGCCGAGGTCGCCTTGGCCGATCTCGACGAGGGACGGGCCCTGGACCAGCATCTGCCGGCGCTCCGCGATTTCGACCATGCCATCGTCAAGGCAAGGATCGGAGCAAAGACATATTGGCTGGACGCCACGAACTATCTTCAGGGCGGCAGGGCGCACAATCTCGCACAGCCCGACTACGGCTTCGCGCTGCCGCTTTCCAGCACCGGCGGGTTGGAGAAGATGCCGAGCCCTGTGCTTACCAGCCCATCGATCCAGATCGCCGAGGAATTCGACTTTCCGCGGAAACCGGGCGATCCCCTCGTGCTGACGGTCTTCTCGACATATGAGGACGCCGATGCCGATTGGATGCGCGGCAATTTCGCCAGCAGGTCGCTGAGCGAGGTGTCGGACGCCTACCTGAAATACTACAACAAGCAATATCCGGGCATCCAAACCATCGCCAAGCCGGAAATCGTGGATCGCCGCGACGGCAACATAGTGAGCGTGAAGGAAAGTTATCGCTTGCCGGCGGAGGCGCTGGCGGCCAACGATCTGGCAAAGAATTTCCCGATCCGCGCGGCCGATCTCGGCAACAACTCTCTTCCAACCCCGACAATCGTCGACCGAACCGGGCCCGTCTCCCTCGGCCCCCAGTTCTACCGCCGCCACAAGGTGACCGTGCGCAACCTCAAGGCGAGGTTTTCCGGCGAGTCGATGAAAAACGTCGTGACGCCCTATCTGTCTCTCAAGGCATCCTGGTCCAACACGCCCACCGAATTTCAAGTTGAATGGAACTTTCAGACGCTGGCGACTGAAGTACCGGCCAAGGCGATTGCCGATTATCTGAAAACCGTCGATGACCTCGCAGACCAGGTTCGCTGGCAGTACGATTTTACCTATGAAGAGCCGCCTGCCGATGTGCAGCTCAGCGATCCGGCAAAGGAGCAGCGACAGACCGTCGCCAGCA
Organism: Mesorhizobium sp. M0500; assembly: GCF_040321165.1. NCBI lineage: Bacteria > Pseudomonadati > Pseudomonadota > Alphaproteobacteria > Hyphomicrobiales > Phyllobacteriaceae > Mesorhizobium > Mesorhizobium sp. M0500. The sequence goes on from NZ_JAMYRB010000002.1 coordinate 283,161, forward strand.
TGCTTTTGTTGTCGTTGCTTGTCGGCGTTCCCCTGTTCATAGCCTATCGACGCGGCAAACGCCGAGCTTTCGGTAGCTGAAGAAACTCGGCGGCCGCTGGGCACCATGATCCCGAAAAGTGGATGCCGGTTTTCGGAAAAGATCATGGTCAAACAAGAAGATGGAGCCTCATCCCGATTTCATCGGGATGGAGCGATGCTACTCGGCCGCGCCCCTGAAAGCATTCGCCCCGGTGTCGAACTGCAGCTTGGCAAGCCGCGCATAGATGCCGCCCTTGGCGACCAGGCTCTGATGCGTGCCTTCCTCGACGATGCGGCCGCCATCCATGACCAGGATGCGATCGGCCTTCAGCACGGTTGCCAGCCGATGGGCGATGACGATCGTGGTGCGGCCCTGCATCAGCCGGTCCAGCGCCGTCTGCACCAGCGTCTCGCTTTCGGCATCTAGCGCCGAGGTCGCCTCGTCGAGCAGCAGGATGGGCGCATCGCGCAGAATCGCGCGGGCGATCGCCACGCGCTGGCGCTGGCCGCCCGACAGCGTCACGCCGCGCTCGCCGACCTGGCTGTCATAGCCCTTTTCGAGTTTCAGGATGAACTCGTCGGCAAGCGCGTCCTTCGCCGCCGCCTCGATCTCGGCCTGGCTGGCGCCAGGCCGGCCAAAGCCGATATTGTCGCGCGCGCTTGCGGCAAAGATGGTGACGTCCTGCGGCACGATGGCGATGCGCGCGCGGATCGCGGCCGGATCGGCCTCGCGCAGATCGACCCCGTCGATGACGGTCCTGCCGGCCTCCGGATCGTAGAAGCGTAGAAGCAGCGAAAACACCGTGCTCTTGCCGGCGCCGGATGGCCCGACGATCGCCACCGTCTCACCGGGTTTGACCTGAAAGCTCAGGCCATGGACGGCGGCGCGGTCGGGCCGGGCCGGATAGGAGAAGGAGACATCGTCGAAACTGATCGCGCCTCTCGCCTTTGCCGGCAGCGGCTTCGGATCGGCGGGCGCCTGGATCGCCGGTTTCTCGGCCAGGATCTCGGTCAGCCGTTCGGCAGCGCCCGCTGCCTGGGACAGTTCGCCCCAGACTTCCGACAGGGCGCCGAGCGCGCCGGCGGCGAACACCGAATAGAGCAGGAATTGGCCAAGCGTGCCTGGCGACAGCGTGCCGTCGAGCACGTCGCGCGAACCGAACCATAGCACCGCCACGACCGAGGAAAAGATCATGAAGATGGCGAAGAAGGTGAGAAACGAGCGGGCAAAGATCGAGGCCCGCGCCGCTTCGAACGCTGCTTCCACGGCGGATGAAAAATACCCGGTTACAAGCTTCTCGTTGGTGAAGGCCTGCAGGGTGCGCACCGCGCCGATCTGCTCGCTGGCGTAGGCGGTGGCATTGGCCAGAGTATCCTGCGCCAGCCGTGACTTGCGCCGCACCGAGCGGCCGAAGGCGACCAGCGGCAGCACGATTAGCGGAATGGCCGCGATGACCAGGCCGGACAGTTTTGGGCTGGTGAAGACCATCATCGCCACGGCGCCAAGGCCGAGGATGACGTTGCGCAAAGCCACCGAGGCGGTAGCACCGACGGCCGATTTGACCTGTGTCGTGTCGGCGGCGAGCCGCGAGACGATCTCGCCCGACTGGGCCGTGTCGAAGAAGGAGGGCGACAGCGTGGTGACGTGGGCAAAGACATCGCGGCGGATATCGGCAACGACGCGCTCGCCGAGCGTGATGACGAAATAGTAGCGGCTGGCCGACGCCGCCGCCAGCACGGCGGCCATCACCACCAGCATGGCGAAATATTCGGCAATGAAGCTGGAATCGGAAGCGGAAAAACCGTGGTCGATCATCCGCCGCACGGCCAGCGGCAGCGCCAGCGTCGTCGCCGCCGCGACGGCCAGTGAGACGATCGCGCCGATGACCATTTTGCGGTAATGGGTGATGTAGGGAAACAGGCGCTGCAGCGGCCTCAGCGAGCGCCTGCGCTCGTCTGCATCGCCGCTGATGTTCGCCATGACCGTTTCCTTTGGCCCTTTGGGGTTTGCGCCATCAATATGCGCTTGCCGCGGCCTTGTGATTCAATTCCGGCTGATGTATAGGCTCGCCGACCGTTTTAGAAGCCGTGGCTCCTCAATAGCTGCGGCTTCGAGTTTTAAAAAGGGGCGCATCGACGCAGGCTTCAGCCCGTCGGCAGCACCCGGCAAGCCAGGAACAGACCCATGAAGACCGATATCCATCCCGACTACCACACCATCAAGGTCGTCATGACCGACGGCACCGAGTACATGACCCGTTCGACCTGGGGCAAGGAAGGCGATACGATGAACCTCGACATCGACCCGACCACCCATCCGGCCTGGACCGGCGGCCAGCAGACCCTGCTCGACCGCGGTGGCCGCCTGTCGAAGTTCAAGAAGCGTTTCGAAGGCTTCGGCCTCTAAGCCGCATTGGCGTTTCGCAGATCGAGAAACCCGCCTTCGTGGCGGGTTTTTTGTTGCGAAATACGGCCCTATTCGCCGACCAGCTCGCGCAGAGCCATCCGCTTGTAGGCGGCAACCAGCCGGTCGCCTTCTTGCCGCCCGACCGAGATCGCCAGCCGCATTGCGGCCTCGCCCATCTGCCAGATTAGAAACGCCGTCGTTTCGAGCGCTTCCGGATCGGCGGATGGCCGCAGCCGTTTCAGCACGGCTGTAAGGAATTCGGCGTTGGCCCGGCTATCGGCAAGCTCGAGTTCGCGCAACGCCTTGTCGGCCTGCGTGCCCGACCAGATGTCGCGCATCACCGGCTCCGCCAGGAACATTCCGTAGTAGATATCCACCAGTTCCGAAAATGCCCGGCGCAGGCCTTCGGCGTCATTGACCTCGGCTAGCGCTGCCGCAATGCAGGCCTGGCTTTCGGCGGTGTAGCGTTCGGCCAGCGCCCAGATGATCGCCCTCTTGTCGGGGAAGAACTGGTAGAGCGAGCCGATCGACACGCCGGCCCTCTCGGCCACCTCGCCCATGCGCATGGCGTCGCTGCCTTGCTCGGCGATCAGCGCCGAGGCGGCGGCCAGCATGCGCTCGACCCGCTCGCGGCTGCGCTGCTGGCTCGGCGCCCGGCGCGGCGATGCGATCTGCTCGTTGCGGGAACCCGGTGCAGCGGTGCCTTCCATGACTGTCTCCAGACGAACAATCAACAAATTGCCTTGACTCGCAAAATACGAGGGTTTATCACGTTTTGCAAACATGAGGATTATTCACATTTTGTGGACGTGCCAATCAAATTGCTCGAACCCCGAAACCGGAGGAACTGACATGATCATGAAACTGCTTCCAACCCTCACCTTCGTCGCTGCCATTGGCTCAGGCGTTGTCGGCGGCGTTTTCTTCGCCTTCTCCAACTTTATCATGCCGGCGCTCGCCCGCTTGCCTGCCGGAGGCGGCATCGCCGCCATGAATTCGATCAACATCACCGTGATTACGCCGGCATTCATGACCGCGCTTTTCGGCACCGGACTGGTCTGCCTTGTCCTTGCCGCCGGCGCTCTTATCGGCTGGAGCCAACCGGGTGCATTCTGGCTCCTCGCCGGCGCCCTGATCTATCTCGTCGGCAACCCGATCGTGACGATGATGTTCAACGTGCCGCTCAACAACGCCCTGGCCGCCGTCGATCCGGCAAGCGCCAACGGCGCCGCCGTGTGGGCCACCTATCTCAAGGACTGGGTGATGTGGAACCATGTCCGCACCATCACCGCCATCATGGCGCTGGGCTGCTTCATCTTCGCATGGCGGTGAATGCAGGACGGAAGTCCTAAAAGGCCGTCAGGCAGGGTCTTTTGACTTATGGCCCTTGCGGTCGGCATGGCCGAGATCGCGATCCGGATCGATGACGTCGCGAACCAGTTGCTTGAGCTTTGCGGCGTCGGGAAAACCGCCGTCACGCTTGCGGTCCCAGACCAGCGCGTCATTGCAGGAAATGGTGAAGATGCCGCCGGTACCGGGCACCAGCGTCACTTCGCCCAGATCGGTGCCGAAGGTCGACAGCAGCTCCTGCGCCATCCAGCCGGCCCTGAGCAGCCACTGGCACTGCGTGCAATAGGTGATGCGGACTGTGGGCAGCGCGTGTTGGATCATGCCGCGCTGAGCTTCGCCAAGGTCTCCTCGTCGACCTCGAAATTGGCGTAGACGCTCTGCACGTCGTCGTCGTCCTCGAGCGTCGCAACCAGCTTCATCAGCGATTGTGCCCGCTCCTCGTCGACCGCGATATTGGTCTGCGGCTTCCAGATCGGCTTCACCGATTCAGCCTCGCCGAGTGCGCCTTCCAGCGCCTTCGACACTTCGCCGAGATTCTCGAAAGCGCAGTAGATCGTGTGGCCTTCCTCGTCCGACTGGACGTCGTCGGCACCGGCCTCGATCGCCGCGTCCATCACCTTCTCGGCGCTGCCGGCCGATGCCGGATAGTAGATCTCGCCGACGCGGTCCCACATGAACGATACCGAGCCGGTCTCGCCCATCGCCCCGCCCGCCTTGGTGAAGGCAGCGCGCACATTCGACGCCGAGCGGTTGCGGTTGTCGGTCAGGGCCTCGACGATCAGCGCGACGCCGCCTGGCCCGTAACCCTCGTAGCGCACGGCTTCGTAGGTCTCGGCATCGCCCATCGACGCCTTGTTGATGGCGCGCTGGATATTGTCCTTCGGCATCGACACCGCCTTGGCGTTCTGCACCGCAAGGCGCAGGCGCGGGTTCATCGATGGATCGGGCGTGCCGCTCTTGGCGGCGACGGTGATTTCGCGCGCCAGCTTGGAAAACATCTTCGACCGCACCGCATCCTGGCGGCCCTTGCGGTGCATGATGTTCTTGAACTGTGAATGGCCAGCCATGGCACCCCTGTCATCTTCTCGGCTAGAGCATCTGCCGCCTGATGAACCACCCGGCATCTTGCAAAATGCTCGAATTCAAAATTTCAGAACGTCCTGCTGCGTCCCTGACGGACGGACGGCGCTCGCTGTCGGAATGGCCGGCTTATAGATAAATCGGCTCAATTCGTCCAGCCGCGCCATTGCTGCCGGCACGCAAGGCTTTCAAGATCCGAAAATCGGCAGGCTTCGGCAAACCTTTCATCCCTCAAGATCGGATTTCAGCCGGTCGAGGATGCTGATCGCGTGCGTGGCATATTGACTGATCCAGCGGTCGTGGATGTGCTTGATCGGCAGCGCGTTGAGATGGTTCCAGCGTTCGCGCCCCTCGCGCCGCGCCACGACCAGGTCGGCCTCCTCCAGCACCTTCAGGTGCAGCATGACCGTGCAGCGGTCCATGTCGGGGAAGGCATCGCACAACATGCCGGTGGTCTGCGGCGCATCCTTCAGCCGGTCCAGCAACGCACGCCGGCGCGGATGCGCCAGCGCCTTGAAAACATTGTCGTCTCGCGATTGGCTTGACATGTTATATATCTATAACATATCCTTGAGCCATTCAAGGAAGGAGCTGTGGATATGTCTCTTGGATTCAGGGTTTCTGGCCGCATCGGCAAACCCGTCGCCGAAGTCTTCGATGCGGTCGTCAATCCGAAGAAACTTAGCGGCTACTTCACCACGATCGGCGGCGCCAGCGCACTGCTGGTGGCGGGCGCCACCGTCATCTGGTGGGGCAAGGTTCCCGTCGAGGTCGACGAGGTGAAGAAAGACAGCCGCATCGTGCTGCGCTGGGATGCCACCGACGCCGACGGCAAGCCAGCCTACAAGACCCGCATCGAGATGAATTTCGAGCCGCTCGACGATGGCGGCACCTTCGTCACCATCGCCGAAACCGGCTGGCACGAGAACGCGGTCGGCCTGAAGAAATCCTACCTCAATTGCGAGGGCTGGTCGCAGATGCTGGCCTGCATGAAGGCCTATGTCGAATACGGCATCAATCTGCGCGACGGCTATTACCGCAGCGAGATGAAGGGCGAGCCGGCCAACGAGAACAACATCTGAGAGCAATGGAGTCAGCAAATGACCGCGAAGATCACCGGCGGCATCAACATCGCCATGAAGGTCCCGCCGCATCAATACCAGGCGACGATCGCCTTCTATCGCGACGTCATCGGCCTGAAGCCATTCACGGCCAAGCCGCCGGCCGCCGGCTTCGAACTCGGTCCCAATCGGCTGTGGATCGACGAGGCGCCGATGATGAGCCAGGCCGAGATCTGGCTGGAACTGTTCACCGATGATTTTCCGGCCGCTGCGGAGCATCTCGCCAAGGCCGGTGTCGTGCGCTGCGACGCCATCGAGGCACTGGGTGAAGGCTTTCGCGGCGGCTGGATCACCAATCCGGCCGACATCATTCACCTGGTGCGCGAACCCGATGCCTGGTGAACAGGCGACGCCGTGGAAAGGAGGACGAAATGGAAATCCGCGAAACACCGACCGCCGAAGCCGGCATGCTGATAAGGAGGCCGGTCGCCGACGTATTCGAAGCCTTCGTCGATCCGGCGATCACGACGAAGTTCTGGTTCACCCATGGCAGCGACAGGTTGGACAGCGGCAAGGAAATCAGTTGGGAATGGCGCATGTATGGCGTCTCGACGACGGTCAATGTCAGTGAGATCGTCGATAACAAGAAGATCGTCATGCAATCGTCATGCAATGGAGCGATCCGCCGACCACCGTAGTGTGGACTTTCGCCGAGATGCCGGGCGGCACGACCTTTGTCGAGGTCCGCAATTCCGGCTTTGTCGGCAGCCCCGATGAGCAGGTCAAGCAGGCGATCGGCTCGACCGGCGGTTTTGCGCTGGTGCTCGCCGGCGCCAAGGCGTGGCTGGAGCAAGGCGTGATGCTCGGCCTGATCGGCGACCGCCACCCGAAGGACGTTCCAGCAAATTAAGTAACGGCGAGCCAAGATCGGCTGGCAACAGACCGCGAATGCTCAGGAACGCCGCTTTTCCTGCTCTAGCACATGACGGCGGAGCACGCGGTTGATCTCCGTTTGATAGCCACCGCCTTCGACATGCTCCTTGAACCAGGACAGCACATCAGCGTCAAGCCGAATGGTCACCGGCTGCTTTAGTGGCCGGTAGAGGTGCCCTCGGCGAGCATGAACCCAATTCTCGGCCGAAGTTTCCGGAATGTCGGACGTGTCAATTTCGCTGTCAGGCAAATCTGCCAAATTGGCGAGCTGGTTGCGCTGATCTTGGCTAAGTTCCTTCCTGCTCATAGCGCCTCCTTTCATGCGGCGTTGCTTTCCGGGCACCGACAATCCGAATTCGTTCCTCATCTTCGAGATCGGGATAAGTGTGAACAACGAGCAGTACCACCAGCCCTTGGATCATCCCGATCGCATGCCACCTTTGCTCGCCATCTTCAAACCGGTCAGGCACAATCAGATGAAGCGGATCCTTGAAGACATCTTCGGCGAGATCGAACGCAACACCATGCTTGGCACGGTTGCGCTTGGCCTTCTCGGGATCCCATTCAAATCGCAATATGGCGGCACCGTTATTTACAAAATTGTACGCACAATTCTGTAAGAGTCAAGTCAATGCCCGCCCCCGCCCTTTGCCTTCTTCCGCCGCCGAGCCAGCATGTTGAGCCCTTCGACCAAGGCCGAAAAACCCATGGCGGCGTAGATGTAGCCTTTCGGCACGTGGTAACCCATGCCGTCGGCGATCAGCGTCATGCCGATCATCAGCAGGAAGCCGAGGGCCAGCATGACGATGCTGGGGTTCCTGGCGATAAAGTCGGACAGCGGCCCGGCCGCCAGCATCATCACGCTCACCGCCACGATCACCGCGATGTACATGATCGCGATTTCGTCGGTCATGCCGACGGCGGTGATGATCGAGTCGATCGAGAAGACGAGGTCGAGCAGCAATATCTGGAAAATCGCGCCGGCCAGCGAAAGCTGCAGCGTCTCGCCCATCATGGTGTCCTGGTGATCATCGAGATCGACCGTGTGGTGGATTTCCTTGGTCGCCTTCCAGACGAGAAACAGGCCGCCGGCGATCAGGATCAGGTCGCGCCATGAAAAGCCGTGGCCGAAGGCGGTGAATATCGGCGTCGTCAGTTGGACGATGATCGAGATGGTGGCCAGCAGGATCAGCCGCATCACCAGCGCGGCGGATATGCCGAGCCGCCGGGCGCGGGCCCGCTGCGCTACCGGCAATTTGTTGGTCAGGATCGAGATGAAGATCAGATTGTCGATGCCGAGCACGACCTCCAGCACGATCAGCGTCAGCAGCGCGACCCATGCCGTCGGGTCGGAGACAAAGGCGAATTGCGGCGCCAGGAATTCGACTAGCTGCATGGAGGTCGTCCCCTCTACGATCTAGAGCAGTTTCGCCGGCAATTGGGTATTGCAAGCGTCCATATCAATGTCACGACCAGAAGGATGGAGCCGTTTCCTCCAGCCGCGGGCCGCGGCGAAACGGCGCGATCCGTTCGGTCAGGCCGCTACGGTCGGAAATGTCGACGCCGACGCCGCACAATGTCGCCGGTCCGGTCGACGCCTCGAAGCGGCCTTTCGGCACCTTGGACAAGAACCGGTTGAGCGGCTCCTCCTTGTCCATGCCGAGCGAGGAATCGTAATCGCCGCACATGCCGGCATCGGAAATATAACCGGTGCCGCCATTGAGGATCTGGTGATCGCCGGTCGGCTGATGCGTGTGGGTGCCGACAACAAGGCTGGCACGGCCGTCGACGAAATGAGCGAAGCACATTTTTTCCGAGGTCGCCTCGGCATGGAAATCGATGACGATCGCATCGGCCTGCTCGCCAAGCGGACAAGCGGCAAGTTCGCGCTCGCCGGCCTGGAACGGATCGTCGAGCTCGGGATGCATGAACACCCGGCCCATGATGTTGGCGACCAGCACGCGCGCGCCGTTCCTGGCGATGTAGACGCCTGAGCCGCGCCCCGGCGTACCCTTGGGGAAATTGGACGGACGCAGGAAGCGCTCTTCGCGCGGCGCGAAAATCAGCGCATCGCGCTGGTCCCAGACATGGTTGCCGGTGGTGACGACATCGGCGCCGGCCGAGATCGTCTCGCGAAAAATCTCCTCGGTGATGCCGAAGCCTCCGGCGGCGTTCTCGCCATTGACGATGACGAAGTCGAGCTTGAAATCCGAAATCAGGCCGGGCAGCTGTTCCCACACTGCCGTACGTCCTGTCTTGCCGACCATGTCGCCGAGAAAGAGAAGTCTCATGCGCACTTCTATCCAGAGCCATGGACGCTAGGCAAGCGGTACCCGCGATTGGTTCTAATGTCGGCCGAAAGTGGCGCGCTGCCGTTGCGGCTTTGCGCTCGCGCCCGCTGCGCGAACGGGCGATGGCGTCATAGGCGACGGCGGATTCCGTCCGCGTAGCCAGAAGAACCAGACGTAGAAGGCGATGAAACCGCCGGTGACGACAAGCAGCAACAGCCCGCCACGCCAGCCTTTCATTGCGGCGGTATCGAGGTTCGATGGATCGGCAGGGTCGTAGTACAATTCTACCTTGTCGCCCATGGACGCACTGTAAAGACCGATAATTTTTCCCTTTCCGGACCAGGTCATCGGCGCGTCGTTGGCCACATAGGTGACGGCGACATCGATGCCATCCGTGGTGAGGCCGTTTTCCTGCGTTTCGGTGTAGGGATCGACATCCGTCACCGTGGCGACCGTCTGATGCCAGGCGGCTTTGTGATGCAGCGTGGTCCCGATGACGTGCAATCCCATCGCAAACAGCGCTACCGCGATCAGGGCGAACGGCATCAGGAGGAATCGCATAAAGACAAAAGCCATCGCGCCATCGACCCGGATTGTATTGCAGAAACACTATCCTGATATGTCTTGGAAACGCGTTAAGCGGATCGGAACATTTTAAGGGATACCGAAGCGGCGCAACCCGCTCTCGGTGAGTATTTCCGGGATGATCACGTCATGCGATTCGTCCGGCACCAGGGCCACTTCCTGGCAGTCGAAGGCGATGCCGATCAGCCGCGGTTTTTGCCCCTTGCCGGCCAGCCGCTCGATCGCCCGGTCATAGTAGCCGGCGCCGTAGCCGATGCGGTGGCCGCGCGCGTCGAAGGCGGCGAGCGGCACCAGCATGAGCTGGGGGTCGAGTACCTCGGCTTCCTCGTGCGGCCCGACGGTGCCGAAGCCCATGTCGATCATCGGCGCGCCGCGCACCAGTTCCCGAAAAACGATGGTGGTCTTGTCGAGGATGGCCGGCAGGCAGAGCCTTGCCCCCTTTTCGCGCAAGGCAAACATCAGCGGCCGGACGTCGACTTCCGAGCGCATCGGCCAGAAGCCTGAGACGATCTGGCCCGGCGCGACGGTGATCCGGTCGCGCGCCGTCTCGGCCATTTCGAGTGCTGCCTCCACCCGCCAGAAAGGATCGAGCGCGTCGCGGCGGCCGAGGGCTTGGTTGCGGAGATTTTTTTTCAGGTCTTTTGGGGATGTCATGCGCCGACGTTAGAAAAGGTCAGATTTGGATGGAGTTTTACGAGCGACGTTTTGGAGGAGCGGGGCGAACTTTTCGTTCGTGAGAGCACCGCACAAAGCGGCGCGACGACAAGATCCGCCAGACATGGCCTTTTCGACAGGTGACGATCCACACAACCGGTGGAGAGAGCGATCCCGGGAACCTACAAAGTAGGTGGGCGCCGTATGAGAAAACCCACGGGTCTTCCCAGGGACAGCTCCCTAGGGATCATTAAGGCCCCGGGGAAAATGTTCTCCTGCCGGGAAGCGCAGACCGTCTCCGCCAATATAGGCAGACGGCAGACCAAGCGCCAGAGAGACGACATGTTTCGAGTCTTAAATCGACGCAGGACCGCTCGACGAGGGTCGCGCCGCAAGATCCCCGCTTTGCCAGCAGCGCCTTGCACAGCGAAGGCCGCGTCCTTAGGGTCGCGCGATGAACCCGGGAGCAAAAATGCGTTTCGAAGGCACGGCAGCCTATGTTGCCGACAAGGATCTGATGGTGGCGGTCAACGCGGCGATCGCGCTGGAGCGGCCGTTGCTGGTCAAGGGCGAGCCCGGTACCGGCAAGACCGAACTTGCCCGCCAGGTGGCGGCGGCGCTCGGCCTGGATCTGATCGAATGGCACGTCAAATCGACCACGCGGGCGCAGCAGGGCCTCTATGAATACGACGCCGTCTCGCGGCTGCGCGACAGCCAGCTCGGCGACGAGCGCTTCAACGACATCCGCAATTACATCAAGCGCGGCAAGCTGTGGGACGCCTTTGCTGCCGGCAAGAAAGTCGTGCTTCTGATCGACGAGATCGACAAGGCCGATATCGAGTTCCCCAACGATCTGTTGCAGGAACTGGATCGGATGGAGTTCTTCGTCTACGAGACCGGCGAGACCATTCGTGCCACCGTCCGGCCGATCGTCATCATCACCTCCAACAACGAAAAAGAGCTGCCGGACGCCTTCCTGCGCCGCTGCTTCTTCCACTACATCCGCTTTCCCGACGTCGAGACGCTGCACAAAATCGTCGACGTGCACTATCCCGGCATCAAGCAGAACCTGGTGCGCGCCGCACTCACGCAATTCTATGAAATCCGTGACGTGCCGGGCCTCAGGAAGAAGCCGTCGACCTCCGAGGCACTCGACTGGATCCGCCTGCTGGTCGCCGACGACATCGCGCCCGAGGACCTGCGCGCCGACCCGAAGAACGCGCTGCCGAAACTGCACGGCGCCTTGCTGAAGAACGAACAGGACGTGCATCTGTTCGAGCGCCTGGCCTTCATGGCGAGACGGCAGGGGTGAGGGCCGGTCGGCCGGAAGCCCACGAAGTCACCGGACAGCGCTTTCCCGGTGCTGGACCGTTGCCTCCAGCCGGGCACGGAGGCAGCTTCAGGTTGCCGACTTCAGAGGGAAACGAAATGACCGAGATCACCGTCCGCCCGCTTGTGCAATCCGACCATACCAACTGGCGGCGTCTTTGGACTGCCTATCTCACCTTCTACGAAACCAAGCTGCCGGAAGAGGTTTACGCCGTCACCTGGAAGCGGCTGTTCACGGCGGGCGAGTTCGAGCCGAAGGGTTTCATCGCTGCCCTCGACGGCAAGGCCGTCGGCCTGACGCACTATCTCTACCATCGCTCCTGCTGGTCGCAGATAAACAACTGTTATCTGCAGGACCTGTTCGCCGACCCCGATGTGCGCGGCAAGGGCGTCGGCGCCGCCCTGATCGAAGCGGTCAAGCAGGAAGCCGGCAAGATCGGCGTCAAGAACGTCTACTGGATGACCCACGAGACCAACACCACCGCACGCAAGCTCTACGACCACGTGGCGCGCAGGACCGGCTTCATCGAATATGATCTGCTGTAGACGGTGAGATGTTCATCCCCTTCTTCCTCGAACTGAAGGCAGCGCGGGTTCCGGTCTCGCTCCGCGAATATCTGTCGCTGCTGGAGGGGCTGGAGGCCGGGCTGGTCGACTATGATGTCGAGGGCTTTTACTATCTCGCCCGCGCCGCTCTGGTGAAGGACGAGCGCCACATCGACCGCTTCGACCAGGTCTTTTCGCACATCTTCAAAGGTGTCGAGGCGCAGGCCGGCGAAAACGCGGTCGATGTCGCAAACATCCCGGAGGAATGGCTGCGGAGGCTCGCTGAAAAGCACCTCTCCGACGAGGAGAAGAAGCTGATCGAGGCGCTGGGCGGCTTCGGAAAGCTGATGGAGACGCTGAAGAAGCGGTTGGAGGAGCAGAAGGGCCGGCATCAGGGCGGTTCGAAATGGATCGGCACCGGCGGCACCTCGCCCTTCGGCGCCTATGGCTACAATCCCGAAGGCGTGCGCATCGGCCAGCACGAGAGCCGCAACCGCCGCGCGGTAAAAGTCTGGGACAGGCGCGAGTTCAGGAATTTCGACGATGCCGTCGAACTCGGCACCCGCAACATCAAGGTCGCGCTGAAGCGCTTGCGCCGCTGGATGCGCGAAGGCGCCGAAGAGGAATTCGACCTGCCCGGCACCATCCACGCCACCGCCGAGCACGGTTATCTTGACGTTAAGACACAACCCGAACGTCGCAATGCCGTGAAGCTGCTGATGTTCTTCGATGTCGGCGGCTCGATGGACGACCATGTCAGGAGCGTCGAGGAGCTGTTTTCGGCCGCCCGCGCCGAATTCCGCCAGCTCGAATATTTCTACTTCCACAACTGCCTCTACGAAGGCGTGTGGAAGGACAATCGCCGCCGCCATGCCGAGGTGATTCCGACCTTCGATCTCCTCCATAAATATGGCCCCGACTACAAGGTGATCGTCGTCGGCGACGCCTCGATGAGCCCCTATGAGATCGCCCAACCCGGCGGCTCGGTCGAGCATTGGAACAAGGAGGCCGGTGCCGTCTGGCTCGACAGGCTGCTGCAGCAATGGCCGAACGCCATTTGGCTCAATCCGGAAGACGCGAAGAACTGGGGCTATACCCATTCGATTGCCATGATCCGCGATATCTTTGGCGGCCGCATGTTTCCGCTGACGCTCGCCGGCCTCGAAGCCGCGACGAAGCAACTTTCAAGGAAGCACTGAATGGATCCACGCAAAACAGGACGGTCGACCTGTTTCCTTTGCCTGCAATGCGGTGTCCAGTTCGCGGCGACAGCGACGCCGCCGCGACATTGCCCGATCTGCGAGGACGAGCGGCAATATGTGCGCTGGGAGGGCCAGGCCTGGACCACGCCGGAAGAGCTCGCCGCCGGGCATCGGCTCGTGATCAAGGATGATGCCGGCGTGCTCGCCTTCGGCATCGAGCCGCGCTTCGCTATCGGCCAGCGCGCATTGCTGGCGCAAACGCCGCACGGCAATGTGCTGTGGGACTGCATCTCAATGGTAAGCGACGAGGCGGTGGCGGAGATCAACCGCCGGGGCGGCCTGGCCGCCATCGCCATTTCGCACTGCCATTATTATTCGGCAATGGTCGAATGGAGCGCGGCGTTTGGCGGCGTGCCGATTTATCTGCACGCCGATGATCGTCAGTGGATCATGCGGCCGCATCCGGCAATCATCAGCTGGGAAGGCGAGACGCGCGCCATAAACCCGTCGCTGACGCTCATCCGCTGCGGCGGCCACTTTGCCGGTGGCCAGGTGCTGCACTGGAAGCACGACGGCGGCAATGCGATGCTGGCCGGCGACATCCTGCAGGTGACGCCGACTCGCCGGCATGTCAGCTTTATGTACAGCTATCCGAACTATATCCCGCTCAACGCGACGAAAGTGCTCGGCATCAAGGCCGCGCTGGAGCCTTTCACGTTCGACCATATCTACGGCGCATGGTGGAACCAGAACGTCATCGGAGATGCAAAGGCGGCATTTTCAGCATCGGTTGCGCGCTATCTCGCGGCCATCGCCTGAGGAATTCGTCGCAGCAGGATAGGAAATACGAGCAAACGCCGTAACAAATGCCTATTTCAGGCGAAGTTGGGAAGGCAACCCAAATAGCGACATAAGCTAAGAGGAAAAAATGGACAGCCACACCTACCCCGTCACCCGTACCGATGCCGAATGGCGCGCCCGGCTGACGCCTGAGCAATATGCGGTGATGCGCAACCACGGCACCGAGCGGCCGGGAAGCTGCGCCCTGCTGCACGAGAAGCGCGCCGGCACCTTTTCCTGTGTCGGCTGCGACCAGCCCTTGTTTGAATCCAAGCTGAAATTCGAGAGCGGCACCGGTTGGCCAAGCTTCAACGATCCGGTGCCGGGCTCGGTCGAGACCACCGTCGACCGCAGCTACGGCATGGTCCGCACCGAATGCCATTGCGCTCGCTGCGGCAGCCATCTCGGCCATGTCTTCGACGACGGCCCGCCGCCGACCGGCCTGCGCTATTGCATCAACGGCGTGGCGCTCAAATTCGAGCCGGCCGCCTGATCGTCAGGCCACGACCACCAGGATCAGCCACAACGTGGCGCCAAGCGTCATCAGCGAGGCCTTGGCGCCACTCGATTTTCCGGCAGTTCGCCAAACGGCAAAGGTCAGGAAGATATTGTAGGGCACCGGCGCGAAATGCACCGCCAGGACGAGCGCAAGCGGCAGCTTCAGCCCGAGCAGAATGAGTGCCGCCACCGACGACGCGACGTTGATCGCTGTGCCGACAACAACCAGATCGCGCCAGAACAGCCGATCGAGCGGCACCATGCTCAGCCAGCGTGAGCGGAAGAAGGCGGCAACGCGCGACATGATCGTCATCGATCGACCGGCTCCCTCGCTCTGCTCACCAGAGCGATTCTAAGGATTGCGTCTGGAAACCCTGCTTTATTCCTGACCCAGAACTTCGGCAATCGCGCGCTCGAAACGCGAGGCTTCCGTCACCAGCCAGTCGGTCATCGCCGGCCAATTGTCTTCGGCAAAACAATTCACCCGCCACATCGAATTGATGCCGAGGCCGTCGCAACTTTGTTCTGGCCTGAGCTTCAGCCTGTCTTCGATGGCCGGCTGGAACGGCTTCAACCGCGACCAGGCTTGCGTGGCACCGAACTTCTCGTTGCGGCCGAAGAAGACGCCGACATGATTCTGCGCAGGCGCGACATACATGGAAAGGACCAATGCGAAATCGGGCAGCCCACGCTGCCAGAACCACGGTCCGCGCCTCGCCAGCAGAGCCCTTTCATCCGGATGCCGTTCCGCGAACAGCGTCCAGAAGCTGCGTTGGCGGAATTCAGAGGCGCGGCGGCCGCCAAAATCGAATTCGCTCATGGCTGGAATCCATGGTCAGAACCGCTTCTCCCGCGATCGTCTCCGGCGCCGAGGCCGGCCTTCACACCATGCCGAGCGCGGCCTTGTACAGATCGAGAATGGATTCCTCTTCCTGCCGCTCGGCCTGGTCCTTCTTGCGCAGCCGGATGATCGACCGCATCGCCTTGGTGTCGAAGCCGGTGCCCTTGGCCTCGGCGAACACTTCCTTGATGTCGTCGGCAATCGTCTTTTTCTCTTCCTCGAGCCGCTCGATGCGTTCGATGAAGGCGCGCAGCTGGCCGGCGGCAACAGTCTGGCTGGTCTCGGTGATGTCGTCGGCCATAGTCTTCTCTCCGCGTCGTTTTCTCACCGCGACTCGGGGTGACCCGAGCGGCGAATTGCAGCGGTTCGATGCCCGACCGGGCGCGGCGGGTCAAGGTGCTATCGATGCGGCATGAAGGGTTGCTGCCAGGCGCCGACAAGGCTGTCTGATGCCGGCCTATTCACCCGAACGCGATCAGCAGATCCTTGGCATCGATCTGGTCGCCGGCCTTGACCAGCACCTCGGCTATGGTGCCGTCGCGTTCGGCATGCAACGCCGTTTCCATCTTCATCGCTTCGATCGACAGCAGCACGTCGCCGGCCTTCACCGCCTGGCCGGCAGCGACCGCAAGCGCCGAGACGACGCCAGGCATCGGCGCGCCGACATGCGCCTCATTGCCCGGCTCCGCCTTGCGCCGTGCCTTGGCAGCGGACGCGCCATGCGCCCGGTCCGGCACCTTCACCCGGCGCGGCTGCCCGTTGAGCTCGAAGAACACGGTGACCATGCCCTTTTCGTCGACATCGCCCATGGCAAGGCAGCGCACCACCAGCGTCTTGCCTTTTTCGATGTCGACGAAAATCTCGTCTTCCGGCTTCATGCCGTAGAAATAGGTCGGCGTCGGCAGCACGCTGACCGGCCCGTAGGTCTCCTGCGCGGCGGCAAAATCGGAAAACACCTTCGGATACATCAGCCACGACGCGAACTCGAACTCGCTGAGCTTGCGCTCGAGCTTTTCCTCGACCTCCGCGCGACTGGCCTTGAGGTCCGCCGGTTTGAGCAGCGAACCCGGCCGCACCGTGATCGGCTTTTCGCCCTTCAGCACCTTCTTCTGCAATGGCTTTGGCCAGCCGCCCGGCGACTGGCCGAGATCGCCGCGCAACATCGACACCACCGAATCCGGGAAGGCGATGTCCCTCGCCGGATTCTCGACGTCGGCGACGGTCAGGTCCTGGCTCACCATCATCAGCGCCATGTCGCCGACGACCTTGGACGACGGCGTCACCTTGACGATGTCGCCGAACATCAGATTGACGTCCTGATAGGTCTGCGCCACTTCGTGCCAGCGTGTCTCCAGCCCGAGCGAGCGCGCCTGTTCCTTGAGGTTGGTGAACTGACCGCCCGGCATTTCATGCAGATAGACCTCCGATGCCGGCCCCTTCAGGTCGCTTTCGAAGGCTGAATACTGGTTGCGCACCGCCTCCCAGTAGAACGAGATGTTCCTGATCCACTGCGGGTCGAGGCCCGGATCGCGCTCGGTGCCCTTCAGCGCCTCCACGATCGAACCGAGGCACGGCTGCGAGGTGTTGCCGGATAGCGAATCCATCGCCGCGTCGATGGCGTCGACGCCGCTCTCCACCGCCGCCAGCACGGTTGCCGCCGACAGGCCGGATGTGTCGTGGGTGTGGAAGTGGATCGGCAGGTCCGTCGCCTCGCGCAGTGCCTTGAACAGCACGCGGGCAGCGCTCGGCTTTAGAAGCCCAGCCATGTCCTTGACGGCGATGATATGGGCGCCTGCCGCCTGCAATTCCCTGGCCAGGCCGACATAGTATTTCAGATCGTATTTGGCCCGCGCCGGATCGAGTATGTCGCCGGTATAACAGATCGCCGCTTCGATCAGTCTGCCCTCGGCGCCGACCGCATCCATGGCCACGCGCATGTTCTCGACCCAGTTCAGGCAGTCGAAGACCCGGAACAGGTCGATGCCGCCGGCAGCGGCCTGGCGAACGAAATGCTGGACGACATTGTCGGGATAGTTGGTATAGCCAACGCCGTTGGCACCGCGCAGGAGCATCTGCAGCAGAAGGTTGGGTGCTGCCTCGCGCACCAGTGACAGCCGCTCCCATGGGTCTTCGGTGAGAAAGCGCATGGCGACGTCGAATGTGGCGCCGCCCCAGCATTCGAGCGACAAAAGCTGCGGCAGAGCACGCGCATAGGTGCCTGCAATTCCGGCGATGTCATAGGTGCGCATACGCGTCGCGAGCAAGGATTGATGCCCGTCGCGCATTGTCGTGTCGGTGACCAGCACCTCTTTTTGTTCGCGCATCCACGCGGCGAATTTCTCCGGCCCGAGCACGTCGAGCTTCTGCTTGCTGCCTTGAGGCACATTGCCGTTGAGATATGGCACCACCGGTGGCGCCGCATCGACCTTTGGCTGCGGCCGGCCGCGCGTCTCGGGATGACCATTGACCGAAACGTCGGCAAGGTAGTTGAGCAGCTTGGTCGCGCGGTCCTGCCGCTTCACACTGGCGAACAGTTCCGGCGTCGTGTCGATGAACTTGGTGGTGTAGGAATTGTCGGCGAAGCTCGGGTGATTGATGATCGCCTCGAGGAACGTGAGGTTGGTCGCCACGCCGCGGATGCGGAATTCGCGCAGCGCCCGGTTCATGCGGGCGATGGTCTCGGCCGGCGTCGGCGCCCACGCCGTTACCTTTTCCAGCAGCGGATCGTAGAAGCGGGTGATGACCGCGCCCGAATAGGCGGTGCCGCCATCAAGGCGGATACCGAAGCCGGTGGCACCGCGATAGGCGGTGATGCGGCCATAGTCGGGGATGAAATTATGCTCGGGATCTTCCGTGGTGATGCGGCACTGCAGCGCGTGACCGTTGAGCCTGATGTCCTTCTGCGCCGGAACGCCCGATTCCGCCGTGCCGATGGCAAAGCCATCGAGGATATGGATCTGCGCCTTGACGATGTCGATGCCGGTCACCTGTTCGGTGACGGTGTGCTCGACCTGGATACGCGGATTGACCTCGATGAAGTAGAATTTTCCGGTGTCGGCATCCTGCAAGAACTCGACCGTGCCGGCGCCGATATAGCTGGTTTCGCGCGCGATCCTCAGCGCGTAGCCGCAAAGCTCCTCGCGCTGTGACATTTCGAGGTAGGGCGCCGGCGCCCGCTCGACCACTTTCTGGTTGCGACGCTGGATCGAACAATCGCGCTCGAACAGGTGCACGGCGTTGCCATGTGTGTCGCCCAGCACCTGCACCTCGACATGGCGCGCGCGCTCGATCAGCTTTTCGAGATAGACCTCGTCCTTGCCGAAAGCGGCCTTCGCCTCACGCTTGCCTTCCATCACCTCGCGGGCGAGATCGGCCTCGGACCGGATGGCGCGCATGCCCCGGCCGCCGCCGCCCCAGGACGCCTTGAGCATCACCGGGTAGCCGATCGTCTTGGCGAGTTCCTTTACCGCCGCCATGTCGTCCGGCAAGGGATCGGTAGCGGGAATTACCGGCACACCGACTTCGATTGCGAGATTGCGGGCGGCGACCTTGTTGCCCAGCCTGCGCATCGTATCCGGCTTTGGCCCGATGAAGATGATGCCGGCCTTGGCGCAGGCTTCGGCGAATTCCGGGCTTTCCGACAGCAGGCCGTACCCTGGATGGATGGCATCGGCGCCCGATAGCCTGGCGACGCGGATAACCTCCTCGATCGACAGATAGCTTTCGATCGGCCCCATATCCCTGGCCAAATGCGGCCCGCGCCCGACCTGGTAGCTTTCGTCGGCCTTGAAGCGATGCAGGGAGTATTTGTCCTCCTCTGCCCAGATCGCCACGGTTTTGAGGCCGAGCTCGTTTGCCGCGCGGAAGACGCGGATGGCTATTTCGGAGCGGTTGGCGACAAGGATCTTCGAGATTGCCAAGGACAGGGCTCCGGACGCGGGGAAGGGAACTGCCGGATATGATTAGCGCGAAAATGCTGCAGTGCAAACAAAATCGAAAAGAGGATTAAACCGATTTAATTTGATCTATCGCGCTGACACATTGCGTGTCGATCCGAAGAACGCCTGGGCAGTTCCGATCCAGGCTTTCGGGAACTCTCATAAAAAATGCCCGGCGCGAGGCGCCGGGCATTCTCATGTAGCAACGTCCGGTTATTTGCCGGGTGCGTTCTCGACATAGGTGTACTTGCCGTCGTCACCCTTCTTCCAGGTGTACATGACGTAGTCAGGACGGGTGATATCGCCCTTCGCGTCGTAGCCGATCTCGCCGATCGCGGTCTTCCAGGGGCCGGCCGACTTGATGGTCTCGGCTACCTTCTGAGCGTCATCGGCTGAACCGGTCTTGGTGATGGCGGCCGCGATGATTTCCATCGCTGCGTAGGAATAGAGGGTATAGGCCTCGGGCTCGAAGCCGGCCGCACGGAACTTCTCGACGAGTTCCTTGGCGTTCGGATTCTTGCGCGGATCCGGAGCGAACGTCATCAGCGTGCCCTCGACGGCGTCGCCGGCGATGGAGGCCAATTCGTTCGACACGATGCCGTCGCCGGACATGAAGGTTGCCTTGAGGCCCTGGTCAGCGAGCTGGCGAATGATCAGGCCGGCTTCGGTGTGCAGGCCGCCATAGTATACGACCGAGACGCCCGCGTCCTTCATCTTGGCGATGAGGGCCGAGAAATCCTTGTCGCCGACATTGATGCCTTCATACATGGCCTCAGTCACGCCGTTGGCTGCGAGCGCCTTCTTGGTTTCGTCGGCGAGGCCCTGGCCATAAGGCGTCTTGTCATGGATGACAGCGATCTTGGCATCCTTGAAGTTCGCGGCGAGATAGTCGCCAGCGACCTTGCCCTGCTGATCGTCGCGTCCGCAGGTGCGGAAGGTGTTCCACATGCCACGTTCCGTCAACTTCGGATTGGTCGCGGCCGGCGTGATCTCAAGGATGCCGTTCTCGGCGTAGACTTCCGACGCCGGGATCGAGACGCCGGAGTTGAAGTGGCCATCGACATACTTGACGCCGTCGGCGACGAACTTGTTGGCGACCGAGATGCCTTGCTTGGGATCGGAGACGTCGTCGCCGACTTCAAGCTTGAGCTGCTGGCCAAGAACGCCGCCGGCCGCATTGATATCGGCGACTGCCTGTTCGGCACCCTTCTGAAGCTGGGCGCCGAACGCTGCGTTCGGACCGGTGATCGGACCGGCAACGCCGATCAGGATGTCAGCCCACGCGTTGCCGCTGAACGCGACAAGCGCGGTCAGGGCGACGGCGGACAAAAGTGACTTTTTCATTGAAACGCTCCCATTTACCGAGTGGGCGTGGATGTTGCTTTCATGCGATGCCCACTCTTGCTCGCAGAAAGAGTACTTTGCCGATTTTCAGGCACTTGTCACGCCGATTCATCCCTGAAACGCCGTTAATGATAAATGTCAACCTTTTGGTTTCCAGCTCAAAAGAGAGGCTCTTTCGTAAAGCCAATTATACTGCGTTACCATCTGGTTGGTGCGCGTGTATTGGTAGCCGATGAAGCCCAAGATCATCAGCACAATGGTATCGACGATGTAGTAATGCAGCGAGAACATCGTTCCGCCGAACAGCGCGTGATGAATGAACCTTATGCCGATGCCGAGCCCCAGCATGAAGGCGAACAACTGGGCGAAGCTGCGCCACGTCTGCGCACACGCCTTGCCCGTCATCCACGCCGCCCAGCCGCCGAGCAGGCAGGTGACGAAGAAGAACTGCCAGATCGAGGGTTCCTCATAGAGAATGCCCTGCATGATTGATGCCTCCTGAAACTCAGTGATGGCCGCCTTCGAGATAGGCGGCGCGCACTTCCGGATTGGCGAGCAACTCCTTGCCGGTGCCGCTCATCGTCACATTGCCGTTGACCATGACATAGCCGCGCGTGGCGAGTTTCAGCGCGCCGAAGGCGTTCTGCTCGACCAGGAACACGGTCAGGCCTTGAGTCCGGTTCAGCTCGCGGATTGCGTCGAATATCTGCTTGACGATCAGCGGCGCCAGGCCGAGCGACGGCTCGTCGAGCAAAAGCAGCTTCGGCCGTGCCATCAGCGCGCGCCCGATCGACAGCATCTGCTGCTCGCCGCCGGACAGCGTGCCGCCACGCTGGGCAATGCGTTCCTTCAGGCGTGGAAACAGCGTGAACACCTTCTCGACGTCCTCGTCATAATGCTCAAGGTTGTCGAGGCTGGCGCCCATTTGCAGGTTTTCCATCACCGTCATGCGCGGGAAAATGCGGCGCCCTTCCGGCGACTGGGCGATGCGCATGCGCGCGATCTCGTGGGTCGGCAGTTGGGTGATGTCGGTACCGGCGAATGTGATGGTACCCGCGCGGGCGCGGGGAGCACCGAAGATGGTCATCATCAGCGTCGACTTGCCGGCGCCGTTGGCACCGATCAGCGCTACGATCTCACCTTGCCTGACGGTGACGTCGACACCGTTCAGCGCCCTGATGTTGCCGTAGTAGGTCTGAACGCCCTTGATATCGAGCAGCGTTGTGCCGGCCATCACTTGCGCCCTCCGCGCCGATTGGAGACGCGCGGCGTCTTCGGCTTCACCGGAGCCTTGGTGGCCGGCTTTGCTGCAGAGGATTTCGCGGCAGAAGATTTCGCCGTCGGTTTGGCTTTGGCCTGCGCTGCCGCCTTGCTTGCTGCGGCACTCGACCTCGCATCGAACTGCCCGGCTTTCGAGGCACCTTTCGACACGGTGACGCGCTCGCCCTCGCTGTGGCCGACCGTGTCGGCAACCGGTCCGGCGAGATAGGAAGACGATGTGCCTGGGCCGTGGGCGGCATCCGGGCCCGTATCCAATTGCTCGATGACATCTTCGTCGCCGACTTCGGTGAGCACCGTCTCGACCTCCTCGTCGTCGACGCCAAGATAGGCGGCGATGACGCGCGGGTCGGTTCGCACCGATTGCGGGTTGCCGTCCGAGATTTTGCGCCCGTATTCGAGCACCACGACGTGATCGGAAATCTGCATCACCACCGCCATGTCGTGCTCGATCAAAAGGATCGACGTGCCGGTGTTGTCCTTGATGTCCATCAGCAGCGCATTGAGCCCCGCCGATTCTTTCGGATTGAGACCAGCGGCCGGCTCGTCGAGGCACAGAAGCTCAGGCCCGGTGCACATGGCGCGAGCGATTTCGAGCCGCCGCTGCGCGCCATAGGGCAGATCGCCGGCCGGATCGTCGGCGCGGTCGACAAGATCGGCCTTCTCCAGCCAGTGCTCGGCCAGTTCAACCGATTCCGCCGAGGCCTGTCTGTAGCCGCTAAAGCCGAACAGGCCGAGAATGGTGTAACCGGAGGCCTTCATCAGCTTGTTGTGCTGGGCGACGAGAAGGTTCTCCAGCAGCGTCATGCCCGAGAACAGGCGGATGTTCTGAAAGGTGCGCGCCACCTTGGCGCGCGCCGGGATCTCATGGTTGGGCAAGCGTTCGAGCAGGAACGTCGAGCCGTCGCGCCGGTTGAGCGTGATCATGCCTTCCGACGGTTTGTAGAAACCGGTGATGCAATTGAACACGGTGGTCTTGCCGGCGCCGTTCGGACCGATCAGCGCGGTGATCTCGCCGCGCTTGGCCTGGAAGGAAAGGTCGCCGATGGCGACGAGACCGCCGAACTTCATCGACAGATGCTCGACCTGCAGGATGGCATTGTTCATGGAGGGGCTCGCGTTCATCAGCCGTGTCCCTCCTTGGTGAAGGACCCGGACACCGCCCTGCGCACCTTGAGGAAAGCTGTCGGCTCGCGGCTGCCGACGAAGCCGCGCGGCTTCCACAGCATGACGATGACCATCGCCATGCCGAACAGCAGCATGCGATACAGTTCCGGCGTGAAGCCGGACCCGAAACCGGGTATGACCGTAGTGTTGCCCCACCTGAGGCCGGTCTTGAGGAAATCCAGTTCGCGCAGGACTTCGGTGCCGCCGATCATCACCATGGCGGCGACGGCAATGCCGACCAGCGAGCCCATGCCGCCAAGCACGACGATGGCGAGGATGATCGCCGATTCCAGGAAGACGAAGGATTCCGGGCTGACGAAGCCTTGCCGCGCGGCAAAGAACGAGCCGGCGAAGCCGCCGAACATCGCGCCCGTGGCAAAGGCGGTGAGCTTGGTGGTGGTGGTGTTGATGCCGAGCGAACGGCAGGCGATCTCGTCCTCGCGCAGCGCTTCCCAGGCACGGCCGACCGGCATCCGCCTGAGCCTCACGGTGACGAAGGCCGTCAGCAGGCAGAGCCCGAGGATCAAATAGTAGAGGAATATCTTGTAGTAGGCACCCGATTGGGCGATGCCGAGCACCTTCGAGATGTAGTTCGGATCGGAGACGTTGAACGACATCAGGCCGAAGAAAGAGACCTTCGGGATGCCGGAAATCCCGGCCGAGCCGTTGGTCACCTCGCGCCAGTTGATGATCACCAGCCTTATGATTTCGCCGAAGGCGAGCGTCACGATCGCCAGATAGTCACCGCGCAAGCGCAGCACCGGGAAGCCTAGCATCACCCCCCAAAACGCAGCCATTAGGCCGGCGGCGGGCAGCAGGATCCAGAAGGAGAGGCCAAAATGCGTGCCGAGCAGCGCATAGGCGTAGGCACCGACGGCGTAGAAGGCGACATAGCCGAGATCGAGCAGGCCGGCCAAGCCGATAACGATATTCAGCCCCCAGGCCAGCATCACGTAGATCAGGATCTGGATGCCGTAATTGTCGACATATTTCAGCGAGCCCTGGAAACCGGCGGCCATCGACCCGGCATATAGCGCTAGCACCAACACCACCACGATCGGGTAGAGCGCCAGTGCGGTTATGCCCAATGCCGAGAAATGAGCATGAATGAAGGCCCGGAAATGATAAATCAGCCAGGCCAGCGCATAGATGATTGCAAGCGCCCGCACGAACCGCACGAAATCGGAAAGTTCCGGCCCTAAGGCCTCGGTCAGAAAGCCGCTGAGCGCGAGCAGAATAACGGCGACGGCGAGCGCCACGATGAACGCGGGAAAGCGGAAGAATCGCGAAGCCAGGCTGACCGGCAGCAGGCCGGTGGCGACGTCGACGATCTTCTGGTTCGCCAGGAAGGGTTGGCCATAGGCGACGTAAAGGAAGCGTCCGGCCATGGTGGCGATCACGACGCCGGCGAGCAAGCCCCAGCGCTGCACCAGGATCAGTTCGTTGGAGATGTTCTGGTCGGTCTTCAGGCCGATGAACAGCACGAACAAGCCAAGCGAGATGGCGCCGGCATAGAGCGCTTCGCGAAAAGCGCGCTGGACCGGGGTGGCGACGACGGTGCTTTCCGGAGACACGGTAACCGCCATGATCTCAGACCTTTTCGACTTCTGGCCGGCCGAGAATGCCGGAAGGCAGGAAGATCAGCACGATCGCCAGGATGGAGAAGGCGGCGACGTCCTTGTAGTCGATCGAGAAATAAGCCGACCACATGCTTTCGATGAAGCCAATCATCAGCCCGCCGAGCACGGCGCCGGGCAGTGAGCCGATGCCGCCGAGCACCGCGGCAGTAAACGCCTTCACACCGGGCGTAAAGCCGTCGGAAAACACCACAACGCCGTAATACATCAGGAACAACGTGCCGGCGACGGCGGCAAGGGCGGCGCCCATGATGAAGGTGATCGAGATGGTGCGATCGACGTCGATGCCAAGCAGTGCGGCCATCTTGCGATCCTGCTCGCAGGCGCGCTGCGCCCGGCCGAGCGAGGTCTTGTTGACCAGGTACCAGAACAGCGCCAGCAGGACTATGGTGACCAGGACGATGATGATCTGCTTCAGCGAGACGCTGATGCCTTCGATGTTGTAGACCTTGGACACCATTGGCGGGACCGGCTTGTTGCGCGGCCCTTGGGTCACCTGGACGAAATTGGACAGCGCAATCGACATGCCAATCGCGGTGATCAGTGGCGCCAGCCGGAATGAACCGCGCAAAGGCCGGTAGGCCACCTTCTCGATCGTCCAATTATACAGGCTGGTCAGCAGCATCGCGACGATCATCATGATCAGCAGCGCAACGACGATCGGCAGCGAATAGAACAACGCACCGAGGATAAGGAAAACGATGAGCGCGGTGAAAGCGCCGATCATGAAAATGTCGCCATGGGCGAAATTGATCATGCCGATGATGCCGTAGACCATCGTATAGCCGATCGCGATCAGCCCATAGATCGATCCCAGCGTCAGCCCATTGATAAGCTGCTGGACAAAATACTGCATGCTGTCGTGGCTCCCCTGGAATGTCGCCCATGCAGACGCATTCCTTTTCGTATTTCCCCTAGTCGTAAAGTTTCGAGCCCGGATTGCAACGTGATTTTTCGATCATTATGCGTGTTTTCGCCGCACGCCGTTCGATTGCCCGTTTTGTTCCCGTCCGCCCCCTGGACCATCGCGGACCCTACCATTGGCCTAACGCAATGTCTTTGACGATTCAATCGCAGCATGCGCTCCATTTCGAAGAAATCGCCGTCAAAATAAGTTGATGAGCGGGATCGTTGCGCCGTTGACGTCAATCCGCTTGCGCTCTCTCTTTCCCTTGCGTCAGTGTTTTTTCTATTTGACGACGAAGCCGTGCGCGAACGGGTCGCGGTCGTAGATGAAGATCGTGTTCAATCCGGTCATTCGTGCCCAGCCGCCGATCGAGGGAATGATTGCCGGCTTGCCGGCGACGGTGACCTCTTCCTCGACCCTGCCCTTGAACAGCGAACCAATGATCGATTCGTGGACGAAGTCGTCGCCAACCCCAAGCTTGCCCTTGGCGTGAAGCTGCGCCATACGCGCCGAGGTGCCGGTGCCGCAGGGCGACCGGTCGATTGCCTTGTCGCCGTAGAAGACGGCGTTGCGGGCATCGGCTTGCGGGTTGGTCGGCGCGCCGGTCCACAATATGTGCGACAGCGTATTGATGCCGGGATTCTCCGGATGCACGAAGGTATATTTTTCGTTGAGCCGCTGCCGCACCACCGGGCTCCAGGCGATCAGTTCGCCGGCCGAATGGTCGGCCATGTCGCGATAGGTCTTTTGCGGTTCGACGATGGCGTAGAAATTGCCGCCATAGGCGACATCGACGCTGATCTCGCCGAGCCCGGGGCATTCGACGGTCAGTGCCTCGGCATAGAGGAAGGAAGGCACATTGGTGATGCGCACCTCCTCGACATAGTCGCCGACTTGGCTGTACTCCGCTACGACCACGCCCGCCGGCGTATCCAGCCTGAGCACGCCCGGTGTCTTCGGCTTGATCAGCCCATGCTCGACGGCAAAAGTTACCGTGCCGATGGTGCCGTGGCCGCACATCGGCAAGCAGCCGGAGGTTTCGATGAACAGGATGGCGATGTCGCAATCTTCACGCGTCGGCGGATAGAGGATCGAGCCGGACATCACGTCATGGCCGCGCGGCTCGAACATCAGCCCGGTGCGGATCCAGTCATATTCGGCCAGGAAATGCGCTCGCCGCTCCATCATCGTTGAGCCCTTGAGCAAAGGCCCACCGCCGGCGACCAGCCGCACCGGATTGCCGCAGGTGTGGCCGTCTATGCAGAAGAAGGAATTCTTGGCCATGCCGGCTCCCAACTGAATGTCTTCGAACTCAAAACCGTTGCGGGCTGAACGGGCCGAGATCGAGCGATGGATTCTGCCCGAGAACGAGCTCGCGGATCAAGCGCCCGGTCGCCGCAGCCTGGGTCAGGCCGAGGTGACCGTGGCCGAAACCATACACCACCGACGGCGTTTGTTGCGACCGCCCGATCACCGGCAGCGAATCCGGCAGCGACGGCCGGAACCCCATCCATTCGCGTCCATTGGCCGGATCCAGTCCCGGCAGGAATTTCTGCGCCTTTTCGAGCAGCGCTTTCGAGCGCGCATAATTGGGCGGCCTCTCAAGGCCGCCGAGTTCGACCGCGCCGCCGACGCGCAGGCCCGTCTCGAGCGGCGTGATGACGAAGCCATGCCCGGAGAAGATCAATTGCCGCTTTACGTCGAAGGCAGTCTTCGGCAACGTCGTGTTGTAGCCACGCTCGGTCTCCAGCGGGATTCCGTCGCCGAGATGTCTCGCCAGCAGATGCGACCAGGCCCCGGCAGCGATGACGACGTGCTTCGCCCGTCGCCGCGTGCCGTCGGCCGTGGTCAAGATCGCGCCGTCCTGTCCCGCCTTGACACGCTCGATCCGGGCCCTTTCGAACCCGGCGCCCAACCTCTCGGCATAGGCCCACAAGGCCTTTCCAAGCAGTTTGGGATCGGCAACGGTTTTCCACCCCGGCACGAACGTTCCCTTGACGAAGCGCGGCGACAGACCGGGCTGCAGGGCTGTGAGAGCGCTCCCCTCGACATGGCTGAAGCCGATGCCGAAGCGCTGCCTTGCCGCCCAGCCGGTCAGCGAGGCCTTGAACTCGGCCTCGCTGTCGTAGAGTTCGAGCGAGCCGTCCTCATGCAGCATCGGCCGTGTGCCGGAACGGTCGAGCAAGCCCATCCATTCCGCCTCGGCGAGCTTCATCATCCCGGCCTGCGCGGCAAGGCCGGCTTCGTAGCGGTCGCTTCGGCCGGCGCGCCAGAAGCGGACCAGCCAGGGCAGCAGCTTCGGCAGATACGCGGGTGGGATGCTGAGCGGGCCGAGCGGGTCGGCGAGCCATTTCGGCAACTGCTTGATCATGCCCTTGTGGGCGAGCGGCAGCACATCGGAGAAGGCAAAGGCAGCGGCATTGCCGGAGCTGGTTTCCTCACAGATCCCCGTCCGATCGAAGATCGTGACATTTTGGCCCGCCTCTGCCAGAAAGGCGGCGGCGCAGATGCCGATGATGCCGCCACCAATGATGGCGACATCGAGCGTAGCATTATCATTCATTGCCATGCGCCGCGCTGCACATCTGCAAATGCCTTCAAAGCGACTGGATCAGAATGTCGGCAGCTCTGGCCGCACCGCCAGCGCATCCCTGACGATCTTTTCGACTGCCTTGCGCCGCTCGCCCGACAATGGCTGGCGCGGCATGCGCACGCGGTCGTTGGTGTTGATCGCCAACACTTCGGCGAGCTTGATGTTCTGCACCAGATAAGTCGAGACGTCGAGGTCGAGCAGCGGCCGGAACCAGCGGTAGATCTTCAGCGCCTCCTCGCGACGGCCCTGTCTCATCAGCTGGTAGATGGCGACCGTCTCGCGCGGGAACGCGGTGACCAGGCCCGCCACCCAGCCGATGGCGCCGACCGACAGCGCCTCGAAGGCGAGATTGTCTACGCCGGTGAACAGGTCGTAGCGGTCGCCGAGGCGGTTGATGATCTCGGTCGAGCGGCGGATGTCGTCGGAGGACTCTTTTATGGCGACGAAGCGTTGGTCCTTCGCCAACTCCTCCATCTGGTCGACGGTGACGTCGACGCGGTAGGCAAGCCGGTTGGAGTAGATCATCACCGGCAGGTCGCCGGCCGCGGCGACGGCGCTGAGTGCCGCGACCGTCTCTTCGGCATTGGTATGGTAGATCGGACTCGGCACCACCATCAAACCGTTGGCGCCCGCCTTGGCGGCGCGGCGCGCGATCGCCGCCGCCTCGCGTGTACCGGCCTCGTTGACCGTCAACAGCACCGGTTTCTTGCCGGCGATCTTCTGCGCGTTCTTCAGCACCGCGATCTTCTCGTCGTGCGACAGCATCGGGCCTTCGCCGAGCGACCCGCAGACGATGATGCCGTCACAGCCGGCCTCCATCTGCAGCGCAAAGCAGCGCTCCATCTCGGCATGGTCGAGGCCGTCGTCCTCGGTGAATTTGGTCGTAACGGCGGGGAAGACTCCGGCCCACATGTCGATCGCTCCATCTGATATATCAGTCGTATATTTCTTAAGAAGCCGGCTGTCAACATTGAATCTGATATGATATATCAACAATATATCAGGAGATGTCGCATTGGTATATGACAGACCGGGCTCCGAGCCGGCGACCGCGAAGGCCTACCGCAGGCTCGAGCACATGATCGTAACTCTCGAACTGGCGCCGGCGAGCTTCATCACCGAGGGGGCGCTGATCGACAGGCTCGGCCTCGGCCGCACCCCGGTGCGCGAAGCGATCCAGCGGCTGGCCTGGGAGGGGCTGCTCGAGGTCCGGCCGCGTGCCGGCATTGCCATTGCCCCGCTTCACCCTGGCGACTGGCTGCGTGTCCTCGACGCCCGCCGTGGCATCGAGGTGGTGCTTGCCCGCTCGGCCGCCCGCTTCGTCACCCGCGAGGCCGCCGACCTGTTTCATGACGCAGCGTTGGCCATGCAGAAAGCGGTGATTTCGGAAAATGTGTTTTATTTCATCCAGGCCGACAAGGCGCTTGATGAGGCGCTGGCGCTGGCTGCCGATAACCCGTTCGCCGCGCGCCTGGCGGCACCCTTGCAAACCCACAGCCGCCGCTTCTGGTTTCGCTACAAGGCCGATACCGGCTTGGCCGAATCCGCCGAGCACCATGTCGCGCTGATCCGCTCGATCCTCGCCGGCGACGAAGAGGCCGCGGCCAAGGACGCCAAGCGGCTGATGGCGCTTTTGCGCGGCCATGCCGAGGCGGCTGCTACGCGCTGAGCCTGCCATTTCGTCATGCGCCCTGGCCGGGCAGGGCCATCACGTTTTCCCAATTGTCGCCGGCCGCGACGATGCAGCTTCTGCCAGCGATATCGGTGACGACGATGGTCCAGGTTCCGGTCTCGGCGACAAAGACTTCCATGACCGCCTCATGACCGATCAGCCCCAAAGCAAACTGCCTTTCCTGGAACTTCTCGCTCAAATGGGCGACGATCTCGCCATGTTCAACGCAGTATTGATATTGCGCGCCTGCGGTGCTCGTACCCACCGCCAATGCGCCAGCAAAAACCAGGGTTTTCACCCATCTCAACAGCGATTTGCGTGCCATAGGGCACCTCCTTTGCCATCACGTTCCGGCAAAGGAGGGGTTTGACGGCCTCATTTTGCCGGAGCGATTCAGGCCGGTTCCGACGTCATCATCATCGCGTCGTTCCTTTCTGTGCTCCGGTCTGCCATTGGTGGGAACGATTCCAGATGTTCCCATTATGTTCTCGATATATGGTATCGGCAATGGAAAAGCGCAAGCAGGCGCCCAAGCGGGCGCCTGCAGATCCGTTTTACGGTTGTCGCCGAAAGAATGGGCCACAGGCTGTGCGGCCATGCCGAGGCGCGCAAACCCGTGAAAAATCGTTCAGATGCCTGGCAGCGCCGCTATCGTCATCGCGCTTTCCCAGCCTTCGCCGACTGAAATCACGCAGCTTTGACCTTTTGTGTCGCTGGCGAGGATGGTCCATGTGCCCTTGTCGGAAACGAAGACTTCAAGCACCACATTCGGATTGACGACGCCGACTGCGCTCGGGTTTTCATGAAACTTCTCGCCGAGCGCCTTAACCATATCGGCGCGAGCCGCGCATTGCTCGGCAGCCATTGCCGGTATCGCGGAAACTGCCACTGCAGCGCAAGCTATTGTCGCCATGAGACGTGCCATCTGACACCTCCTTTGCGCCGGACGATATCCCCCGGAGCCGTCACCAGCGCCGTTGGTTGATCTGCCAGCGTCTCCTTCGCGGCAGGACTGCAACCTAAGAAGATTGCTGCCTTCTTGGTTCCATCACATTAGTGTTCATGCCAATGAAGACGGCGACAAAAAAGCCCGGACTCAGAGCCCGGGCCTTTCTCGCGGTCTGTCTTCGCGCGCCCGCAACCGGAAGCGAGGACACGCAAACGGATCGTTCGGTCAGTTCATCGTCGGGATGACGAACTCGGCACCATCCTTCACGCCGGACGGCCAGCGCGACGTTACCGTCTTGGTCTTGGTGTAGAAGCGGAACGCGTCCGGCCCGTGCTGGTTGAGGTCGCCGAAGGAGGACGCCTTCCAGCCGCCAAAGGTGTAGTAGGCGATCGGCACCGGGATCGGCACGTTGATGCCGACCATGCCGACCTGAACCCGCGAGGCGAAGTCGCGCGCCGCGTCGCCGTCGCGGGTGAAGATGGCGACGCCATTGCCCATCTCGTGCTCGTTGGCGAGCTTGATGGCGTTCTCGTAGGTCGGTGCGCGAACGACCGAGAGCACCGGCCCGAAGATCTCTTCCTTGTAGATGCGCATGTCGGCGGTCACATTGTCGAACAGGCAGCCGCCCATATAGTAGCCGTTCTCGTAGCCCTGCATGGAAAAGCCGCGGCCGTCGACGACCAGCTTGGCGCCTTCCTTGACGCCGGTGTCGACATAGGATTTGACCCGTTCCAGCGCCTGCGCCGTCACCAGCGGGCCGAAATCGGCGGAAGAATCCGTCGACGGACCGACCTTCAGGCTCTCGACGCGCGGCACCAGTCTTTCCATCAGCCGGTTGGCGGTGTCGTTGCCGACCGGGACGGCGACCGAGATCGCCATGCAGCGCTCGCCGGCCGAGCCGTAGCCGGCGCCGATCAGCGCGTCGACGGTCTGGTCCATGTCGGCATCCGGCATGATGATCATGTGGTTCTTGGCGCCGCCGAAGCACTGCACGCGCTTGCCGGCCGCGCAGCCGCGCGAGTAGATGTACTGGGCGATCGGTGTCGAGCCTACGAAACCGATAGCCTTGATGTCGGGATCGTCGAGGATGGCGTCGACCACTTCCTTGTCGCCGTTGACGACATTAAGGATGCCCGCCGGCAGACCGGCCTCGATGAACAGTTCGGCAATGCGCATCGGCACGCCCGGATCGCGTTCGGACGGCTTGAGGATGTAGGCATTGCCGCAGGCGATGGCCGGCGCGATCTTCCACAACGGGATCATCGCCGGAAAATTGAACGGCGTGATGCCGGCGACCACGCCGAGCGGCTGGCGCATCGAATAGACGTCGATGCCGGGGCCGGCGCCATCGGTGAACTCGCCCTTCATCATATGCGGCGCACCGATGCAGACCTCGACCACTTCGAGGCCGCGCTGGATGTCGCCCTTGGCGTCGGCGATGGTCTTGCCGTGTTCGCGCGCCAATATCTCGGCCAGCGCGTCATACTCCTTGGCGACCAGCTCGAGGAACCGCATCAGGACGCGTACGCGTCGCTGCGGATTGGTCGCCGCCCAGCCGGGCTGTGCGGCCTTGGCGTTTTCGACCGCCGCGCGCAATTCCGCCTGCGAAGCCAGCGCCACCGTGCCGCGCACCGTGCCGTCCATCGGCTGCATGACGTCCTGCTTGCGGCCGCTGGTTCCGGCGACGCGCTTGCCGCCGATGAAATGACCGTATTCGATCATGGTCTCTCTCCCTGGTTCGTGATGAGGCATTGTCCGCCTTTGCGGGAGCGATGGCAACGCGAGTGAAAACGCAACCGTTGTGCGGAGAATAGATAGCGGTTGACGGCAGAGCATCAATTCTCGCAAATAGGAAGAATGCAGGTCCCCAGCAGCAAGGATTGAGATTGAGTTCCTTCACCGCCCCCCTCTGTCCTGCCGGACATCTCCCCCTCAAGGGGGGAGATTGGCTGTCACGCCCGCCTTCGGAAATCTTCACCGCGGCAAGAAAGACGCCTGCGGCGAAACTGCCAATCTCCCCCCTTGAGGGGGAGATGTCCGGCAGGACAGAGGGGGGCGCGAAGGAACGCGGTTTTGATCGTTATCGCCAGGACCACCCTCATGAACTGGGATGATGCCCGTATCTTCCTTGCCGTAGCGCGGGCCGGCCAGATCCTCGGCGCCGCCAGGCGGCTGGAGCTTAATCACGCGACCGTCTCGCGCCGCATTGCCGCCCTCGAGGATGCGCTCAGGACAAAACTGTTTCGCCGGCTTACCACCGGCAGCGAGCTGACGCCGGCGGGCGAGCGTTTCCTCGAGATTGCCGAACGCATGGAGGGCGACATGATCGCAGCGCGCTCGACCGTTTCAGGCGAAGGCGACGACGTCTCGGGCACTGTGCGCATCGGCGCGCCGGACGGCTTTGGCGTCGCCTTCCTGGCCAGGCGCCTCGGCGCGCTGACCGCTCTGCACCGTGAGCTCACCATCCAGCTGGTGCCGGTGCCACGCTCCTTCTCTTTGTCCCGGCGCGAGGCCGACATTGCCATCACCGTCGAACGGCCGACGGAAGGCCGCCTGGTGGCGGGAAAGCTGGTCGACTACACGCTCGGCCTGTTCGCGTCGCGGGCCTACGCCGACACCCATGGCCTGCCCGGAACCGCCGCCGAGCTAGGCCAGCATACGCTGATCGGCTACGTGCCGGACCTGATCGTCAGTCGCTCGCTCGACTACGCGGCCGAATTCAGCCCCGACTGGCGCACCAGCTTCGCCATTTCCTCGGCGCTCGGCCAAGCCGAAGCGGTGCGTTCCGGCGCCGGCATCGGCATCCTGCACACCTTCGTTGCCCGCTCGATGCCGGAGCTGGTGCCTCTCGATATCGTTGCGCCCATCCGCCGCGCCTACTGGCTGGTCTACCACGAATCGGTCAGGCCGCTGCGCCGCGTCCAGGTCGTCGCGAGCTTCATTACCAAGGCCGTCGAACGGGACAGGGGTTTGTTCGCGTGAGCCCTGCCGGCCGCTGGCTGTCTTAGCTGGTGGGCGTCTTACTTGGCGTACCGTCCGGGCCCGAGATCGCCGACGTCGATCTCGGGCACCCGGCTGGAGATGATGTCGGCCAGAACTTTGGCCGAGCCGCAGGCCATGGTCCAGCCGAGTGTGCCATGGCCGGTGTTGAGATAGAGATTGGAGAAATCGGTGCGGCCGATCAGCGGCGGCCCGTCGGGTGTCATCGGCCGCAGCCCGCACCAGAAGGTCGCCGATCGCATGTCGCCGCTGCCCGGAAACAGGTCGCCGACCGAATGTTCGAGCGTGCGCCGCCGCGATTCGTGCAGCCGCAGGTCGAAGCCGGAAATCTCCGCCGTGCCGCCGACCCGGATACGGTCGCCGAGCCGGGTGATCGCTACTTTGTAGCTCTCGTCCATCACGGTCGAGACCGGTGCGGCGGCGGCGTCCTTGATCGGCAGGGTGATCGAATAGCCCTTGACCGGGTAGACCGGGATGGGCCGCTTCAGCATGCGCATGAACCGTGCCGAATAGCTGCCCATCGCCATCACATAGGCATCAGCGACCATCCAGCCCTTGCTGGTGCTGACGTTGGTGATGCGATCGCGCTTCTTGACGACGCGCCGTATCTCCGTGTCGTATTCGAAGGTGACGCCGCGTACCGCGCAAAGCTTGGCAAGCCTGTCGGTGAACATCTTGCAGTCGCCGGTTTCGTCGCCGGGCAACCGCAGGCCACCGACGAATTTTTCGCGCACGCCGGCCAGCCCAGGCTCGGCCGCAATGCAGCCGTCGGGGTCGAGGACCTCGTAGGGGACGCCATAGGCCTTCAGCACCTCGACATCGCCGCCGACGCCGTCGATCTGCTTTTGCGTTCGGAAGAGCTGCAGCGTGCCCTTGGCGCGCTCGTCATAGGCGATGCCGGTCGCCTCGCGCAGCGCCTTCAGCGTGTCGCGGCTGTACTCGGCCAGCGGCACCATGCGCGCCTTGTTCAGCGCGTAGCGTTCAGCCGTGCAATTGCGCAGCATCTTGACCAGCCATATCCACATATGCGGATCGAGGGCCGGTCGCACCACCAGTGGACCGTGCTTCATCAAAAGCCATTTGATGGCCTTCAGCGGAACGCCGGGCCCGGCCCAGGGCGAGGCATAGCCGGGCGAGATCTCGCCGGCATTGGCAAAGCTGGTTTCCAGCGCCGGGCCTTTCTGGCGATCGATCACCGTCACCTGATGACCGGCCTCGGCAAGAAAATAGGCGGTTGTGACCCCGATCACGCCGCCGCCCAGCACGAAGATCTTCATCGTTTGGTTCTCCGCGGCGGCATCTCGTCGGGATTCGAGACCGGGATCATCGCCGCCTCATGTCTGCCGGATTCTGTGGCCTCAGCCAAGTGCCGATGCTTAGGGAAAAGACATGCGTGAGGACAACAACCTTGCGTCCTAGCCATTCACATAGCGCCGGTGGAAACGGTGGCCGAGGCTGGTCAAGACCTCATAGCCGATGGTGCCGGCTTGGCCGGCTACCTGGTCCACCGTCTGCGACGACGGTCCGATGAGTTCGACGAGGTCGCCGGCCTTCAGCCTGCCGGGCGGCAATGCGGAAATGTCGAGGATGATCGAATCCATCGAAACCCGGCCGACGAAGGGCAGCCGCACATTTTCGAGCCAGGCGGAGGAAGCGGCGCGTCGATGCCAGCCATCGCCATAGCCGAGCGAAATCGTCGCCGCGGCAAGCGGGGCCTTGGCGTGGAAAGTGTGGCCGTAGCCGACACCGGTGCCGGCCTCCAGCATCCGCGTCTGGATGACCTTGGCCTGCAATCGCACCACCGGCAGCATCGGATTGTCCTTCGCCGGCGTCGGATTGACGCCATAGAGAGCGGCACCCGGACGAACGAGGTCGTAGTGATAGCGCTGCCCGAGAAAAATGCCTGATGAATTGGCAAAGGAAGCCGGCGCTTCCGGCAGCATCCGGCGCAGCCGTTCGAATTCCAGCCGCTGCCGCTCGTTGGCCGGCTGCTCGGGTTCATCGGCGCAGGCGAGATGGCTCATCACGAACGTCAGTTCGACACCGTCGAAAGCCTGCGGATCCTGCGCGACTGCCTTCACCTCGGATGGCGTCATGCCGAGCCGCGACATGCCGCTGTCGACCTGGAGGGCGGCCGGCAACTTACGGCCCACCCGCCCGGCCATCTCGCGCCATGCCGCGAGTTGGCTGGCGCTGTTGAGTACTGGGCAAAGCCCTGCCGCAACCGCTTCCGTTTCCGCACCCGGCGGAATGCCGTTCAGCACATAAATGGCCGGGTCTGAGCCGAGCGCCTTGCGCAGCAAGATGCCGCCGGCCAAATGCGCAACAAAGAAAGTATTACAGCCCTCACCCATCAGCGCCGCCGCCACCGGCGCCGCGCCAATCCCATAGCCGTCGGCCTTGACCACTCCAGCACAGCCGACGCCGCCCAGCCGCGCCTTCAGCCGCCGGTAGTTCTCACGGACGGCGCCGAGATCGATGGTCAGGATCGCCCCTGCCGCGGCTTCGCTGATCGGTTCGCCCAGGGTGACGGTCGGCGGAAGAGATTTGCTGGAGATGTCGTTCATGCCGACCTGTTTTAACGGAAGGCCGGCGGCTACGCCACCAGGTGCCGGAACGCCGCCACCACGTCTTCGTAGACCTTGCGCTTGAACGGCACGATTAGGCCCGGCAATTCCAGCATCGGCCGCCACGCCCACCGGTCGAACTCGGCCTTGTGGCCACCCGGCGGCGGATTGATCGCGATCTCGGTTTCGTCGCCGTGGAAACGGAAGGCAAACCATTTCTGCGTCTGGCCGCGATATCGTCCCTTGAAGGCGACGCCGACCAGATGCGCCGGCAGGTCGTATTTGATCCAGTGCGGCGCCTCGGCCAGCAGCGACACCGAGCGCATGCCGGTCTCTTCGTAAAGTTCACGCGCCGCCGCGGGCAGCGGCTCCTCGCCATCATCGATGCCGCCCTGCGGCATCTGCCAGAGCTGCGTCGTTCCAGCGAATTCGCTGTCCGGCTCGGCAATGCGACGGCCGACCCAGACCAGGCCGGCCTCATTGAGGACCATCACCCCTACGCAGGGCCGGTAGGGCAGCGTCTCGGGGTCAACGAGCTTGTTCTTTGCCATCTCAGCCTTTTTCCGGATCTATGGCCACCGCCGAAACCGGCACGATCTCGATGCCACGCTTCTTGGCCTCGGTCACCCAGGAAGACACGGTATCCACCGTCAGGTCGAAAGCCGAGCCGATGCCGACGGCAAACCCTTTCGCCCGTGCCGTCGCTTCCAGCCCATCCAGTTTCTTCAATATGGCGCCGCGGTCCTGCACCGCATCGATCGCCGTATCGCCGCCGACGAACGGCACGCCGTCCTTCAGCGCCAGTTCGGGTGCCAGGCTGCGCGCCGACGAACCGTCGTCGACATAGGCCAGACCACGCTTGCCAAGCTCGGCCATCAACGGCCCCATCGCCGTCGCGTCGGCCGAAAAGCGGGCGCCCATATAGTTCATGACGCCGGTGTAGTTGGTCGTTCGCGACAGCGCCCAGCGTAAATTCTTCAAATTCTCGTCCGGCGTTGCAGCCACGGTCAGCGTGTTACGGCCGGGATTGACGTTCGGATAGTCGAACGGCTCAAGCGGTACCTGCATGATGACCTCATGGCCGCTCTGCCGCGCCACCTGCATCCAGCGGCCGATGCTGTTGCCTTGCGGCGCGAAGGCCAGCGTCACTTCCGC
Organism: Mesorhizobium sp. M0500; assembly: GCF_040321165.1. Lineage (NCBI taxonomy): Bacteria > Pseudomonadati > Pseudomonadota > Alphaproteobacteria > Hyphomicrobiales > Phyllobacteriaceae > Mesorhizobium > Mesorhizobium sp. M0500. The sequence continues at coordinate 321,005 of NZ_JAMYRB010000002.1, forward strand.
CGGCAGCTTGGCGATGGCTGCCTGCGTGCCGGTCTGCGACACGGCAAGCCCGCCGATGACGAGCGCGACGCGTGCACCGCGAGCCCCGGACCACGGCCGCGCATAGACATCGAACGGGCGCCTGCCGTCGGCGGCGCGGATCGGCAACGGACCGGTTTCGCTGGCCTCGACCAGCGCCTTGTCGGGAATGTGCGCGATCCTGAGGTTCTGGCCGATCGTCGAAGGGTCGCGGATGACGATGGCCGCATTGGGTGGACCGTCGCCCTCTTCGGTCTGGACATGGATGATCTGCGGACCGCCCGTCTTCGGCCCGCTTATGTTGGCCCCCCTTGCGTTGCTTGGCGCAGCCATTTCGGGCGTCGCCTTGGCGGGCGCGGCGACGGTATCCGCCGCCGGCGTCTTCGGCGTCGAAACGGCTACTTCTTGCAGCTTCCGGAACGGCTTGTCTCGCAAGGCGATCGCGCTGGAGACGCCGACCACGGACAGCACGACAAGCGCGGCCGCGACCGCACCGGCGCTGATCCCGCTGCCTGAGCGCGGCAGCCGGATCGCCTGTCCGAGAGGTCGTTCTATGTCCTTGCCGATATCAGCCAAGCCCGCACCCCCCGGCGTGCATCCCCGAAGTAAACCTTCTCCGGAGGCGCAAAATCCAAAATGTCGGCGCGTCCCCTTGCTCCACTGGACGCGCAGCATGCCGGCCGCAGCCCCGAATCAAACTGCCGGAGCCTCGCGGCCCCGGCAGCATCGCATCGCTTCGCTCAGGCAGCCAGACCTGTTTGGCCCGGCTTGCCCGCCCTTACTGGTTCAACACGGCCTTTTGCGGATTCGGCGGGAACGCCGGATCGGTCTTCTGGCCGCGCAGCAGTTGCTCGGCATAGATGAGCTGCAAATCGTCCTTGGGTTCCGGCGGCACATAGGCGGCCGAGCCCGAACCGGTCGTGCTTTCGTCGGCGCCCTTGATATGGCCCTTGAGGTCCGATTCGCCGCGCGTCAGGTCCCTGCCCTGCAGTTCCGCCGGCAGCGGCTGGTCGACCTTGATGTCGGGCGTGATGCCCTTGCCCTGGATCGACTTGCCGGACGGCGTGTAATAGAGCGCCGTCGTCAACCGCAGTGCCCCGTTCTCGCCGAGCGGAATGATGGTCTGCACCGAACCCTTGCCGAAGGACTGCGTGCCGACCACGGTGGCGCGGCGCAGATCCTGCAGCGCGCCGGCAACGATTTCCGATGCGCTGGCCGAGCCGCCATTGACGAGCACGATCAGCGGCTTGCCGCCGATGTCGTCGCCGGCCCGCGCGTCGAAGCGGGTGACGTCCTTCGGATCGCGGCCGCGCGTCGAGACGATCTCGCCACGGTCGAGGAAGGCATCCGACACGCTCACCGCCTGGTCGAGCAAACCGCCCGGATTGAGGCGCAGGTCGAGCACGTAGCCCTTGAGCTTGTCGTTCGGCACCTGCTTCTTGATGGTGTCGATGGCATTCTCGAGGTCGTCATAGGTCTTTTCGGTAAAGGAGGTGATCTTCATGTAGCCGATGTCGTTTTCGACCCGGAACTTGACCGCCTTGACCTTGATGATATCGCGCACGACGGTCAGTTCGATCGGCTTGTCGGCGCCCTGGCGCAGGATGGTGAGCTTGATCGGCGTATTGACCAGCCCGCGCATCTTCTCGACGGCGTCGTTGAGGGTCAGGCCGCGGACCTCCTCGCCGTCGATCTTGGCGATATAGTCGCCGGCGAGCACGCCTGCCTTGGCGGCCGGCGTATCGTCGATCGGCGTGATCACCTTGACCAGGTCGTTCTCCATGGTGACCTCGATGCCGAGGCCGCCGAATTCGCCCTTGGTCTGCACGCGCATGTCCTGCGCTTCTTCGGCATTCATGTAGGAGGAGTGTGGGTCGAGCGACGACAGCATGCCGTTGATGGCATTTTCAACCAGCGACTTGTCGTCGGGCGGCGTCACATAATTCGCCCTTACCCGTTCGAAGATATCGCCGAAGATCGCCAGTTGCTTATAGGTCTCGGAGCCCGCAGCCTTCGCTGTCGAGCCGGGCGCGCCATAGACCAGGCTCATCGCCGATGCACCCATCAGCGCACCGGCAAACAGAAGCGACAGTTTCCGCATCATTCACGTCCTTCCAGAAAAACGGTCCGCCCACCATGGGGCCGGATCGACGGGTTTTCCATCCTTGCGGAACTCGACATAGAGCTCCGGTGTGGCATTTCCATTCTTCGATGCCGAGGTGCTCGCCACCCGGGCCTCTCCCATCGCGCCGACCGGCTCACCTGCGAGCACCGACTGGCCAGACGCGACGCTGATTCTGCTCATCCCCGCCAGGACGACATGATAGCCGTCACCCGCATTCAGGATCAAGAGTTGACCGTAAGAGCGGAAAGGCCCCGCATAAAGCACATTTCCATCCGCCGGCGCTGTGACGATGGCTCCCGATTGTGTCGCAACCATGTCACCGAGCATCACCGCGCCGTTACCGTCGTCGGCCCCGAAGCGCCGCTTGATCCTGCCGGTGACCGGCAGCGCGATCTGCCCTTGAAGCGCGGAAAACGGCGCGGCAGCGGTGAGCCTGTTGCTCTCCGGCACCGGCAGCGAGGCCAATTCCGTCGGCGCCGCAGCCGATGCCGGGCCCTTGTCGGCGTCGGCCGTCTTTTGCTCGGCTGCCTTGGCCGCATCCGCCGCCTTGCGGGCTCTGTCGGCCTCGAGCGAGGCGATCAGTTCTTTCAGGCTGCCGGCCTTGGCTGCCAGCGTCGCGGACCGCTGCTTTTCGGCGGCCAGCGCGGTTTGCGTATCGGCGGCGAGCTTCTGCTTGGCTTCGAGCAGCATGCCGAGCCGCTTTTTTTCCGCCGCCTGCTCGCCGACAGCTGCCGTCAGCCGCGCCCGCTCGGCCTCGATCGAGGCCGTCACCCGCGACTGCTCCTTGAGGTCGGCCAGCAACATGTCGGTCTGGTGGCGCAGTTCCGGCACCACGGCACCGAGCAGGATGGCGCTGCGCACCGACGACAATGCGTCCTCCGGCTTGACCAGGATCGCCGGCGGCGGATTGAGCCCCATGCGCTGCAGCGCGCCGAGCACTTCGGCCAGAACGTCGCGTCTGGCGGCCAGTGAGGCGCGGATCTTCTGCCCCTGCGCCTTCAGCCCTTCCAGCTTGCCGCCAATGTCCTCGATGTCCTGGCCGAGCTTCTGCTCGGTCATCGCCGACTGGATCAGCGCCGCGGTGATCGAGGCGTGGTCCTTCTTGACAGCCGCTATGTCAGCGGCGAGCTTGGCCAGCCGCTCGGACGACAGCGTGATCTCTTTCGATACTTTTTCGTATTCGGCGCGGCTCTGGTCCGGGTCGGGCGCCAGGTCGAGCGTGTTCTCGGCCCGCGCGACGCCGAGCGAAAGCGCGATCGTCGCCACGGCGATGCCGTAGCGCACGCGCCAGGAGCCCGTTCGTGATTTCCAGTCTTCAGACATTGAAGCCCAACTCTATGCGCGGCTTCGTTAACGAACCATCAACCATGTTCGAGCCCCGGCCGTCATCGACAAACCCCATGAGCCCAAACTGTCGATGAGCATTGGGGCAAAAATCCGGGCGGCTGGCATCAATTCGCCGACGGAGCCGACTTCATGAACGATGGTAGGGGTGACCGGAAAGGATCGTGGCCGCCCGGTAAAGCTGCTCGCCCAGCATCACGCGGACCAGCTGATGCGGCCAGGTCAGCGCGCCGAGCGACACCGTCAGATCAGCCAGGTCGCGCAGTGACTGGTCATGGCCGTCGGCGCCGCCAATGGCGATCACCAGCGCCTTGCGCCCGCCATCGCGCAGCGAACCTATGCGACCGGCGAAATCCTCGGAGGAAAGGTTCTTGCCGCGCTCATCCAGCAGCATCAGCGCCGTGCCCGGTTGCAAGTGCGTCTGCAGTTTCTGGCCTTCCTCGCGCCGGCGCTCATTGGCCGTCTGCGCGCGACCTTCGGCAATCTCGACGATCCCGGCGAATTCGAGGCCCACGGCAGGACCGCTCCTGGCAAAACGCTCGAAATAGCGGTCGGCCAACTGCTTCTCGGGGCCGGCTTTCATTCGGCCCACGGCATGAACCGTAATCTTCATCCCTGCCTCGAAGAGCCGCTGATGCATGTCGGACGACGACATGCATCAAGACGAATACGGCTCAGTGGAGGGTCTCCTCCTCGAGATCGGGCGCCTGCCACATCTTTTCGAGATTGTAGAAGTCGCGGACCTCGGGACGGAAGACATGGACGATGATGTCGCCCGAATCGATCAGGACCCAGTCGGCGCCAGCCAGCCCCTCGACGCGTGCAGTGCCGAGCCCGGCATCCTTCAGCGCCTTGAGGAGATGATCGGCAACAGCCGAGACATGACGGTGCGATCGGCCCGACGCGACGACCATGTAGTCGCCGAGGCTCGATTTCCCCTGAATGTCGATTGAGACGATGTTTTCGGCCTTGGAGTCTTCCAGACTGGCAAGGACTGTCTTGATGGCGCGGGACACGGCGTCGTTTACGCTGATCCCGGCCGGCGAAGGCACGATGTCGGCCTTCTTCCGCAGTGCTGTTCTCAGTGTATTTCCTTTCGCAGCAAGAACAACCAAATCACCTCTGAAATCAGGTGACACTGCTTAGATAGGCAGAGTTAGGTTGCAGTTTCAAGACACCGCTCGCAAGCAGGCACCCGGCAGCGGCCGAATATCCGGCTTTTCGGGCCAGAAAATCGGAACCGCCTCGCCCCGCAGCGGTTATCGGCTCATCCACGAACCGGAATCCCGACATGCCGATCGATCCCCAGAACGCTCTCCTCACCGTGCAATCCGGCCTGGCGCAACTCAGCACGCTGATCGTCTCCTACTCGCTTTCGGCGGTCGGCGCCGTCATCCTGCTGGTCATCGGCTACATCGTCGCCGGCCTCGCCGAGCGTTCGATCTATGCCGGCCTCGGCCATATCAGCGGCTTCGACGAAACGCTCCGCCATTTCTTCTCGCAGGTCGTCCGCTACGCCATCCTGGGACTGGTCGTAATCATGGTTCTCGGCCAGTTCGGCGTGCAGACGGCTTCGATCATTGCCGCTATCGGTGCCGCCGGCCTGGCCATCGGCCTGGCGCTGCAAGGCACGCTGCAGAACATTGCCGCCGGCATCATGCTCCTGGCGCTGCGGCCGTTCCGCATCGGCGAATATGTCGAAGTCGGCGCGATATCCGGCACCGTCGAGGAGATCGGGCTGTTTGCCACAACGCTGAGGACGGTCGAAGGCGTCTACGTGCTTGCACCCAACTCGACCCTGTGGAACCAGCCGGTCCGCAATTTCACCCGCAACGGTGTGCGCCGCGGCGACATCACGCTCAGCATCGGCTCCTGGAACGACATCGATTTTGCGCAGAAGACCATGCTCGGTGTCGCCGCCGCCGACCGACGCGTCAGGCGGCAGCCGGCGCCGATCGCCTTTGTCGCGACTGTCGGCGACAGCACCGTCGCCATCACCTTGCGCTACTGGACGGCGGCTGCCGATTTCTTCGCCGCCCAGATCGACCTCACCAAGAGCGTCAAGCAGGCGTTCGATGCCGAAGGCCTTTCAATCCCGGCGCCGGCGCCGCAAGTGCCGCAGCCGGAGGCCTCAGCCACGCAGCAATAGAGCATTTGAACCCGGCCGGCAGATGGCCCTCAAAGCTCTCCGCGCCCGCGCTGATCTTCGGGCGCGAAGGCGAGATCGACAGGCAACGGCGCCTGCGCCGTCATTGGCGCGAAACTGCCGGTCTCGGTGGCGGGCACCGGCCGAACCATGACGACGCGCCAGAGAACGAACAGGCAGTAGGCTGTGGCAATGACGATTGCCACATAGATGAAGGCCTGCGTGCCGTAGACGGCGGAAAGTCCGGTCACAATGCCGGGTACGACGAAGCCGGACAGCGACCAGGCAAACAAAAGCGAGCTCGACAACGCCACCATGTCGTCCTTGCCGGCGCGGTCGCCGGCATGGGCGCTGGCAAGCGAATAGATCGATTCCGAGGCGCCGTCCCAGACCACATAGATGACGAGCAGCACCGCCAGCGCGCCGCCGTCGAAACCGAGGGCAAACAGGCCCGCCGCGGCGGCAAGCGCCGACGCCGCGATCAGCACAAAGCGCCGGTCGGTGCGGTCGGAAATCCAGCCGAGCGGAATCTGCAGGATCAGCGTGCCGACCGGCATTGCCGAAAGCAGCAAGGCGACGTCGGCCTGGCTGTAGCCCTTGGCCGTGGCATGGATCGGCGCAAAACCCGAGATCGTCATCGACAGGCCGCCGACGGCAAGCATACCGGCAACGCCGACCGGGGAGATCCGCCAGGCGCGGCCGAGCGCCACGGACGCCGCTTGCGGCGCCGGCGGCTGCGCAAGCCGCGTCAGCCCGACGGGAAGGATCGACAGCGCGGTGAAGGCAATGCCGATCAGCGGCGCGTCGGCCGCGCGGATATCGATCAACGCCAGCGTCGAGTAGCCGACGCCGAGCCCGGCGACGTAGGCAACGTAGAAGATAGCCATGACCCGGCCGCGGTGGGCGTTGGCGACGACATCGTTCAGCCAGCTCTGCGCGACAATGAACAGGCCGCATATGGCAAAGCCGTAGAGTGCCCGTGCAGCGATCCATGGCAATGGGTGCGGCCCCGCGCCGACCGCGGCGTTGGACAGCACGATCAGCGCCGACAGCACCATGAACACGCGGGCATGGCCGACACGCCGCACCAGCGGCCCGGTCAGGATGCAGCCGGCGAGGCCGCCAGCCGAAAGGCCGGTGACGATCAGCCCCGCCCATGTCGGATCGAAGCCCTCGGCGCCGAGCCGGACTGGGATATAGGCGAACATCAGCCCATTGCCGACGGCGATCAGCGCCATCGACAAAAGGATGCTGGCAATGGCGATCGACGGCGCCGGCTGCCCTAGACCGTTCTTGTCCTGGTCGCGCTCGAGAATCGTCATGACCGAGGATCGCCCATCAAGCAGGTCAAGGCAGCGGCAAAAGCGACATCACCGGACTTGCCTTCTCCCCTTGTGGGAGAAGGTGGATCGGCGCGCAGCGCCGAGACGGATGAGGGGTGCTGGAAGAAATGCAGCGTAAAAAGACCGAGGGATTTTAAGTGCTTAGTTCTTCAAGATAGCGATCATTCCAGCACCCCTCATCCGACCGAGCTTCGCTCGGCCACCTTCTCCCACAAGGGGAGAAGGAGACTCCTATCCCTTCGCCACCTTGCGGATCGCGCTCGACGACAGCGACGAACGCGGGCCGTGGATGAAGGTCCAGGCCGGCGCCGTCATGCGGGCGAGCCGCGGTGCGTCGCCCTCGTCGACGCGGGCATAGTCGAAGGTCTTGGCGACCACCGACGACAGGAACGACAGCGTCGCGCCTGGCCGGTCGACCACCGCGATCGGGAACGTCATGACGATGCGGCGCCAGCGCTGCCAGCGGTGGAAGTCGCGAAGCGAGTCGGCGCCCATGATCCAGACAAAATCGACGCCCGGGTTACGCGCCTTGACCAGCGCCAGCGTGTCGGCGGTGAAGCGGACGCGGTGGGCCGCCTCGAATGCGGTGACCTTGATCTTCGGGTTCTTCGCGATCTTTTCGGATAGCTGCAGCCGCTCGGCCAGCGGCGCCAGGTCTCCGGCATTCTTGAGCGGATTGCCGGGCGTCACCATCCACCACAGCTGATCGAGCGCAAGGCGTCTGAGTGCGATCTCGGCGACCAGCGCATGGCCGGCATGCGGCGGGTTGAACGAACCGCCGAACAGCCCGACCGCCACGCCTTTCCCGGCATGCGGCATGTGCAGATAGTGGGAGGGAACGGGATGCTCAGACGAGGAAAGCATGCGTCAGGCACCCCCCTCTGTCCTGCCGGACATCTCCCCCTCAGGGGGGGAGATTGGCGGCTTCATCGCAGGCGCAAATCTTGCAACGCCGGCGATTGGCGAAATCGGAAATGGCAGCCAATCTCCCCCCTTGAGGGGGAGATGTCCGGCAGGACAGAGGGGGGTGGCTGGGCACAAAGCTTCAGGCTCGAACGGCGAACAGCTTCAAGGCCTCACCTGTCCCGACCCGCGTACGCGGTATTTGAACGAGGTCAGTTGCTCGACGCCGACCGGCCCGCGTGCATGCATCTTGCCGGTGGCGATGCCGATCTCGGCGCCCATGCCGAACTCGCCGCCATCGGCAAACTGGGTCGAGGCGTTGTGCAGAAGGATCGCCGAATCGATCTCGTTGAAGAACCGTTCGACGGCCTTTGCATCCTCGGCGATAATCGCCTCGGTGTGATGCGAGGAAAACGTCTCGATATGCTCGATGGCGTCGCCAATGCCGTCGACCAGCTTCACCGCAATGATGGCATCGAGATATTCGGTCACCCAGTCTGCATCGGTCGCGGGCTGGGCATCGGCATAAAGCCTCAGCACCTCGGCATCGGCGTGGATCTCGCAGCCTGCCGCCCGCAAGGCCTCGAGGATCGGCACCAGGTGCGTGCCGGCGACGGCACGGTCGACCAGCAGCGTCTCGGCAGCACCGCACACCCCGGTGCGCCGCATCTTGGCATTGACCGCGATCTTGACCGCCATGTCGAGATCAGCCGATCGGTCGATATAGAGATGGCAGATGCCCTCGAGATGCGCGAAGACCGGCACCCGCGCCTCGTTCTGCACACGCTCGACCAGGCTGCGGCCGCCGCGCGGAATGATGACCTCGAGATTGCCGGAAAGCCCCTTCAGCATTTCGCCGACGGCGGCGCGATCGGTAGTCGGCACCAGTTGGATGGCATCTTCCGGCAGCCCGGCTGCCTTCAGCCCCTCGACCAGGCAGGCATGGATCGCGGCGGAAGAGTTGAGCGAATCCGAACCGCCGCGCAGGATCACCGGATTGCCCGCCTTGAGGCAGAGCGCGCCGGCATCGGCGGTCACGTTCGGCCGGCTCTCATAGATGACGCCGACGACGCCGAGCGGTGTGCGCACCCGTTCGATATGCAAACCGTTCGGCCGGTCCCATGCGGCGATGACATCGCCGACCGGATCGCCGAGTGCGGCGATTTCGCGAATACCGTCGGCCATTGCGCGGATGCGCGCCGGATCCAGCTTCAGCCGGTCCATGGACGAGCCGGAAAGCCCGGACTCGTGGCCATTCGAGACATCGATGGCATTGGCGTCAAGAATGTCCTGCTCACGGGAAACGACCGCGTCGGCCATGGCGAGAAGCGCCGCATTCTTGGCGGCGGTGGTGGCGATGGCCAGCGGTCGGGCGGCGGCGCGGGCCTTACGGCCCGTCCGTGCCATCAAACTGGCTACATCTTCGCCTTTGTGTTTGTTCAGCATCTGACCGCTCCGGTGAAGCTTGGTGGATTTACACGCGGCCGGCCTTCGCGGCAATGGCCGCAAATCTGGGGGAGTAGAATGAAGAGCTTCATAATTCTCGTTGCTGTCGGCGCGATGCTCCTGCCGACAGGCCTTCACGCCGCCGACTACTGCGACGACAAGTTCGAGCCTGGCGAGAGCCCCGACGGGATGGCTTTGATTGGGTACAGCTTGATGGTGCAACTTGCTTTTGCTGAACGCTACTGCGGCGCACCGGCGACACCGCCCTCTCGGATTGCCGTCGTTGTCGAGGAGCTCCATGGATGTGGGCCGCGGGCTCGGCTTGAAGCGGAAATAGAAAAAAGGACGAAGGAGGATACAAGTGCGAAAATAACAACGACCGACGGGCTTATTCGCGATGTCGTCGCCGGGGACGACAAGGACATTTCCCAAATCGAGGTGGATCGACGAGCCAAGGCTGGGATCGAAGCAGAGCTGGGAGGCTGCAGCGAGTTGCTGAGAACTAAACGCGACGTTGAGGAAAGATACCGCAACCCGCCTAAATGGCCGCCTGAACCCCGCAAGTAGCGTGCATGGAGCCCTTTCTCAGTCGGTCGCGCCGCTCACCACAAGGTCATCGCGGTGGATCATCGCCGAACGCGCCTCGTAGCCGAGCACCGTTTCGATCTCTGTCGTCTTCAGGCCAGCGATCCTTACGGCATCGGCGGCATCATAGGCAACCAGCCCGCGCGCGATCTCGCGGCCCTCGGGCGACAGGATCGCCACCGTGTCGCCACGCGCAAAATTGCCGCTGACCAGTTTGACCCCGGCCGGCAGCAGCGACTTGCCGGAGAGCAGCGCGCCGATGGCGCCGGCATCGACGGTCAGCCGGCCGGCCGGTTCGAGCTGCCCGGCGATCCAGGTCTTGTAGCCCTTGACCGGATTGGCGCTCGGCCGGAAGAAGGTGGCACGCTCGCCGCGCTCGATTGCCAGCAGCGGCGACAGCCGCGTGCCCGATGTGATGATCATGGCGGTGCCGGCGGCGGTCGCGATCTTGCCGGCGTCGAGCTTGGTGCGCATGCCGCCGCGCGACAATTCCGAAGCAGCGGCACCCGCCATCGCTTCGATGTCGGGGGTGATGCGGTCGACGACCTGAATGAATCGAGCTTGCGGGTCACGCGCCGGCGGTGCCGTGTAGAGCCCGTCAACGTCGGAGAGCAGCACCAAAAGATCGGCGCCCATCATAGTGGCGACACGCGCCGCCAGCCGGTCGTTGTCGCCATAGCGGATTTCGGAGGTGGCCACCGTATCGTTCTCGTTGATGACCGGCACCGCCTTCATCTTGAGCAGTGTCGAAATCGTCGCCCGCGCGTTGAGATAGCGGCGGCGCTCTTCGGTGTCGCCGAGCGTCAGCAGGATCTGGCCCGATTTCAAGCCATTCTTGCCGAGCGCATCCGACCAGGCGCCAGCCAAGGCGATCTGCCCGACGGCAGCAGCAGCCTGGCTCTCCTCGAGCTTCAGCGCCCGCTTGCCGAGGCCGAGGATGGTGCGGCCGAGTGCAATCGCCCCGGAAGACACGACGAGAATTTCGGCGCCGCCATTGGCCAGCACGGCGATGTCGTCCGCAAGCGAGGCCAGCCACTCGCGCTTCAGGCCCGTCGTGCGGTCGACAAGCAGCGCCGAGCCGATCTTGACGGCAATGCGCCGATAATTTTTCAGCGATTGCGCGGCCATGGCTATGCGTTCCAGCGCGTCTCGACCGGCGCGGCGACGGCTTCGCGTGCCTCCGCCACCACCCCCATCAGCGCGCGCAGCACCGCCTCGACGCCTTCGCCGGTGACCGCCGAAAGCAGCATCGGCGCGCGGCCGGCGGCACGTTTCAGCGAGGCGGCCTTCTTCTTGCGTGCGTCGGCATCGAGTATGTCGACCTGGGAAAGCGCGACGATTTCGACCTTGTCGGTCAGCCCATTGCCGTAGGCTTCGAGCTCGGCACGCACGGTCTTGTAGGCATTGGCCGGATTTTCTTCCTGCGCCGAGACAAGATGCAGAAGGACACGCGTGCGCTCGACATGGCCAAGGAAGCGGTCGCCGATGCCGACACCTTCATGCGCGCCTTCGATCAGGCCCGGAATATCGGCAATGACGAATTCGCGACCGTCGATGCGGGCCACGCCAAGGCCCGGATGCAGCGTGGTGAAGGGATAGTCGGCGATCTTCGGCTTGGCCGCGGTGACGGCGGCCAGAAAGGTCGACTTGCCGGCGTTGGGCAGCCCGACAAGGCCGGCATCGGCGATCAGCTTCAGCCTGAGCCAGATGTTGAGCTCTTCACCCGGCAGTCCGGGGTTGGCGCGGCGCGGCGCCTGGTTGGTCGAGGTCTTGAAATGCTGGTTGCCGAAGCCGCCATTGCCGCCCTTGGCCAACAGAAAGCGCTGGCCGACGACCGTCAGATCGCAGATCAGCGTCTCATTGTCCTCGGCAAAGACCTGTGTTCCGGCCGGCACTTTCAGCGTTACGTCGGCACCCTTGGCGCCGGTCATGTTGCGGCCCATGCCGTGCGTCCCGGTCTTGGCCTTGAAATGCTGCTGGTAGCGATAGTCGATCAGCGTATTCAGCCCATCGACCGCCTCGACCCATACATCGCCGCCGCGACCGCCGTCGCCGCCGTCCGGGCCGCCGAACTCGATGAACTTTTCGCGCCGGAACGACACCGAACCGGCGCCGCCGTCGCCGGAGCGGATGTAGACCTTGGCTTGATCGAGAAATTTCATCGGATTGTATGGTTTCTGCTATTGGCTTTGCGGGATTGCTCTAAACCAAGGCGGGTCGAAGGGCGAGGGCCGTTTTTGCTACTGTAACGTCGCGCGTAGCTCTGGACGCGTACCATTTGGTTGACCCTTGCCGAAAATCGATCCTCGGCTTCCAAGCGCGAGATGTCGGAATGAAGCTGGTAACTTACAATATCCACTACGGCGTCGGCCTCGACGCCCGCTATGATGTCGGCCGTATCGCCGATGCCGTGCGCGGCGCCGACGTGATCGCGCTGCAGGAGGTCACCCGCGCCAACCCGAAGAATGGCGGCCGCGACATGGTGGCCGAGCTCGGCGAGGCGCTGCCCGACTATTTCGTCGTCTACGGCAGCAATTTCGAGGCCGACGCCGGCTCGCGCCTGGAGAACGGCCGTGCCATCACGACCACCTTCCAGCTCGGCAACATGGTGCTGTCGAGGACGCCGATCCATCTGTCGCGCAATCTCCTTTTGCCGCGCAGCCGCAGTGTCGAGGCGATGAACTTCCAGCGCGGCGCGCTGGAGGCGCTGATCGAAACGCCGCTTGGTCCGATCCGCTTCTATTCCACCCATCTCGACCACCGCAGCCCGGTTGAACGGCTGAGCCAGATCCGCTTTCTGCGCCAGCGCCTGTTGAAATACCCGCTCGAGGGCGGCGGGCTCTCCGGCGTCGCCGAGATCGGCTTGCCGGACCTGCCTTGTCCCGAAGCCTTCGTCGTCATGGGCGACTTCAACATGCTGGCCGGATCGCCGGAACATGTCGAACTCGCCGGCCAGGCTGACCATGAATTCGGCATGCCGGTGACCGCTGACCTCGCCGTCGATGCCGCCACGCGCCTCGGCGCCGCCGGCGCCGATCTCGTCACCTGGGTCGACCCCAAGCGGCCGGGCGATACCAGCCGCTACAAGCGCATCGACTACGTCTTCACCAGCGCCTCGCTTGCCAAATCGCTGAGGCGCCTGTGGGTCGACCGGCAAGCGGCCGGTTCGGACCACTTGCCGGTCTGGCTCGAGATGACGTGAGCCGCATCCATCAAAAATGCACCCAGTTCCGCAGGCTGGTCCAGGTCTTGCGATCGAGGCGGTAGCGCTCGACCGGCACCTGACCGGCAACGATCGAGTTCAGCATGCCCTGGCCGGCATACTGGAAGCCGCATTTGTGGATGACCCGGCGCGAGGCCGGATTGATAACCCGGGTCGAGGCGTGCAGCACCTGGATCGTGGTTCTCTGGAAGGCAAGATCGACCAGTGCGTGCGCTGCTTCCGTCGCGTAGCCGCGTTTCCAGTACGGCTCGCCGATCCAGTAGCCGAGCTCCAGCCCACGATCCGTAGTGTTGAGCCCGGCACAGCCGACGAAGGTCTCGGTGCCGGCCAGCGTCAACGCATAGGCGATTCCGGCCCGGCGCGATGCCGTCATGGCCAGGAAAGCGCGTGCCTCCGCCTCGCCATAGGGATGCGGCATGCGAGCCAGCATTTCCGCGACATGGCGGTTGTCGGCGAGCGCCACCAATTGCTCGATGTCGCTTTCACGCGGGGCACGCATGACCAGCCGCTCGGTCGCGAGCACCGGGCAATCTATCGTGTAACTTTCGTCGTCTGTCGCTTCCGCTTCGGCAACCATGTCAGTCCTCCAGGCAAGAAAAAAGGGAGATGGAAACCCATCTCCCCTGATCCATTTCCTGGCTTGGCCAGACACCGGTCCCGAGATGGGTGCCGGTGTTCTCGTGCGGAACCGGCTACTCCGCTGCCTTCGTCATCGGGTTCACCGATACGTAGGTTCGGCCATTGGCTTTTTTGTTGAAGGTGACTGCGCCAGCTTCGAGCGCAAACAGCGTGTGGTCCGTGCCAATGCCGACATTGGTGCCGGGATGCCACGTCGTGCCACGCTGACGAATGATGATGTTGCCCGGAATCACGGCTTCGCCACCGAACTTCTTCACGCCGAGCCGCTTGGAATGGGAGTCGCGACCATTGCGCGACGATCCGCCAGCTTTCTTGTGTGCCATCTAACTACTCCGATGCGCCGCGAGGCGCCTAAACGATCTTATGAACGCGTTCGCGTTCCGTTTCAAGTCCGATCCGGCGCCGATTGCGCCGGTTCGTTCTACTTCTTCGCCAATTCCTTGGCCTGCTCGCGCCAGTCCTTGATCTGGTCGGCGCTGAACGGCATGTGCTCGTCGATCTTGGCGACGTCCTTGTCGGACAGCTTGGCGATCTGGGCAAAGGTGGTGATGCCCTGTTCGTTGAGCTGGCCGGCGGCGACCGGGCCGATGCCCTTGATCACGGTCAGGTCGTCCGGCTCGCCCTTCGGCGCCTTGAACAACGGCGCGGCGGCTTCGGCAGCCTTGTCCACGGTCGTCTCGGCCTTGGCTTCCTTCTTCGGCGCAGCCTCTGCCTTCGCTGCTGCCTTCGGCGCGGCTTCAGCCTTCGCCTCGGTCTTGGCTGCAACTTCGGCCTTCGCTTCGGTCTTGGCGGCGGCCTTCTTCGCCGGCTTGGCGCCACCCAGCAGGATTTCGGCAATCCTGACGGTGGTCAAAAGCTGGCGATGGCCGATCTTGCGGCGCGAATTCTGCCGGCGGCGCTTCTTGAAGGCGATGACCGTGCGGTTCTTGCCTTGCTCGACGACTTCGGCGGTGACCATCGCACCATCCACGAACGGCGCGCCGAACGTGACGTTTTCGCCTTCGCCATGCGCGAGCACATTACCGATCTCGACGATGTCGCCGACATTGGCTTCGAGTTTTTCGATCTTCAGGAGATCGTTGGCGGCAACGCGATACTGCTTGCCGCCCGTTTTGATGACTGCGAACATTTTTTGCCTTTCGCTGTTCGGTCGGCCTTGATGAACCGCTTCAGGCGGTTCGGCCGTCTTTTTGTCAGTCTGCGGGTTCAAAAAACAAGCGGCGCGGAAGATCCCTCCACGCCGATTGCGCGCTGTCCCTAACCGAAGGTTCGGCTTGAGTCAAGGCAAGCGCCGCGGGCAAGCTGCGAATGGGTTGAGCCCAGTCCTAGCAAATATCGAGCAGCGGCTGCCGGAGGCTCGAAGGAAGCACGGACAGAAGCTGCGGCGCCGGGGCAGATTGGCCCTTGTAACCTGCCTGTCCAGCCGTTATCTAGTGCGCCGCGCCGGCAACGGCGGACCATGACCGCGGAGAGGTGGCAGAGTGGTCGAATGCACCGCACTCGAAATGCGGCATGGGTGCAAGCCCATCGGGGGTTCGAATCCCTCCCTCTCCGCCACTTCGGAATGGTGTCCAACCCGGACCCATAGGTAACAGCATCTCTCATCGCGCCGGTAATGGCTTAAGATCGCGGGCCTATGCAGCCTTCCGCCGCAATTGGCTCACGCTCAGCCACACCGCCGAAACAAGGAAGTAGAGGGCGCCTACTGCGGCATAGCCGGCCACGTTGGAGATCGATGGCGGCATCGGCATCCGCGCCTGCGCGATGAAAAACGTGCCTGCCAGTGCCGATTGCCCTCCGCTCAGGACCATCGCCCACTGCGCACCAGAGCTCTTCCAACGGCGGACGGCGGTGCCGAGTTGAAGCAGGCCGGACAGGATCGCCCATAGGCCGAACACGCCCAGCACCCAATTCATGCTCATCTTCAGCGCAAAAACGACCGCGAGCGTTGTCGCCACACTGACCACGACGTTGATGGTCTGGGTGCGATTCTGTCCCAATCCTCCGCTGCGCGATGCGTCGACAAAATTGGCCAAGGCATCCCATGCAGGATAAGCCACGAGTAACACCGCCGCGACCACCCCGGAATGCTGTCCCATCGTAAAGGCAGCCGCCACCCAGACAGCCGAGAACGCCGTCCGAGCGAAGTAATAGAGCTTGAGCCATTGTTCCTGGCTGGCGCGGGAAAGATCGCCACTGTGAACCGTCATTGGATCGTCCTTTCGACTAGTAGGTAGGGACTCTCGACGAACGTCGCAGAGTGATTGCTATTATGGTTTAGTTGAGGTCTAGGCCCGTATCCGGGGGGAAGCGCGGAGCCGCTCCAGGAGCGGGCCCGTCACGACGGCGAATGTCTTCGGATCGCCATAGGCCCGTGCTGAAAGCATCGCGCCGTGAACGGTCGCCATGAACGCTTCAGCCTCGGCACGAGGGGTACTCATCAGTCGAAATTGGCCGTGCCGCGCACCGCGCTCCAGCACCGATGTAAGCCACGCTGACAGCGAGCGGAAATGCGCCCGGACCTCAAGGCCAACTTCCTCGGGCAGCACGGGGAGCTCGCTTGCCAACAGCGCGCAGATACAAAACGGGGCGCTGGCGTTCGCGATGCAGGCTTCCCAATACCCGGCATAGATCCGCAACTGTTCGAGCGGATCGGATTCGTGAAGTTCGACATTTGCCATCCCCGCTTCAGTTTCTTCGCGATACCGCGCAACCAGCGTCCGAACCAGATCGACCTTGCTTGGGAAATGGTGATGGATGCTCGCCTTACGGATCCCGACCACTTCAGCAATGTCGGCATAACTGAAACCGTTGTAGCCGCCAGCGACGATCAGTGAGCGTGCACAAGCCAGGATGTCATCAGAGGTGGTAGACAAGTTGCTCATGCTTTTACCTACCTTCTGGTAGGATGGCAGTCAAGCCTCCTTGCAACGCGAGTAGCGTGAAATTGCGTGGCTATGGCGTAGACGTCATTCGATCTTCATTGTTTTCGGCCCGCCATCCATTCAGAAAGCTCCGGGTGTTTGTCGATCGAGGTAGCCATCCCACTTCGAGGACGAGGCAACACCCTCCGGCCGACCGGACCACCGCTAATCGCCGTGCGGCACTAGGCGTTTGCACCGACTGCGCTATCTCCCCATCGTTAGCTTGTTCTATCGCTGGTTGAAGACTGGGAGGTTTCCATGGATCGGCGGCTATTTTTGACAGGAATGTTTGGCATTGCCGGGGCCGCGGCCCTTGCAAGCACAGTTCGGCCAATCAACGCAGTGGCCGGCGTTCCAACTGCCAGAAGCGGCATTCTCGATGAACTCGAGGCGCCGGATGTCGAGACCTTCGACGACGACGAAACTCAAGCAGAGTTGCAACCAGTCTATCATCGCCGGTGGCACCGGCCGCGCCGGCGCCGCCGGCGCGCTTGGAGAAGGGTCTGTCGCGTTTACTGGCGAAATGGCTATCGGCGCAGGCGGTGCTTCCGCAGGCGCGTTTGGGTCTGGTTTCGATTCTAGCAACTGGCCGGCTTGAACCCTGGCCATCGCGGCCGGGGTTTTCGCCCCAGGCGGCCGTTAGCGCCCTTAGGGAGCTTTCCTAAGGGCGCGGAGGAGGCTGACGGTGTTTGCAGGTTTCAGAGCCACCAGCCTACGACTGGACGATACGACGATTTTCGCAAGGGTCGGAGGCACCGGTCCGCCGCTGCTGCTTCTTCACGGTTTTCCAGAAACGCATCTGATGTGGAGGGATATCGCCGCAGCCTTGGCGCTCCGCTTCACGGTGGTCGCCGCCGACCTTCGAGGCTATGGGCAAAGCGGATGTCCGATTTCCTCTGCCGATCATAGCCCATACGCCAAACGCGCCATGGCCGGCGACATGGTTCAGGCCATGAAGCAAGTGGGTTTTGAGCGGTTCATGGTTGCCGGGCATGATCGTGGCGGGCGGGTTGCCTATCGCCTGGCGCTGGACCATCCCGACAAAGTGCTCAAAATCGCCGTCCTCGACATCATCCCCACCGCCGCAACATGGGATCGGGCGGATGCCAGACTGGCGCTTGGCTTCTGGCCCTGGAACCTTCTTGCCCAGCCGGAGCCCCTACCGGAGCGTCTGATCGGCGCGGCTCCCGATGCTGTCGTCGACGATGCAATAACGCAGTGGGGATCGTCAGCGAAAATGGTCTCCAAAGAGGTCAGGAACGCCTATGTTGATGCGCTTCGCGATCCCGCGCATATTCATGCCATCTGCGAAGAGTATCGCGCCGCTGCGACGATCGATCGTGAACATGACGCGTTGGACCACGCAAACGGTCGTCGCATCGACTGTCCGCTACTGGCGCTATGGAGTGGCGAAGGCGCCCTGGAGAACTGGTATGCGCAAGAAGGCGGGCCGCTGGCCATCTGGAGGAAATGGGCCGACAGAGTGGCAGGACGCGCTGTCCAAGGCGGGCACTTTTTCCCGGAAGAGCACCCCGACAAGACGGCAGCGGCTCTCTCGGAATTCTTTGAAGACAAACAGGTCGGTCAGCACAGAGTATTGTAGAGGTCACATGCTTCAGTTACGCGGAACCTCGCGAGCGCTTCGCGGCCCTAAATCGAGAACCCTCCGAAAATCCGCCCGTCCGGCATCAACGTGCTTGATAAGGGAATGAAGGCGATCTCCACGGCCACGCCTCTGATATGCAGCCTCATGTTTGTCGGAAGTTGCGCATCGCCTTTGCCGGCATCCTTTGATGCTGCGAAATACGACAAGATGAGTTGCGTCGAGCTCAACGTGGCGATAGGCGCGGTCGCCGACGAAATGTCGGCGACAGCCATCGCTCGTGGCAAAGTCGTCCACACCAACATTCCGGGCTGGCTGTTGGGAGGGCAGCGTGTCGCCTCGACCGTGGCTGCCCGCCAGAGTGCGAAGATCGAGCGCTTGCGGCAGCAGGAGGCTGCGATTGCCGCGGCGAGACGAAGCCGGTGCTAATCGTCTCTTAGCCGTTCGATAAAACGCCTCTTATGGATATGCCGATCGCGGATCGCCTGCAGCCTGCGAGCAAAATCGTGGGTCGTGCCACATTCCTCGGCGATTGCCTTGAGGTCGAGCAGAAGGCTGGCGGCCTCATCGTAGCCGGGAGGGTTGCGGCGTTCGATCTCGCTCTCCACCTCACGCCAGACGCTTTCGCCGCGCCGCGAGAGCGCATCGAGCCGAATACGGCGGGCGCGCGCCTCTTCCGCCGCCTGCCGTTTTCTTTCAGCCTCTCGTTGCTCCTCCTGCGCGCGCTCGCGGGCCTGACGGATCGCCTCGGCACGGGCTCGCAGTTCGCCGGCCGAGCGGGGAACAGTGGCCATGGGGCTTCCAACAGAGACTTTCAACATCGAGCGATTCCGGACGAACGCCCGAAGCTCGTTTTCAACATGCCGATCGCCGTCGACGAGACGAACGAGCAGCGTCGTCTTTTCATGATCGGACAAGGCGCCGACTGAACGCCGGACCATATCCGGCGACAATTCCATTGTCGTGCCGGCGGGACGCTCGGCCGCCGCAGCGACGAGGTCGGCGTCGAGCTGAAAGAAGCGCGCGAAAGCGTCGAGCGCGGGCGTCATCGGGCCGATCCCCGGCAAAGGCTCCGCCTCGTCCGGCTTGACGGAACCGATCTCGGCCGCCTTCAGCCACAGCAGGTAGAAAAGCCTCAGATCGCCGCCGAGCACGTCGGCGCGCAGCGGCGCCAGTGCTTCGAGCCAGTGCGAGTCGTCGTCCCAATTATCCCAATCGTCCGCAGGTTCCAGTTCTTCGCACAGGATATCGACGATCAGGTTCTCGCCGGACGTGCTGATCTCGAGGCAATCGACCGCATGCAGGAATCCCTCGAGACGCTGCCGGTCGATTAATCGCGCTGGAAACCGGATCATCAGCCGGTGGGTGCCCCAATTCGCCAAATAGAGATGAAGATCGAACCAACGCCGCATCAACGCGACCGGATCGCCTTTGAAGTCGCCCCACTCGTAGAAATTCGTGAAGCTCGTGGCCGTAATCCGCGCCCGCGTCGACACATCGCGCAAGTCCCGGCGATCCGCTTCGCTGAGTGGGCGGTCGACCGCCCGAAACTCGTAGTATTGATATTCGCTCATGCTTGCTTGGCTGCTGGCCGATCCTCGTCCCACAGGTCAGTTCAGGATAGAGCTGTGTCGAGATCGAACTCGCCCCGTCTGGCACTTTCTGCACAGGAATTTGCCGTTTGTGCGGATGAACTGTTGAAAGGCAGCCGGCCTGTCGTAGATTTGGCAAGCGCGAACGGCAGCGAGGATGCCATGAAGAAGGAAGAACTGGACTCCGTCCTTGGCCGGGGCAAGCCCGGCTTCGATCTCGGTCCGATAGAAGATCAACTACATGCCGTGGCAAACGAGCAGCAATTGCCGGATGTCGCAATCATTCACTGCATAGCGAGGATTGAAGAATCGGCTCCCGCGCTGCGTGCCGTCGTCACAAGAGCGGCCGAAGGAGAGGCTCTGTCGCGGGATGATCAGATGCTGCTCTTGCGAGGCATCTACATTCTGGGCGGCGCTCGCGACACTAGAACGTTCGGGCCCTTGTTGCGCCTGCTGCGCCGGCCGGGACGCGACCTCGATGACCTGCTCGGCGACGTGGTGACCGAGAGCATGGCGCGTATCGTCGCCGGCGTATTTGATGGCGACGCCGACGCTTTGTTCAGCTTGATCAGCGACCGCTCCGTCGATGAATTCGTCCGCGATGCAGTTTTGGGCGCAGCGACCTTCCTGACCTGGGAAGGCCGCATCGAGCGTGACCGAATGCGAGATTTTCTCGAGCGGTTCCACACCGAGAGGCTGGCCGATGACGACGATTTCGCCTGGATCGCCTGGCTGGGGGCGATCGCCCTGCTTGGCTTGCGCGATCTGGCGTCACTTGTTCACAGCGCATGGAACGACGGCCGCATCCCCGAAGGGGTAATCGACCGCCGCGATTTCGAAGACGATCTCCTGGCCGCCGAGCAAAGCCCAAACGACATCGATCGATTCGAGCGCGCCGCTTTCGGCTATATCGACGACGTGCTTGAAGCGTTGGAATGGACCAGCCACCTTGAGTATTTTGGCGAGGAAGATTGGCAATCGCCCTTGCCGGAACAAACTTGGCTCGACGAGTTATCGAGATTGACAGCGCCGGTCACAAATCCTTGGCGCCATGTCGGACGCAATGATCCGTGTCCCTGTGGAAGCGGCAAGAAAGCAAAGAAATGCTGCCTGGCAAACTAACCTGTTACAGTGTCGCGCAATTGCGAGTTTGATTTTTGGCTACCCTCACGCCGACACACCGGATTGATGCGCAGCGATCGCGCCGAGGAATATCTCGCCGAAATCCTTGAGCTTGGCGGCGCCGACGCCGTTGACCGCGGCGAAGGCGTCCAGATCACGCGGGCAGCGTTCGGCCATATCGATCAGTGTACGATCCGAAAAGATCACGAAGGCCGGCACCTGGCGTTCCCGGGCAAGACGCAGCCGTACAGCCTTGAGCGCGGCCAGCAGCACCGAATCCAGACCTTCCGTGCCTGCTGCGGTATCCTGTATGTTGCGTATCTTGCCTCGCGATGACTGGCGCGCGTCCACGCGATACCGGAATGAGGCCTCGCCCCGAGCCAGCGCACGGCCCTTCTCGGCAATGGCGAGGCCGCCATGGCCGGCTGAGTCCAATGTCAGGAACCCTCCCGCGACGAGTTGGCGGAGCAGCGACAGCAAGAAACTCCTTTTATGCGCGACACCGGTGCCGAAGCTGGCAAGCCTGTGGTGGTTCCTGTCCAGGACCTTCTCGGTCTCATGGCCGAGCAGGACATCGACGACATGGGCGACGCCGAAGCGCTCGCCGGTCTGTGCGATCGCCGCCAGGATGATCCGCGCCTCCGCCTCGCCATCCGCATGCGGCGCCTGATCAAGGCAGTTGTCGCAATTGCCGCAAGGCGAGGCGTTTTCGCCGAAATAGCCAAGCAGGATCTGACGCCGGCACTGCGTCGTCTCGCAATAACCGATCAGCGTTTCGAGCCGGCCATGCGCGCGCCTTTTGTGCTCAGCCGGCGCATCCTCGTCTTCGATGAAAAGCCGGCGCATGCGTATATCGCCGAGACCGAACAGCATATGTGCCTCGGCCGCCCGCCCGTCGCGGCCCGCCCGCCCGATTTCCTGATAATAGGCCTCCAAGCTGCCCGGCAGGTCGGTGTGGAAGACATAGGCGACGTCCGGCTTGTCGATCCCCATGCCGAAGGCGATGGTCGCCACCATCACCACGCCGGACAAGGTCATGAAAGCGTTTTGATTCGCTTCACGCGCGTCCTTGCTCATGCCGGCATGATAGGCCAGCGCGCGTACGCCGTTCCGCTCGAGGAACGCCGCCATCTCTTCGGTCTTTTTGCGTGACAGGCAATAGACGATCCCGCTGCGGCCCGCATGGCGCTGCACGAAGCCGAGCAGTTGGCGCTTGCTGTCCTGCTTGGGCTCGATGCCTAGTTTGATGTTCGGCCGGTCGAAGCCGAGCACCACGGTATCGACGCGCCCGTCGAACAGTTGCGCGGCAATGTCGGTGCGCGTCGTCTCGTCCGCCGTCGCCGTCAACGCAATGATCGGCACTTTCGGGAAGATATCACGTAGTCTCGACAATTCTTCGTATTCGCGCCGGAACGCCGGTCCCCATTGGGAGATGCAATGTGCCTCGTCGATGGCGATCAGCCGGACATCGAGCTTGGTCAACGCCTCGAGCATTCGCACCGTCATTAGCCGCTCCGGTGCAAGATAGAGCAGGCGCGTCTGGCCTGCCGCGACACGGCGCCATGCAGCGACATTGGCATCGCGGTCGAGCGAGGAATTGATCGTATCGGCCGCCACGCCGGCAAGGCGCAATGCGGCGACCTGATCCTGCATCAGGGCCACCAGCGGCGAAACGACAATGGTGAGCCCGCCCAGCACCAGCGCCGGGACCTGGTAGCAGAGCGATTTGCCGGCGCCGGTCGGCATGACGGCCAGCACATGATGCCCGGCCAGCAGCGCCTCCATCACGGCCGCCTGGCCGAGACGAAAATCATCGAAGCCGAATACATCCCTGAGGACGCGCCGTTTGGAATCCTCTGCAGGGATGCTCGCTGCTACCTGCATTACAGAACTTTCGGGGATACGACCTGCCGAAATGCCGCGGCGAATCGCCAGGTGATTGCCTGGACAGCAGATTCGAACATTTATCGACCCCTCTGGTCCTGTCCGCGGCACCGCCTGAGGCGAACTTCTCTCTCATTGGCCGATATGAGGCCGTCGTTCCAGCCCCTATTCGCCTTGGCTGTGAATATCGCACCGCTTCGGAGCGGTTAATCCTATCTTCACCATCATTTGGCAGGTTCAGGTTCTGCGGTGATGTTTTGAGTACCGCGGCGCCACAAGCGCCCAGGCAACACGCCCGCGTCTCTCCGGAGGCGCGGGTTTTTTGTTCCGAGAACCGGCTACCTGATCTTCAGGCCCGCAGCTCAGTCGAGGAAATCGGCGCGGTGCGGCGTAAAGCTGTCGACCAGCCGTCCCGCCTCCAGCGCCTTGACGCCATGGACAAGGTTGGACGGGACGATGAAGCTGCTTCCGGCTTCCAGGATTTCGGTCCTGCCGTCGATGGTGACTTCGAAGCGGCCTTCGGCGACATAGCTCGCCTGGACGTGCGGGTGCGAGTGCAGCGCGCCGACGCCACCCTTGTCGAAACCGAATTCGACCATCATCAGCTCATCCGTGTGCAGGAGCACGCGCCTGCGGTTGCCATCCGGCGTCGGCGTCCACGCAGCCTCGCCGGCATGCGAGAAGATTTTGGTTCCGGTCATCGCCAAACTCTCACCTTTTGTTGTTCATCGTGCCAGCCAGCCGCCGTCCACCGGCACCACCGCGCCGTGCATGTAGTTGGACGCTGGCGCCAGCAGGAAGACGGCTGCGTCGCCGATGTCTTCCGGCGCGCCCCAGCGGCCGGCCGGAATGCGCGCCAGGATCGAAGCGCTGCGGTCGGGATCGGTGCGCAGCGCCTCGGTGTTGTTGGTCTCGATATAGCCCGGCGCAATGCCGTTGACATTGATGCCCTTTGCCGCCCATTCACATGCCAGCAGGCGGGTGATGCCGAGCACGCCGTGTTTGGAGGCGGTGTAGGAGGCGACGCGAATGCCGCCCTGAAAGCTCAGCACCGAAGCGATGTTGACGATCTTGCCACGCCGTCCAGATTCGGCAAGCACGCGCCTGGCAAAACTCTGGCTGAGGAAGAACACCGTCTTCAGATTGACGCCCAAGACGTCATCCCAGTCGGCTTCGGTCAGGTCGACCGCATCGGCACGCCGGATGATGCCCGCATTGTTGACCAGGCCATCGAGCGGTCCGGTGCCGTCCCAGACGCGGTCAAGCATCGCCTGGGCAGCTGCATCATCACCAAGGTCGCAGCGGACCGCCTCGAAGCGGCCGCCGACAGCCGCAATCTTCTCCGCCGTCTCGTCCATCGCCGACCGGCCGACGCCGACGACCGCGCCGCCTGCGCGGGCGATCGACACGGCGATGCCCTGGCCGATGCCGGTATTGGCGCCGGTGACGAGGATGCGCTTGCCGGCAAGGCTGAAGGCCGAGAGATCGCTCACTTGAGCTCCTCCATCGCCACCAGGTCGACATCGGTATAGTCGACATTATCGCCGGCCATCGCCCAGATGAAGGCGTAGTTGGAGGTGCCGGCGCCCGAATGGATCGACCATCCCGGCGACAGCACCGCCTCCTCGTTGCGCATGACGAGATGGCGCGTTTCGTCCGGCTCGCCCATGAGGTGAACCACCCGCGCCGCCTCCGGCAGGTCGAAATAGAGATAGGCCTCCATGCGCCGGTCATGCACATGGCATGGCATGGTGTTCCAGACGGAACCGGGGGCAAGCTGCGTCATGCCGACGACAAGCTGACAGGTCTTTACCCCATCGGCATGAATGAACTGGAAGATCGAGCGCTCGTTGGAGGTTGCCTGGCTACCGAGATCGAGCCGCTTGGCATCGCCGATGCGGATCAGCCGGTTGGGGTGGCCCTGATGCGCCGGCGCGCTGAGCAGGTAGAACTTAGCCGGCGCTGCCGGATTGGTCGCAGCGAACGATACCTCATCCGTGCCCATGCCGAGATAGAGCATGTCGCGCGCCTGCAGCTCGTAGGATTGGCCGCCAGTTTTGACGACGCCTGCACCGGCGATGTTGACGATGATCATCTCACGGCGGTCGAGAAAATTCTTGGTCCCGGTCGGCTTGATCGCCTGCAGCGGCAGCGGTGCGCCGGCGGGCACGGCGCCGCCGACGATCATGCGGTCGTAATGGGTGTAGGTCAGGCCGATGCGGCCGGGCTGGAACAAGTCCTCGATCAGGAAATTGTGTCGCAGCTCGTCCGTTCCCATGGCTGCGGCAGAAACAGGATCGATGGCGAAGCGGGAGGTGAAATCCGTATGATTGTCGGTGTGATTCATTGCTGTCCCATGGGGCTGCCTCAATTGCTTATTCAGTTGCCGCGGCCTTGACCGAGTCGGCATAAAAAATCTGGCGCGCGTGCAGGCGCTCGCGATAGCGCTGCTGGCTGGCACCGAGATGCGCGCGCATCGCCTCCCGCGCCGCTTCGGCATCGCCTGCCGAGATGGCGTTGAGGATCATCAGGTGTTCGCGCTGCAGGCCGCGCTGGTAGGCGTCGGACTGTGCGAACTCGGTCGACCAGGGCGAGGTCACATCGCAAGGAATGGCGCGCCGGCCGAGCACGTCGAGCATCTCGACATAGAACGGATTGTTGGTGGCGCTGGCGATTGCGCGGTGGAAGGCAAGGTCGGCCGGTCCAGTCGGCTCGCTGTTGAGGAGCAGCCGTTCGAACTCGAAGAAGGCTTCCTGGATTGCCGCTTCCTGCGCGGCGTTGCGCCGGATGGCGGCGAGCCCGGCGGATTCGATCTCGATCGCCAACCTGACTTCGAGCACGTTGAGGGCAATCGAATCCTTGCTGCCCATCTCCGCTGTCAGAGCACCGAACGCTGTCGAGATATGCTCGGTGACGAAAACGCCGGCGCCTTGGCGCGGCTCGACCAGGCCGTCCGCGGCAAGCTTGGCCAGCGCCTCGCGTATTACGGTGCGGCTGACCCCGAAGGTTTCAGTCAGCTGGCCCTCGGTCGGCAGCTTTTGCCCAGGCTGGATCTCGCCCGCCTGCAGCTGCTTGCGGATCGCCGCGACGACGGTTTCCGAAAGCTTCGGTCTTCGTTCGACGCGGAGCCCGACGGCAGTGTCCGATGCCATGTCGCACCCCCTATTTGAAGACGCTCGGCAGCCATAGCGAAATGGCCGGAATGTAAGTGACGAGCGCCAGCACCACGAGGCCTGCGCCATAGAATGGCCAGATCGAGCGCATCGATTCCCAGACGGATATCTTGCCCACGGCACACGCCACGAACTGCACTGCGCCCACCGGCGGCGTGTTCAGCCCGATGCCGAAATTGAGGATCATGATGACGCCGAAATGCACCGGATCGACGCCGTAGGCCTGCGCCACGGGCAGGAAGATCGGCGTGCAAATGATGATCGTCGGCCCCATGTCCATGAACGTGCCGAGGAACAGCATCAAGAGGTTGAGCAGCAGAAGCACGACCAGCGGATCGTCCGAGATCGCATTCATGGAGGCGATGAGCGCTGCCGGCACTTTCAGGAAGGCCATCAGCCACGAGAACGCCGCCGCCATGCCGATGATAAGCAGCACCATGGCAGTGGTGCGCACGGCGCCATGGGTGGCATGAACGAACCCTTCCCAGGTCATCTGCCGGTAAACGAAGACGGTCACGAGCAGCGCATAGATGACGGCGATACAGGAACTCTCGGTGGCGGTGAAGACGCCCGATCGCACGCCGCCGAAGATGATCGCGATCAGCAGCAGGCCGGGCACCGCGACGGCGAAAAGATGCGCGACCGCGGTGAAGCCCGGAAACGCCTCGGTCGGATAGCCGCGGGAGCGCGCCACGATATAGGCGGTGACCATCAGCGACAGGGCCAGCAGCAGGCCCGGGATGATACCGGCCGTGAACAGATCGGCGATCGAGATCTTTCCGCCTGCCGAGATCGAGTAGATGATCATGTTGTGCGACGGCGGCAGCAGCAGCGCGATCAGTGCCGCCATCGACGTGACGTTGACGGCGTAGTCCGCTCCATATCCACGCGCCTTCATCTGCGGGATCATCAGGCCGCCTACCGCCGCTGCCTCCGCCACCGCTGAGCCGGAAATGCCGCCGAACAGTGTAGCGGTTGCAATGTTGACCTGCCCGAGGCCGCCACGCAAATGGCCGACGAGCGAGCCGGCGAAGGCAACGATCTTGCTGGCGATGCCGCCGCGCACCATCAAGTCGCCGGCGTAGATGAAAAACGGAATGGCCAGCAGCGAAAAGACGCTCATGCCGGAATTCAGGCGCTGGAACACGATGAGCGGCGGCAGGCCCATATAGAGGACGGTGGCGAGGCTTGCGACGCCGAGGCAGAAAGCGATCGGCGTGCCGATAAGCATCAGCAGGGTGAAGACGCCGAAGAGAATCCACAGTTCCATGGCGTCAGACCTTCACGTTGGCGGTGTCGAGTTCGGCTGCGACTTCGGCTGGCGGCAGTTCATCGAGGGCATCGTCGATCGGCGCGCCGGAGAGGCGAAGCACGATGCGCTCCAGCGTGAAGAGCACGATGAGCGCGCCTCCCGCGACAAGCGGGACATAGTCCCAGCCCCCCGATATGCCGAGTGACGGCAAGACGGAGCCCCAGGTCAATGCGACCAGCTGGCTGCCATACCAGATCATGCCGATGCCGAAGGCGAGCGCGACAATATCCGAAATCATCCGCAGCCAGCGCTTGCCGCCTTTCGGCAGCACGTAGAGCAGTACGTCGAAGCCAAGATGGTAGTTCTCGCGCACACCGACGGCAGCGCCGAGGAAAATGAACCAGCTCATCAGCATCACCGAGCCGGGCTCGGTCCAGCTCGGCGAGCGGTTCAGAACATAGCGGCCGAACACCTGCCAGGCGACGAACGCGGTCATCAGCACCAGCCCGATGCCGGCGATCGACAGCGCCGCCGTGCTGACGCGCGACATCACTTGCGCGACGCCGGACAGGAGCGGTGTTGGTTTTGGGCTGGAAGTCACCGGTTGTCTCCCCAGGAGGATGGCGGCACGGAATGTCCGCGCCGCCGGTTGATCACTGCACGGCCTTGATGGCTTCGACCATCGCCTTCAGCTTGTCGTCCTTGACGTGCTTCTCGTAGACCGGCCCCATCGCGTCGATGAAGGGCTGCTTGTCCGGCGTCGTGATCTGCGAACCGGCCGCCTCGACCTTGGCGCGCGATTCCTTGACCTTGGCGGTCCACAGCTCGCGCTGCTTGGCGACGCTTTCCTTGGCGGCCGCCTTGAAGATCGCCTGGTCTTCCGGCGTCAGCTTGTCCCAGCTCGACTTCGCCATGACGAAGGCTTCCGGCACCATCGTGTGCTCGTCGAGCGAATAGTACTTGGCGACTTCCGCATGCTTGGCGGTGTCGTAGCTCGGAAAATTGTTCTCCGCGCCGTCGATCACTCCGGTCTCAATCGCCGAATACACCTCGCCATACGGCATCGGCGTCGCGTTGGCGCCGAGTGCCGCCACCATGTCGACGAAGATGTCGGACTGGATGACGCGGAACTTCATCCCGGCCATGTCGGCTACAGTGTTGATCGGCTTCTTCGAATTGTAGAAGGAGCGCGAGCCGCCGTCGTAAAAGGCGAGCAGCACCAGCCCGACCTGGTCGAACGCCGCCGCGATCTGGTCGCCGATCGCCCCGTCCATGACCTTGTGCATATGCTCTTCCGAACGGAAGATGTAGGGCAGCGAGGGCACGGTGGTCTCCGGGATGAGCCCGTTGAACGGCGCCATCGAGACGCGGTTGAGATCGATCACGCCGGTACGCACCTGCTCGATCGTGTCCTTTTCCTCGCCGAGTTGCGCGGAAGGATAGATCTCGACCACATAGCGGCCGGCCGTGCGCTCCTTCACCAGCTCGCCGAAATATTTGACCGCCTCGACCGTCGGATAGCCGTCCGGGTGGGTGTCGGACGAGCGCAGGACCGTCTGGGCGCTTGCCGATCCGGCCAGCAGTGCGGCGGCAAGTAGCGTAGCTCCCGCCAGTCTTGAAAAATGCAGCATTGGTTTCCTCCCGTTTGAACGATGGCGGCAAGCGCCGTTAGAGCCGGTACGCCTTTTTCGCGAGCGTATAGGCAAGTTCCTGCGCCAGCTCGTGCGCCTCGTCCTCGCCGAGCCGATGCTCGGCGACGAGACGCGCCAGATATGCGCAATCGACCCGGCGCGCCACATCATGGCGGGCCGGTATGGATGGAAAGGCGCGGGTGTCGTCGTTGAAACCGACGGTGTTGTAGAAACCGGCCGTTTCGGTGGTCATCTCACGGAACCGGCGCATGCCTTCGGGGCTGTCGTGGAACCACCAGGCCGGGCCGAGCTTCAATGCCGGGTAGACGCCGGCGAGCGGCGCCAGCTCGCGCGCATAGCTGGTCTCGTCAAGGGTGAAGAGGATGATGGTGAGGTCGCGCTCCAGCCCGACGCAGTCGAGCAGCGGCTTCAGCGCCGTCACATAATCGGTTCGGATCGGAATGTCGAAGCCTTTGTCCCTGCCGAACCTGTGAAAGATAGAAGGCGAATGATTGCGCCAGGAGCCGGGATGGATCTGCAGGACCAGCCCGTCGTCGCGGCTCATCTTGGCCATCTCGGTCAGCATCTGGGCGCGAAACAGTTTTCGCTCGCGCTCGTCGTCCGAGCCCCGGCGGATGCGGTTGAACAGCTCCTGCGCGGCGGCATCCGAGAGATTGGCGGTTTCGGCCGTAGGATGGCCGTGATCGGAGGAAGTCGCGCCGAAACTCTTGAAGAAGGCGCGCCGCTGGCGGTGCGCCTCGAGATAGCCGGTCCAATTGCCGGTATCGCACCCGGTGATCTCGCCAAGCCGGTCGAGATTGGCCGAGAACCCTTCGAAGTCGGGATCGACGATCGCATCCGGCCGATAGGCGGTGATGACGCGGCCCTCCCAGCCGCTGTCGCGGATCATCTGGTGCCATCTGAGATCGTCGAGCGCGCCTTCGGTCGTCGCGATGACTTCAATGTTGAAGCGCTCGAACAGCGCTCGCGGGCGAAAATTCTCCCACTGCAGCAAGGTCGAGATCATATCGTAATGGCGGTCGGCGGTTGCGGCCGTCAGCGGCTCGTCGATGCCGAACAGATGGGCAAGCACATGGTCGAACCACAGCCGGGTCGGCGTGCCGCGGAACAGGTAATAATGCTCGGCGAAGCACCGCCAGATCGTTCTGCCGTCGGTTTCCACCGGCGAGCCGTCAAGCGTCGGCACACCAAGCTCCTCAAGCCGAACGCCCTGGCTGAACAGCATGCGGAAAATGTAGTGGTCCGGCACGATCAGCAACTGCGCCGGATCGGGAAACGCCTCGTTGAGCGCATACCAGCGCGGATCGGTGTGGCCGTGCGGGCTGACGATCGGCAGGTCCTTGACCGCGGCGTAGAGATCACGGGCCAGCGAACGCGGGCGCGCCTCGGCGGCAAACAGCAAATCCGGATCCGTCAATGCGGCCACGCAAATCCTCCCAATCCGGACATCGGTAGGGTTGGAAAGAAATAATGTCAACATACAAAAACTGGGTTGTTGTATGATGACTTTTCGTCGGCCATTGCCCATTGTGCGTGACGGCATCGGGTGTTACGCCGCCTGACAGCAGTGACCCAACAATCTCGATCAGACACGTGGCGCAATGACCAATAGACGCCTTTCCAACAGCACGCTGAAGGCACTGCCGGCTTCGGTCGCGATTCCGCGCTACGACCGCGGCGGCGTCGCACCTGGCATCGTCCATCTCGGCGTCGGTGCCTTCCATCGCGCCCACCAGGCGGCCTATGTCGACGACTGCCTGGCGGCGGGCGAGGCGGACTGGGGCATTGTCGGCGTGTCCTTGCGCAGTCCTGACACGCGCGACGCACTGGCGCCGCAGGATGGCCTCTACACGCTGGCGATCAGGAGCAGCATCGGCGAAGAGCTGCGCGTCGTCGGCTCGATCCTGTCGCTGCTGGTGGCGCCGGAAGATCCGGCTGCGGTGCTCGCCGCCCTGACCGATCAGCGCACCCGCATCGTCACGCTCACGATCACCGAAAAGGCTTATCTGAGAGCAGCCGGCGGCGGTTTGGACAGCACCCATCCGGACATCGTCCATGATTTGGCTAGCCCGCAAATGCCACGGACGGCGCATGGTTTTCTCACCGAAGCGCTGTCGCGCCGCCGTGCCGCCGGCATCCAGCCTTTCACCGTGCTCTGCTGCGACAACCTTCCGGCCAATGGCGCCACGCTGCACCGCCTGCTGGTCGAATTCGCCGCGCTGCGCGATTCCAGGCTCGCCACTTCAGGCGATGCCAGGCTCGCCGCTTCAGGCGATGCCAGGCTCGCCGCACACATTGCCGACGGCGTCGCGTTTCCGTCGAGCATGGTCGACCGTATCGTGCCGGCGACCACCGACGCCGACCGAGCGCGTATCGCCGTCGAGCTCGGCGTCGAGGATGCCTGGCCGGTGATGACCGAGCCGTTCTGCCAATGGGTGGTCGAAGACGATTTCCCGGCTGGCAGGCCGGCCTGGGAAAAGTTCGGCGTCACCATGGTCGGCGACGTCGGGCCCTTCGAGGACATGAAGCTGCGGCTGCTCAACGGCTCGCATTCGGCAATCGCCTATCTCGGCCTGCTCAGCGGCGACGACACGGTCGACCGCGCCTTTGCCGATCCGGCGATCCGGCAATTCGTCGACGGACTATGGGCCGAGGCGATCCCGACGCTGCCGCAGGACGCCGGGCTCGATACGGCCGGCTACACGGCCCAGCTCGCCGAACGCTATTCGAACACGGCGCTCGCCCATCGCACGGCGCAGATCGCCAATGACGGCAGCCAGAAGCTGCCGCAGCGCATCGTCGCCTCGGCCCTCGATCGACTGGGCGCCGGTGACCCGCCCGCGCATCTCATGCTGGTGGTGGCGGCCTGGATCGCCGCTTGCGAGGCGCGCGGCAAAACCTTGCCGGAAGCCCATTTTACCGACCCGATCGACGCTCGGCTTACGGCGCTCGGCAGCCGGCCGGCTGATGAGACGGTGACAGCGATATTCGATCTCGCCGGCTTCGCCAAGGACCATTCCCACCGCATGACACTGATCGATCTGACGGCAGCCCATCTCGAGCGCCTGCGGCGGGGCGGCACTGCCGCAGCTTTGGCGGCGCTTGGCATAGGGAGTGAGAAGCCATGAGACAGACCTGGCGCTGGTTCGGGCCGGACGATCCGGTGACGCTTGCCCATGTCCGTCAGGCCGGCGCCGTCGGCATCGTCAGCGCGCTGCACCACCTCAACGACGGCCGCGCCTGGCCGGCAGACGAGATCGCCAGGCGCAAGGCCGAGATCGAGGCAGCAGGGCTGACCTGGGACGTGGTCGAGAGCATCGTCGTGCATGAGGACATCAAGACCCGCAGCGGCGGCTGGCGCAGCCTGATCGACAATTACAAGGCCTCGATCCGCGCCGTCGCCGCCGCCGGTATCAACACCGTCTGCTATAATTTCATGGCGATCACCGACTGGACGCGGACGGACCTCGATTACCCGATGCCGCATGGCGGCACGGCGCTGCGCTTCGATGTCGTCGAGCTCTGCGCCTATGACGTCTTCATCCTTGAGCGAGAAGGGGCGGAGGCCGATCACCCACCGGCCCGCGTCGAGGCCGCGCGTGTGCGACTGCAAGGGATGAGCGACAGCGACAAGGCAAGGCTGGAGCGCAACCTGATCGGCTGGGTCCCGGCGCGCGAATTCATCTTCGATCGGGCAAGCTTCCGCCGCGCCCTCGACCTCTACAAGGACGTCTCCACCGAAGGCCTGCGCGAAAACCTGTTTGCCTTCCTGCGCGAGATCGTGCCGGTGGCCGAAGAGGCCGGCCTCAGGATGGCGATCCACCCCGACGATCCGCCTTTTTCGCTGTTCGGCCTGCCGCGAATCGTTTCCAAGGCAGCCGATGCCCGCGCGCTGCTCGACGCCGTCGCTTCGCCGGCAAACGGGCTGACACTGTGCACCGGCTCCTATGGCGCGGGCGCGCAGAACGATCTGCCGGCAATGGCAAAGGCCTTCGCCGAAAACATCCATTTCGCCCATCTGCGCGACGTCACCAAGGAGCCAGACGGCTCTTTCCACGAAGCCGAGCACCTCGACGGCGACACCGACATGGTGGCGGTCGTGTCGGCGCTGATTGGCGAAGAGCGGCGGCGCAAGGCAGCCGGCAGGGCGGACTGGCAGGTGCCGATGCGTCCCGACCATGGCCACGCCATCATCGACGACATCGGCAAGAAGGTGAACCCCGGCTATTCCTGCATCGGCCGCCTGAAGGGCCTCGCCGAACTGCGCGGCGTCATGCGCGCAGTAGAGGCACTGACAGTTTGAGCTACTTGCTCGCCTGGCCGTTCAGCGTCTGTCGAGACGAATAATCGGTACCTTTGGAATTCCAGAACAGCCGCAGGGCCTTGCCGACCAGATTTTCATAGGGAACAAACGCGACACTGAACCGGCTGTCGGAGGCATTGTCGCGGTTGTCGCCAAGCACGAAGTAGTGGCCTGCGGGCACCTCAAACACGCGCGTATTGTCGCCGATCGAGTTGTCGGCGAGGTTGAGAACGGAATGGGTGACACCCCCCGGCAAGGTTTCGCTTTGGAGCTTGGCTCTCGAGAACTCGTCGGACGAAAAAGTACCAATATCGTCGAGTCCCACCGCGACATCGTTGATGTGAAGCACCCCGTCGATGATCTGGATCTTCTCGCCGGGAAGGCCGACAATCCACTGGATGTAGTCCACGCTCGGATCGGGCGGGAACTTGAAGACAACCACATCTCCCCTTTTGGGTTCCGCGCCGAATATACGTCCATCAACGGGAAGCAAGTTGAACGGCACGCTGTAGCGGCTGTAGCCGTATGCCATTTTGGAGACGAAGAGATAGTCGCCTTCCTGCAACGTCGGCACCATGCTGCTGGAGGGAATCGAAAAAGGCTGGAGCAGGAACGCGCGTATTGCGAATGCAGCCGGATACGAGGTCAGAAAGACGAGCACCAGCACCGAAAGCCCACGCGCGTACCATCTGTCCGGCTTGAACCGGTGCGCGAAGGGAACAACGATCGCTGCCCACAGGGCCATCAAACCGATCCCTGAAAAATTGGCCCACCAAGCAAGATCGACGCCAGGCAATACCGGAAAGCCAATGTAAATAAGCGCGAAAACGACGACGCTGATCACCACCAGGCTGGCGACCGCCAGTTTGCCGCTGCCGATCCAGAGGAACCCGCCAAACGGGCCGCCAAAGGCCGAAACCAGGGCCGTCGACCATCTGGATCGCGAGATAGTTTCTTGTTGCACTGCTTGTTCTGTCATCGGCCACCCCCCACGCCAAGGCAGCCAGACTGTCCACCAAACAAAAAAGCGGGGCAAGCCCGCTTTTTCAGTTAGTCATTTGACCGGAACTCACGCCGGCAACAGCGCACCTTCAAGCGTCGTAAGCTGGTTGAGGAACTGCTCGGCCTTGCTGCGGGTCTGGTCGTCCTTGGCGTCGGCGGCGTCTTCCCTGGCCTCCTGGATGCGGCGGGCAAGGTCGGCGCGGTCGATGTCGCCGACGGCTACCGCCGATTCCGCCAGAAGCGTGCAGCCGGCCGGAACGATGTCGGCAAAGCCGCCGAACACCACATAGCGCTCTTCCTTGCCTTGCGCGGTCTTCAGCGTAACGACGCCCGGCTTGATTGTGGTCATGACCGGCGCGTGATGCGCCATGACAGTCATCTCGCCTTCGGCGCCCGGAATGACGACGGATTCGACCTGCTCGGAAACCAAGAGGCGCTCCGGCGAGACCAGTTCGAATTTGAAAGCTTCAGGCATGATCAGTTTAGCGACTGGTGAATGGTGAATGGTGAACGGTCAGAAAGAATGACCTTCACTCAGCCCCGATTTCCTATCCGCTACTCCCCATTCACAATTCACTATTGACCATTCACCATCAGGCCGCTTCGGCGGCCAGGCGCTGTGCCTTCTCGACCGCTTCCTCGATGCCGCCGACCATGTAGAAGGCGGCCTCCGGCAGATGGTCGTAATCGCCGTTGCAAAGGCCCTTGAAGCCCTTGATGGTGTCGGCGAGGTCGACCAGCTTGCCCGGTGCGCCGGTGAACACTTCGGCGACGAAGAAGGGTTGCGACAGGAAGCGCTCGATCTTGCGGGCGCGGGCCACGGTCTGCTTATCCTCTTCCGACAGCTCGTCCATGCCCAGGATGGCGATGATGTCCTGCAGCGACTTGTAACGCTGAAGGATCGACTGCACCTGGCGGGCGACCTGGTAATGCTCTTCGCCGACAACCATCGGGTCGAGCATGCGCGAGGTCGAATCGAGCGGATCGACGGCCGGATAGATGCCCTTTTCCGAAATCGCGCGGTTGAGCACGGTCGTCGCGTCGAGGTGGGCGAACGAGGTCGCCGGTGCCGGGTCGGTCAGGTCGTCGGCCGGCACATAGATCGCCTGCACCGAGGTGATCGAACCCTTGGTCGTCGTGGTGATACGCTCCTGCAGCGCGCCCATGTCGGTAGCCAGCGTCGGCTGGTAGCCCACGGCCGAAGGAATGCGGCCGAGCAGCGCCGACACTTCCGAGCCCGCCTGCGTGAAGCGGAAGATGTTGTCTACGAAGAACAGCACGTCCTGGCCCTGGTCGCGGAAATATTCGGCAACCGTCAAGCCGGTCAGGCCGACGCGGGCGCGTGCGCCCGGCGGCTCGTTCATCTGGCCATAGACGAGCGCGGCCTTGGAGCCTTCGCCGCCGCCCTTCTTGTTGACGCCGGACTCGATGAACTCGTGATAGAGGTCGTTGCCTTCGCGGGTGCGCTCGCCGACGCCGGCGAACACCGAGAAGCCGCCATGCGCCTTGGCGACGTTGTTGATCAGTTCCTGGATCAGCACCGTTTTGCCGACGCCGGCGCCGCCGAACAGGCCGATCTTGCCGCCGCGGGCATAGGGGGCCAGCAGGTCGAGCACCTTGATGCCGGTGACCAGGATCTGCGCTTCCGTCGACTGCTCGACATAGGTCGGCGCCGGCTGGTGGATCGAGCGCATCTCGATGCCGTCGACCGGGCCTGCCTCGTCGACCGGCTCGCCGATGACGTTGATGATGCGGCCGAGCATGCCCGGGCCGACCGGCACGGTAATCGGTGCACCGGTGTCATAGACGTCCTGGCCGCGGACCAGACCTTCGGTCGAGTCCATGGCGATGCAGCGCACGGTGTTCTCGCCCAGATGCTGGGCCACTTCGAGCACGAGGCGATTGCCGACATTGATCGTCTCAAGCGCGTTCAGGATCGCCGGCAGATGTTCGCCGAACTGGACGTCGACAACGGCGCCGATGACCTGGCGAACCTTGCCTGCCAGGCCGGTTTTCTTGATGGTGGCGGCCGGCGTATTCACAGCGGCGGCCTTGGTTGCTGCCGCCTTCTTGGCCGGAGCGGCCTTTGCTGCTGCCGGAGCCTTCGCTGGTGCCGCGGCCTTAGGGGCTGCCGTCTTGGGGGTCGCTGCTTTCGCCATCGTCTTTACCCTTTTCGTCTCTTTGTTTCTCACACGCTTGAGGTCGATGACCTCCTTGTGGGCGTGCCTAGAGCGCCTCGGCGCCCGAAATGATTTCGATCAATTCCTTGGTGATCTGCGCCTGCCGCTGGCGGTTGTAGGTGATCGACAATTTGTTGATCATGTCGCCGGCGTTGCGCGTCGCATTGTCCATGGCGCTCATCTTGGCGCCCATCTCGCCGGCGGCATTCTCGAGCAGCGCGCGAAAAACCTGCACGGAAATGTTGCGCGGGATGAGATCGGAGAGGATCTCGCCCGGCTCCGGCTCGTATTCGTAGACGGCGCTGCCGCCGTCCTTCACTTCCGCGCCAGCCGCAGGCGCGCCCGCCGGGACAATTTGCTGCGCCGTCGGGATCTGGCTGATCACCGACTTGAACTGCGAATAGAACAGCGTGCAGATGTCGAAGCCGCCTTCGTTGAACAGGTGGATCACCTTCTTGGCGATGGCATCGGCATTGACGAAGCCCAGCGTCTTGACCTCGCGCAGGTCGACACGCTCGATGATCAGCGCCCCGTAGTCGCGGCGCAATATGTCGAACCCCTTCTTGCCGACGCAGATGATCTTGACCTGCTTGCCGTCGGCCAGAAGCTTGCGGATGTGGTCGCGGGCAAAGCGGGCGATCTGCGAATTGAAACCGCCGCACAGACCGCGTTCGGCCGTGCAGACGACAAGCAGATGCACATCGTCCTTGCCGGTGCCGGTCATCAGCGCCGGGGCATCGCCGCCGCCGCCGATCGCCTGGGTGATATTGGCCAGCACCGCGCCCATACGCTCCGAATAGGGACGCGCCGCTTCCGCCGCTTCCTGCGCGCGACGCAGCTTCGCCGCGGCGACCATCTGCATCGCCTTGGTGATCTTCTGCGTCGCCTTGACCGAGGCGATACGGTTACGAAGGTCTTTTAACGAAGGCATGCTTCAAACCTGATCCCGTCCGTCCTGCTCAAGCAAAGGTCTTGGTGAAGGCGTCGATTTCTGCCTTCAGCCTGGCGCGCAGATCGTCGGACAGCGCCTTCTCCTTGCGGATGCCGTCGAGCACGTCCTTGCCGGCCGAGCGCATATGCGACAACAGACCATGCTCGAACTTGCCGACCTGGTTGACCGCCAGCTTGTCGAGATAGCCGTTGACGCCGGCGAAGATCACCGCGACCTGCTCCTCGACTTTGAGCGGCGAGAATTGCGGCTGCTTCAACAGCTCGGTCAGACGCGAGCCGCGGTTTAGCAGGCGTTGCGTGGCGGCGTCGAGATCGGAGCCGAACTGTGCGAAAGCAGCCATTTCGCGGTACTGCGCGAGCTCGCCCTTGATCGACCCGGCAACCTGCTTCATCGCCTTGATCTGCGCCGAGGAGCCGACGCGCGACACCGACAGGCCGACATTGACCGCCGGACGGACGCCCTGGAAGAACAGATTGGTTTCCAGGAAGATCTGGCCGTCGGTGATCGAGATGACGTTGGTCGGGATATAGGCCGACACGTCGTTGGCCTGCGTTTCGATGATCGGCAGCGCCGTCAGCGACCCACCGCCGTTTTCGTCATTGAGCTTGGCGGCGCGCTCGAGCAGGCGCGAGTGCAGGTAGAAGACGTCGCCGGGATAGGCTTCGCGGCCCGGCGGACGGCGCAGCAGCAGCGACATCTGGCGATAGGCGACGGCCTGCTTCGACAGGTCGTCGTAGCTGATCAGCGCGTGCATGCCGTTGTCACGGAAATATTCGCCCATGGTGCAGGCGGTGAACGGCGCCAGGAACTGCATTGGCGCCGGATCGGAGGCGGTCGCGGCGACGATGATCGAATAGTCGAGCGCGCCGCGCTCTTCCAGGACCTTGACGAACTGCGCCACCGTCGAGCGCTTCTGGCCGACGGCGACATAGACGCAGTACAGCTTTTCCTTCTCAGGGCCGTTGTCGTGCACCGATTTCTGGTTGAGCATGGTGTCGAGGATGATCGCGGTCTTGCCGGTCTGGCGGTCGCCGATGACCAGTTCGCGCTGGCCGCGGCCGACCGGGATCAGCGCGTCGATGGCCTTGAGGCCGGTCGACATCGGCTCGTTCACCGATTTGCGCGGGATGATGCCGGGCGCTTTGACGTCGACGCGCTTGCGTTCGGTGGCCTGGATCGGGCCTTTGCCATCAATCGGGTTGCCGAGCGCGTCGACGACGCGGCCGAGCAGGCCCATGCCGACGGGCGCATCGACGATGGCGCCGGTGCGCTTGACGGTGTCGCCTTCCTTGATGTCGCGGTCGGCGCCGAAGATGACAACGCCGACATTGTCGGCTTCGAGGTTGAGCGCCATGCCGCGGATGCCGCCGGGGAACTCGACCATCTCGCCGGCCTGGACATTGTCGAGGCCGTAGACGCGGGCGATACCGTCACCGACGGACAGCACCTGGCCGACTTCGGAGACCTCGGCCTCCTTGCCGAAATTCTTGATCTGGTCTTTCAGAATTGCGGAAATTTCCGCGGCGCGGATGTCCATCAGCCGACCTCTTTCAGTGCAAGCTTGAGCGAATTGAGTTTGGTTTTGAGCGACGTATCGATCTGGCGCGAGCCGATCTTGACCACCAGTCCGCCGAGCAGCGACGGATCGACGGTGACCGTGATCGCCACATCCTTGCCGGCGACACTTTTCAGCGCTGCCTTCAGCTCGGTTTCCTGGGCAGGCGTCAGCGCATGCGCCGAGGTAACCTCGGCGGCGGTCTCGCCGCGGTGTTCGGCGGCGATCTGGCGGAACGCCTTGATCATGCCGGGCACGGCAAATAGCCGGCGATTCTGGGCAACGACGCGCAGGAAATTGCCGGTGAGGCCGGTGATCCCCGCTTTGTCGGCGATCGCGGCGATCGCCTTGGCCTGGTCCTCGCTGGAGAAGACAGGGCTCCTGATCAGCCGCGAAAGGTCAGCGCTGCCTTCGAGCATCGTTTCGAACCTATTGAGGTCGGCCTCGACGCTGGCGACCGAATTGGCCTGCAGCGCGAGTTCGAACAGCGAACCCGCATAGCGTTCTGCGACACCTGAGATTGGCGATGACGATTGGGCCACGGACCGTCTTTTCTCTTGTCTGACAGGCCGCAGATTGTTGGCGCGAGCAAAAACTCTGGCTAAATCTTTGACCTTACTGCATTTTTCCAAGCACGGAGGCGCGGCTTCCGCTATCCCCGGTCGAAAGTCGATTGCCGTCTAGCACAGGCATTTTCAGACCGCAATGCGTCGTCCGGCATGGTTTTCAGGCACTATTGTCGCATCCGCCGGCCGAGTTCAGCAACCAACCCCGGATTGATCCCTGATTCAGGGCAAAAAGCCGAAGGCGAAGGCCAGAGGCAGCGCCGCCAGCACCAGCTCGACGACGATGGATGCCCAGTTGAACGGCGTGTTGGCGCCGTCCGACATCATCGACAGCAGCCGGCCGAAGGCGGTGAACAGCCAGGAGAAGCCGAGCGCCATATAGAGCAGCGGCTGCGCCAGGAGGATGCAGCACAGGCTGAGGCCGAGATAGAAGCCCGACATCCGGCCGCGCCCCTCGGCGATCGCCGCTGCCTTCTCCGGTCTGACCTGCAGCCGCAGGATCCGGAAGGCCAATCCTGGCGCCAGGAACAGCAGCAGGCCGAACAGCAAGGTCACCACGGCGCTCGACCATGCCAGCCACTCGCCCTGGCTCATCGGCCACGGAAACGCAAATTCCATGTTGTCCCCTCGTAAATGGATATTCAAAATTTCGGGCATTCTAACGAAGCAAGAGACATACGCCAGATGGGCATCGGCAATTTACGGAAGCCTGTCCTCTGAGCCCCTTCACAAAAAGCTCTGCGGGTCGATGTCGACCTGGACTCGCACCGAGCCCCTTATCTTCGGTCCCTCGGCCAGCATGGTGCGAATGAACCCTTGCATGTCGGCGCGCCGTTCGCCCTGGATCAGCAGGCGAAAGCGATGGCGGCCGCCGATCAACGACAGCGGCGCCTCGGCCGGGCCGAGCACGAACAGGTCGCTGGCCTGCGGCGCGGCGCGACGCAGGCCACGGGCGTGCCCTTCGGCTTCGGCCCGTGTCGCCGCGCTGACGATGACGCCGGCGAGCCTGCCGAAGGGCGGCAGCCCCGCCCGCTCACGCTCGGCGATCTCGCGCTCGTAGAAGGCCTCGGCATCGCCTGAGACGATCGCGCGCATCACCGGGTGGTCGGGTTGGAAGGTCTGCAGCAGGCCGAGGCTTTTCTTGCCGGTGCGGCCGGCGCGGCCGGTCACCTGGCTGAGCAGTTGGAAGGTGCGCTCGGCGGCGCGCGGGTCGCCATTGGCAAGGCCGAGATCGGCATCGACCACACCGACCAGCGTCATGTTGGGGAAATTATGGCCCTTGGCGACGAGTTGTGTGCCGATGACGATGTCGGCCTCGCCATTGGCGATGGCTTCAAGCTCGAGCCGCAGCCGCCGCACGCCGCCCATCAGGTCGGACGACAAGACGATGGTGCGGGCATCGGGGAAATGCGCGACGACCTCCTCGGCGATGCGCTCGACGCCTGGCCCGCAGGCGACCAGATGATCGAGCGTGCCGCATTCCGGACAGGCTTCGGGCCGGCGTTCATTGTGCCCGCAGTGGTGGCAGACGAGCTGGCCGCGAAAGCGGTGCTCGACCAGCCAGGCCGAGCAGACCGGACAGCCGAAGCGGTGGCCGCAGACCCGGCAGAGCGTCAGCGGCGCATAGCCGCGCCGGTTGAGGAACAGCAGCGACTGTTCCTTTCTTTCCAGCGTCTGCCGTATATGGCCGAGCAGTACAGGCGACAGGAAGCCGCCGCGTGCCGGCGGCGCGCGGCGCATGTCGATCGTCTTGAGATCGGGAAGTGCCGCCTCGGCAAAGCGCGCCGAAAGCACCGCCCTGCTGTAGCGGCCCTGGCTGGCATTGACCCGGCTTTCGACCGACGGTGTCGCCGAGGCGAGCACGACCGGAAAGCCGCCGATATGGCTGCGCACCACGGCCATGTCGCGCGCGTTGTAAAAGACGCGATCCTCCTGCTTGTAGGCGGGATCGTGCTCTTCGTCGACGACGATCAGTCCAAGCTCCCTGAATGGCAGGAACAGCGCCGAGCGCGCGCCTGCGACGACCCGCACGCCGCCTTCCGCTACCTGCCGCCAGACCTTTTCGCGCATCCTTGGCGGCAGGTCCGAGTGCCACTCCGCCGGCTTGGCGCCGAACCGCTCCTGGAAGCGTTCGAGGAAGGCGTGGGTCAGCGCGATTTCCGGCAGCAGGATCAGCACCTGCTTGCCGCGATCGAGCGCGGCCGCGACCGCCTCGAAATAGACCTCCGTCTTGCCGGATCCGGTTACACCGTCGAGCAGGGTGACGCCGAATGTACCGGTCGCGACATTGGCGCGCAGCGTCTCGGCGGCATCGCTCTGGTCGGGCATCAGTGAAGGCACGGCGTAGCCGGGATCGGGTGCTGCGACCACCGGCCGCGGCGGGATCATCACCGTCTGGAATACGCCCTGCACCCGCAGCCCGTCCACCACCGTCGACGACACGCCTGCCGCATGCGCCAGGCCGGATCGCGTCCAGGCAAGTCCGCCTTCGGCCGTCTCCAGCACGCGCGTCCTCGCCTCCGTCATCCGGTCGGGCTTGGCGAACGTGCGCTGCAGCCCTTCGATCCACGGCTCCGGGTCGAACGCCTCCGGCGCCCTGAGCAGCATGCGCGCCACCATGCCGGGCGGCGACAGCGTGTACTGCGCCACCCAATCGACAAAACGCCGCATCGCGCGGTCGATCGGCGGGCAGTCGAAAACCTGCTCGATCGGCCGCAATTTCTTCGCGTCGACCTTTTCGACGGCGCCGTCCCAGACGATGCCGGCGACCTGGCGGGGCCCAAGCGGAACGCGCACGATCGAGCCCGGCACCACGCGCATGCCAGCCGGCACGGCATAGGTGTAGGGGCGCTCGGCGGGCATCGGCACCAGCACCGGTGCGGCCGCGACAAAGGGCGAATCTTCGATCATGAGGCGTGACCTTGCCCCGACTTTGGTCTAGATCAAAGTCCGACCCCAAATGTGCATGACGTGCACATGAAAAATCTTCAGGAGACCGCCATGAAATTTTTTGTCGACACCGCCGATGTCAAGGAAATCCGCGAGCTGAACGATTTGGGGCTGCTCGACGGCGTAACCACCAATCCGTCGCTGATCCTGAAATCCGGCGGCAAGATCGCCGACGTCACAAGAGAGATCTGCGAGATCGTCAAGGGCCCAGTCTCGGCCGAAGTCGTCGCCACCGAATACAAGGACATGATGGCGGAGGCCAAGATCCTGGCCAGGATCGCCGACAATGTCTGCATCAAGGTGCCGCTGACGCTCGACGGCCTGAGAGCCTGCAAGGACATCCGGTCGGACGGCCGCATGGTCAACGTCACGCTGTGCTTCTCGGCCACCCAGGCGCTGCTCGCCGCCAAGGCCGGCGCCTCCTTCATCTCGCCCTTCGTCGGCCGCATCGACGATAGCGGCTGGGACGGCATGGAGCTGATTGCCGATATCCGCACCATCTACGACAATTATGACTTCCAGACTGAAATCC
Organism: Mesorhizobium sp. M0500; assembly: GCF_040321165.1. Lineage (NCBI taxonomy): Bacteria > Pseudomonadati > Pseudomonadota > Alphaproteobacteria > Hyphomicrobiales > Phyllobacteriaceae > Mesorhizobium > Mesorhizobium sp. M0500. The sequence goes on from NZ_JAMYRB010000002.1 coordinate 364,018, forward strand.
TGACCGCTTCGGTGCGTACCGTGAACCATGTCAAGCAGGCGGCGCTGATCGGTGCCGATGTCATCACCGCGCCGCCGGCGACGCTCAAGGCGCTGGTCAAGCACCCGCTGACCGACAAGGGCCTGGAACTGTTCCTCGCCGACTGGGCAAAGACCGGGCAGAAGATCGGCTGAAGCGACTATCCTACGAACAAAAAAAGCCGAGCAATCGGCCTTTTTTGCAGATTGCGCACTCTGGAAAGACCTAGCTTGCCGCCGGCTTGCCGTGCTTGATCAGATCCTGGGCAATCGACAGCCGCAGCACATCTGCCAGCTCGCGCGCCGCACGGTTCTCGGCGTCGATCTGGGCCCGGTATGACGCGAATTCCTGGCGCGGCCTGTCGTATGACGACGGAATCGAGCGCTTGCCCCTCGCTATGACCGTGCCCGTCTTGGCATCGCTGAGCACATAGTTGGCAGTCAGCGTCACAGTGCCGGCGGTCGGCTCGTCCTCGTCGGTCGTGACCTGCTCGATTGCCGCCGATTCGACGAGTTCGGAGACGCCGAGATCAAGCGAATAGACCGGCGAAGCCGGCTCGCCGGCGCCCTGGCCGAGCGCGAAGATCAAATTGTTGCGGACCTGCTGGGCGTAGCGGGTCTTGACCGGCTTGACCGAGATCGATGCCAGCTCGGCAGCGGCGCCGACCTGCGAGCCGGCGATCAGCGGCGCGCTCGAATAGAGCGGCCGCACCGTGCAGGCGGAAACCAGCGCCACCGAGGCGAGCAGCCCGTAAAGCACGATACGACGCAGCGTCAGCTCCGCTTTTTTCGGATCAGGCAACGACATTGACGATCCTCTGCGGCACGATGATCACCTTGCGCGGCGCCTTACCTTCGAGCGCTTTCTGCACGAAGTCGAGGGCCAGAACCGCTTTTTCGACCGCACCTTGGTCCGCGTCGCGGGCAATTGTCAAATCGCCGCGCTTCTTGCCGTTGACCTGGACGGGCAGCACGATCTCGGCGTCGACGACAAGCGAGGGATCGTAGTCCGGCCAGGGCCGTTCGGCGACAAGGTCGGTGCCGCCGAGCGTCTGCCAGCACTCCTCGGCCAGATGCGGCATGACCGGCGCGATCAGGTGCACCAGGATCTCGGCGGCCTCACGGCAGGCCGCTTGCAGCGCCGGATCGGCCTTGCCCGCTACCGCCTCGTTGAGCGGTACGGTCAAGGCATTGGCGAGCTCGTAGATGCGTGCGATGGCGCGGTTGAAGGCGAGCTTTTCGATATCCTCGCCGACCGACTTCAAGATCTTGTGCGCGGCCTTGGACACTGTCCCGGCCTCGCCGTCCTTCGCCGCCTCTGGCCGCACGCCGGCGAGCGATTCGGCAGCCGTCGACACCAGGCGCCAGATGCGCTGGATGAAGCGATGCGCGCCGGCCGCACCCTCGTCGGTCCATTCGACATCGCGCTCGGGCGGCGAGTCCGACAGCATGAACCAGCGCGCCGTATCGGCGCCGTAGCCGTCGGTGATCTCTTCCGGACTCACCGTATTCTTCTTCGACTTCGACATTTTTTCGAGCGGACCGATCACCGCGTCTTCGCCGGTGGCGATTTCGAAGGCGCGGCGCTTGCCGTCGGCGTCTTCCAGCCTGACCTCGCTTGGCGCAAGCCAGCGGCCGTTCGAGGCGCCGCCAACCCGATAGGTCTCGTGCACCACCATGCCTTGCGTGAACAGGCCCCTGAACGGCTCGGCGAGATCGACATGGCCGGTCTCGCGCATGGCGCGGGTGAAAAAGCGCGAATAGAGCAAATGCAGGATCGCATGCTCAATACCGCCAATATACTGGTCGACCGGCAGCCATTCAGTCGCGGCCTCGGGATCGGTCGGATCGTTTGCCCACGGCGCGGTGAAGCGAGCGAAATACCACGAAGAATCGACAAATGTGTCCATCGTGTCGGTTTCGCGCCGCGCATTCTTGCCGCAACGCGGGCATTTGACGTGCCGCCATGTCGGATGGCGATCGAGCGGATTGCCCGGCCGGTCGAACTCGATGTCGTCCGGCAGCTTGACCGGCAGGTCGGCTTTCGGCACCGGCACCACGCCGCAATCCTCGCAATGGATCATCGGGATCGGGCAGCCCCAATAGCGCTGGCGCGAAATGCCCCAGTCGCGCAGGCGGAAATTCACCTTGCGCTCTGCCATCGGCCGGTTGCCGATGGTCCTTTGTTCCAGCAGCTTCGCCACCTCGTCGAATGCCTGATCCGGCTTCATGCCGTCGAGGAAGCGCGAATTGATCATCGCGCCATCATCGACATAAGCCTCGTCGATGACCTGGAAGCTTCCTTGATTCTCGCCTTCCGGCATCACCACCGGAATGACCGGAAGGCCGTATCTGTTGGCGAAGTCGAGGTCGCGCTGGTCATGTGCCGGGCAGCCGAAGATGGCGCCGGTGCCATAGTCCATCAGCACGAAATTGGCGACGTAGACGGGCAGCGTCCACCTCTCGTCGAACGGATGGACAACGCGAATGCCGGTATCGAAACCCTTCTTCTCGGCCGTCTCCAATGCCGCCGCCGAAGTGCCCATATGCCGGACTTCGTCGATGAACTTTGCCAGCGCCGGATTGTCTTCGGCGGCCTTTTTGGCCAGCGGATGGTCGGCCGCAATCGCCATGAAGGACGCCCCGAAGATCGTGTCGGGCCTGGTCGTATAGACTTCGAGCTCATGCTCGCCGGCGATTGGCTTGGCCAGCGGCCAGCGGATCAGCAGCCCTTCTGAACGGCCGATCCAGTTCGCCTGCATCAGCTTCACTTTTTCCGGCCAGTCGTCGAGCTGATCGAGCGAATCCAGCAGATCCTGCGCATAATCGGTGATCTTGAAGAACCACTGCGTCAGCTCGCGCTGTTCCACCAGCGCGCCTGAGCGCCAGCCGCGTCCGTCGATGACCTGCTCGTTGGCAAGCACCGTCATGTCCTCCGGATCCCAGTTGACCTTGGAGGATTTGCGCGTCACCAGCCCCTTCTCGACGAAATCGAGGAACAGCATCTGCTGGCGGTGATAGTAGTCGACATCGCAGGTGGCGAACTCGCGCGCCCAATCGAGCGACAGGCCCATGACCTTGAGCTGCTCGCGCATGGCGGCAATGTTCTGATAGGTCCAGTCCTTGGGATGGACCTTGTTCTGCATCGCCGCGTTTTCGGCTGGCATGCCAAAGGCGTCCCAGCCCATCGGGTGCAGCACGTTGAAACCCTTGGCCCGCTTGTAGCGCGCCACCACGTCGCCCATCGTATAGTTGCGGGTATGGCCGATATGGATGCGCCCCGACGGATACGGGAACATCTCCAGCACGTAGTATTTCGGGCGCGGGTCGTCATTGTCGGCTTCGAACAGCTTCTTGGCGTCCCAGGCCTTCTGCCATTTGGGCTCTGACGCGCGCGGATTGTATCGTTCGGTTGCCATCGGGTGTTTTTCACTTAAAAGCATGCGCGAGCCGCCGGACAATGCCCGGGCGGCTCAGGAAATGTCGTCGCGGTGTTCACCATGGATTGCCGGACCCGTCAACTGCGGCGATCCGGCGAAAAGCCAAACACAGGCAGGATATAGGCATGGCGAGCGCCGTCGAACAGCTTTTCACGGTCAAGGCAAGGATCGCTGCCGCCGAGCGCGAGGCAGGCCGTAAGGCCGGAGCGGTGACGCTGGTCGCAGTCTCGAAAACCTTCGACGCCGCCGATATCCGCCCGATTATCGAGGCCGGCCAGCGCGTCTTCGGCGAAAACCGCGTCCAGGAAGCACAAGCCAAATGGCCGGTGCTGAAGGAGGCATTTTCCGACATCGAGCTGCATCTGATCGGTCCGCTGCAATCGAACAAGGCCAAGGAAGCGGTGGCATTGTTCGACGTCATCGAAACCGTCGACCGTGAAAAGATCGCCGCAGAGTTGGCCAAGGAGATCGCCAGGCAAGGCCGGTCACCAAGGCTCTATGTCCAGGTCAACACGGGCTCCGAGCCGCAAAAGGCCGGCATCGAGCCGCGCGAGGCTGTCGCCTTCGTGGCCCGCTGCCGCTCGGTTCACGCCCTCGCCATCGAAGGGCTGATGTGCATTCCGCCGGCCGACGAGAACCCCGGTCCGCATTTCGCGCTGCTGGAAAAGCTTGGGCTTGAGGCCGGCGTCGACAAGCTCTCCATGGGCATGTCCGGCGACTACGAAACCGCGATCGCCTTCGGCGCGACCAGTGTCAGGGTTGGATCGGCGATTTTCGGCGCCAGATGAGGCGCAGCCGGCCTTAGCCCACAGGCTGACATTGACTAAGCCAGCGTATAGAAACGGAACGTTTCGTTCCTATATGGATCGAGTTATTCTCAACCCGTCTGGAGCCACCATGCGTTACAATCAACTTGGAAATACGGGGATGTTCGTCTCCGAACTTTGCCTCGGCACGATGACGTTCGGCGCGGCCGGCGAGAATGCCCAATGGGGCCTGATCGCCAGCCTCGACCAGAAGGGCGTCGACGAGATCGTTGCCCGCTCGCTCGCCGCCGGCGTCAATTTCTTCGACACGGCGGATGTCTATTCCTTCGGCGCCTCGGAACGGCTTCTCGGCCAGTCGCTCAGGAATCTTGGCGTCAACCGACAGGACGTGATCATCGCCACCAAGGTCCATGGCGCCATGGGCGGGGGCCCGAACCAGCGTGGTTCCTCGCGCGGCCACATCATGGATTCGGTCGAAGGCAGCCTCGAGCGGCTGCAGCTCGATCACATCGATCTCTACCAGCTGCACGGCACCGACACGGTGACGCCGATCGACGAAACGCTGCGGGCGCTCGACGACCTGGTTGCCGCCGGCAAGGTCCGCTATGTCGGCGTCTCGAACTGGCAGGCTTGGCGCGTCGCCAAGGCGCTGGGTATTGCCGAGCGCAAGGGATTTGCCCGCTTCGAGACCGTGCAGTCGTACTACTCGATCGCCGGCCGCGATCTCGAGCGCGAAATCGTGCCGCTGCTCAACGAGGAGAAGCTCGGGCTGATGGTCTGGTCGCCGATGGCTGGCGGCCTGCTCTCCGGCAAATACGGACCGGGCGCCCCCGGCAATGGCGAGGGCCGTCGCGCCAGCTTCAATTTCCCGCCGGTCAATGAGGACCGTGCCTGGGCAGCAGTCGCCGTCATGCGCGAGATCGCCGCCAAGCACGGCGTCAGCGTCGCCACGGTGGCGCTCGGCTATGTCCTGGCCAAGCCATTCGTGATGAGCGTCATCATCGGCGCCAGCCGCATGGAGCAGCTGGAACAGAACCTTGCAGCCACCGAGTTGCAGCTCGATGCGGATGATCTCGTTCGCCTCGACGAAGTCAGTGCCCTGCCCGCCGAATACCCCGGCTGGATGCTGGAGCGTCAGGCGGCCGGCCGGCGTCCGGCGCCCTTTGTGCCGAAAAAGTAACTCAATCTTACCTTCTTACCTTCGTTGCTTCGGGAGCCGGCAGGCTCCCGATCTTTTTTGGGCTCAGGTCAGCCGGACAGTCTCGACCAAAAAGTCCAAAAACGCCCGCACCCGCGCCGGCAGATGCTTGCCTTGGCCGACATAGACGGCGTGGGTGAGTTCCTCGTCGCCGGGGTTGAACTCTTCCAGCAGCGGCAGAAGCCGGCCGGCGGCAATGTCGGCCTCCACATGCCAGCGTGCCAGCCGGGCGATGCCCGCCCCCGAGAGCGCCATCAGCCGCATCGCCTCGCCGTCGCTGACCAGCGTATTTCCGATGATCGACAGGGTGATCGGCTTGCCGCCCGCGTCGATAAAAGGCCAGCCCTCGAGGTGACGTACGAAACGGAAGCCCATCCGGTTGTGACGATCGAGATCGGCGGGCTCCTTGGGCGTGCCACGCGCTTCGAGATACGATGGCGCCGCAACGACGACCACCCGGCTCTGCCCGAGCTTGCGCGCCACCAGCCGTGATTCGCCGAGCGGCCCGGCGCGGATGGCGACGTCAGCGCGCTCCTCCATCAGGTCGATGACATCGTCAGTCAACACCAGATCGACCGAGATTTCGGGGTAGCGCTCTAGAAAACGCGGCAAAAGCGGGATCAGCCGGTGCTGCCCGAAAGGCACATAGCTGCTGATCCGCAGCCGGCCACGCGGCGCGGCACCCGCCGCTGCCTCGCGCTCGGCCGCCGCCATGTCGGCCAGGACGCGCACGCCGCTGTCGAAGAACGCCGCCCCCTCCGGCGTCAGTTGCAGCTTGCGCGTCGAACGGCTGACCAGCCGCGCACCAAGCCGCGCCTCCAGCCGCGCGATCAGCTTGCTCACCGCCGACGGCGTCATCCGCAACGCACGGGCAGCGGCTGAAAAGCTGCCCGCCTCGACGACGCGGACGAACACTTCGATCTCGCCGGAGCGATTGATGTCGGGCCTGGCCATTGGTGAATTTATTTCACAGACGATGTGCCCGATGCAAGGCTGGTTCACAGCACATCGCGGCACGATCTTCCGGATCGGGGCGTGGGAGGACACGGCGCCCATCGTCAAAACTGGTCGTCATCGAAGTGGGAACCGCCATGCCCCTTGCTCTTTACGCTCTTGCCGCCGGTGCCTTTGGCATCGGCGTCACCGAATTCGTCATCATGGGCCTGCTGCTCGACGTCAGCACCGATCTCGGCGTCTCGATCTCAGCTTCCGGCCAGCTGATTTCCGGCTATGCGCTGGGCGTCGTCATCGGCGCGCCGCTGCTGACAATCGCGACCGGCCGTTGGCCGCGCAAAACCGTGCTTCTGGCGCTGATGGCGATCTTCACGCTGGGCAACCTCGCTTGTGCCCTTGCCCCAGACTACTGGACGCTGATGGGTGCGCGCGTACTGACCGCCTTCGCCCACGGCACCTTCTTCGGCGTCGGCTCGGTCGTGGCGACCGGACTGGTGGCGCCCAACAAGAAAGCCTCGGCGATCGCCCTGATGTTCACCGGCCTGACCATCGCCAACATCCTCGGCGTGCCCTTCGGCACATGGCTCGGCCAAGCCTTCGGCTGGCGCGCGACCTTCTGGGCGGTGACCCTGGTCGGCATCGCCGCCTTTACCATCATTCTGCTGCTGGTGCCGCGCAGCCGAACAGAGCCTGAGAAGAGCAATTTGCGCGCCGATCTCGCCGTGCTCGGCCGCACGCCGGTCCTTCTTGGCTTTGCTACCACCGTGCTTGGCTATGCCGGCGTCTTAGCCGTCTTCACCTACATCGCCCCGTTGCTGACCGAGATCACCGGTTTTGACGAAGCAGCGGTGTCGCCGATCCTGCTGGTCTTCGGCGGCGGCCTCATCGCCGGCAACCTCGCCGGCGGCAAGTTCGCCGACCGCTGGTTGGTACCGTCCGTTCTCGGCAGTCTCGTCGTGCTGGCGATGGTGCTCGGCACCATGACCTTCGCCCTGCACAACCAGGTCATGGCCGTTATCTATGTCGGCCTGCTCGGCGCCGCCGCCTTCGCCACCGTCGCGCCGCTACAGTTATGGGTGTTGCAGAAGGCGCAAGGCGCCGGCCAGAGCCTAGCTTCATCCTTCAACATCGCCGCCTTCAACCTCGGCAATGCGGCCGGCGCCTGGCTCGGCGGCGTGGTCATCGCCCATGGTCCCGGCCTCGGTGCCGTCACCTGGGTCGCGGCGCTGTTGCCGCTTTCAGCGCTCGCCGTGGCGGCGTTTGCGCTGCGTCTCGACCGAGATCCTGTCCTCGCCACACCGGAAATCGCGCGGTCATAGAACGCAAACCTCAACCAATCTTTGAAACAGCCATCCTTCGACAAGGAGCAAACCCATGGATTATCGAAATCTTGGCGCATCAGGCCTGAAGGTCCCGGCGCTCTCGTTCGGCGCTGGAACCTTCGGCGGTTCAGGCCCGCTGTTCGGCGCCTGGGGCAACAGCGATGCGACGGAAGCACGGCGGCTGGTCGACATCTGCCTTGAGGCCGGCATCAACCTGTTCGACACCGCCGATGTCTATTCGAGTGGCGCTTCCGAACAAGTGCTCGGCGCTGCCATCAAGGGCCGCCGCGACGCCGTGCTGATCTCGACCAAGACCTCGCTGCCGATAGGCGACGGTCCCAACGATGCCGGATCGTCACGTTCACGCCTGATCAAGGCCGTCGAAGACGCGCTGGGGCGCCTTGGCACCGACTACATCGACCTGCTGCAACTGCACGCCTTCGACGCTGCAACACCGATCGAGGAGGTGCTGTCGACACTGGACAGTCTCGTGCGCGCCGGCAAACTGCGTTATGTCGGCGTCTCCAATTTTTCCGGCTGGCAAGTGATGAAATCGCTCGGCCTGGCGGGCAGATACGGCTATCCCCGATACGTCGCCCATCAGGTCTATTACTCGCTGGTCGGACGCGACTATGAATGGGAGTTGATGCCGCTCGGCCTCGACCAGGGTGTCGGTGCGCTGGTGTGGAGCCCGCTCGGCTGGGGCCGCCTGACCGGCAAGATCCGCCGTGGCCAGAAGCTGCCTGAGAAAAGCCGGCTGCACGACACGGCAAGCTTCGGACCGCCCGTCGAGGATGAGCATCTCTATCGGGTCGTCGACGCGCTTGATGCTGTCGCCGAGGAAACCGGCAAGACCATACCGCAGATCGCCATCAATTGGCTGCTGCAGCGGCCGACCGTCGCCTCCGTCATCGTCGGCGCGCGCAACGAGGAGCAATTGCGCCAGAATCTCGGCGCCGTCGGCTGGTCATTGACAGCCGAGCAGATGAAGAAGCTCGACACGGCAAGTGAGGTCACCGCACCCTATCCGTATTTTCCCTATCGCCGGCAGGAGGGTTTTGCCCGGCTGAACCCGCCCGCAGTCTGACGCTCCAAAAGCTGGGCGGCGGCTCCCAGGCTGCCGCCCGCCCGGCTAATGCAGAACGAACTCGCCGTCGACCTTGCGCCATTCGTTCGGCGCGATCAGCTTCTGGTGCGTGTAGCTGACCGAATGCAGCGGGCCTTCGAGCTTGGCCTTCCAGAACTCGATGAAGCGGATCAGCACCGGAAATTTCGGGGCGATGTCGTAATCCTGCCAGATGAAGCTCTGCAGCAGATGCGGATGATCTGGAAAGTGATAAAGAATCTTGGCCGTGGTCAAGCCATAACCCTTGAGCATCAGGTCCATTTCTGAATGGTCGCGCATTGCGGTCCCCTGGTTGATTCTCCTTCCTCCCAGGCTGAAATTGTGCACCCCATTTGCTTAATCGTCTATTGATATTTCTATGATCGAACCAGATTACTTCCGCAAAAACATGCGCTTAGCAGCCGACTCACGAGAGTGCTGACACCGCCTGGTAAGGCGCCTGCGGCATCCCGCCGCGCGAATCCAACGTCTAATGTTGCCGTCGCGGCCGAACTGTTAATAATGCGCGCGAATTCGCGGCCGCATCGCTGCGATCCTGCCGGCGGTCAAGCCGGCGGTTTGGTTTTGGGGAGGAAGGCGAAGAAATGTCCGATGTTCATGTCCATCGCGTCCAGCCGGCGTGGAAGAAGAACGCGCTGATTGACAATGACACCTACCTGAAATGGTACGCCGACAGCGTCAAGAACCCGGACAAGTTCTGGGGCAAGCACGGCAAGCGCATCGACTGGTTCAAGCCGTACAGCAAGGTCAAGAACACGTCCTTCGACGGCCAGGTCTCAATCAAATGGTTCGAGGATGGCCAGACCAACGTTTCCTGGAACTGCATCGACCGGCATCTGAAGAAGCGCGGCGAACAGACCGCCATCATCTGGGAAGGCGACAATCCCTACGACGACAGGAAGATCACCTATAACGAGCTTTACGCGCATGTCTGCCGCCTCGCCAATGTGATGAAAAAGCACGGCGTCAAGAAGGGCGACCGCGTAACCATCTACATGCCGATGATCCCGGAGGCCGCTTATGCGATGCTCGCCTGCACGCGCATCGGCGCCATTCATTCGGTCGTCTTCGGCGGCTTTTCGCCGGATGCGCTGGCCGGACGCATCGATGACTGCAAGTCGACCTTCGTCATCACCGCCGACGAAGGCCTGCGCGGCGGCAAGCCGATCCCGCTAAAGGAGAACACGGACAAGGCGATCGAGATCGCCGCCAAGGCCGGAACGAAAGTCGAAAAGGTCTTGGTAGTGCGCCGCACTGGCGGCAAGACCGGCTGGGCCGCCGGGCGCGACGTCTGGTACCATGACGAGGTCGCGACGGTTAAGGCCGAATGCAAGCCCGAGAAGATGAACGCCGAGGACCCGTTGTTCATCCTCTACACATCCGGCTCGACCGGCAAGCCGAAAGGTGTGCTGCACACCACCGCCGGCTATCTCGTCTATGTCTCGATGACCCACCAATATGTCTTCGACTATCATGACGGCGATATCTACTGGTGCACCGCCGATGTCGGCTGGGTCACCGGCCACAGCTACATCGTCTACGGGCCGCTCGCCAACGGCGCCACCACGCTGATGTTCGAAGGCGTGCCGAACTACCCGTCGCAGTCGCGTTTCTGGGACGTGATCGACAAGCACAAGGTCAACATCTTCTACACGGCGCCGACGGCGTTGCGCGCGCTGATGGGCGCCGGCGATGCCCATGTCACCAAAACGTCGCGCAAGTCGCTGCGCGTGCTCGGCACCGTCGGTGAGCCGATCAATCCGGAAGCCTGGGAGTGGTATTTCAACGTCGTAGGCAACGGCAAGGTGCCGATCGTCGATACCTGGTGGCAGACCGAGACCGGCGGCATCATGATCACGCCGGTTCCGGGCGCCACCCACCTCAAGGCGGGTTCAGCGACGCGGCCCTTCTTTGGCGTCAAGCCGCAGCTGGTCGATACCGACGGCAAGGTGCTCGAAGGCGAAGCCAGCGGCAATCTTTGTATTGCCGACTCATGGCCGGGCCAGACGCGCACCGTCTATGGCGATCACGACCGCTTCGTGCAGACCTATTTCTCGACCTACAAGGGCAGATACTTCACCGGCGACGGCTGCCGCCGCGATGCTGACGGCTACTACTGGATCACCGGCCGCGTCGACGACGTCATCAACGTCTCCGGCCACCGCATGGGCACCGCCGAGGTCGAATCGGCGCTGGTTTCGCATGAGAAGGTCTCGGAGGCCGCCGTCGTCGGCTACCCGCACGATATCAAGGGCCAGGGCATCTACTGCTATGTCACGCTGATGGCCGGCGAAACGCCAAGCGAGGAATTGCGCCAGGAACTCGTCGCCCATGTCCGCAAGGAGATCGGCGCCATCGCTTCGCCCGACAAGATCCAGTTCGCGCCCGGCCTGCCGAAGACCCGTTCCGGCAAGATCATGCGACGCATCCTGCGCAAGATCGCCGAGGATGATTTTGCCGCGCTCGGCGATACCTCGACGCTGGCCGATCCGGCGGTCGTCGACGACCTTATCGCCAACCGGCAAAACAAGAAGGGCTGATGCAACCCGCATTGGGCGCCGTCACCGAGCTTTGGCGCTATCCCGCGAGCTCGCTCGCCGGCGAGTTTCAGCAGGCGATCTCCGTCGACCGGCATACCGTCGAAGGCGACCGCCTGTTTGGTCTTGTCGATACCTCGACCGATGAAATCGCACGGCCCGACCGCGAAGCGAAATGGCACAAGGTGCCCCGCATCCGCACCCGGCTGTCGCAGGCCGGCAGGCTGGAGGTCGCCATCCCCGACGGACGCTGGCTTTCGGCACCTGGCGCGCAAAGTGATCGCGCCATTTGCGCCTATCTCGGCTTTGCGGCTTCCATCCGGCCGTTCCGTCGGGAAAATGCTGCTCCGGATTACGCCGGCCCTCTGCTGACGGAACGCTACGTCAAAGCCCCTATTCATCTGCTGACCACCGCCTCACTGGCGCGTTTGAAAGTGCTGCATCCAAAGGGCACCGCCGACGCGCGCCGCTTCCGCCCCAACATCGTCGTCGATGTGCCGGAGGTCGAGGGGTCGTTCCCCGAGACGGAATGGATCGGGCGCAAGCTGGCGATCGGCGACCTGCTCCTGACCATCTCCGAGCCGTGCCGCCGCTGCGGCTTCACCATCATTGGCCAGGACGGGTTCGACCACGACCCGGCAATCCTGCGCAGCCTGGTCCGCCACAACGCCCATAACCTCGGCGTCTACTGCACCGTCGATCGACCGGCCCGCGTCGAGATCGGCGCCACGATGCGCCTCCTGTAGCTATCGGTACAAATCCGCCCGCGTCGGCGGCAGGCCGCTCGGCCCACGCGCGCGCCTTGTGGCGACGGTCTGGAAAACCTGCGCCGAGGCGCGTTCGAAGGTAATCGAGCAGCCGGTGAGATAAAGCAGCCAGAGCCGCGCCTTGGCTTCGCCGACCTCGGCGATAGCTTCGTCGAAGCGTGCGTGGAGGCGCTCGGCCCATAGCCTGCAGGTGCGCGCATAGTGCTCGCGCAAATTTTCGACGTCGTAGACGAGGAAGCCGTGGGCCTCGAGATTGCCGAGCGTCATGCCGATCGTGTCGAGTTCGCCGCCCGGAAAAATGTATTTGATCAGCGCCTTGAATTCCGGCCCCTTGCGCAGCGTCTTCTTCAAGCTGCCCTTGTCGCGCCGGGTGATGGCGTGGTGCAGATAGATGCCGCCCGGCTTGAGCAGGCGATGGATCCTCGAGAAATAGGCCGCATGGTTGGCAAGCCCCAGATGCTCGAACATGCCGATCGACGAGATCTTGTCGAAGGAGCCGGACAGCTCGGCATAGGACTTTATCTCGATGGTGATGCGGTCCTCCAGCCCCTCGGCGCGGATGCGTTCACGGGCGAGCTCGGTCTGTGCTTCCGATAGCGAAACGCCGTGGCCGACGACGCCATAATTCTTCACCGCATGGATGAGCATCGCTCCCCAGCCGCAGCCGATGTCGAGCAATCTATCGCCGGGCTTCAGCCGAAGCTTGCGGCAGATATGGTCGAGCTTGTCTCTCTGGGCCTGATCGATATCGTTGGCGAAATCCTTGAAGTAGCCGCAGCTATAGACCATGCGCTCGTCGAGGAAGAGCCGGTAGAATGCGTTGGAAATGTCGTAATGATGCTCGATCGCCTCCTTGCTCGAACCGCTGACGAAAGGATTGCGGCCGGAAAGATCGGTTCGCGTCGTCATCTGTTTTCGCGAAAACAGCACCGCCGGCAGGTCGCGCAGGATCGCCAGCTTCGGCAATGTCTTGAGCTTCGTCCTGAGCTTGCCGTGCGTGGGCAAGGCGTAGAAATCGAACAGCGATCCGTCTTCGACGTCGACCGCCTTGGCAATCCACATCTCGATCAGCGTCGATAAAGAGGGCCGACGTACGATCTGCCAGACGATGTCCTGGTCGTTGATGGTGAGCACCGGGCCGGCAGCCGGGCCGATCCGCTCGCCTGTCCACAGCCTCACCGCAAAACCCGGCTTCAGCGTCTCGATGACCGTCCGAACAATCCGGGCCGCTCTCTCGGCTGCCTCCATCCCGTCCTCCCTTACCCGGCAAAATAGTGGCCCGGAACAATAGCGGCTCGATCTTGCCTGCCCGATCGGCCGGCCGCAAGCCGCCCGAGTGCACAAGCAGGCTTGTTCAGGATTTTCGGGTGCCGCGCCTTGCCATTTGCCGGATGACACCCCATCATGAGGGAGTGTTCAACAAATCGAAAGGAGGTGATCCGATGTCGAGTGATTTCGTTTTCCAGAACGTGGCCTCAGCGGATCGCACTTTCGGGAAGCAGTCTTCCCGCTAAGGCGCGAGATGCGCGGCTGGCGACCAGGGTCGCCGCCAGGAGCCGCGCCATGGACGGAAACACGGAAGGCCGCCGGCTTCGCGAGAAGCGGCGGCCTTTCCTTTTTGGGCTGTTGTCCCCTATTTGGTTACGGTTAACATCTCGACGTTGCGCGCTATATCCTGGAAAGCCTGGTTGAGTTCCGTTCCATTGGCCGCCTGATAAAAGTGCTTGATCTTGGCGGTGTCCGGGCTCGCGCAATCCTGGAGCGTCGCCTTGGCATTCGTTTCGTTTAGGTCAAACCCAATGGTGAAGACCTCGATGCCCTTGTCGCGCATGGCAGCGCAAAGTTTCTTGGCGGCCGTGCGGGTCGGCTCCTTGCCGGCGTCATTGTAGACGTCGCTGACCGTGCTCGCATCGAAGTAGGACAGGTTGAATTCGCCATCGGTCATCAGGATCGCGATCTTGGCAACCTTCTTTGGATCCATCTTGGCCGGCCGTTCCGAGGCTTTCATCACACTGCCCCAGTTTTCCGAAAGCATGTACCAGGTCCACTGCACGCCGATATGGCCGGCCGTGCCGCCGGAGGCGACGAAATTCTTGATGACCGTCTTGAGCGCCGTCGCATCCGCTGTCAGCGGCATCAGCGCGGCGATCGGGCAGGCGGCGGTGCCGGTCTGCCAGGCGAAGGATGACAGCAGGTAGTCGCGATTGACCATGCTGACGTCGGGGCCCGCATCCGAATACTGATAGGTCCCCTTGCGCTCGGTGGCGCAATTATCGGGACGGATAAAGCCCGAGACATACTGCACGGCGTCATTGGCCGGCGCCTGTTTGCGTTGACTGGCGGTGGTTTCCACATAGACGCTGCTGGCGGCAAGTGTACCGGCATTCACCGAATTGGCATAAGGCACGATGGCAACCCGCACACGTGGCTTGGAGGGGTCCTGGCCGCCCAGGAAGCTGTCGACAGCATTCGCCGCGGCCGCCCGCAGATCGATGATTTTCTGGCCGGCCATCGACCCGGTCACGTCCAGCATCATCGCGACTTCGATCTGCTTGTCCGAATAGAGCGCCGTCGTCGATGCGGGGACGCGTTGCATGCCACCCGTGCTGAAAAGCGGGAAATAGTAGTTGACGTTGACATGGACGTCCGCCTGGACAGTCTTGGCTGTCCTGTCGACAACCAGATTGTCGAGGACGATCTGGTTGTCCTGGAGGATACCCGCCGTGCTGTTGGCATCGAGAAAGGCCTGCACCGATTTGCTGGCGTCGGCCTCGCTGATGACGCCGGTTGTCAGGTCGCGGGCCGTCGAGGTGACCGCTGCATCGACCACGCCTTGCAGGCTCGATTTTACATTGTAGAGTTGGGACACGTTGACCGCAAAGCCGACACTCAGTGCCAGCACTGAGCCGATTATCCCAAACAGGACCGCGAAATTTCCGCTGCGATCCCCGGCAAAGCCGCCGATCGTCTGAACAAGACCCCCGAAACGCCGCATTCCTTCCGCCTCCATTCGCTACAGCCTGCAGCTGTCCGAACGCGCATTGCAGGAATCCGGCCGGATCGCGCCGCCAGGCCCGGGAAAGCGACCGGCCCGCGATCAGGTCATTGTTTCCAAACGGTTTCGAGCGGCGGCAGGGTAAACAGAGGGTAAACGAAAGCTGCGCCGGCACGGCTTTGTCGACAAAGCGCTTACCACGAACAGGCTCGCAATTCAGGACGACTGGACTGCGTCCCAATCCGGTACAGACGAGATGTATCGAACCGGTTCAGCACGATCGCGGTGGCGGGAAATGGAAACACGGACTGTGAATGTGTCCCGAAAGACTAGGCCAGCATCCGTGCGCTGACCGTCTTGTCGACGCCACGACAAGGCGGCTTGAACAGATTACCTTCCTGCTCGTGCGTCCAGACCTTGAACAGGGTGAGCCGATGCGGGCCAAAACTGTGCAGCAGCGGCACGTCGGTGGCGTCGCGGCCGCGGGCGATGACGACGCGGCCGATCCTCGGCACATTGTGGCGAGGATCGAAAGTGTACCACCTGCCGTCGAGGAACACTTCCACCCACGCCGAGAAATCCATCGGCGCCGGATCGGCGGGCACGCCGATATCGCCGAGATAGCCGTTCACGTAGCGGGCCGGGATGTTCATGCAGCGGCAGAGCGTGATCGCCAGATGGGCAAAGTCGCGGCAGACGCCGACGCGTTCCTCATGCGCCTGCGCCGCCGTGCGGGTCGAGCGCGCATAGCCGTAGCCGAAGGACAGGCGGTTGTGGACATAGTCGACGATGGCCTGCACCCGCGCCCAGCCCGGTGGAAGCTGGCCGAAAAGTTGCCAGGCCAGGTCGCCGAGATGGTCGGTCTCGCAGTAACGGCTGCCGAGCAGATAGCCGAGCACCTCGTCCGGCAATTCGGCAACCGGGACTTCTCTCGCCAGCGTGTTGACTTCGTCCGTCTCGCCGCTGTCCTCGACCACCGCGTCATAAAGGATGCGAAAGCTTCCGGCCGGCGCCGTGAAGCGGCGGCAGCTATTGCCGAAAAGGTCGTGGTAGACCCTGGTCGGGACCGACGGCGAGGTCAGCACGCGCGTCTGCCGCTTGATGTTGGCCTGGCGATCCCCGTGGATATCGAGCAATGAAACGACCGGCGTTGCTGCAACGCATTCAATGGCAATTTCATAGCCGAGCCGAATCAGCATCGCCCTCCCCTGCGATCGTCATGGAAGATAGTGCCGATCAACGCGGGACAGTGCGTGGCGGTTCCTTGTGGTCGTCAAAAACGACGCCTCGCGGCTTCCCATACGGACGCGGCAACGTTACGGTCGATTGACACGCGTCTTTCGAAATAATCCCTCCAAGATGACCCCGGGAAACCGATGTTTGCAGGCAGAAAATTCGCGGCCTTCCTGTTCGATATGGACGGCACGATTCTCAATTCGATCGCCGCAGCGGAAAGGGTCTGGGCAGCGTGGGCGCATCGGCAAGGTCTTGACGTCGCCGCATTCCTGCCGACCATCCACGGCGTGCGGGCGATCGAGACCATCGGCCGGCTGGCGCTCCCAGGCGTCGATCCTGCCCGCGAAGCCGATTCGCTTTTGCAGGCCGAGGCGGCCGATGTCGAGGGCATTCGCCCGATTGCCGGCGCCGCGGCCTTCCTGGCGTCGCTGCCGCCTGGAAGCTGGGCGATCGCCACTTCGGCACCGCGCGAGCTCGCCCTGCTGCGCCTGCAGGCCGCGGGTATTCCGGCTCCCGCCGTGATTGTTGCGGCGGAGGATGTATCGCGCGGCAAGCCGGCGCCCGACTGCTTCCGGCTGGCGGCCGAACGGCTCGGCGTCGATGTGGGCGACTGCCTCGTCTTCGAGGACGCGCCGGCCGGCATAGCGGCGGCCGAAGCCGCGGGCGCTGCGGTCGTGGTGATCAGCGCCACGCACCGGCATCCGTTGGAGACGCCGCATGCCACCATCGCCGGCTATGACGCGATCGGCATCGCCGTCGATTCCAGCGGCTGGATTGCCATCGGAGTGGAGCGGGCCGCGCTGCCTGTTTGACTAGCACCCTGCCTGGGCTAAAAGTCGCTGGTCAGGCCCTTGACCTCCCAGTCGCCATAGCGGCCAGGCTCCTTGCCGCCGCGCCCGCCCATCTCCCTCGGCAGCGTGGCTTCCTGCTCGCGATATTTCTCCCGCCGGGCCTCGGCCTCGACCAAGGCGCGCCTGGCTGCCGGGGTCAGCGGCTTTTGCGGCGAGCCGTTAGCATGCGTTTGGCTGGTTTTGTCGATCATGCGATCTTCCGCTAGATTGAAACAGGCCCCGATTGAAACGGGAACCGCTGTTTCCCATCATATAGCGATGGGCCCACAAGGATCGACCCCTTTGTTGGGCCAGAACGGAGCAGACGATGAACACCCTTCGCACCGCCATGCTTTTGGCCGCAATGACGGCCCTGTTCATGGGTGTCGGCTATCTCATCGGCGGATCCGGCGGCATGATGATCGCGTTGCTGATCGCCGCCGGCACCAATTTGTTCAGCTATTGGAACGCCGACAAGATGGTGCTGTCGATGCACCGTGCGATCGAAGTCGACGAACGCAACGCGCCTGAATATTACGCCATCGTGAAGGGTCTCGCGCAACGTGCCGGCCTGCCGATGCCGAGAACCTATCTCATCGACAATCCGCAGCCCAATGCCTTCGCCACCGGCCGCAATCCGCAAAATGCCGCTGTCGCCGCCAGCACCGGCCTGCTCGAGCGGCTATCGCATGAAGAAGTCGCGGCGGTGATGGCACACGAGCTCGCCCATGTGCAGCACCGCGATACGCTGACCATGACGATCGTCGCCACCTTTGCCGGCGCAATTTCGATGCTCGGCAATTTCGCCTTCTTTTTCGGCGGCAACCGCGACAATAACAATTCCTTTGGCATCGTCGGCGTGCTGGTGGCGATGATAGTCGCGCCCCTGGCCGCCATGATCGTGCAGATGGCGGTGAGCCGCACCCGCGAATATGAGGCCGACCGGCGCGGTGCCGAAATCTGTGGACACCCGCTGTGGCTCGCCTCGGCACTTGACAAGATCGCGCGGGGCGCCGAACGCATCCGCAACCCGGATGCCGAGCGCAATCCGGCAACCGCCCATCTCTTCATCATCAATCCTCTTTCCGGCGAGCGCATGGACAGTTTGTTTTCCACTCACCCGAGCACAGAAAACCGCATCGCCGCGTTGCAGAGGATGGCGAGCGAAATGGCCGGCGCACCCGAAGCGGCCGCGACGCCAAGGCCGGCGCCGGAAGGGACCGGGCAGCAGCCGTCTGGTCCGTGGGACAGGGCCGCGCGGCCCGAGAGGCCGGCTGAGCCGGCCAAGCCGAGACCCAATCCCTGGGGACGCAATCCGACCGGCCCCAAAGGTCCGTGGTCGTGAGTTCAGCGAAGCGCCGGCACGGAATTTCAGGCGATCGTGAACACAATTCGAGCGGCGGGGGCGGAGCCGGCCTCGCCGCGCGCCAGGCCGCCCCGCGCCGGGGTGGCCCGGGTATAGACGCGAGGACGCCGCTCGACGGGCTGACCGACCAAGAGAACGGCCATCCGCAGTACAAGGCGCTCGACCTGCGCGACCGCGCCTTGGTGCGCGCCATTCTGGTCACCGCCCTGCGCTACCGCATGACCATATCAGGCCTTTTGGCCCGTCGCCTGGAAAAGCCGCTGCCGCCCAACGCCACGGCGCTTTCGCACATTTTGCATGTGGCGGCAGCGCAGATCCTGTTCCTCGATGTTCCCGACAGCGCCGCCGTCGACCTCGCCGTGACACACGCCAAGTCCGATCCGCGCACGGCGCGCTTTTCCGGCCTCGTCAACGGCGTGCTGCGCACGCTGGCGCGGGCCAAGCAGGACGAGCTCGCCGCAGCACGTGCCGCTACCGACGAGGCGCCAAAATGGTTTTCCGACCGTTTGAAAACGGTCTACGGCCTCGACAAGGCCAGGCAGATACTGCTCGCCCATCGCCATGAGGCACCGGTCGATTTCTCGGTCAAGTCGGACCCGGCGCTGTGGGCCGAACGGCTCGGCGGCTTTGTCTTGCCGACCGGCACGGTGCGGGTGGAAAAGCTCAGCGCTTCCGTGACCGAACTGCCCGGCTTTGGGGAAGGCGCCTGGTGGGTTCAGGATGCAGCGGCCAGCCTGCCGGCCCGGCTGTTCGGCGACATCAATGGTTTGCGAATCGCCGACCTCTGTGCCGCGCCGGGCGGCAAGACCGCCCAGCTGATCCTCGCCGGCGCCCACGTCACCGCGCTCGACATGTCCAAAACGCGGCTGGCACGGCTGACGCAGAACCTCGAACGGCTCGGTCTGGCCGCCGAGATCGTCCAGGCCGATCTGCTCAAATACGAGCCGAAGGACCTCTTCGACGCCGTCCTCCTCGACCCACCATGCTCTTCGACCGGGACGGTGCGGCGGCATCCCGACGTTCCCTGGACGAAGACGGCGGCCGACGTCGAAAAACTGGCCGACCTGCAACGCCGGCTGCTTGCCCGCGCCGTCACCCTGGTCAAGCCTGGTGGACGCATCGTCTTTTCCAACTGTTCGCTCGATCCGCTGGAAGGCGAAGAGCTCTATCGCGACTTTCTCGCCGGCAATGCGGAGATTGTCGACGACCCGCTTCGGCCGGGTGAGATCGCCGGCATCGACCCGTTTCTGACGCCGCAAGGCACGTTGCGCACCACGCCTGCCGATCTGGAGCTAGGCTCGCCGGGCCGCTCCGGGCTGGACGGCTTCTTCGCCGCCCGCATGCGCAGAGCCGGCTAAGGGCCGATCTTGAAGTGCCGTCCGGCTTCATGGGGCGAGGAGGCATGGAAAACAGGCTGAACGGCCCCACCGCCGCGGAATTCGCCTTCGCACAAGTTCTTGAATCATATAAACTTGTGCTTGGGTGAGGACGATCAGGAGGGGTTTTGGCAATCGCTGCCGGTAACACGACGCGTCTGTGGACGCTTGTCGCGAGGGAGTTCTGGCGCAAGACGCGCCGGCGCTTGCGCGCCGGGCCACTCTATCGCTGGCGCTACTCAGGCCGCACGCCGGAGCGCGTCCTGATCGCCCCACCGGACCTGCGGCTCGCCGATCCTCAGATCGCGCTCGAGATCTATTACGGCCGCTATCCGCTTTCGGGGCATCTGGTCGAGACCGGCGGCAAATCGCCCTTCCAGATCGACGTGCCCAATCCCGGCTGGCAAAAAACGCTGCATGGCTTTCGCTGGCTGCGCCATATGCGTGCCGCCGGTACCGAACTCGCCGCCGCCAACGCGCGGGCGTTGGTTTCCGACTGGATTGCAATCCATGGCAGCCATATTTCCGGCGTCGCCTGGGAGCCCGGCACGACGGCCAAGCGTGTCATTGCCTGGCTGCAGCATTCCTCGATCGTGTTGCAGGGCGCCGAATTTCCGTTCTACCGCGCGTTCTTGAAATCGCTCGCCGTCCAGATCCGCTATCTGCGCGCCATGGTGCGCGAGATGCCGGACGGCAAGGACAGGCTGCGCGCCCGCATTGCGCTGGCCTTTGCCGCTTTGTCGCTGCCGGCGCCGGCCTCGGCGCTACGCGGTGCTACCCGCAATCTCGCCGAGGAGCTCGACCGCCAGATCCTGCCTGACGGCGGCCATATCTCGCGTAATCCGATGACCGTGCTTGAAATCCTCGCCGACCTTCTGCCGTTGCGCCAGACATACGCCAATCAGGCCGAGACGCCGCCGGCCGCCCTGATCGGCGCCATCGACCGGATGCTGCCGGCACTGCGCTTCTTTCGCCATCAGGACGGCAGCCTTGCCCGCTTCAACGGCATGGGCGCCACCATTCACGACCGTATCGCCAGCATCCTGCATCACGACGACACCGCCGGCGCACCGTTGCTGCACGCGCCGCATTCGGGTTATGAGCGCCTGTCGATGGGCGGTGTCACTGTGATCGCCGATACCGGCCCGCCGCCCCCCGTCGACGTATCCAATGCCGCTCACGCCGGATGCCTCGCCTTCGAATTGTCGTCGGGCCGCCAGCACTATATCGTCAACGCCGGAATAGATACTTATGGCGCCGCCGAGTTCCGGCCGCTTGCCCGCGCCACCGCCGCCCACTCGACCGCCACCATCAACGACACGTCGTCGGCGCGCTTCAATCACTCCTTGCGCGTCAACGACCTGCTCGGCACGCCTTTGATCGGCGGACCGCAGCATGTACCTTGCAAGCGCACCGACCAGAAGGGCAGCCAGGGCTTCATCGCCCGCCATGACGGCTATGTGGCGCGCTTCGGCTTCCTGCATGAGCGCGAGCTGAAATTATCGACCGAAGGCAATGTGTTTGCCGGCAGGGACCGTTTCCTGCGCCCGGGCGGCGCTTCTATCCGCAACAATGGACGTCACTTCGTCACGGTGCGTTTCCATGTCCATCCCGATATAAGCCTGCTCCAGGATGAGCATGACCGTCTGGTGCTGGCCGCCGACCATGCCGACACCTGGGTGTTTACCTCTACCGAAGTGGTGCCAGAGGTCGAGGAATCGATCTATTTCGCAGGGCTTGGCGGCCCGCGCCGCAGCCGCCAGATCGTGCTTGCGTTCAAGGCCTCGGAAATTGCCGAGGTCCACTGGCAATTGACGCGCACCATCATCGCCGGCCGTCCGGAAAAAGCTGAAGCCGGTGGCAACGGCAGACACTGATCAAGTCTTGCGGCTTGATTTCCGGGCCTCATATGCTACGGCCCGCGGACGCTCTCCAACCAGAACTGGAAAGGCCGCCAGCCCATGGCCGTCGCCGCCAAGAACATTCCCGCGCCCGACCTTGTACCCATCCGTCGCGCGCTCCTTTCCGTCTTTGATAAGACCGGCCTGATCGATTTCGCCAGGGCGCTGGCTTCGGCCGGCGTCGAGCTAGTCTCGACCGGCGGCACCGCAAGGGCCCTTGCCGAGGCGGGCATGGCGGTGCGCGACGTGTCCGAGCTCACCGGCTTTCCCGAGATCATGGACGGCCGCGTCAAGACGCTGCACCCGTCGGTGCATGGCGCACTGCTTGGCGTGCGCGACGATCCCGAGCACGCCGCAGCGATGCGCGACCACGGCATCGAGCCGATCGATCTCGTCGTCTCCAATCTCTATCCGTTCGAAGAGGTGCGTCGCTCCGGCGCCGACTACGCGGCGATCGTCGAGAACATCGACATCGGCGGCCCGGCGATGATCCGTGCCTCGGCCAAGAACCACGCCTATGTCGGCATCGTCACCGATCCCGATGACTATGCCTCGGTGCTCAACGCGCTGGAGATGAATTTCGGGTCGTTGTCGCTGGATTTCCGCAAGAAGCTGGCAGCCAAGGCCTTTGCCCGCACCGCCACCTACGATGCGGCGATCTCGGGATGGTTCGCCGAGGCGCTTGAGATCGAGCATCCGACATGGCGCGCCTTCGGCGGCAAGCTGCAGTCGGTGATGCGCTATGGCGAAAACCCGCATCAGGGCGCCGGCTTCTATGTCAACGGCGACAGGCGGCCGGGCGTCGCCACGGCGCGCCAGCTTCAGGGCAAGCAGCTTTCCTACAACAACATCAACGACACCGACGCTGCCTTCGAGCTGGTCGGCGAGTTCGACCCGTCGCGCTCCGCAGCAATTGCCATCATCAAGCACGCCAACCCGTGCGGCGTCGCTGAGGACGCTTCGCTGCAGGCGGCCTATGCCAAGGCGCTGGCCTGCGACCCGGTCTCGGCCTTCGGCGGCATCGTCGCCATGAACCGCATCCTCGATGCCGGAACCGCCGAAGAGATCGTCAAGACCTTTACCGAAGTGATCATCGCACCGGAGGCGTCCGAAGAAGCAGTCCGCATCATTGCCGCCAAGAAGAACCTACGCCTGCTGGTCACCGGCGGCCTGCCCGACCCGCGCGCGGCGGGCCTTGGCTTGAAATCGGTTGCCGGCGGTTTGCTGGTCCAGGGCCGCGACAACGCGGTGGTGGATGACCTCGAGCTGAAAGTGGTGACCAGGCGCGCTCCGACGCCGGCCGAATTGGCCGATCTGAAATTCGCTTTTCGCGTGGCAAAGCACGTCAAGTCGAACGCCATCGTCTATGCCAGGGATGGCGCTACAGTCGGCATCGGCGCCGGCCAGATGAGCCGGGTCGATTCCTCGCGCATCGCGGCGCGCAAGGCGCTCGACGCGGCCGAGGCTGCCGGCCTGACGGAGCCTTTGACCAGGGGCTCGGTCGTCGCCTCGGATGCCTTTTTCCCGTTCGCGGACGGGCTTTTGTCGGCAATCGAAGCCGGCGCCACCGCCGTCATCCAGCCCGGCGGCTCGATGCGCGACGACGATGTCATCGCCGCCGCCGACGCTCACGGCATTGCCATGGTCTTCACCGGAGTGAGGCATTTCCGGCATTGAACGCGTTACCCTCCCGCTGTGGGAGAAGGCAAGAGCAGCTCACTCCGCCGGCCGATCTGCCGGATAGGGCGTGCCGATCAGGATCGCCATGCCGGCGCCAAGGAACAGCACGATCGCCGCCATGCCGAGCCGCGCCGAGCCGCTGGCCAGGGTGATCGTGGCCACCATGAAGGGTGCGGCAAAACTGGTTGCCCGGCCGGCCAGCGCATAGATGCCGAAATAGCGGCCCGATTCGGCAGCGGAGACGCTGCGCGCCATGTAGGAGCGCGACGATGCCTGCACCGGGCCGAAAGCAAGCCCGATCAGCAGGCCGTAGAAAATGTAGGCTTTTTCCGCCGCCGTGCCGAACAATCCGCCACCATCCAGTCCGGGCATCACCCAGGCGCCGAACAGCGTATAGCCCGGTCCGGTCGAAACGATGCCGATCGTGGCAATGCTCAGCATGACCAGCGAAATCATCACTATGGTCTTGGAACCCAGCGCTGTGTCGAGGCGTGCGGCAACCAGGCAGCCGACGATGGCAACGACGTTGAGGATGATGCCGAACAGGCCGATCTCGGTAATCGACCAATGGAACATTGCCGCCGCAAACGTTCCGCCCAGCGCCAGCAGTGCATTGACGCCGTCCTGATAGATCATACGGGCGACGAGAAAGCGAAAAATGCCGCTGCGCTTGCGCACTTCGGCCAGCGTCGACTTCAGTTCCGACAGGCCTTCGCGCACCGCCGGCCCGATTGGAATGCCTTTGATCGCATCAGGCGTGAAGAAGAACATCGGCAGGATGAACAGGAAATACCAGCCCGCCGACAACGGCCCGGTAGCGCGCGCGTCCTCGCCGAGCCTGGGGTCGAGGCCGAAGATCGGGTCGAGCCCAACGACGGTCTTGCCGGTTTCAGGCGAGCCGGCCATGACGGTAACGACGAAGATCAGTGCGATCATGCCGCCGAGATAGCCGAGTCCCCAGGCCATGTTCGAGATCCTGCCGATGTCGCTCTTCGGCACCAGGCGGGGCATCATCGAATCATTGAACACAGTCGAGAATTCCGCCGCGACCGACGCCAGCGAGAACAACGCCACGACCAGAAAAAGATTAGAGCCGGGCGCGGCGAACCACAGCAGGGTGAGGCAGGTGATTTTAACCGCGGCGAAGAAGGCTATCCACGGTTTGCGTGGTCCGGTCTGATCGGCGATCGAGCCGAGGACCGGCGACAAAACGGCAATGACGAGGCCGGCGGCGGCAATGCCGTAGCCCCAGGCCGCTTGCCCGGTCTCCGGATTGCTGGCCATGCGCGAGACGAAATAAGGACCGAAGATGAAGGTGGTAACGACCGTGAAAAACGGCTGTGCCGCCCAGTCGAACAGCATCCATCCCCAGATGCCGCGTCCCGATGCCCGCTGCACTGCCATCTCAGCCATGTCCCCTCCGCTGGAGCTTGCTCCATGCCGATCGAATCGGAATGACGCTCCGTCTTGTTGTTGAGCACGATCTTGTCCAAAAGCCGATCGTCACTTTTTGGGATCATGCTCCGGCGCCCCCCAAAGCAGGGCGCCGTTCGCTCTATAGCGCAGTTCTTCCCGGCAATCCCGCGCGATATGGAAGACGTCTCACAGCTGCGTCAGATCACTCATCAGGCCGGATGCCACCGACAGCCGCGACACGGTGATGTCGCCGCCCTCGGTCAGCGCCTGCAACCGCTCGCGGATGCGTCCGACCCGTTCGCCGCCGGCCTCCAACCATGCCGACACCGGATCCGCCGCCTCGGCATGGCCGGTCAGCGCCGCCACCGCGATGCCGCGCCTGGCCGCGCCGATCGTGTCGGTGGCGCGGGAAAGCGCCAGTTGATCGTAATAATCCGAGGGCGTGATCGAGCGCGCAGCATCTTCGACGCGCGGGATGCGGAAGACATCGCTGACTGCAAAAAACGCCTTGGCGGCAGCGACGATGCCGGCATTTGCCGTCCGCGCCGTCAGCGCTATGTCGGGGATGAGTTCCGCCACATCGGTCAACGCCAGTTGCTCGGCAAGGCTCTCGGGCGCGCCACCCTTCGACAGGCTGTGCCGCCGCTCCTCGATCCGCTCGCGCGAGAAGGCCGGCAGCAGCGAAACGAGCTTCGGCTCCAGCGCCTTGCGCGCATCCTGCAACTCGGCAATCCGCTGCCCGAGCAGTGCAGTGTCGGCATCGTTCTTCAGGTGCCAGCCGCTGGTCACATAGATCAGCCGGCTGACCGCCTGATAGAGGTCGAGCTGGATCTGCCCGTCGATCTGGTTATCGAGTGCATCGATCTGGCGATAGAGCGCCGGCAGTGCAAAGCCATCGCGCACCACGGCGAAGGTGCGCACGACATCGGCGGCACTGCGCCCTGTCGCTTCCTGCAGCCTGTTGACGAAGGACGGGCCGCCGCGATTGACCAGATCATTGGCGACGACACGGGCGATGATCTCGCGGCGCAGGCGATGGCCGTGGATTTCCGCCGCATATTTCTTTGCCATGCGGTCGGGAAAGTAACCCATCAGGTCGCGGTCGAAATGCGGATCGTCCGGCACGTTGCTGGCGACGATATCGGAAAACAGCACGATCTTGGCATAGGCAAGCAGCACGCCGAGCTCGGCCCGGGTGAGCGGCTCGCCGCGCGCTTCGCGCGCGGCAAGAGCCCCCGGCGACGGCAGCGTCTCGACGGCACGGTCGAGCAGCCCGCGCGCCTCGAGCGCCGCCATGAAGCGGCTCTGATGGGCAATGTCGGCAAGGCCGCGCTTGCGAGCAAGGGACAGCGCCAGCGTCTGCTGGTAATTGTTGGACAGCACCAGGGCGCTGACCTCGTCGGTCATCTCGGCCAGCAATTTGTTGCGCGACGGCCGGGTCAACGATCCCTTGCGCATGGCGGAGGCCAGCGCGATCTTGATGTTGACCTCGACGTCTGAGCAGTTCACGCCGCCCGAATTGTCGATCGCATCTGAGTTGCAGCGGCCGCCATTCAATCCGAATTCGATGCGCGCCCGCTGCGTGACGCCGAGATTGGCGCCCTCACCGATGACCTTGGCACGCAGTTCGAGCGCAGTGATCCGGATCGCGTCATTGGCACGGTCGCCGACGTCCTGGTTGGTCTCGCCCGATGCCCTGACATAGGTGCCGATGCCGCCGAACCACAAAAGGTCCGCCGGCGCCTTGAGGATGGCACTCATGATCTCGACCGGCGTGGCCGTTGTCTTGCCGAGGCCGATAGCTGCAGCCGCGGCGGCCGGCAAGGTGATCGACTTCTGGCTGCGCGAGACGATGATGCCGCCTTCGGACAGCTTCGTCTTGTCGTAATCCTGCCAGCTTGAGCGGGCGAGAGCGAACATCCGCCGCCGCTCGGCCATCGAAGCGGCCATGTCGGGATCGGGATCGATGAAGATGTCGCGATGATCGAAGGCGGCGATCAGCCGGGTCTGCTCCGACAGCAGCATGCCGTTGCCGAACACGTCGCCCGACATGTCGCCAACGCCGACGACGGTGAACGGCGTGGTTTGGATGTCGCGGTTCATCTCGCGGAAATGCCGCTTGACCGCTTCCCAGGCGCCCTTGGCGGTGATGCCCATCTTCTTGTGGTCGTAGCCGGCCGAACCGCCGCTGGCGAAAGCGTCGTCGAGCCAGAAGCCGTGCCTTTCGCTGATGGCGTTGGCGATGTCCGAGAAGGTCGCCGTGCCCTTGTCCGCGGCGACGACGAAATACGGATCATCCTGATCGCGCCGCACGACGCCGGCTGGCGGGATGACGCCGTCCAGCCCGATATTGTCGGTGATCGACAACAGGCTGGAAACGTAATTCTTGTAGGCGGCCGTGCCGGCCTCGAAAATTGCGTCGCGCCCGGCGCTCATCGGCAGCTTTTTCGGGTAGAAGCCGCCCTTGGCGCCAACCGGCACGATCACCGCATTCTTGACCTGCTGTGCCTTGACCAGGCCGAGCACCTCGGTGCGATAGTCCTGCGCACGGTCCGACCAGCGCAGGCCGCCGCGCGCGACTGGGCCGAAGCGCAGATGCACACCCTCGACCTCGGAGCCGTAGACGAAGATCTCCCGCCATGGCCGCGGCGCCGGCAGCCCGTCGACCGATTGCGAATCGAGCTTGATCGCCAGCGATTGGCCTTTCCGTTTCGTATCGGCAACGAAATGATTGGTGCGCAGCGAGGCTTCGATCAGATTCAGATAACGGCGGATGATGGTGTCGTCGTCAATGTTGGGAACGTCTTCCAGCGCATCCGTGATCTTGGCTTTCAGATGTTTGGCCTGAACGACGCCTTCCGTCTCGGCCGTCGGGCTGAGGCGGGCGACAAACAGCGCATGCAGGCCGCGGGCGATCTCGGGATAACGGTTGAGTGCGGCGGCGATGAAATCCTGGCTCTGCGGGATGCCGGCCTGCTGCAGATAGCGGCCATAGGCGCGCAGGACGGTGATCTCGCCCGACCACAGGCCGGCGGTCTGGGCAAGGCCGTTATAGCCGTCATTGTCGACATCGCCGCGCCAGACGGAAAGGAACGCATCCTCGAACAGCGCGCCGCCATTGCCGAGGTCGATCGGCCTGCCGTAGCTGTTCTCGAGTTCCATGTCGTGGATGAAGACCATGCCGGATTGAATGTCGCCGACCTCGAAAGTGCGCTCGCTGATGACGCGGAAACCGATGTTTTCCAGCACGGGCACGCGCCGCGACAGCGCCACCGGGCTGCCATGGTGATAGATCTTCAGCGCCGCCTGATGCGGCTTCTGGACGGTGTGACGGTAATAGTCGATGGCGATCGGATTTGACGCATCGAGCTTGGCGATGCGCCCGGCGTCGGCCAGCGCCACGGCCGGCGGAAAACTGTCGCGATAACTTTCCGAAAAACGCGAGGCGATGGCCGTGAGTCTCGCATCGGCGCCGGTCTCTGTCGCGGTCTCGCGCAGTGCATCGTCCCAGGTCCGTACGATGTCGCGGATCGCCGCCTCGATCGTCGCCTGCTCGACCTTCGGCGTCCTGCCGCCGGAGCGGCCGATGATGAAATGGACGCGCGCCAGCCCGCCTTCCGGGAAGGCCGGATAATAGGCCGACAGCCGGCCTTCGAAGACGGTCTTCAGATAGGTGCCGATCTTCTCGCGCACGACGCTGTCGTAGCGGTCGCGCGGCACGAAGACGAGCACGGAGACGAAGCGGTCGAACTGGTCGACACGCACCAATGCCCTGACGCGCGGTCGCTCGATCAAGCCCAGTATGGCTTCGGCATGCTTGCGCAGGATCGGCACCGAAACCTGGAACAGCTCGTCGCGCGGATAGCTCTCCAGCACGTTGATCAAAGCTTTGCCGGAATGGTCGCTTGGATTGAAGCCGGATTTGGCAATGACGGTTTCCGCCTTCGAGCGCAGGTAGGGGATTTTCATCACCGAGCGCGTATAGGCAGTCGAGGTGAACAGGCCGACGATACGGAGCTCGCCTGAAAGCACGCCTTTGCCGGTGTAGGTCTTGACGCCAATGTAGTCGAGGTAGATGCGGCGGTGCACCGATGACTTGGCGTTGGCCTTGGTGACGATCAGCGGTTCCGGCCCATGCAGGAAGGCACGGATTTCCGGGGTCGTGCTCACCGCTTCGGTGCCGCGCCTGAGCACCAGCACGTCGGGATCGGAAAGGATGCCGAGGCCGGGCTTTTCGGCGCGCTCGAGCATGCCGCTCGTCTCGCCGCCAGTGTAGTTGAATTCGCGCATGCCGAGAAAGGTGAAATTGTCGTCGCGCAGCCATTCGAGGAAGGCGATCGCCTCGGTGACATGGGCCTTGTCGAGCGGCACTGGCGAGTAGCGGAATTCCGAGATCGCCTGGTCGAGGCGGGCAAGCATCGGCTTCCAGTCGGTGACGGCGGCTCGCACCTGGCCGAGCAGCTTCGTCAGGCGTGCGGCCAGGCCTTCGGCCTGCTCGGCCGAAAGGCGGCCGATATGGACATGGATGACGCTCAGTCGGTCATGGCTGTGGTCGCCCTTGGCATAACCGCCATCGCCGAGGATTTCCTCGACGCCGTTCTTGCCGTGCCTGACGACTATGACCGGATGGGTAACCAGCAGCGGCTCGCCGGCGCTTTCTGTAATCTCGCCGAGGACGGAATCGAACAGGAACGGCATGTTGTCGTTGACGACGGTGATCACCGTCATCGGCCGGCCCTGGCGGACGACACCGGAATCAACGTCTATGGCAACGACGCAGTCGTCCTTCTTGTGCCTGGCCACTGCGCGGCCGGCGAGTTCGGCAGCGCGTTCGAGATCGATGACGTCGTAGGCGGCGACATCTTCGGCCGGAGCTCGGGCCAGCAAGTAGTCGGCAAGCCTGCCGGGCTTTTCGCCACCCGCGGCTTCACCCCTCGTCACGCCGGCCTTTTTCAACCGGCTCGCTGACTTTACGCTGGCCATGAGTCCCTCCCGTCACATGTTTTTGCGGCTATGCTAACAGATGACGGGTATTTGGCGACAAAGGTTTGACGGCTTGCGACGAAATGTCGGAATTCACCGGCAGCCTGGCGAAAACGAGGAGAAATCCGCCATGACGGAGAAAATTACCGCGCTTGACCTGGCACCGGCGGAGCTGAGCGACGCGACCAAGGCCTATTTCGCCAAGTGCCGGGAGAAGCTCGGCCTCGTTCCCAATGTGCTGCTCGCCTATGCCTTCGACGAGAAGAAGCTGCGCGCTTTCACCGACATGTACAATGATTTGATGCTGGGTGAATCCGGCCTGTCGAAACTCGAGCGCGAGATGATCGCGGTGGCCGTCTCGTCGGTCAACCATTGCTACTATTGCCTGGTCGCGCATGGCGCGGCGGTGCGCCAGCTTTCCGGCGACCCGGCCTTCGGCGAGATGATGGTGATGAATTTTCGCGCCGCCGAGCTGTCGGACAGGCAACGCGCCATGCTCGAATTCGCGGTGAAGCTGACCGAGCAGCCGGCAAAGATCGTCGAAGCGGACCGGGCGGCGCTGCGGCAAGTCGGCTTTTCCGACCGCGACATCTGGGACGTCGCCTCGACCGCGGCGTTCTTCAACATGTCGAACCGGCTGGCATCGGCAATCGACATGCGGCCGAACGATGAATACCATGCGATGGCGCGATAGGGCACCGCCGTTGCGAGCCAACCGCACATTATATTAGCTACTTCGCATTCTCGTTGCTTGTTTGCCGGTTTGGTCCGATGATCGGCATGCGGCATGACCGCATGCCGGTTCGATGCCGCCGATCAAAGGAGGAGAACATGGCGAAATTTCTCTACGTCTATCACGGCTCGGGCAAGATGCCGACCGAGGAGGCCGAACGGAAGGCAGCGATGGATGCCTGGAACGGCTGGTACGGCAAGCTTGGCTCAGCCGTGGTCGATGGTGGCAATCCAGTCGGCATGTCGAAGACCCTGCTGCCCGGCGGCAAGGTCGAGAACAATGGCGGTAGCAATCCGACCGCCGGTTACACCATCATCGAAGCGAAAGACATCGACGATGCCGTCGGCAAAGCCAAGGATTGTCCTATCCTGACGGACCCGGGTTTCAGCGTCGAGATTGCGCCGATAATCGAAATGGGTTGACGCGCCGGCTCAGGACCGCGCCGCGATAGCCGCCGCAGCGCCGGCCATGGTTCCGGCGCTGACGCGGTTGGCGATCTTCATCGCCCGCTTGCTTTTGAGCAGCTTGCGCGCCTGTGATGCGGCGAGCACCCAGGTCAAATCGATAGCGACCAGGACAACGGCCATGGTCGCGGTCAGCTCGACCCAGCCGATCATGCTGACCGAACCGAGGTCGATGATGGTCGGCAGCAGCGCCAGGTAGAACATCATGATCTTGGGATTGCCGAGCGTCACCGCCATGCCGGCAAAGAACAGTCTGACGGGCGAATCTTCGCGCGGCAGCGCGCCTTCCTTGGCCTCGACCGGTGCCGTCCACATCTTCCAGGCCAGCCAGCCGAGATAGGCGACGCCGACCCACTTCACGACGACAAAGGCAAAGTGGAACGTCTGCGCCACCACGGCGAGGCCAAACACCGCCAGGGACAGCCAGATCGCTTCGCCGATCCACATGGCAAGCAGGAACGGAAACACGTCGCGAAACCCTTTCGAGATGACCCGCGCCACAAGAGCGGCGATCGATGGGCCGGGCGAGCCGGCTGCAACAAGCAGGGCGCCGGCAAAAATCAGCAGCGACGTGAAATGCATGACGCGGTCTCGTTTGAAATGTTTGGGTCGTTCAACATAACCCAACTGTTCCGGCGACGGTAGCGTCTACCGAAAGAAGGCTTGTCGGCCAGGCACCTCACGGCTAGAGATGTCGTTCCGAAATCTTTTCCGAGCTTCACTTTGCCTACGTAACCGCCGGTCTCGTCAACTCCCCCAACACAGAGCAGGGCGTCGCAGTCGCGATGCCTGTTTTCACATCATGTGTTCCTCGGGTGGCGGTTCGAGACCGGTTTGGCACTGCTGAACCGCTGTCGCGCATAACCACCCGCGACACCTGATTTCCGACTGCCGCAGTCTCTCGCCACGCCGTGCCCGCAAGGGTTCTCGATATCGCCGATCTGACGAACTTCCCGACGGGAAGGGCTTTTCGGCATGCCTTCGATACTGCGTATCCGCTGGGCGATCACACCCAAGACCGCACCTCGACCTCACCTCAACTGCAATCGCTGCGGCAGCTTGAAAGCCTATCGCTGCAGCGGCAAATTCCGCGTCAATGCCAATGGCAAGCGCATTGACGCCTGGTTGATCTACCGCTGCATCGACTGCGACAATTCCTGGAATTTCGGCATTCTGGAGCGCTGCAGCCGCCGCGATATCGAACCGGCAATATTGCAGGCGCTCGAAAGCAACGATCCGGTCCTGGCGCGGCGCCATGCCTTCGATGTTGCCGCATTGCGAAGCAGGATCGGGCGCGTCGAGGAGTTTCCTGAAGCCATCGTTCATAAGCAGGTGCTCAGGGACAGGCCGGAAAATACCAGCGCTCTCGAACTTCAGCTCTGGCTCGAAATGCCGACAACGCTGCGGCTCGACCGGTTGCTGGCCAGCGAACTCGGTGTCCCGCGATCGCGGCTACAGGTTTGGGAAGAGAAACGATTGCTGGTCATTGGTCCGGACGGGGGCAAAGCCTTGCGCAAGCCGGCTCGAGCGGGAACGACGATCCGCGTCTATCTCGTCGGCGAGCCCGACCGGGAAGCCATCATCTCGGCTGCCGGCGGATGAAACAACGAGGGAAGGGAGCACACGAGTGCTCCCTTCCCTCGTTGTTGTAGACTACAAGAAAGAAACTTGCGCCGCGCCGACCACTTTCGCCGATTTCCCGAAACGCAATCCTAAGCTGTTTCCAAATCCTTGGCATTTTTCCTTCGGTGAAACGCGCCAAGGAATCGCAAGGGAAGAGTAAGCATCGATAGATTGGGATGTGCCTTGCGCATCATTTTCCATGCGTAACGGTCTGCCTGCCGTTCCTGATCAGGATCCTGTCCAGATTCGACATGCTGCAGCGCGTGGTGTCCTACCTCATGATAGAGCGTTTTCTCGATCATGAATCTCCGAACTACGTTCCCAATCCTGTGCTCGGATGGGCGTCGCCAGACAATCTCGATGACCGATACCGCCTGGAGGTAGGTACCGGCGAATTCGGGCTCGGGAGGTTCCGGGATTATGTAGATTCGCGAAATGCCAACCAGATCGGCTTCAGGTACATTTGCCAGCCAGCGGCCAACGTGCCGAGAGGCTTCAAAGCGACTGTCGAGCTTGCCATGCTCCAGAACAATGATGCCGCCGACCGAAGACCGCCGCCAGTCGTCCATTGCAAAGCGGACGATGCTGCGGAGCGCAGCTCGCATGAGGGGAGTTATCGGTCTTGCGAGCGAAGCCGACATATATCGTCGGGATGCGTCTTCGTTGATATCGTGCAGAGCAGTAGCGAGGCCCGCCACAAGCGTTGCGATTTCGTGATGGGAAACCTTGCCTAGATCGATCCTTGCAAGTTCGTGCTCGATCGCTGGCAATACTGCATTGCCAAATCCAACAAGATTCTTGTGAGCAACGAGCCTTCGCCGCATGTCATCTTGCATAAGGCTCCGGACGAAAGCCAGAACGGCATTTCCCACACCCGTTTCCCCGCCTTTACCCACAGCTAAACTACCGTGACAAAGAAGGAGAGAGCGAAAATATCATGGTATTGCGACGACTCCGCTGTAGCCTCTGAAGAGACACTGAGCGGCCGGCGCCACATTCCTTCTGGCGACAAGCCGTGTCCGCTCAGCGGGAAGGAACGCGTGTTTCGCCCCTCCATTCCGCCCAGAATAAAAGCTCTTACGCCGCGCCGACCACTTTCGCCGACTTCTCAAAACGCTTGCGCTCGTTCGGATCGAGATAGAGCTTGCGCAGGCGGATGGTCTTCGGCGTCACTTCGACCAGCTCGTCGTCCTGGATCCAGGCCAGCGCGCGTTCCAGCGTCATGCGGATCGGCGGTGTCAGCTTCACCGCCTCGTCCTTGCCGGCGGCGCGGATGTTGGTCAGCTTCTTGCCCTTGAGCACGTTGACTTCGAGGTCGTTGTCCCTGGAATGGATGCCGATGATCATGCCCTGATAGACCTTGACGCCGGGGTCGATGACCATCGGGCCGCGGTCTTCCAGGTTCCACATGGCGTACGCCACCGATTCACCCTGTTCGTTGGAGATCAGCACGCCGTTGGTACGGCCCGGCAGCTCACCCTTGTAAGGTTCATAGGCATGGAACAGCCGGTTCATCACAGCGGTGCCGCGCGTGTCGGTCAACAGTTCCGACTGGTAGCCGATCAATCCGCGCGTCGGTGCGTGAAAGACGATGCGCTGGCGATTGCCGCCCGAAGGGCGAAGCTCGACCATCTCGGCCTTGCGCTCCGACATCTTCTGCACGACGACGCCGGCATGCTCCTCGTCGACGTCGATGACGACTTCCTCGACCGGCTCCAGTAATTCGCCGCTGTCGCCCTTCTGCATGACAACGCGCGGCCGCGACACGGCGATCTCAAAACCTTCGCGGCGCATCGTCTCGATCAGCACGGCCAGCTGCAATTCGCCGCGGCCGGAGACGAAGAACGAATCCTTATCCGGCGATTCCTCGATCTTCAGCGCGACATTGCCTTCGGCCTCGCGCAGCAGGCGGTCGCGGATGACGCGGCTGGTCACCTTGTCGCCTTCGGTGCCGGCCAGCGGCGAATCATTGACCAGGAACGACATCGTCACGGTCGGCGGATCGATCGGCTGCGCATGCAGCGGTTCCGTCACCGACGGGTCGCAGAAGGTGTCGGCGACGGTGCCCTTCGACAGGCCGGCAATAGCGACGATGTCGCCCGCCTGCGCCTCGTCGATGGGCTGGCGCTCGAGCCCGCGGAAAGCGAGGATCTTCGAAATGCGGCCGGTTTCGACCTGGGTGCCGTCATGGTGCAGCACCTTGACAGCCTGGTTGGATTTCAGCGTGCCGGATTCGATACGGCCGGTGATGATGCGGCCGAGGAACGGATTGGCTTCCAGGATGGTGCCGATCATGCGGAACGGGCCGGGATGAACGGTCGGCGCCGGCACGTGCTTGATGACGAGGTCGAACAGCGGCGCCAGAGCCTGGTCCTTCGGACCTTCGGGGTTTTCCGAGACCCAGCCGTCGCGGCCTGAACCATAAAGGATAGGGAAGTCGAGCTGCTCGTCGGTGGCGTCAAGTGCTGCAAAAAGATCGAACACCTCGTTGACCACTTCGACGTGACGGGCATCGGGCCGGTCGATCTTGTTGATGACGACGATCGGCTTCAGTCCAACCTTGAGCGCCTTGCCGACGACGAATTTGGTCTGCGGCATCGGCCCCTCGGCGGCGTCGACCAGCACGATGGCCGAATCCACCATCGACAGAATGCGCTCGACCTCGCCGCCGAAGTCGGCGTGGCCGGGCGTGTCGACGATGTTGATGCGGGTGTCCTTCCAGTCGACCGAGGTCGCCTTGGCCAGGATGGTGATGCCGCGTTCCTTTTCGAGGTCGTTCGAATCCATGGCGCGCTCGGCGACGCGCTGGTTGTCGCGGAACGAGCCGGACTGTTTCAGAAGCTGGTCGACAAGGGTGGTTTTTCCATGGTCGACGTGCGCGATGATCGCGATATTGCGGATTTTCATGTTTCGGTCTCGGGAGCGTTGCAGGCAGCAGGCCAAAAGGCGCTGCCTCTTTCGGTTGGGCGGCTCATACAGGGTTTTTCGCAATTGCGAAAGAGGAGGCGAGCCACCAAATAAAGTCACCAAATCTTAAATGTCTTGGTGTGAAGTGGAATTATTAACCAAGGCGGAACCTTTCATGGTCCGGACAGTTCGAATTTCATGATCGAGATAGGCATCAAACTCCGGCCGATTTTGGCATGTACCGCGCTCGCCGTCCTCCTCGCGGCCGGCGCGGCGCAGTCGGCGGCGTCGTTCAAGGAGACGCGGTCTGCTTTGCCGTCCGACAAGCCGTCGGCGGAGCAGCTTTTTGCCGATGCTCCCGATGGCGTCGATCCGGTGGTGACCGGGCCGGTCAGCGCCGCCTTCAAGCAGCGGCAGCAAAATGCCGGATGCGACAGCGCCGTCTGGCCCAACATTCCCGTCGTCTGCTATCCCGATTGATATACGCCCTACCCTCGGGCTGGCCCGAGGGTAGTGGCGCCGTCGCTCACGCCGACCGCACCGGATCGAGCGTGACCTTGTCGAGCGTGACCTTGTAGAGTTCGCTGTCGTCGCGATCCATCAGCCGCACCGTCAACTGCTCGGTGGCGCCATCGATTTCGACGAGCCCGAAGAACTGCAGGCCGGCCGAAGGCGCCAGGTTTTGACCCTGTTCGGCAGTTGGTGCCTTTATGAACTTCAGCTCCGGGCCGAATGTCATATCGAAACCATTAGGCCCGAACGTGCCGGAATGGATCGGACCCGAAACGAATTCCCAAAACGGATTGAAGTCCTGGAACTGCGCCTTGTCCGGATTGTAGTAATGCGCGGCTGTGTAATGCACGTCTGCGGTGAGCCAGACAGTGTTGCTGATACCCGCATTCTTTATATAGCGAAGAAGGTCGGCAATTTCCAGCTCACGCCCTTTGGCCGGGCCATTGTCGCCATTGCTGACCGCCTCGGCCCCTACCTTCTTGGTGCCGTCGTTCCAGACGACGAGGCCGAGCGGCATGTCGGCGGCGATGATTTTCCAGGTTGCGTTGGAATTCGCCAGTTCACGCTTCAGCCATTTGATCTGCTGTTCACCGAGGATGCGCGATTGCGGCGTCATCGTCTCCTGCATATCCGGACCGTTGGGGCCGCGGTAGGAACGCATGTCGAGGAAGAACACGTCGAGCAGCGGACCATAGGCGATCTTGCGGTAGACGCGGCCGGGCTCCGACGGCTCGTAACGGATCGTCGTCATTTCGTGGAAGGCGCGCGCCGCACGTGCCGTCAGCACATGGATGGATTTTTCAGTGTAGCGATCGTCGGCGCTCAGGTCCTTCGAGTCCGACCAGTTGTTCAGCACCTCGTGGTCATCCCACTGATAGAAGGTCGGACAGATGGCGCTGAGCGCCAGCACATGCCTGTCCATCATGTTGTATTTCCACTGCGCCCGGTATTCGTCCAGCGTCTCGGCAACCTTGCGCTTCTCGTCGATCAGCACTTTGTTTTTCCACTTGCCGCCGTTGGGCAGGTCGACCTCGTCCTTCATCGCACCATCGGCATAGATCGTATCGCCCGAATGCAGGAAGAAGTCGGGCGTGTGCTTGGCAATGGTGGCGTAGGTCTTCATGCCGGTCTCGTCGATGCCCCAGCCTTGGCCGGCGGTGTCGCCCGACCAAGCAAAGCGAATGTCGCGCTTCGAGGCAGGTGCCGTGCGGAAGCGGCCCACGACCGGCTCGGAAACGGCGTTGATGTCGGCAAGATCGGCCGCGACCATGCGGTAGAAGATGTCCTGGTCGGAGGCGAGATCGGTAAGCAGCCGCTTCACCGTATAATCGCTGGCCGGCGAGGTATCGAGCGGCGCCAGGCGGACGGCATTGGTGAAGCTTTCGGTCGGCGACACCTCGAACATGACGCGCGACGGCCGGTCGGTGCGTGTCCAGACCATGCCGCTGGTGGCGTCGACGTCGCCGGACTGGATGCCATGGGTGAAAGCCGGGCGCTGATTGGCGCGCGAGTAATAGGGAAGCGCCAGGCCCGAGGCGCCGACCAGGCCAACGGCGCTGGCCGACGTGACGAAAGCGCGCCGCGTCATCGAAATCTTGTTCATGGCTGTCTCCTGGATGGCATTGAACGTCGCCGCCAAGCTCCAGCTTCAATGTTTCAGGCACATTTCGAAACGATGAAGGTTTCGTAACAACCAACAGGAGCGCTAGCTCTTTCCTTCTCCCCTTGTGGGAGAAGGTGGATTGGCGCGCAGCGCCAAGACGGTTGAGGGGTGCTGGACGGAGTGCCGGCGGTTCCAAGCTGGAACACCCCTCATCCGGCCGAGCTTCGCTCGGCCACCTTCTCCCACAAGGGGAGAAGGGAAAGCCGCACCGTTGGCGCACCCCTAAGCCGCTTGCGGTTCCGGGTCGAACGCCTGGCGGCTGGTGTTGATCAGCAGCGAAATGCAGGCGGCGGCAATCGCGGTCATGCCTGCTATCATGAAGGCAAGCTCGTAATTGCCTTGCAGCTCGCGCATGGTGCCGCCGAAGAAGGCCGCTGTCGCGGCGCCAACCTGATGGCCTGCGACGATCCAGCCGAAGACGATCGGCCCGCTGCGGTCGCCGAACGCCTCGTTGGAAAGCTTGAGCGTCGGCGGCACCGTGGCGATCCAGTCCAGTCCGTAAAACACGGCGAAGATGATCAGGCTGGTCGCCGAGAAGCCGGAATAGGGCAAATAGATCAGCGACAGGCCGCGAATACCGTAATAGACGCCGAGCAGCTTGCGCGGGTCGAAACGGTCGGTGAGCCAGCCCGACAGCGTCGTGCCGATAAGATCGAAGATGCCCATCATCGAGAGCAGGCCTGCAGCCTGCACTTCGCCAATGCCCATATCGCCGCAAAAGGCGATCAGGTGAGTGCCGACCAACCCGTTGGTGGTGAAGCCGCAGACGAAGAAAGTGGCGAACAGATACCAGAACACGCGCGTGCCGGCGGCGCGGCGCAGCGTGCTCAGCGTGTGCGAAAGGAAATTGCCTTGCGAGGCTGGCGGCACCGGCGGCACGTCGTCGGCATCGGCGCCATAGCGGACCATGCCGATCGACGCCGGGCGCTCCGGCACCAGCATATAGACCAGCGGCACCAGGCAGGCGGTGGCCACGGCAATGGCGATGGCGACCGGCTTCCAGCCGCCCGACTGGGCGAGCGAGGCGAGCAGCGGCAGGAAGACCAGCAGCCCGGTGGCACTGGACGCCGACATCAGTCCCATCACCAAGCCGCGATTGGTCTTGAACCAGCGGTTGACGATGGTCGCGCCGAGCACGGTGGCGACGGCGCCCGAGCTGACGCCGGAAAACACGCCCCAGGTGAGGAGCAGATGCCACGGTTTGGTCATCAACAGGCTGAGCGCGGTCGATCCCGACATCAACAGCAGCGCGGCAAGCAAGGTGCGGCGCAGCCCGATCCGCTCCATCAGCGCCGCGGCAAACGGCCCGGTCAGGCCATAGAGGAAGATGCCGGTGGCCGCCGCCAGCGACACCACGTCGCGCCGCCAGCCGAAACTGTTCTCCAGCGGCAGCATCATGACTGCCGGCGCCGAACGCAGGCCCGCTGCGATCAGCAGGCAAAGGAAGATGACGGCGACCACTACGAAAGCGTAGCGCTGGCCAAACGGGCGGGATTGAGCTATCATGTTACTGACCGGTACGTTGCGGGAGCGCGAAACATACGTACCGACCGGTAACATTGTCAACCAGCTAACCGGCAGACCAGGCATGAAAAGCATTGAACCAACGATCAAGGCGAATGACGCACCCCCGCCTCGCGCCGCCGAACGGATTCTCCAGGTGGCGCGAGACCTGTTCTACCGGCAAGGCATCAGGGCGATCGGCGTCGACGAGATCGTGCGGCGTGCCGGCGTCACCAAGCCCAGCCTCTACCGCAGCTTTCCGTCCAAGGATGAGCTGGCCGCATCCTATCTTCGGCACTATGACCTCGAATTCTGGGAGCGCTTCGACGAGGCGGTGAATGCCCATCCCGGCGATCCGCGCGCGCAGATCGTCGCCTTCCTGACGCGTGTCGGCAAGCGTACGCAAAAGCCCGACTATCGCGGCTGCGGCATGACCAATGCCGCGGTCGAATATCCCGAACATGGCCATCCGGCCCGTGTGGTGAGCGAGGCCAACAAGCAGGAATTGCGCCGGCGCTTGCGTGCCATGGCGGCAGAGATGGGCGCCGGCGACGCCGACACGCTGGGCGACGGGCTGCTGCTCCTGATCGAGGGCGCCTATATCAGCGGCCAGCTGTTCGGTGTCGGCGGGCCGGCGCAGTCGGTGGCCCGCAACGCCGATCTTCTGATAGAGGCAAGTTTGAAGAAATAGTGTTCCGTTTTACCAGACCACTGTGCGCAGCCTGACTTCCTCTAGGCTGCTGCTAAATTTGACGGTACGCTGCGCCCCCCGAACTGAGTTGTTCCGCCATGCGCGCTCTCTTGATCCCGCTTGCCCTCGCCGGTTTCTGCCAGGCGGCCCGGGCCGGCGACATATCCAGCGTCTATACCGATCTCGATTGGGAGAAGGACTGCGTCACCTATGCCCAAGCGGAAGAAGGCGACGGGGACTGGGCCGATCTCGCCTGTTCGGGCTACCGCGGTTACCCGGTGCTGGTTTCCTACGACGATGCGCGGGAATCGCTGTTCTACGGCTTTCCACCTGGCGATATGACCACGGTCTGGGAAAGCTTTTCCGGCCTCAATTCGGCTGGACCCAAAGTCGAGTGGCGGATCGAAACCAACGGCAAAACTGCCATTCCCTTCGCCGTCATTCATCGTCGCTCGATCAGCGATACCGAGGGCGAGAACAAGTCGACGGAAGTGCTGATCGTCGCCAAGGTTGCCCAGCCTGACGCCCACGAAGGCTGCACGATCGGCCTTGTGCTCGCCACCGGCAATCCCGCCGCCAACGATCAGGCGCGCAAGCTTGCCGACGAGAAGGCACGCACCTTCGCCTGCGGCAAGGACAAGCGTGAGGTGCTTGGCGACGCGCCCGCTTTCGGCCGCGTCGACAACTGATTATTTGTGATTATTTGCGCCCGACAATTACTTGCGCCTGGCCCGCTCGATTGCCTCGACGATCATCTTCTTGGCATAGGCCGCATCGTACCAGCCTTCGATCTTGACCCATTTGCCGGGTTCGAGATCCTTGTAGTGCTCGAAAAAGTGCTGCACTTGCTGACGGGTGATGTCGGGCAATTGCGTGTATTCGTGGACGTCCTCGTAACGCAAGGTCAGCTTGGGTGAAGGCACCGCGATCACCTTCTCGTCCTGGCCGGCATTGTCCTCCATCACCAGCACGCCGATCGGCCGCACATTGATGACGCAGCCTGGCACCAGCGCGCGCGTGTTGCAGACTAGCACGTCGATCGGGTCGCCGTCGCCCGACAGCGTATGCGGTACGAAACCGTAATTGCCGGGATAACGCATCGACGTGTGCAGAAAGCGGTCGACGAACAGGGTGCCGGCTTCCTTGTCCATCTCGTACTTGATCGGCTCGCCGCCGATCGGCACCTCGATTATGACGTTGACGTCCTCGGGCGGGTTCTTTCCGCTGGCAATCGCTTCGATACGCATCGCTTTATCCCTCTCTCGATTGGAGATCGATAGCGGGCGACGGCGAATGGTGCAATGCGGCGAATGGTACGGGGAGATCGTCCGAACCGAAAACCGGCCGGATCATGCGCTGGCCGTCATTCCCAGACGAAAGCGACCTTCTTCAGCGCCTTCTGCTCGAATATCTCGACGCCTTCGGCAACATCGCGGCCACCGGCGCCGGCATAGAAGGCAAGTGCGTTCTGATTGTCTTCCAGCGCCCAGACCACCATGCCTTTCAGGCCATGGTCGGCCAGCCGTGCCCGCGCGGCCGAGAACAGCCGGCTGCCGAGCCCGATGCCTTGATATTCCGGCCGCAGGTAAAGTTCGTAGATCTCGCCCTGCTGCCTGAGTTCGCGGGCACGGTTCTTGCCGATCGTCGCATAGCCGGCAATTTTGCCGCCGATTTCGACGACCAGGACGGTGGCAGCGCGGCGAATGGCATTCGCCCACCAGTCGGCGCCGCGGCGGTTGATCATCGATGTCAGCGTGCGGTGTGGGATGATGCCCGAATAGGCGCCGCGCCAGGCCTCGAGATGCACGTCGGCGATGGCGGCTGCATCGCGCGGTTCGGCTTTCCTGATGTCGATGCTCAGCGTATTCATGATTAGTTAACCATAAACCCGCCGCGCCCGATTGCAAGAGTCCGGTCAACCGCCACGATGCTTTCACACAGCCGGACGGTGCGTCCTTGAGACGCTGCGAAACCGCTTTTGGCGAGATCAAATCTCGACCAGATGGTCGTCCAGTTCGTTGCTGTCGCCAGTCGAGACCGGAAAATGTTCGGCCAGTACCGCACCGACTGCTTGGATCGCCTTGACGAACCCCTCGGCAAGCCGATCGTCGCCGGCATGCGCCGTAAGGTCGCGGACGACACCGTCCCAGACATGCTGGCCGACACGAGAATCGATCCCGCTGTCGGCGACCACCTCGGCGTAGCGCTCGGCAATCGAGACGAACACCAGCACGCCAGTGCGCGCCGTGGTGCGGTGGACGTTGCGGGCGAGGAACTGCTTCATCGCATTGGCGTGGGCGGCCTGGTAGCGCAGCCGCCTCGGCACCAAATGGATGCGCAATGCCGGCAATGCCCACAACAGGATGAGCACACTGGCAACCGCCAGAAGCTCGGCGATGACGAAATGCGGCAAGCGGATCGACAGCCACCAGGCTTCCAGCCCATAACCGACGGCGAGGCTGACGACGAGCATGCCGAGCATCGCCATGAAAGCGGCCGGAAAGAAATAGCCGTCGCTGGCATGCGCCACGACGCAGTAGATCTCGCCGTCGGTCTTTGATTCGGCAGCGCGGATCGCATCGGCGATGCGCTCATGATCCTCGGGGCTGATCGGTCGTGTTGCCATGATTGATGTCTCACCAGCTTCCTGAAGAACCGCCGCCGCCGGACGAACCGCCGCCGCCTGAAAACCCGCCGCCCGAACTTCCAGACGACCAACCGCTGCCGGAACTTCCAGACGACCAGCCACTGCCAGACGAGGTCCCAGACGTCCAGCCACCGCCACCGGAGGATGACGAAGCTGGCCCACGGCCGTAGCGGAACGTCATGCCCAGCCACTTGTAAACGCCCGGCGACAGCTTCGTGCCGAAGATCGGCGGCAGGAACGCCATTGCCAAGCCGCCGAAGAACATCGTCGCCCACAGGACAATGAACAGCATGAAGATGGGATCGACAGGATTGTCATTCGCCGGATTGCGCTTGCCGCGCGCCTCCAGTTCTTCGGGATTGCCTTCCAGCACCATGATCATGTCGTCGACGGCCTTGCTGATGCCGCCGGAGAAATCGCCGGCACGGAAGGCCGGCACCATGTCGTTTTCGATGATCAGCTTGGTGTGCAGGTCGGTCAGCGTGCCTTCCAGCCCATAGCCGACCTCGATGCGCATCTTGCGGTCGTTCGGCGCCACCAGAAGCAGGACGCCGTTGTTCTCCTTCGCCTGGCCGAGTCTCCAGGCGCGGAACAGCCGGTTGGCGTAAGGCTCGATCTCCTCGCCGTCGAGGCTGGGGATGGTCGCGACGACGATCTGGTCGGACCCTTTGGTCTCGAACTCGGCAAGCTTCTGCGTCAGCGCCGCCTCGGTCGCGGCATCGATGATGCCGGCATTGTCGACGATCCGTCCGGTCAGTGCCGGCAGTGCGGCGGCGAAGGCCGCGAAGCCGACCAGCAGCACCGCCATGGCCAACAGCGCGGTGCCGATCATTTTGATGAAACGGCCGGATTCCACCGGGCTGATGGCGTGTCTTGTCATCTCGTCACCAACTTCCCGAGGAGCCGCCGCCGCCGGACGAACCGCCGCCGCCGGAAAACCCGCCACCGCTTGAACCCGACGACCATCCCCCGCCGGAACCTCCCGACCAGCCGCCGGACGACCGCCGGTTTGGCTCGAAGGTCATGCCCAGCCAGCGATAGCGGCCGGGACCGATCTTCTGGCCGAAGATCGGCGGCAGGATGGAGGCTGCGAGGCCGCCGAAAAAGATGATTGCCCAGATGGCTATGAAGATCGTGAAGAACAGATCGTCGCTGTTGAACGGCGGCTGCTGGTTGCGTTCGCCGCGCGCCTCCAGTTCTTCGGGATTGCCTTCCAGCACCATGATCATGTCGTCGACGGCCTTGCTGATGCCGCCGGAGAAATCGCCGGCACGGAAGGCCGGCACCATGTCGTTTTCGATGATCAGCTTGGTGTGCAGGTCGGTCAGCGTGCCTTCCAGCCCATAGCCGACTTCGATGCGCATCTTGCGGTCGTTCGGCGCCACCAGAAGCAGGACGCCGTTGTTCTCCTTCGCCTGGCCGAGTCTCCAGGCGCGGAACAGCCGGTTGGCGTAAGGCTCGATCTCCTCGCCGTCGAGGCTGGGGATGGTCGCGACGACGATCTGGTCGGACCCTTTGGTCTCGAACTCGGCAAGCTTCTGCGTCAGCGCCGCCTCGGTCGCGGCATCGATGATGCCGGCATTGTCGACGATCCGTCCGGTGAGGGTTGGCAGGTCGGCGGCGAAGGCGATGACAGGGAGGAGGAGGAGAAGGCTTTGGAAGACGAGCAGG
Organism: Mesorhizobium sp. M0500; assembly: GCF_040321165.1. Lineage (NCBI taxonomy): Bacteria > Pseudomonadati > Pseudomonadota > Alphaproteobacteria > Hyphomicrobiales > Phyllobacteriaceae > Mesorhizobium > Mesorhizobium sp. M0500. Next base: position 408,344 of record NZ_JAMYRB010000002.1, read on the forward strand.
AAGGCCAGGCAGGCGTTCTGTCGCGCCCCCCTCTGTCCTGCCGGACATCTCCCCCTCAAGGGGGGAGATCGGCTGTCACGGCTGTTTTCGCCAATCTCCAACGTTGCAGGATGGGCGGTGAGGCCAAAGCTGCCAATCTCCCCCCTTGAGGGGGAGATGCCCGGTAGGGCAGAGGGGGGCGCTACGGAGTGCAAGGCCAATAGGGACCACGCTCACCGGCTGTTCTTCACCCGCCTTGCGTGGTGTTGGTGCCGAAATCGACCTTCGGCGGCTGCATCTTATCCTCCTCGATGGTGAAATTCGCAAACGGCTGGTTGCCGCGGAACCAAAAGGTCGCCCAGATCACCGACGGGAAGGTCCTCAGCGTCAGATTGTACTCTCTCACTGCCTGGATATAGTCGCGGCGGGCGACCGTGATCCGGTTCTCGGTGCCTTCGAGTTGTGCTTGCAGCGCCAGAAAGTTCTGGTTGGCCTTGAGATCGGGATAGTTCTCCACCACCGCCAGCAGGCGCGACAGCGCGCTGGTCAGGCCGGCCTGGCTGTCCTGGAATTTCTTGAAGGCTTCCGGATTGTTCAGCGTTTCCGGCGTCACGGTCACCTGCGTCGCCTTGGCGCGCGCTTCGACCACGGCATCGAGCGTGTCCTTCTCGTGCGCGGCGTAGCCCTTGACCGTGTTGACCAGATTGGGGATGAGATCGGCGCGGCGCTGGTATTGATTCAACACCTCGCTCCATGCGGCCTTGGCGTTTTCCTCAGCCGTCGGAATGGTGTTGTAGCCGCAGCCGGCAAGCAGCGGCAGCATGACGGCCATGACCAGGAACGCAGCTAAATTACGAAAGATTGGCGGCGAAGAAAGGCGCTGGGCAAGCATGATAAGTCCCCTCGATAGCATTGGCAGGCGAAGCATTAGCACAATCCTTGCGTAAGAAAATGACTTCGGCCGAGAAGTGTTACTGGTTTCTGCCATTCGCCGTCGGGCCCTGTGACAGACGAGGCGAACGGGTTAAGCTCGGCATAAAACGGGACATCACCATGGCGAAACGCCACGACAGCGACGCGGAATCGCGCCGCATCATCGAACGGGTGGCGCGCGAGACCGACCCGGGCGGCACCTCGTTCCTCGCGCGAACCACTAAAGGTGCGCGCGACCACGTCACCGCGGCCGATGCCGACCGGTCGGATCCGATCGAATATTGGGGCACTCGCATCGGTCGGGCAGCGGGCTTGCTTATTGCCATCGGCCTGTTGATCTGGCTCGTGCTTTTCGTCACCAGGGGCAGTTAGGAAAATCAATGAGTGCCGAAAAAACCGAGGCGCCGCGCGCGGTCATCGTCGTCTCCAGCCATGTCGCCCGTGGCTCGGTCGGCAACCGTGCCGCTGTCTTTGCGCTGGAGACGCTCGGCTTTCCGGTTTGGGCGGTACCGACCGTCATCCTGCCCTGGCATCCGGGCCATGGCCGGGCCACCCGCATCGTGCCGCCGCTGGACCAGTTCAAGGCGCTGATGGCCGACCTCGAGCGCGCGCCGTGGCTGGGCGAGGTCGGCGCCGTGCTGTCCGGCTATCTCGGCGAGGCTGGCCAGGCCGAAGCCGTCGCTTCGCTGGTCGGCGCAGTGAAGGCGAAGACGCCGGACGCCCTCTATATCTGCGATCCGGTGATGGGCGATTCGGGCGGGCTCTACGTACCTGAGCCGACCTCAATCGCCATGCGCGACCGGCTGATGCCGATCGCCGATATCGCCACGCCCAACCGCTACGAGCTGGAATGGATGGCCGGAGCGCCGCTGCCAGACCTGAAATCGGCAATGGCTGCAGCCCTGCAGGCCGGCCCACCGGCCATGTTGGTCACTTCGGCGCCGGCGATGATGGCCGGCGGCACCGGCAATTTGCTGCTCACAGGCAGGGAGGCGCTGCTTGCCGAACACCGGCTCATCGACAAGCCGCCGAATGGGCTCGGCGACCTGACGGCGGCCGTCTACCTGGCGCGGATCCTGTCCGGCCAGCCGGCCGCCAAGGCGCTGCAATCGACCACGGCGGCGGTCTACGAGATCCTGGCGCGGACCGCCAAGCGCGGCGGCGACGAGTTGCAGCTCGAGACCGATGCCCAGAGCCTGTCGCACCCGATGGCGATGGTGCAGCTTCGCCATCTCCTGCATCCGGAACGGGACCGCCGGGCGTGACGCAGGCCGAAGACGCCGTGCCCCAGGATGGTGCGCCCAAGGATGTTGCGCCCGACGATGTTATGCCCTGGGGTGTTGTGCTTGTCGGCGTCGACGGTTGCAAGGCCGGCTGGATAGCCGTCCGCCGCGATCCCGGTGCGGCACCGTCGACAGCCGTTTTCCCAAGCTTCGCGGCGTTGCTCGACCGACTGCCCGCCGACTCGTTGGTAGCGGTCGATATGCCAATCGGCCTGCCCGATTTCTCCCAAAGAGGCGGTCGCGGCCCGGAGGCGCTGGTGCGGCCGCTGCTTGGGGCCCGGCAGTCCAGTGTCTTTGCCATCCCCTCCCGCGCCGCGCTCTACGCGGAGATCGAAGCCTTCACCAAGGTCGACGCCTGGTACGCCGCACATCGCAAGGCAAGTGAGGTAGCCAAGACGACCTCAGATCCGCCGCGCGGTGTCTCGATCCAGGCCTTCGGCATCTTCGCCAAGATCCGTGAGGTCGATTCGCTGCTGATCGCGCGCCCCGAACTACGCAGCCGCGTGTTCGAATCGCATCCGGAAGTTGCCTTCTGCAAACTGAACGGCGACCGGGCGATGCGCCTGCCAAAGAAGATCAGGGGCAACATCAATCCGGCCGGCATGGCCGAACGCAAGGCGCTGCTTGCCCGGCATGGTTATAGCCAGGATTTTCTCGACCACGCGCCGCCGCGCGGCGCGGCCGCCGACGATTTCCTCGATGCCGCTGCGATGATGCTGGTTGCCGGACGCATCGTCAAAGGCGAGGCAATGCCGTTTCCGGATCCGCCGCTCGCCGATCGTTTCGGCATTCCCGTCGCCATTTGGGCCTGAGGACCAGGGCGTCAGGAGCGTGATCTGAGCGCCTCGTTGAGTGCCCACATATCCTTCTCCTCGGGCGCGGTCTCCAATCCGAGCACGGGAACTTGCTTGCGCAAATGGTCGTGGTGGGTGCGCACGCCATATTCGAGATCGGAGAGGTAAAAACCTCCGAAGGCTTCGGACAGCATGGATTCGTTGGACCATATCGAAAGCTGTACATCCTCGGCCAGCGTGTCGCGGTCGATGCGGTAGGATAGGTAGCGGGCTGCCGCCTGCTCCCTGGTCTCGTCGCGATAGCGGTAGATGGCGCCGCGCAGCAGCGTCTCACCCGTCGACAGCGGAAATTCCTGATAGAACTGCACCGATTCCGGCATGATCGACAGCGCGTTGTTCGGGAAGATGCCGTAGTAGATCCAGGCCTTGCGCAGGTGTTCCGGCAGGTGCTTCGCCTCGGGTGCGAGCTTGATGTATTGCGCGACGCTCCAGCGCCGTCCGGCATACGGATTGTAGGTGGCGAACGAGCGCGACACGCCGTTGACGAACGGCTCGTCGAAATAGGTCGCACCGTAAAGGTCCTGCAGCGCCGGATGCGCCATGGCGACGTGGTAGCCTTCATTGTCGACATCGCGCACCGACTTCCAGTTGACCGGCGTCTTTTGGGTCCAGATGCCCCAGGACGGCACCATCTCGGCGACGCCGTAATGGGCAATCTCGGCTTCGATCGGCTTCAACAGCTCGGCCACCGATGGCTGCGGCCCACCCTTGCGGAAACGGATGAAGATGAAGCCCATCCAGATTTCGAGCTCGAGCGGCATCAGGCCGAATTCGGTCTTGTCGAGGTCGGGGAAGGAACGGGGGCGGGCAGCACCGCGCAGCGTGCCGTCGAGATTGTAGACCCAGCCATGAAAGGGGCAGACCAGCGCATTCTTGCAAGTGCCCTGGCTGTCGGCAACGACGCGACTGCCGCGGTGGCGGCACATATTGTTGAAGGCGCGCACAACGCCATCCTTGCCGCGCACGATCAGCGCCCGCTCGCCGACCACATCCATCGTCAGATAGTCGCCGGCGTTCGGCACGTCGCAGACATGGCCGGCGATCTGCCAATGGTTGCGGAAGACGTGCTCTTTCTCGAGTTCGAGCAAGGCGTCGGAATGATAGCTCCAGCCAGGCAGCCCCCGCCGATCCCAATCGTTGGGGATTGCCACGTCACGCAGATGCGGGTTCATAAAAGGCTCTTTATTTATTGAATGCTCATTCAATAAAAGCATATTTTCCGTTGAAATGCAATGGTTTGGGAAAATGGAGAGAATTCTTGACGGGAAATCAAGCGGGATTCGAGAGCCCAGTCCGAACGATCGAAGCCGGGAAAATCCCGGGAATTCCAGACGTTAATCCCCTTACACTTGTTGAGCGCTCGACGCTCTGTGGGCCTGGAAAAGCGACGTGGATCTGGTGCCGTGGGTAGCGGAAAACGAGCACAGAATGCCACCGGTGCTGCCAGCTACGCCGGATCGGTTTGCCCAGGAATGGCCGCGGGCTTGGTTTCATGCCGGTTACACAATCGTTAATCCATCATCGTTGGCCGGTTACAAGGTGCGATTAAGTTCGTTTCAACAGGGAAAAGAAGAAGACCGAAGGAAACGACGATGCGTACGAAAATCCAGATCACCGATACCGACCTTCGCCAGCAGGGTCCCCAGCGTAACGACCGGCGCCCGAAGCTGGCGCTGCGCCAGCGCGCCAGTGATCATCCGATGGCGATGTTCATGCTGCTGGCGGCTGCCGCATTTGCCGGCATGGCGTTGACGCCGACCGTCGGTCCGGCCTTCGCCTCACTGAACCCGCCGGCCAACCTCATCGACGGCGCGACAACCACCACCAAGACGGCGCGCCTGCCGATGCCGGAGATCGATTTTGCCTGCAAGGGGCAGGCCTGGGGCGCCGAGAGCCTGGATTGCCTGCGCGTCATCGCTGCCCAGTCGGGCAAGGCACGACCGGTCCGCATGATCGCCAATGCCGCCCCGCTGGCTGATACGCCGAACGTTTTTTGATTTTTTTGCGAGCGCCCTCCAGCACTCCAGTCAGGCTCCCGCCGCAATGTCGGCCGGGAGCCTTTTTCTTCCGGGGCGAGATCGCGGAGTCTAGCCGCCCAGAGCGGCCTGCTCGGCAATGGCCGAGAGCACGCCGCGCACATCCAGCGTGCTGAACGGTTTTTCGAGGATCGGCGGTCGCTGCTGAGCCGGCAGCGCTTCGATCTCGCCTTTCGCGCCGATCAGATCGCCGGTGACAAGCACGAAGCGCCGCGCCAGACCCGGCATTTCGGCGAGTAGCTCGCGATAGGCGGCTATGCCGCTGGTGCCGGGCATGCGCAAATCGGAAAACACGATGTCCGGCGGCACATGGCCGCTCAGCGTCGCGGCGGCCGAGACCCAGGCCGGCACGACCCGCGACTTGATGCCCATCAGCTCCAGAATATCGGACAGCGACGCGGCGACATCCGGCTCATCGTCTATGATCAGCGCGTGACGCAAGCCGCTCGACCGCGACGGAGCTTCGCCGGCGGCGGCCGCGCCGGCAGCGATCGCCGGCAGCTGCACGACAAAACGCACACCTCTCGGCGAAACCTCCTCGAACCAGATATTGCCATTGTGCCGCTCGATGATCGATTTCGAGATCGACAGGCCGATGCCGGTACCGACACCGACCGGCTTGGTGGTGAAATAGGATTCGAATATGCGTGAGCGTATCGCTTCCGGCACGCCTGGCCCGTTGTCCTCGACCGAGAATCCGGGATTGCCGCGGTCGCTGCGAAACGTCCGGACCTTGATCCTGCGGTCGCCGGCAACGCCGGCCAAGGCGTGCTGGCTGTTGATGAGGAAGTTGGCGGCCACCTGCGTCACGTGGTCGGCATCGGCCATGGCCAGCAACGGGCCGCTGGCGAAATCGGTGTCGATGATGATGCCGCTCGACCGTGCACCATAGGCGGTCACTTCGAGTGCGGCGCGGATCACCTGGTTGAGGTCGGTTTCGGCTTGTGCGGCCGGGTGCAGGCGGACCATCGACAGGAAGCTCTTGACGATACGGCCGCAGCGCTCGGCAGCGGCGCGCACCTTTTCGGCGCGCACCTTGGTCTGGGGATCGGCGGCGAATTCGTGCAGCAGCGTCGACTGGGCGACAACCACGGCCAGCGGATTGTTGAGCTCGTGCGAAACGCCGGCAAGCAGCGAGCCCATTGCCGCCATCTTCTCGTTCTGGTGCAGTTTTTCGCGCTGGCGGTTGATTTCCTCCTCGGCCCGCAACTTGTCGCGCAGGTCGCGGATGGAGCCGAAGATCAGCTGGCGATCGGCGACCCGCATCTCGGTTGCCGTCAGCTCGATCGGAAAAACCTCGCCGGCGGCATTCTGGGTGACCGTTTCAAGCCGTTGGCCGACCATCGGCGCGCCGCGGCCCGACATGTATTCGGCACCCGACGCATAGCCCTTGCGGTAATATTCCGGCACGACCGTATCGAGCAGGTCCTTGCCGAGGATATCGCTGCGCCGATAGCCGAACATCTTCTCGGCGGCCGGATTGAATTCGATAATCGAGCCGGTCTCGTCGATGACGATGATGGCGTCGAGAGAGGCCTGCAGCATGGTGCGGCGAATGACGTCGCTGGCATGCGCGTCGGAGGGCGACCGTTCGATGGCATCGCCGATGGCGAGTGCCACCATGTGCAGCGCCGCCTCTTCCTGGTCGGTCCATTCGCGTTCGTGGATGCAGTCGTTGACCGCCAGCGTGCCCCACAAATTGCCGTGCGAAAAGACCGACACCGACAGGAATGACTTGATGTTCTGCTTTTCGAAATCGGTCCGCAGAAAGCCTTCGAGATCGCGTGTGTGCCCGGCGAAGATCTTGCCTTGACGCTCGTCCTCCGCCAGCCGTTCCAGCAATGGGTCCGAATCGACGACCGACTGCATGATGACGGTCGGTGACGCCAGTTCGCCGCCAAACCGGGGAGCGATCCAATAAGCGGCGACCGACTGGGCGAAGCCCTGGCCGGGCAGTTCGCGCAGGCGAAACAGGATGCCGCGGTGACAATCCATGGCTTCGCAAAGCGTCTGGAGAATACCCTCCATTTCGCGTTGCCAGTCGCCGGCTTCGCGCAGCCGGCGAACCACATGCACGGCCGCCATCGCCGCGCCCTGCCTGGCGCCCTGCATGTCCGCGCGTGTTGTTTCAGCCGTCATGGTCAGCCGTCATTTCCTGGCCGTGGCTTGCTCAAGCCGCCGGGCCTTAGTTGTTTTCCCCGACTGGCAGCGAGAAGATATAGCCTTCGCCGCGCACCGTGCGCAGGAATTTCGGATTGGCCGGATCCGCCTCGATCTTCTTTCTCAGCCGCATGATGCGGATGTCGACGGCGCGGGACGACTCCGGGTCCTCGACGAAACCGATCGCCTCGGAGATCGCCGCCCGCGTCAACAGCCGGTTGGCGCGCGTCAGGAACACCTCCAGCACGTCGAACTCGCTCTTGGCCATGTCGATGACCGCGCCGTTGGCGCCGGTGACGAGCCTGCCGTCGAGATCGGCGTGAAAGGGTCCGAAGCTCACGGACCGGCGGCCGCCGGATGTTTCAGCCTTGGCCTTTTGTGGCTCGGTCGGTTCCGGAACGCGGCGCAGCACGCTGCGCACCCTGGCCAGCACTTCGCGCAATTCGTAAGGCTTGACGATGTAGTCGTCAGCGCCGAGCTCCAGTCCGACGATGCGGTCCAGCGCGGTACCGGCCGCCGTCGCATAGATGATGCCGATCGGCATTTTCGACCGCATCCAGCGGCCGAGCGACAGGCCGTCCTCGCCCGGCATGGCGATGTCGAGAATGGCCAGATGGAAGGACTGGGTTTCCAAAAGGTCGCGCGCCGCCGCCGCACTTTCGGCCGTGGCCACATCATAGCCGCTGGCGCCGAGATACTCGGCGACCGCATCCCTCAGGTCGGGCTCGTCCTCGACAATGACAATTCGTGCCCGCACGATGCTTTCGCTCCCGCTTTCAGCGGAAAGTAGATTGGGTATAAACATGATGTCCAGCACTCTTCTTGGGTTGCCGTATGCGGGGTAGAAAAACATGGCTGCACGATCCGTTATCGCGCTTGTTTCCGTCGCTGAAGTAATTGCGACCGATCTCGCCGATCATCTCGAGCGGCGCGGTCATGACGTCCGCGCGGCGCGACAGCCGTGGGAGGCCGAATCGCTGCTTTCGGAAAAGGGTATCGATGTCGTGGTTGTCGGCGACAGCGTCAGCCAGGCAGAGGGGCGCGACCTGCTCAGGCGACATGGCGGCGAAGGTGGACCGGATTTCATCCTGATCTGCCGCCCGGCCGATCTGGTCGACAAGGTTCTGGCGCTCGAACTCGGCGCCGCCGACGTCGTCGAAAGCCCGCTCAATGTCAGGGAGCTTGCCGCTCGCGTAGGCGGCCTTCTGGCTCGGCGCGGCAGGAGCGCCGGGGAACTGATCGTGCTGGAGAACGCGACCGTCGATCTCCGATCGGCCATCGTCATGCACCGCTCGGGCACGGAAGAACAGCTGTCCCCCGGGCAGGTGGCGCTGCTCAGGCTGTTCCTGGCCAGCCCACGCAAGGTGCTGACGCGGGACGACATCATCGCCGCCGCGCCCGCCGAAAATGCCGAAGCCTTCGATCGGTCGATCGATTCGCGCATCGTGCGGCTGCGCCGCAAGCTCGATACCGAAACCATCACCACCATACGGGGTGCGGGTTACCGGTTCGATCCGCCGACGCAATTCGCCGATTGAAGGCAGGACGGCCACCCTCTTGTCTCGAGCATCGGGTTTTCCCAAAACCGGTTTCCACTTTGGGGTCCGATGCTCTTCAGCGCACCACGAGAAGCGACGGGCCGGACAGCATGTCACTGTTCGTACTGACCTCGCCGGCATGGGCACGTTCCTTCAGCAGCACGGTGGCGAGGCCGGCAATGCCGAGCAGGCCCTGGACGTAAAGCAGGGCGGAAAGCACGGAAGCGGCGAATTTCGTTTTCATGCTGTTCGTTCCTCAAAATTGGAATTTACGGGCACTTCAGGGGAACCCCCGAAGCGCCCGCGCCGCCAGCGGAGCCCCCCGTTGCGGCGCGGGCCTTCGGTCCTCTCGGCTGCAAGTTGCCGGAGGCGCCGCGCATCCTCAACGGCCCTAAGCCGCCCCCGCCAGAGGGGCTTGAGCAGGTCGACGCGCAGGCTGGAAACTGTCCAGACCAATCCAGACCGTAGCGAAAACAGTGTTGGCTTCCGATCGTTCGTTGACCGCTGTTTTCGTTAGGTCAACTTACCCTGTTCGCTGTATCCGGATCATGCCGCCGAGGCTGCGCTTTGTTGCAGCTCGGTTTCGGAGTCAGGTGAATTCCTATCAAACGAAAGGCAATCGCGTATTCGCGCCGCGGTTTGGCCGATCCGCCTAGGCAAACACGCCACCGTCATGACGACGTCGTGCAACTGCAAGCTGCTTTGCACGGACCTTTTCTGTTAACCAGGGGAAACAGAAACGAAACACAAACGAGCACGTAGCGAAATCGGCTGGAAACATGACGCCCCGATAAGCCGGTCATCGAATTGAGCCGGCCCCGACCGGCAGAATAGGGGAGACATCATGTACACTGCCATTTCCGCCAAGCTCATCAACATCGCTGCCGCCGTGATCACCGGTACTGCCTTGCTTGTCAGTGCCGGCAACGGCGCAGCCCACGCCGCCGCCAACAAGATCGTCGCGCGTGTGTCGCTATCGCAGCAGACCATGGAAATCCTGGTCGACGGCCGGCCGACATTCGCCTGGAAGGTCTCGACCGGCGACAGGACGCACGTCACGCCGACCGGTTCGTTCAAGCCGACCCGCATGCATGAAATGTGGTATTCGAAGAAATACGACAACGCCCCGATGCCGCATTCGGTGTTCTTCAGCGGCGGCTACGCCGTACATGCGACAAGCGCCATCAAGCGCCTCGGCCAGCCAGCCTCGCATGGCTGCGTGCGTCTGCATCCGGACAACGCCGCCGATTTCTACCAGCTCGTCGAGGTCTTCGGCCCGGCCAACACCAGCATCGTCATCGTCAAGTGAGCGATGCTGCTCTCATCACTTACAAAAAGGCCGGAAATCCGGCCCTCTTTATTAGTGCAGTATTAGTGCAGTCTAATCCGGCATCACCGGCATCAGGTTCGGATCCGGCTTTTCGGCGTGATGCGGCAGGTCCTTGCTGGCGATAAAGGTGTAGAACATCGGCACAACGAACAGCGTGAACATGGTTCCGACCAGGATGCCGGTGAAGATCACCAGGCCCATCGAATAGCGTGCCGCGGCACCCGCGCCGCTGGAGATGATCAGCGGCACCACGCCGAGCGCCATCGCCGCCGTCGTCATCAGGATCGGCCGCAGCCGCACCCTCGCCGACGCGATGATCGCATCGCGGCGCCGCATGCCGTGCATTTCACGCTGCTGGTTGGCGAACTCGACCAGGAGGATGCCGTGCTTGGTGATGAGGCCGATCAGCGTGATCAAGCCAACCTGCGTGTAGATGTTGAGTGTCGCGGGTGGAATGCTGAACTGCAAGCCGCTGATCATGAAAATCAAATTGAGATTCGGAATCATGTTGAGCGGCAATATGGCGCCGAAGATCGAGAGCGGCACCGACATCATGATGATCAGCGGATCGCGGAAGCTTTCGAACTGCGCGGCCAGCACCAGGTATATGACCAGCACCGCCGCCGCGAAGGCGATCAGGATGGTGTTGCCCTGTTCCTTCTCTTGGCGCGATTGGCCGGAATAGTCGATAAAGAAAGTGTCCGGCAGGCTCTCCTTGGCGATATCCTCGATTGCTTTCAAACCGTCGCCGGTGGTGACACCAGGCAGCGGCAGGGCGGAAATTGTTGCGGAATTCAACTGATTGAACTGCTCGATCACAGCAGGCGACGCGTTGGTCGAGATCTTCACCACCGCCGAGAGCGGCACCATCTCGCCAGACACACTGCGCACGAAATACTCGCCCAGCTTTTCAGGGTTGTCGCGAAAGCTCTGCGGCACCTGCGGGATGATGTCGTAGCTGTTTGATTCGCGGTCGAACTGCGCCACCTCGGCACCACCGACCAGAAGCGTCAGCGTCCGGCCGATGTCGGCGATCGGCAGGTTGAGCGCGGCTGCGCGGTCGCGGTCGATCGTCACCGTCACTTGCGGCGCGTCATAGGACATTGAATTCTGCACGGCGAGGAAGCGACCGGAGGCCTGCGCCTTGTTCTTGATGTCCTCGGCCGCCTCGTACACTCGGGAGGCCTCGCCGGTCGAGCGCACCACCATTGTGATTGGCAGGCCGCCGCCCGATCCGGGCAGCGTCGGCGGCGCGAAGACGAAAGCATCGACGCCTGCCACCTTGGCAAGGCGGGCAGTGATGTCTTCCTGAAGTTCCTTCGAGCTGCGCGCGCGCTCGGCCCAGTCCTTGAACGCAAAGCCGACGAAAGCGCTGTTCGTCGGGCCTTGGAACGCGACGGCGGAGAACCGCGCCCTGGTTTCGGGGATATCATTCACCAGCCCGAGAATCTGGTTCACATAGGTCTCGGTGTAGTCCGAGGTCGCATAGCGCGGCGCGTTCACAATAGATAGCAAGAAGCCCTGGTCTTCTTCCGGCGCCAGTTCGCTCGAGGTCTTGGTGAACATGAAACCGGTCGTGGCGACCAGCGCGAGGACGATCATCAGCGTCACCGGGCGATAGTTCAACGAACCGGTGACGAGCCGCTCATAGATGTGTTCGACGCGCCCGAACGTATTGTCGACAATGCGCTGGAAGCGGCTGTGCGACCCGGACCTCAGGATACGTGCCGACATCATCGGTGTGATGGTGAGGGCGACGACACCCGAAAGCACCACCGAGCCGGCAAGCGTCACCGCGAATTCGCGAAACAGCGCGCCGGTCAGGCCGCCGGTGAAGGCCAGCGGCGCGAACACGGCGGCCAGTGTTATCGTCATGGCGACGACGGCGGAAGAGATCTCCCGCATGCCGTTGAAGGCTGCCTGCATCGGTGACAAGCCATCTTCCTCCATGTGGCGGTGGATGTTTTCCACCACCACGATGGCATCGTCGACGACGAGGCCGATCGCCAGCACCATGGCCAGCAACGACAAAAGATTGATCGAATAGCCCACCGAAAACAGCAGGAAACAGACGCCGATCAGCGACAGCGGAATGGTCACGATCGGCATCAGCACCGAGCGGAACGAGCCGAGGAAGAGCAGGATAACAACGATGACGATGGCGACCGCCTCGCCGATGGTCTTGAACACCTCCTCGATCGACGCACTGATCTGCTCGGTTGAATCGTAGACGATCTCCATCGTCATGCCTTGCGGCAGCGTCTCCTGGATGGTCGGCACGATCTTGTGGATTGCCGCCGCGGTGGTCAGCGGATTGGCGGCCGGCGTCGGAAAGATGGCGAGAAAGATGCCGGGCTTGCCGTTGAAGGTGACCCTGGTGTCGGTGTTCGCCGCGGCGAGCTCGACGCGGGCCACGTCGCGCAGTCTCACCACATTGCCGTCCTTCGAGCGGAGCGGAAGGGCAGCGAAAGCCTCCGGCGTCTGCAGGGTCGAGCGAACCGTGATCGAGGAAGCCACATATTCGTTTTCGGTATCGCCGGGCGCGGAGAGGAAATTCGATTCGTTGATGGCGGTCAGCACTTCCGCCGCCGTCACGCCGCGCGCCGCCAGTTTGATCGGGTCGATCCAGACACGCATCGAGTATTCGGCGGCGCCGAAAATCTGCACGTCGGCAACACCTTCGACCGTCGAGATACGCGGCCGCACGACGCGCTCGATATATTCGGTGAGTTGTTCCGGCGTCATGTTCGGGTTCTGCATCGAGATGTACATCATCGCGAACTGCTGGCCGGTGCCCTTGACGATCACCGGGTCTTTGGTTTCGTCCGGCAGATCGCCGCGCACGCTCTGGACCTTCGACAAGACTTCGTTCAGCGCCACGTCAGGGTCGGAGCCGAGTTTCATCTGCACTGTCACGGTGCTGGATGACGGCCGGCTCGCCGACGTGACATAATCGATGTTTTCGGTCGACGCGACGGCACGCGCGATCGGCGCGGAAATGAACCCCTGGATCAGGTCGGCGCTGGCGCCGGGATAGGCAGTGGTGATGGTGATGGCCGTTTCTTCAACCTCTGGATACTGCCGGATCGAAAGGTTGAAGATGCCTTGGAAACCCAGAAGCAGGATCATGCAGGCAAGCACGGTCGAAAGGACCGGGCGGCGGATGAAGAGGTCGGAAAAGCTCATTGCTGGGCTGCCTGCTGGTTCCCCGGCTTGCTCGGATCGATCGTGTTGTCGACGGCAACGGACATGCCGTTGGAGAGCCGGTTCTGGCCGGCGGTAACGACTTCGTCGCCGGGCGCGATGCCCTCCAGGATCTCGACCAGGCCGGCGTTGCGGCGGCCTGGCTTGACGAACACCTGGGCGAGCACGAGCTGCGGCTTCTGTTCTTCCGCTGCCGGCTTGGCCTCCTCTGCCGGTTTGGCTGGGGTAGCAGCCGGCTTTTCGTCGGGTTTTGCCGCGGGTGCTTCGGCCGCGGGCTTGGCAGCATCTGCAGCCGGCTTTTCTTCCGGCTTTGCCTCGGGCGCCGCGCCGTTGGCTTCGGCGGATTTGGCCGGGCGCACCACGAAGACGAAGTCGCCGTACAGGCTGGAAGTCAGCGCCGTCTGCGGCAGCGCCAGCACGTCGTTCTCCTCGGGCAGTTCGACGCGCACCTGGACGAACTGGCCGGGCGTCAGCTTGCCTTCGGGATTGCCGACCTCCGCCCTCACGGTCACCAGCCGGCTGGTCGGGTCGATCTTCGGATCGATGCCGCGGATGCTGCCGGTGAACGGCATGTCGCCGCCGCCGACGCCCAACCGCACCGTCTGTCCGATCTTCAGCTGCGGAAGCTGCTGCTCCGGCACGGTGAAATCGACACGCATCGTATCCATGTCCTGCAAGGTCACCACAGCGGTGCCGGGTGTGAGATACTGGCCAAGGTCGATTTTCGGAATACCGACGGTACCCTTGAAAGGGGCCGTCAACTGCTTTTGGTCGAGCACCGCTTGCAGCTTGTTTACCTGCGCTGCGGAGACCGATGCTGCTGCCTGCGCCGTGTCGAGCGTAGCGTCGGTGCCGACCCCGCGCTTCTGCAGCTCAAGAGCGCGCATCAGCGTCGTCTGGTCGGATGTGGCTTGCGCCTTCGATGCCACGAGGTCGGCTCGCTCGACTTCATCGTCGAGCTGAAGCAGCACGGCGTTGGCGGCGACCTTCTGATTGGCATGGAACAGGATGTCCTTGACGATGCCCGCGGTTTCGACGGTGAGGTCGACGCCGCGTACGGCACTGACAGTGCCGATCGCCTCGATGCCGGGCGTCCAGGACATCGGTTTGACGATGACCGTCGACACGGTCGCGGCCGGCGGCTTCATGCTGGCGAAGAACTGTTTGGTTGCCATGTCGTGAAACAGGTTGAAGCCGACGATGCCGCCGCACACCAGCACGAGCAGAATGAAGGCGATGATGAAGCGCTTGATCACGAACAGTCCCCTCGGCCACGGCCCAGCATAACAGTCGGACGACCGGAACACATACCTGTGACTGGTCCCAATTTCAAATGACGGCGATCTTACTGTACCGTCTGGACGGTCTTGTCAATTCCGCCTAAGCTAATGAATGGGGAACGCTTGATGAAGGCCCGCAGAGCAAATTCGCGCGAGAAGATTCTCGCCGCCGCCGCCGCCGTGGCGCGCGAGACGGGTCCTGGCAGCCTGTCGCTGGATGCGGTCGCCAGCCGTGCCGGCGTGTCGAAGGGTGGTCTTCTCTACAATTTCCCGACCAAGGCGAAATTGATGCAGGCGCTGGTAGAGGATTACCTGCGCGCCTTCGAGCAGGCCCTGGAGTCCGCCCGCACGGCCGGCGTCAACGGCGAAAGCCCGCTTGCAACTTATATCAAGCTGTCGGCCGAGCATGCCGAGGAATCGAAACCGTCGGCATCCTGGATATTTTCGGCGATTGCCGAGGATCCCGATTTCCTGACCCCGATAAAATCGTTCAGGCGGCAGCTGTTCGAGCGGCTGAAGCAGGAAACGCCGAACCTTAGGGCGCTGCTGGTCTGCTATCTCGCCATCGAAGGGCTTCGCAGCATGAACCTGTTCGGTTCGGACATTCTCTCCGCCGAAGAGCGCCGGCTGCTGATATCGACCCTGCTGGAGATCGCGGAATAGTCTAGGAATGCGCTGGCCGGGTTCAACTGCCTCGGTCGCGTCGATCGCCCGTTGCGTCAACCCAAAGTGCCTGCCGTCACACAGGCTTCATCGTGCCGACATAGCGTCCTCCCATTCTTTGCTGCAACGCAGGAGGAGTGGGGTGTGGTCGATATTGTTTCAAGCGAGGCAGGAATTCCAAGGCCGGAGCATCCGCTTGACCGGCCAAACGACACCGGTAAATGGTTTCTGCCGGCCTTTGCCGTCATCATTCTGGGCGGCCTTGCCTATGTCGGCTACGCGCTCAGCCAGGACCTGACCAGCACCATCGCGGTGCCGTGGATCCTGCTTGGGCTGGCGCTGCTGATCGCGCTCGGCTTCGAATTCGTCAACGGTTTTCACGACACTGCCAATGCGGTGGCAACGGTGATCTACACGCATTCCATGCCGGCCGAGCTTGCAGTGATGTGGTCCGGCTTCTTCAACTTCCTCGGCGTGCTTACCGCCAGCGGGGCGGTCGCCTTCGGCATCATATCGCTGCTGCCGGTCGAATTGATCCTTCAGGTCGGATCGAGCGCGGGGCTGGCCATGGTCTTCGCGCTGCTGGTCGCAGCGATCATGTGGAATCTCGGAACCTGGTATCTCGGCCTGCCGGCCTCGAGCTCGCACACGCTGATCGGTTCGATCATCGGCGTCGGTCTCGCCAACCAGTTCATGGCCCCGGCCGGCTCCGTCACCAGCGGCGTCGACTGGTCGCAGGCGTCCAATGTCGGCCTGTCGCTCCTGATCTCGCCGCTGGTCGGTTTTGGCCTGGCTGCACTGCTGCTTCTGGTGATGAAGCTGCTGGTCAGGAACCGCGAGCTCTACGAGGCGCCCAAGTCGAGCGCGCCGCCGCCGCTGTGGATTCGGGCGCTGCTTATTTTCACCTGCACCGGCGTCAGCTTTGCCCACGGCTCCAATGACGGGCAAAAGGGCATGGGCCTCATCATGCTCATCCCGATCGGCGTCGTGCCGACCGCCTTCGCGCTCAACCGCACACCGGACGTGAACTATCTCGAAGCTTACAAATCGGCGGCGACGCAGGTCGAAACGGTACTCGGCAAATACGTCAAGCCCGGCGTCGCCGTGACCGATGCGGCAACCGTGGTCGGCAACGCCGTTCGCACCAAGACCTGGAAGGACGAGACCACGCCTGCCCTGCAGAGCTTCATCCACGACACCAGCGCCATGTTGTCGCCCTATCCGTCCGTGGAAAAGCTGCCGACAACGCTGGTGAGCAACGCCCGCAACAACATCTATCTTATCGGTGAAGCGCTGAAGCTGATCGACAAGAAGAAGCTGCTGCCGATGGAGGCAGACGACCTGAAGGCGGTGACGACCTACCATAAGGCGGTCGACAACGCGACGAAGTTCATCCCGCTCTGGGTCAAGGTCGCCATCGCGCTGGCGCTCGGCCTCGGCACCATGGTCGGCTGGAAGCGCATCGTCGTCACCGTCGGCGAGAAGATCGGCAAAAGCCATTTGACCTACGGTCAGGGTGCGTCCGCCGAGCTTGTCGCGATGGCGACGATCGCATCGGCCGACTATCTCGGCCTGCCGGTCTCAACCACCCATGTGCTGTCCTCGGGCGTTGCCGGCACCATGGCGGCGAACGGCTCGGGCCTGCAATGGTCGACGGTGCGCAACATGCTGATGGCCTGGATACTGACCCTTCCGGTCTCCATCTGTCTTGCCTTCGTGTTGTTCGTCATCTTCCGCCAGGTGTTCTGAGCGGGGGCAGGGTTTGACCAGAATGTCGCGGCACCGGCCCCGGCGCCGCCCTGATCACCTGAACGTGCATTATTTCGGCGGCGGCCATGAATGACGCATCGCATCTGACATTGCTTGCCGCGGACGATCAGCATCATGCTCCCGGGCTGGTCCGGGCCTATCATGCCGCTCCCGGCAAAGCTCCCGAACCGCTGGCGCCCCGAGACATAGAGGCCGCGCTGGCCTTACCGGACGGCTGGGTCTGGCTGCATGTCGACCTTGTCGACCGGCGCGCCCATTCCTGGGTCAGCCATGCCTGCGCGCTGCCGGCGTCGGCTCATGCAATCCTCGAAGGACATGAGGACAGCCTAGTGCTGGCGCATGAGAATGGCGTCGTCCACGGCATTTCGGCCGATCTGCATGGCGAGATCGCCCATCAGTCGACGACCATCGGCAGATTGCATTTTGCGGTCTCGGAACGGCTGCTGGTCACCGGCCGCCGGCATCCGCTGGCGGCAGTGGAGGAAGTGCACACGGCCCTTGCCGCGGGGCTGCGGCCGGCCACGGCATTCGAGCTGTTCGAAACGCTGGTCATGGCTTTTTGCAAGACCACCAGCCTGCGGCTCGCCGCGGCAACGAAGCGGCTGGATGCAGTCGAGGATCATCTCGTGACCGAGCGGCTTGCCGACGAAAGACGGCAGCTGAAGGATGTGCGCCGCCTTGCCGTATCCCTGCATCGGCCGATCGCGGCCCTGGCAGCGCTTTTCCAGGATGAAGACCGTTCCGCCTGGAACCTTTCCGCCGGCGCACATGAAGTTCTGCGCCGGCTTGCTGCGCGCCTTGAACGGCTCGACCGCGAGGTCGTCATGATCAACGACCGGGCAAGGCTGCTGCAGGAGGAGCTTGCGGCTGAGCTTGCCGACGAATCGAACCGTAGCCTCAAGGCGCTGGCGGTGATGAGCGCGCTGCTTTTGCCAGGAACGCTGATCGTCGGCATTTTCGGCATGAACACAGGCGGACTGCCATTTGCCGAGAGTCCCAGCGGCTTCTTCCTGGCGATGCTGCTGGCGGTTGGCGCGACCGGCCTGTTCTACTGGCTTCTACTGCGCGCCGGCGCCAATCTGCGGTTCTGAGGCCGATTAATGGCGGCATTCGTTCACCTGTGTCACAATACGGGCTGGCACGTCGAAACCACGCCATCCCGCTTTCCGAAAATCGGTTCCGATTTTCGGGCCGATGCGCTAGAGCCTTTCGGGATTGAACCGAGCTGCCTTCAACCCGGAAAGGCTCCCACCGCTGCCCATGCCCCATCTTCCCGAGCATCTTCTCACCGGCTACCGCAGTTTCATGAGCGGCCGCTATCTCACCGAAAGCGGCCGTTATCGCTCGCTGGCGCGGGAGGGCCAGGCACCGGAAACGATGATCGTCGCCTGCTGCGATTCGCGGGCCGCGCCCGAAGCGATCTTCGATGCCGGGCCCGGCGAGCTGTTCGTGCTGCGCAATGTCGGCAATCTGGTGCCGCCGTATGCGCCCGACGATCAGTTCCACTCGACATCGGCGGCGCTCGAATTTGCCGTGCAGAGCCTCAAGGTCAAGAACATCGTGGTGATGGGCCACGGCCGCTGCGGCGGCATCCGCGCGGCACTCGACACCACGGCCGCACCCTTGTCCCCGGGCGATTTCATCGGCAAGTGGATGAGCCTGATCGCGCCTGCGGCCGAGACCGTATCGTCCAGCACCTTCATGACCGCGACCGAGCGCCAGACGGCGCTGGAGCGCATCTCGATCCGCTATTCCATAGCCAATCTGCGTACCTTCCCTTGTGTCTCGATCCTCGAAGGCAAGGGGCGACTGTCGCTGCACGGTGCCTGGTTCGATATTTCGACCGGCGAGCTTTGGGTGATGAACAAGGACACCGGGGATTTCGAGCGGCCCGACACGGAGTAGGAGGCTGGGCATGGTGCGACTTCGGGACGCGTTCGCGGCTGCGGCACTGCTCTGCTCGGCAAATGTCGCCCGTGCCGACGATAGGGCGATCATCGACCGCTGGTACTCGGCACTGCTCGTCGCCGATCGCACGGAATTGTCGGACCTGCTTGCCGACGACGTCCGCATCAAGCTCGACGACCTCGGCGTCGTGCAAAGCAAGCAGGAATTCATCGCCTCGATCGCCGAGTGGCAAGGCGCCGTCGCCGGGGCCGAAATCCGCCACCGGATCGAGAAGACGGAGGGTGGCGTCACCACTGTCATCGCCTGCTATGATTTTCCCAGCAACGACATGCTGATGCAGGAGACCTTTGCGGTCGCCAACGACCAGATCACCGCCAGTTCGCAGGCCGCGATCGCCGAAAATTGCGACGGCTACTGACGGAACCATGAACGGGACCCGCTGTTGCGCGCAACCGGCCGGCGCCTTACATCGGTGACGATCCATCTTCTCCCGCCACTCAGCGAAAGTTTGCCCATGCCGTCCACCGTCGACCTCGCCGCTCATCCGCTGACCGCATGGCAAGGGCCGCTCGGCCTGCCCGATTTCACGCGCATCGGCGACGGTGATTTTTCTCCGGTCTTCGATGAGGCCCTCAAGGCGCATGAGGCCGAGATCGAGGCGATTGCCGGCAACACCGGGACACCGACGATCGAAAACACGCTTGCCTCGCTCGAGCTTGCCGGCGAGGCGCTCGACCATGTCTCCTCGATCTTCTGGTGCCGCGCCGGCGCCCACACCAATGAAGCGATCCAGGCGCTGGAGCGCGACATCTCGCCAAAGATGTCGCGGCATTACTCGGCGATTTCGATGAATGAGCGACTGTTTGCCCGCATCGACGATCTCTATCAGCGCCGCGAGGCTTTGAAGCTCGATGCCGAAACGCTGCGGGTGCTGGAAAAGACCTGGAAAAATTTCGTCCGCTCCGGCGCCAGGCTCGACGCCGAAGGCAAGAAGCGGCTTGCATCGATCAACGAGGAGTTGTCGTCGCTCGGCACCAATTTCGGCCAGAACGTGCTTGCCGACGAGCGCGACTGGGTGCTGTTCCTCGGTGAGGCCGACCTTGCCGGCCTGCCGGAATTCCTGAAAAGCTCGATGGCGGAAGCCGCCGAGATGCGCGGCCAGAAGGGTCGCTACGCCGTCACTTTGTCGCGTTCGATCTACGAGCCGTTCTCGACCTTCTCAGAACGGCGCGATCTGCGCGAGACGGCGTTCCGCGCCTTCATCATGCGTGGTCAGAATGGCGGCGCCACCGACAACACGGAAGTGGTGCGCGACATGCTGCGCCTGCGCGCCGAGAAGGCGAAGCTGCTCGGCTATGCTTCCTACGCCGCATTGAAGCTCGACGATACCATGGCCAAGACGCCGGAGGCGGTGCACGCGCTGCTTGATCCAGTCTGGGAAAAGGCGGTGGAAAAGGCCGCAAGCGACCAGACCGAATTGCAGCGGCTGGCGGCCGAGGCCGGCAGCAACGAGAAATTCGCCGCCTGGGACTGGCGCTTCTATCAGGAGAAGCTGCGCGCAGAGAAATTCGCCTTCGACGAGGCCGAGCTGAAGCCGTATCTGCAGCTCGACCGCATCATCGAGGCCTGTTTCGACGTTGCAACACGATTGTTCGGCATTTCTTTCGAAGAAAAGAAGGGCATTGCCACCTGGCACCCGGACGCTCGGGTTTTCGTGGTGAAGAATGCCGACGGCAGCGAGCGCGGCCTGTTCCTCGCCGATTATTTCGCGCGACCCTCGAAGCGCTCCGGCGCATGGATGAGCGCGCTGAAATCCGGCTACAAGCTAGGCGATGGCTCCAAGCCGGTCATTTACAACATCATGAATTTCGCCAAGCCGCCGGCCGGCGAGGCAGCCTTGCTGTCGGTCGACGAGGCCAAGACCCTGTTCCACGAATTCGGTCACGCGCTGCACGGCATGCTGACCGACGTTACCTGGCCATCGGTCGCTGGCACCTCGGTCAGCCGCGATTTCGTCGAGCTGCCGTCGCAGCTCTATGAACACTGGCTGACGGTGCCGGCGGTGCTGGAAAAGCATGCGCTGCATATTAAGACCGGCAAGCCGATGCCAAAGGCGCTGGTCGACAAGATGCTGGCGGCGCGCACCTTCGGCGCCGGCTTCGCCACCGTCGAGTTCACCGCCTCGGCGTTGGTCGACATGGCCTACCACGCCCGGCCGGATGCACCGGAACAGGCGCTTCGTTTCGAAGCCGAAACACTCGAAAAGCTCGATATGCCTGACACCATCGCCATGCGTCACCGCACCCCGCATTTCGGCCATATCTTCGCCGGCGATGGCTATTCTGCCGGCTATTACTCCTACATGTGGTCGGAAGTGCTCGACGCCGACGCGTTCGCCGCCTTCGAGGAAACAGGCGATCCCTTCAATCCGGCGCTGGCCGAGCGGCTGCGCAAGAACATCTACGCCGCCGGCGGTTCAAAGGACCCGGAAGAACTCTACACCGCCTTCCGCGGCAAGATGCCTTCCCCGGAAGCGATGATGGCCAAGCGCGGGCTGGTGTGATGCATGCCCGCTCTTGTCACCGTTGTCTTTCCATCCTGATTGATCTCGGCTGTCATGGCGGCGGGTTGCGCATCGCCTGATCCGGTTTCCGCCGGTCCCGTTCGGCCTCGTTGGCTGCGGCCGCGTCGTTGAGGTGACTGCACTTAATGCGGTCTCCATCGTTCCGGCCGAAGGAGCCGCGTTCATGGCGGCGCTACGGGCTGTGCGGGGTAGGCAACGACAGCTTGCCCGCGATGCTGATCGGCCGCTGCCGCATCTGGATCGCGCCTTGCGACGACCGCTACGGAAACTCTCAGTCGCGAACGTCAGCCCCGCCAACGGAAGGCGGGGCTGGTAAGTTGATTGTCCCGGCAAGCTTTTTTGCCGGGGCGATTGGCCTAGGCAGGCACAAAGCCAAAATAGGCTTTGTAGGAAGCCCCCTCGCCGGAAATCAGGGGCGTTTCCACTTTGAACCCAATCCCGCTGAAGGTGGTATTGTTCGTACGTGCCGCGAGCAACACCATCTGCCTTGCGGAGATGGTCACTGTCGCGCTCCCGATCCTGTCATCGCCCCAATCGAAGAGATCGCTGATGGCGCCGCCGATCGATGGCATCAAGGATCCCAGGGCCGGGCCGGCTATCGCGGCAATGATAGGTCCTGCCACCGGAATGAGGCCCAAAGCCAGCGTACCCGCCGTATGGACGCCCATCACGACCTTCTGCACTTCGTCCTTGTACTTGTTCGGATCGCCGAAATCATTTTCCATCAGCACCGTACCGATATTGATGCCGTAGGGCTTGCCTCGATAGACCTCCATCAGGTCGGGTCTCGTATCTCCCGCATCGACGTCGCCATAGACCTGGCTGCGCTTGGTGTCGGCGATCTGCGGCGTTGCCACGCTGACGATGACATAGGGCTCGTCCGCACCACCCGGCCCCTGATCCCAGTCGGTCTCGCCGAAGCAATGGAGGCCGGTATAGTGGACGACGACGTCTCGAAGGTCGATCGCGCCGGTGTCGGGCCACCAGTATATGCCGCCGTTTTCAAACAGATTGGCGCGGCCTCCTTCGGCAAATTCGGTCTCGTCGGTCGTGGGATAACCCAGATATGACTGTTCCCAGCCCAGGCTCTCCCACTTCTTGCGGATGTCACCGTACACCACGTTGGCTCCTGTGTTCGGTGTCCAGTAGATCGAGCCGGCATTGGCAAAATGGTTGTAGCGCCCGACGCCGTCGGGAGTTCCGGTTTCGTCGGTGACCGGATAGCCGAGAACCGAGCGCTCCCAGCCCATTGCTGCCCATTTGCCGCGAATTGCCCCCCAAATCGCTTGAGCACCGGTGTTCGGTGTCCAGTAGATCGAAGCGGTATTGTTGTTGAAGTGATTGTATCGGCCGACGCCGTCGGGAGTTCCGGTTTCGTCGGTGCAGGGAATGCCCCACGCGAGACCGCCAAGCGCAATCCACTTCCTATAGATTTCGCCATGGATCTGAAAGGCGTCGTGCATGGCATCGTTGTAACAAATGCATGAGCCGTTCTTGAGATACCAGGCTTTTCCAGTGTCCTTCCTGTCGATCTCGGCGAAGCCGGCGCCTCCAAGGGAGTTGTACTTTTGCTGTATGACAGCTTCGGGCGAGAGGAGCGACCAAGGCCCGATCCTGAGCTGGTCGGAAAGTCTTGTCGCTCCAGCGCGGATGGTGCCGGCACGCACTCTCGAAGTTGCTCTGGCAGTATACGGCATGACCTTTTCCTTCCTGTGAGTGTTGGTATCGGGGGCTTCAGGCCTCCGGCGATCGGTTTTGATCGACGGGCCGAGGTTCCCAGACCGCGACTTACGGACGGCTTACGGAGTTCCGAGCTGCGCCAGAGCAATTCCAGGAAAAGTGTGGAACGGTTTTCCGTCCGGAATTGCGCAAAAAATAAAGAGATAGAGCGGTTCGGCGTTTCCGTGAAACGAACCGGTCTAGAGAAACGGGCGCACGAGCGAACGCAGCAAAGGCGAGGGCTCGTCATCGCCGGTCGAAGCGAGCGCGCGTTCATAGCGCCGGTAATCCTCGATGGCGCCGGCCTGGTCGTTCCTGGAGAGGCTCTCCTGGATGAGCGTGCCATGGAGTTTGGCCGATTCCGGGTAGAAATCGAGCGCACGCCGGCACGCCTGGCGTGCCCGATCCGCGTTGCCTTGGCTCTGCCAGTGTTTGGCGATCCGCACGGCAAGCTCCACCAACCCGTCCCGCACCCGGTCGGCCGCGGCGTTCGACCAGGCGGGCGTCGGGCCATTCGAGAAAAGCGGGCCGACAAAGCCTTCCAGCAGCATCTCCTGCTCCTCGATTGCGCTGTCTCTTTGGCCCGACAGAACGGGTTTCAGCCGGTCTTCCCAATCCTGCAGATCGATCCAGACCTTGTCGGCAGCGAGCCGCAAACGGCCTTCTCTCAGCGTCACGAGTTCGCCTTGCCCGAGCAATTTGCGCAGACGATGCAGCGCCTGCTCCAAGGCCGCCTTGGCCTGGTCGCCGTCGAGGTCGGGCCAGAGCCAATCCTGCAGGGTTTCCACCGAACAGACCTGGTCCCTCGACAGGCAGATAATGCGCAATATGTCGAGCGCGCGGGTAGGTTTGGCACCGGGCGCGACCTCGGCGCCATCGATTTCGAGGCGGAAGCCTCCCATCAAGTGGATCCTGAGCGGCCAAGGCCACTGGGCGGGTCGGCCGACGGGCGGGACCAGATATCGCGCCCGAACGACGCGGCGGCAGAGATCGACGTCGATCTTTCGCTCCAGCGCATCGGCGACCAGATCGGCCAATATGTCCGGCAGGTTGAGCAGGATTGCGGAGGGGTTGACCTGGCGCAACACCTCCATGAATTCAGCCAGACGAGTGCCATAGGACGCGCCGCCGTTCCACTTCTGCTCCAGGGCCTGAGCGGCCAGAATGTTGAGTTCGACGCGCTGGCGAGGGCCGCCGCTCAGCCTTTCGACGATCTCCTGGAGTAGCGCAATGGCCTCCGCTGGACGCCGATCGGCCAGCAGGACCTGGTATTTGGTGACGTAATGCGGCCAGCGTTCGATCATCGGCTCATTCGCCCGCTCGATCGCATCCATGAAGGCATCGCAGTCGAGATAAGCCTTGACGAAGTCGCCGTTGCGCGTGTGCATCGCCGCGTGGCAGTCGGCGACTACAGCGACCTGGGTTGTGAACCTGCTGTCCGCGATCTCGCCCAGCCGGGAGACAAGCGCATTGAATTCCGAGAACCTGTTGTGAAGCTTCATCAGCAATTGAAGCTGATAGAGGGCGCTGAACTCGACGCCCCGTAACGCGTGCTGCTCGCCTATCGCCGTTGCGCGTCGCAACGCATCCTCGGGCGAGGCATAGACAAAACCGCGCCGCGAATACGGGAAGTAACGGCCGCTGGCCGAGCCAAAGGACACCAGCCACATGCCGAGCACCAGCGGCGGGATATCCGGATTTTCGAGATCGGCGGCAACGCTGTCCACGGCATTGGCAAAAATGTCGCGCTGCCCCGACGAGGTCGCGTAGTCGATGAGCGCTTCGCTTGCCAGCAGGCGCAACTCGACCGAATCCTCGATCGGCAGATGTGTCAGGCGCTGCTGGATATCATTCACGAGGCGCTTCGCGTCATGGGCGTCGAATTCGCCAGGTTCGGCGAAATCGACGGCCCGCAGGATGCCGAGCCTGACCATCATGAGTTCCTCCGGATCCAACTCCGGCAATCCCTTGGCAAGAACCTGTGAGGCTCGGCGCGTCCAATCCGCCAGCCCCTCATGCGTACGCCAGCTGGCGGTCTTGACTACGACCGCCCGCGCCACCGTCAGGCATTGGCCGCGCATGTCGGTGTTCTCGAATGCTTGCCATGCCTTGGAGAAGTGCGGTTCGGCCTTCGCATCGTCCGATGCGAAGGCGACGCCCAGCCAATAATGGACCCACCCGTCCATCTGGTCGGGGGGCAGCCTGTTGCACCATTCGACGAAGCTGGCCCTGCGCCCTTGCGAGAGAACGCCGTTAGCGCACTCCAGAATGAGCTGGCGTGCCAGCGGCCAGGCGCCCGCCTGCAACGCCAGCACGATTGCCGCGTCGGTTTTGTCTGCCTCGTGCAGGACCTTTGCTGCCTGCTCGCGCAGCCTGGAACGGTCCGCTTCCGTCACGCGCCGGTCCAGTAGGCCGGCAAGGTATTCGCGCAACAAGTCATGCAGCTGGAAGGCGGCGCCGCCCGGACCGTCGCGCGTGATCAGCAGCTGGCGATGCTGCAGCCGCACCAGCAGGCGAGCAGCCTGCGGCGAGCCCAGGAACGCATCGGCAAGCTCCGTGCTGATCTCCGGCAGAACGTTGAGCCTGATAAGCAGATCCTGGTCCTCCGGCGCGACGTCGCGCAGGAAATAACGTCCGACAATCTCCCGAAGGCCGGCGCCTCCGGCAAGGCCGGTCTGCGAAAGCGGGTAGTACATTCCGGCGTTGGCCAGCAGGAGAAGGCCCACCGCCCAGCCGCGCGCCTCCGAAATGTCGCCGACCTCGGACGGCGATTGCGAGCGGGCGGTGACGAGGTTGCGAGCCTCCGCAGGCGAAAACTCCAGCAGTGTTTGGTTGAGGACCGGCAACTGTCCCGACAGCACGAGGTCGGCGACATCGCCCTCGGGCAGCATCCGCGATGTGCAGATGCAGCGGACGGTGTTGGGGCGTTCGCGCAACAGGATCGCCAGCGTCCGGCGAAAGCCTGGCGCATCGGCACGATGCAGATCGTCGAGGACCAGGATCGTGCCCGGATCAAGCCGCGAGAAATAGGTGCGGAAGAACAGCCGCGCGAAATCGTCGGAATTGTCGGCATATTCCGGACCAAAGACCGGCATGCCGGCATGCCTGCCGTCGAGCGACAGCGTCAGATAGTGGAAAAGGCGCGCAACGTCCTGGTCCTCGGTGTCGACCCGATACCAGTTGTACGCCGATTCGCCTTGCTTCAGCCCGCCTTGTTCCAGCCCGCCGTGTTCCAGAAAGTCGATCACCGCGGTGGTCTTGCCGTATCCACCAGGCGCAGCCAGCCAGCATGCACCGCTGTCGAGGGCCTGCGAAAGCAGCGCCACTACGCGCGGACGGCTGACAATTCCCACTGGCCGGGGTGCCGAGAGCTTTGCTATCTCGCGCGGCGCGTCCCGGAAGGATTTATCCATTGTGAGGACTCTCGCAGCGCAGTCGCCTCGCGAAAACAGGCAATCGGTTCGCCCGCAACAACAAATCGCCGGCCGGCGTTGTGCTCGCCTGACGTGCCGTGCTCGCCGGCAAGGTCGCGCCTATCCCTTGTGCGACATGATATGCGAAACCCCGACACTCACGTCGGCGGTGTGTCTTGCCATCACTGCGTTCATTCGCATTGCAATCGTCGCATAGCCGTTTCGTTCGTGGTCGGTAACTTCCGAGGACTTGAAGAGCCAAGGAAGGGGTGCAACCTGCGCGTCCGCGAAATTGGCCGGCAGGTTCGATGGCAACGCTTTTTTCCCTAAAGGCAGCTCTAGCCCAAGGTCGCTAAATTCGTCCTCGAGACTGGCGTGCAGATGAGAAAGCACCACATAGATCGCCAGCTTTGATCTAGTCCTTTCTGTGTTGTTTTGATTGTACTCTTGAAGAACCTCATCGAACGATGGCGATACGTCGGTTTCAGCAGCGGTAGCTCGTGTTGCAACAGCACCGGCCAGGGCAGTCGCTGCCACTCCTGTAAGACCTACAAAATCACGTCTTGTCGTGCTGGTCATAGTGAATTCCCCTCGGTTTTGAAGACGGGCCAAGTCTGGCAAGGACGAGGCGCAGTAGCAATAGGCCGCATACGCTACTGGTGTAGAAGGCCTTTACGTCGCCGATGTGAATCCACCCGGCGATGACAGTGCCAAGCCGGCAGAGGCTCGCGATGCATTCGGTTGCTTCAGCTGAGGATAGCCATGGACTCCAAGCGGGTCTTCGGCATGCAACCAGGCAAGGGATTCTAAAAATCCGCTGGTGGAGCTGAGGAGGATCGAACTCCTGACCTCGTCATTGCGAACGACGCGCTCTCCCAGCTGAGCTACAGCCCCGTCCAGCGGATGGGGCTTTTATCGGCCGCTGCGGTTTCCTGTCAAGGCTGCGCTTGCTGCCGAAATGCCGTTCGGCCGTTCGTCCGGCTTCGCCATGCGGCGGAAGGCGGCTCTTGCCGCTTTCACCTACAGTGGCTACATGTCGGGCGTTCGCAAGGAGCAACCGATGATCGCAGTCTTTTATACGCTGCATGCCGCGATTAATATCTATTGGTACATTGTGATTGGTGCGGCTATCTTCTCGTGGCTTTACGCCTTCAACGTCGTCAACTCGCGCAACCAGCTTGTCGACTCTATCGGCAACATGCTTTATCGGCTGACCGAGCCGGCATTGCGGCCGATCCGCCGCGTCCTCCCGGACCTTGGCGGGATCGATATCTCGCCGATCATCCTGTTGCTTGCGCTGACATTTATCAGCGTGTTCCTAGACACGACCGTTCAGCCGATGTTCGGTATCGGATCGATGTGAGTCACGAGACGAACCGTTTCTTTCGACTTCGCGCCGACGGCATCGACCTGTTCGTCCGGCTGACGCCGAAAGCGGCGATGGACAGGCTGGAGGGCATGGAAACATCGGTGGATGGGCGAAGCTATCTAAAAGCCCGCGTCCGCGCCGTGCCGGAAAACGGAGCCGCCAATCGAGCGCTGGAAAGGCTGGTAGCTAAGGCGCTTGGCGTGCCGGCATCGGGCGTCTCGATCGCCGCCGGCGGCACCGCTCGGCTGAAGACGGTCCGTGTGCTTGGCGATACTGCGGCGCTAGCGAAACGCATCGATACGCTGGGCACGTCTGCGCCATGATCTCGGCTCGCTCACTTACCCCGCAAAAAAGGCCAGGCTGCAAAGCCCGGCCAGATGTGAAGGTCGAAAACCTTCAGAGGGGAACGCGCCGGACGAATGGGAGGAAACATCCGACGCACATTGCATATGGGTTGGCGTCGACGACGTTTCAATGAGGTCGGGGGAACCACCTTCGCGAACAGGCTTTTAAACATTTCGACTATCTGATCAGCAGCTCGACGCGGTCGATCCGTCCTATCGCGACCGATGCGGCAGGACACCAACCGCAACCCCGCCCGAAAGCTCAATATGACCGCCACTCGAGTCCTATTCTTCGATGTTCTGGGAACCGTCGTTGATTGGCGCAGCGGTATCGCAAGGGAGGCCGGCTCCTTCCTGGCGCGAAACGGTGCACAGCAGGTCGATCCCGGTGAATTCGCCGATGCGTGGGCGTCGCGCTATGACGCCTCGACCGAGGCGGTGCGGACGGGGCACCGGCCTTTCGTTTCACTCGACGTGATCAACAGGGAGAATCTGGACGCCACCCTCGTCCAGTTCGGGCTGGCCCCATCCGAGCTGCCGACCGCCGAACTTGAGGAACTCAACCTCGCCTGGCGCCGGCTGGAGCCGTGGCCCGATTCGCTGAAAGGCCTTGCGAGGCTGAAGGAACGCTTCATCATCGTGCCCTTGTCAGGGGCCAATACCCGGCTGTTGCTGGATATGGCCAAGCGCGCCGGCCTGCCTTGGGACACCGTCCTTGGCTCGGATGTGTTCGGCACCTACAAGCCTGCGCCGCAGGCTTATCTCCGTGCAGTGGAGATCCTGGGGGTGCGACCTTCGGAGGCCGTGTTAGTCGCCGCGCATAATGACGACCTGGCTGCGGCGCGAAGGTGCGGTATCGGAACCGCCTTTGTTGCTCGGCCAAAAGAGCATGGCCCGGCGCAGACGACCGATCTCTCGCCTCTTGAGAGCTGGGACTTTGTGGCCGACGACCTTGTCCATCTCGCCCACGTTCTCCCGTAGGCCGAGGGCAGAAAACCTAAGCGATGTCGTCGCGGATGCAGGCCTTCAGATGGCCCTCGGCTGTCGCCCTCAGCGGCGGTACAGCCCCGGCGCAAGCTTCCACCGCAAACGGGCAACGGGTTCGGAAAACACAGCCCGACGGCGGGTTTGCCGGGCTTGGAATATCGCCCTTGAGCACTTGTCGGTCTTGCCTGGCCAGCGGATCGAGCGATGGAATGGCTGACAGCAGCGCGCGCGTGTAGGGATGCTGCGGCCGGGCATAAAGCTCGGCCGCCGGCGCAACTTCCATGATGCGCCCGAGATAGAGCACGATGACCGTGTCGCAGATGTACTCGACGACGGCCAGATCGTGCGAAATGAACAGCATGGTCAGGCCGAGCCGGAGCTGCAGGTCGCGCAACAGATTGATGATTTGCGCCTGGATCGAGACGTCGAGTGCCGAGACCGGCTCGTCGGCAACGATGAATTCCGGCTCGAGCGTCAGCGCCCGGGCGATGCCGATGCGCTGGCGCTGGCCGCCCGAAAATTCATGGGCGTAGCGGTCATAGGCGTCGACCGGCAACTCGACCGCGGCAAGTGCCTTCTCGGCCTTCGCCCGCCGCTCGGACTTCTTGCCGATGCCTTGAATGTCCAGGCCTTCGGTGAGGATCTGCCCTATCGTCATGCGCGGCGACAGGCTGGCGAAGGGATCCTGGAAAATATACTGCATCTTACGGCGCTGGCGGCGCAACTGGGCGGCACCCAGCCTGGTGATGTCGGTGCCGTCATAGTTGATTTGGCCGGATGTCGGCTCGATCAGACGCAGCACCGAGCGGCCGATCGTCGTCTTGCCGGAGCCGGATTCGCCGACCAGGCCGACCACCTGGCCACGCCTGATGTCGAAGGAAATATCCTCCAACGCCCTTACGACGGGTCCGCGCGAGAACGCTGTCGGCGCAAAATGCTTGGTCAGGTTTTTGACAGCGAGGAAAGGGGCGTCGGCCATCAGAGCTCCTCCCAACGCAGGCAGCGGCTTTGCTGGGTCGGCGTCGCCCCAAACAATGGCGGGACCGCGGCGCGGCAGGCAGCGATAGCCATCGGGCAACGCGGCGCGAAGGAACAGCCCTTGGGCAGCAAGGCGAGCGACGGAACATTTCCGGCAATGGTCGGCAGCGGCGTTCCCGCCGCCTTCAGCGCCGTGGCCTGGCCGAGCCGCGGCACCGAGCGCATCAACCCTGCCGTATAGGGATGACGCGGACGGGTGAACACTTCGCTCACCGGACCTGTTTCGACGATACGCCCGGCATACATCACCGCCACCCGGTCGGCGATTTCGGCGACGACGCCGAGATTGTGGGTGACGAACAGGATACCCATGCCACGCTGAGCCTGCAGTTCGGCCAAAAGATCGAGGATCTGGGCCTGGATGGTGACGTCCAGCGCGGTTGTCGGCTCGTCGGCGATCAGCAAGCCCGGATCGCAGGACAGCGCCATGGCGATGGTGGCGCGCTGCCGCATCCCGCCCGACAGTTCGTGCGGATATTGCCGCGCCCGCCGCTTCGGATCGGGAATGCCGACCTGTTCCAGCAGCCGCACCGCGTCCGCTGCTGCCTCGCGGTGCGATTTGCCGAGATGGATGCGGATCGGTTCGGCGATCTGCTCGCCGATCGTGTAGACCGGATTGAGGCTGGTCATCGGCTCCTGGAACACCATGCCGATCTCATTGCCGCGTATCTTGCGCAGCGACTCGGCATCGAGGCTGGTCAGCTCGGTGACCGTGCCGTTCTTGCGCCGCAGCGCGATCGATCCCTCGGCAATATGTCCGACCCTTTTCGGCAACAGGCCGATGATCGACAGGCTGGTGACGGATTTGCCGGATCCGGATTCGCCGACGAGCGCCACCGTCTCGCCGGAGCCGATCGTCAGGTCGACATCCGTTACCGCCGCGATGTCGCGCCCCGCGATGCGGAACACCGAGCGGAGGCCGGAAATCGAGAGGATCGGCGCGGCACTCAGCGGAGCAGCCCCACATCGCGAAGGATCATGTCGATCTTTGCGGTTTCCTCGTCGTTCAGGCTGCGCTGCGGCCGCGCCATGGTGTTCGAGGCGATGATGCCGAGGCTCTTCATCGCCGCCTTGAAGGCGCCGACGCCGGCCGAGCCGGCGCTGGTCCTGCCGAGCGAGATCCAGACGATCTCGAACAGTTTCAACAACCGCTCCTGCTCCAGGCGGGCTTCGGCATGCTGGCCCGCCTGCGTCAGCTTCCACAGCCTGACATAACCATGCGGGTCGACATTGGCGAGCCCCGGCACGACGCCATGCGCACCCATGGCCAGCACGCTATCGACCAGTATCTCGGAGCCGGTCATGCCGAAGAAGCCGGGGTCGTCGGCCATGTCCTTGAGCACGTAACGCAGATTGCCGTCATCGCCGCTGGAATCCTTGATGCCCGCGATGGCGCCTTCCCTGGCGAGGCCGACCGTGGTCTTGCGCTCCAGCTTGACGTGGACGCAGACCGGGATGTCGTAGGCGATGACCGGAATGTCGATCGCATCCTTGGTATAGCGGAAGTGGTCGCCGATCTCCGGCTGGCTGGTGCGGGTATAAAACGGCGCGGTGACGACGATGGCGTCGGCGCCGGCCGATCTGGCGATCCGGGCGTGGTTGATGACGCGGTCGGTCGTCGGGTCGATGACCCCGGCGAAGATCGGAACCCGGCCGTTATTGACCTTGACCGCGTGCTCGAGGACGGCCCTGCGGCCCGCCTCGTCGTGGAAGACCACCTCGCTGGTCGAGCCGAGCACGAACAGCCCGTGAACGCCGCCGTCGAGCAGGTTCTCGATGGTGCGGGTGAACGACGGAAAGTCGATGCTGAAATCGGCATTGAGCGGGGTGACGACAGGTGGCACGACGCCGGTAAACAGGGGCATTTTGATGAACCTTTGAGGTCAGTTGAGATCGGAGCGGGGGTCGAATGCGTCGCGCAAGCCGTCGCCGATGAAGTTGATGGCGAGCACGGTGAGCACCAGTGCGGCGCCCGGGAACATCCATTGCCAGGGGTAATTTTCAAGCACGACGGTGGAGCGGGCGAGATTGAGCATGTTGCCCCAGCTGGCTTCGGGCGGTGCGATGCCGAGGCCGAGGAAGGACAGGCCGGCCTCGAGCAGGATGGCGTTGGCGATCTGCAAGGTGGCGTAGACGACCAGGATATCGATGCAATTGGGCAGGCCGTGCCGGAACAGCAGATGCGGCAGCCCTGCCCCCATGCCGCGGGCGGCAACGACGAAATCGCGCTCGCGCAGTTCGAGCAGCCGGGCGCGCACCATGCGCGACAGCACCGGCCAGGAGAGCAGCGAGATCACCAGTATGGTCGGCGCGATGCCGGTGCCGGCGATCGAAGCCAGCACCAGCAGGAAGATCACCGGCGGCAGCGTCATCGCCAGATCGACCAGGCGCATCACCGTGCCGTCGACGAGGCGCCCGCCAAAGCTGGCGACGGCGCCGACCAGGAAGCCGATGACGGTGGAGATGGCGACCGAGCTGACGGCAACCAGCAATGAGATCCGCCCGCCTTGCAGCAACCGGGCCATGACGTCGCGCCCGACGCCGTCGCTGCCCAGCCAATGAATGGCCGACGGCGCCTTGTTCATTGCTCGGAGGTCGATGGTGTTAGGACCGAACGGCCACCACAAAGGATACGTCGAAACCGCCAGCAGGATCGGGATGACGATCAAAAGCCCGGCACGCGCCGCGCGGTTTTCAAAAAAGCGGTCGAGCGCGCGGCGAAGCGGGCCTTTGGTTTGCGGCACGGCTGTCGGGTCAACTGTAGGATCTGGCGCCGTGATTGCCATCATGCCACCTGAATGCGCGGGTCGACGACGGCATAGACGACGTCGGTCAAGAGGTTGACCAGGATGACGCAAACGCCGATCACCAGGGTAGCGCCCATGATCACCGGGTAATCGCGGGTGCCGACGGCGTTGACCAGAAGCAGTCCCATGCCCGGCCAGTTGAACACGCTTTCCAGGAAGATGGCGCCGCCGATGGCGATGCCGACAGTCGAGCCGATCAAGGTAATGACCGGCAAGAGCGCATTGCGGGTCGCGTGCTTGATGATAACCCAGAACTCGCGCACGCCCTTGGCACGCGCCGTCCGCACGTAATCCTGGTTGAGCACTTCCAGCAGCGAGGCGCGCATGTAACGCATGATCAGCGCGGCATGGCCGACGGACAGCAGGCAGGCGGGCAGGACGAGGTGCGCAAGCACATCCGTCGCCGAGAACGGCGCACCCGCGGTCTGCATGCCGCCGGACGGCGCCCAGCGCAGCAGCACCGAGAAGAAATAGAGACCGAGCAGCGCTGTCAGAAAAGCCGGGCTGGAGATACCGATAAACGACAGCACCGACAGCGCGATGTCGGATGGTTCGTTACGGCGCACCGCGCTGAAAATGCCGGCGGAAATGCCGAGCACGATGGCGATCGCCAGGCCCGTACCCATCAGCAGCGCCGTCGGGCCGATGCGTTCCATGACCAGTGGCAGCACGGCAACGCCGCTGCGCTGGATCGAATAGCCGAAGTCACCGCTCAGCGCCGCGCGCAGCCAGGCGAGATATTGCACGGGAAGCGGCCGATCGAGCCCGAGCCGTTCGCGCAGGCCCTCGAGGTCGGAAGCCGACATGGGGACCGATGGGTTGATATAGGCGTCGATCGGATCGCCCGGCGCCAGCCGCAACAGGATGAAGATGAGGACGCTGAGCGCGACCAGCATCAGCAATCCTGTGGCGCTGCGGCGGGCGATGAAGCTCAACATGGGCTTTCCGTGGCGGTGGCAGGCGGCGCCAAAGTGGTCCCGCCTGCTCGCTTGGTTGCGGGTTTCTTACTGGATGTCCCAGCGCTCGGGGTGAGCTGCGTAGGGGCCGCCGCCCGGCGCCGGCGTCCAGACGAAGTCATGCAGCTTGTTGGAGGCTACGCCATAGCGGTTGGCCACCCACAACGTCGCCCAGGGTAGCTCCTTGTTCATCACCTTGCAGACCCCCTGCCAGGATTGATCGAGCTTGGCCGGATCGGTTTGGCCTAGCGCGGCGTCCAATGCGGTGCTCAGATCGTCGAACTCGATGCGCATGGTGTTGAAGCCTGCCGGCGGGATCTGCGACTTGTTGAGGCCGGGATTGAGGCCGGCCGGGTTGGGGCCGTTCTGCAGGCCGGCATAGACCATCGGAAAGGCGTTCCAGTCCGGCGTGCCTTGCTTGTAGACGATGCCGTTGTAGGTCGGCGTATCGACGACCCGCGGCACCACATTGATGCCGACCTCGGCCAGCATCGACTGGACAGCGGCCATCACATTGGCCGCTTGCGGCGAGCCGTAATAGGTCAGCAAGGTGATCGGCTTGTCGCCGTTGATCTTGTCCCAGCCGGCCTCGCTCAGCAGCGCCTTGGCCTTTGCCGGATCGTAGGCATAGGGTTCGAGGCCTGCGGGAACGAGATGCGGCGCGACATAGCCGCAATTGGCTGGCTCGGCGGCACCGCCGTAGAGGCTGTCGATGATGGCGTTGCGATCGATCGCGTACATGATCGCCTGGCGGACACGGATATCCCTAAACAGGTCGACCTTCTGGTTCAGGCCGATATAGTTGACCACGTACGAGGCACCTTCGATCACCTTGAAATTGCTGTCGCTCTTGAACGATGCCGCATCGTCGGGCTCGACATAGGTGAACTGGATTTCGCCGGCACGGAGTGCGGCAACGGCCGCCGCCGGCGACTCGAAATAGCGGTTGATGAGCACGTCTACCTTCGGCTTGCCGCCGCGATAATCGTCATCGGCTGCCAGTTCGACATATTGGTCGGTCACGTAGCGCTTGAACTTGAACGGGCCGGTGCCGACCGGTGTGGTCGACCACCAGGTGCTTGTCGCCAGCGATTCCGGCGGCAGAGCGGCCAGGGCATGCTCCGGCAGGATCATCAGCTGCGAGAGGATGGATAGAAACGAGCCGTTCGGTTTCGATAGCTTCACCACTGCGGTGTGGTCATCCGGGGCATCGACCGAGGCGATGTTGGCGAGGCGGGCGGCAAACAGGCTGCCGGAGGCCTTGTTCTTGGCAAGCTCGAGGGTGAACTTGACGTCCTTCGAGGTGAACGGTTTGCCGTCATGCCAGGTCTCGTTGACCAGGTTGAACGTATAGCTCAGCTGGTCGTCGCTGATCTTGTAGTCCTTGGCGAGGTCGCCTTCGATATCGGCCAGCCCGGCATTGTAGATGACCAGCGGTTCAAAATAGGTGCTGAGCCAGGTGTAGCCGCCGGTCGCCACCAGCGGGTTGAAGTTCTTGGGAAAACCGCCGGGGCCGACGTCGAAGCCGCCCGCAATGGTCTTGGCGCTTTGTGCCTGGACACTGGTCAATGGGGCAATGCTGGCGAGCAGCAGCCCGGCGACTGAGAATGCGATGGTCCTGATACGCATGGTTTCCTCCCTTGGCATAGTCAGGTTGTTCTTCAGCTTGTTCGGTTTTTTGCGATAACCTGCTGGATCCCCCGGTAATGGTCGTCGAGCCGCCGACGCGCCTGGTCGACATCCTTGGCGGCGACAGCCTCGACGATCTCGTGATGGTCGCGCCATGTCGCCAGCGGCGTCGGATTATCGAGATTGGTGAAATTCGAGGCCTTGTTGAACGCCGTCCAGAAGATGTCGATCAGCGCGCTCAGCATGTGATTGTTCTGGCAGCGGAACAGCAGCTGATGGAATTGCTGGTCCTCTTCGGCGAAGCTCTCATGGCGCTCGGCACGTTGCCGCATGCGCTCGGTCAACTGGCGCAGCGCCTCGATGTCCTCGGCACTGATCATCTCGATCGTCTTGGCGATGAGGCCGGTTTCCAGCACGCGACGGATTTCGCGCAGCTCTTCGACATCGCGCAGCGAATCCTGCAAACCGTAGGCCAGGTTATCCAGCAGCGGCTTGAACGAGAATTCCTTGACGAACACGCCGATGCCGCGTCGCGTCTCCAGGATGCCGATCGATTCCAGCGCCTTGATGGCTTCCCGCACGGAGTTGCGGCCGACGCCGAGCCGCTGCGCCAGGAACGTCTCCGGCGGCAGGGGATCGCCTGCCTTGAGCTGGTTGCTTTCGATATAGGCCCTGAGGCTTTCCTGCACGGTGACGTGAAGCAGCGGCGGTCTGCTCAACGGTTCGATCGACTTCAGTTCCGCCATCCCACTGCCTTCATCATCCGCTGAAGCTTGCCCGCCGCTTGTCGTATAGCCACTTGTAGGATATCCTGCAAGCCCATAACAAACCTGCTGCCTCCGAATGAAGATTACCCTCGCCGGCTCGAGCCACTGGCACGCCGAAATACACCTCGACGCCGCACGCTTTTACGGCACGGAGATCACCGGTATCTGGGACGAGGATCCTGGCCAAGCGCAAGCGTTCGCCGCGCATCACGACCTGCCGTTTATCGAAGATTTCAAGGAGATACTCTCCAGCCCGCCGGATGTGATCCTGTTGATGGGGCACCCTTCGATGGTGCCGGCGCGGGCACGTGCGATCATCGCGGCAAGGATACCGCTGATCCTGGAGAAGCCGGCGGCCAGCCATACGAGGGAACTGATGGC
This sequence comes from Mesorhizobium sp. M0500, assembly GCF_040321165.1. Lineage (NCBI taxonomy): Bacteria > Pseudomonadati > Pseudomonadota > Alphaproteobacteria > Hyphomicrobiales > Phyllobacteriaceae > Mesorhizobium > Mesorhizobium sp. M0500. Next base: position 445,276 of record NZ_JAMYRB010000002.1, read on the forward strand.
GCTGCGCGACCTTGCCAGGCAGCACCAGGCTTTTGTCGCTGTTCCCCTGCCCAACCGTTTCGGGCCGGCCGTTGCCGGCCTTGAACGGCTGCGCCGGCAAGGTCGCGCCGGCCCCGTGGCGCATTGCCAGTTCCGGCTGGTCAACGGCCCGCCGCAACGCTACATCGCCGACGGTGTCGCCTGGGTGCTCGACCCGGCGGTTGGTGGCGGGGGTGCGTTGAGGAATCTCGGCATACACGGCGTCGACGCGGCACTCAGCCTCGCAACCGGCAAGCTCGGCCTGAAAAGCGTTTCGATCGCGAACCGCATCCATCCCGGCCCGGTCGAGGATCACGCACTTCTGGTGCTGGAAGACGAAGCCGGCGCGCTGTTCATCGTCGAGGCCGGTTACACCTTTGCTTCGATGCGCCCCGGCGGTGACTTCGAGTGGCGCATCGTCAGTGCCAATGCCACCCTCATCGATCATGGCGACCATGTTATCTGCGCAACGCTCGACGACGCGGCAATCGTCGACTTGCCGGTCGAACTGCCGGCAACGCGCTATCGTCTGTTCATGCGCGATACGCTTGACCGGCTGGCCAGAAAGGCGCCTCCGCCGGTGTCCATCGAAGATTATGTTGCGGCGATGTCGCTGATCGACGCCGCTTATCAAAAGGCAGGACCATGATTGGAATAGGAATTATCGGCGCCGGCGATTTCGGCGCAGCCCATGCGCGGGCAATCCGCGAGGTTGGAAATATTCGCCTCGTCGCCGCCTCTCGAGGAAATGCCGACGCACTGCAGCAATTCACCGCTGAACATGGCGGCCGCGGCTACGCGGACTGGCGAAGGCTGCTGGACGACAAGGAGGTCGATGCGGTCCTCATTGCCAGCCCGCACCATCTCCATGCCGAAATGGCCATCGGCGCGGCAAAGGCCGGCAAGCATATCCTGCTCGAAAAACCGATGGCGCCGACGGTGGCCGCCTGCGATGCGATCAACGCCGCCGTGGCCGATAGCGGCGTCAAGCTGATGGTCGCCCACCTTATGCATTTCGCCCTGCCCTGCATGGCGGCCAGGCAAATTCTGGAGGAAGGAGCGCTCGGCCGGCCGCTCGCCGGATCGAGCTGGATCATCAAGCTGTGGATGGAGCACAATCGCCGCGACTGGCATCTGCGCAAGGCGACCGGCGGCGGCATGCTGTTGACGGCCGGCATCCACGCGGTCGATCGCCTGGTCTGGCTGATGGATGACGATGTCGTGTCAGTGAGCGGCATGCTCGGCGCCAAGTTCCATGACCAGGAAGCAGACGACAGCGCTCTGCTCGGATTGCGCTTCGCCGGCGGCGGCATCGGCCAGGTGCAGAGCGTCGGCTATCGCACCGGCGCCACCACCTATGCCATGGATCTGGTCTGCGAGCGGGGAACGCTGCGCATCGACATGGACCGCGGCACCATGCTTGGCCGCGAGACGGTCTGGACCGAGCTGCCCGGTTCCTTTGAGCCGAACTGGATGCATAACGCGCTGGTGCGCGAATGGAGCGCAATGCGCGATGCCATTGCCGATGACACGCCGGTGCCGGTCGACGGCATCTATGCGCGCAAGATCGTCGCCATTATCGAGGCTGCCTTCGCGTCGAACGAAACCCGCCGCGAACACGAGATCGCCGGTGGACGCTGACCTCGACGACCATCTGGCCCGCTTGCCCGCACACGCACCGCGCGGCATCTGGGGCGCGGTGATGCTGGCCATCGACGATCGCGGAGCGATCGACTGGCAGGCGACGGAAGAGACGATCGCCCGGCTCTGCGCCTCAGGCGTCGACGGCGTCTATTCCAATGGAACGGCCTGCGAATTCCATTGCCAGACCGAGCCCGAATTTGACCGGCTTTGTGAGTTGGTCGCAACCATAGCCGGCCGCGCGCGCCTTCCTTTCCAGATCGGCATCAGCCAGTCCAATCCGCGCGTCGCGCTGGAGCGACTGACGCGGGTCGCCGGACTTCGCCCGGCGGCGGTGCAGTTCACGCTGCCCGACTGGTGGCCGCCCAGCGACGACGAGGTCATGCGCTTTGCCGGCGGCCTGTGCGACGCCGCGCCTGAAACGCCGCTGGTGCTCTACAATCCGCCGCACGCCAAGCGCCACCTGACGCTCGACGGCATCGCCAGTCTGCGTGCGGCCGTGCCATCGCTGGTCGGCGCCAAGCTGCCGGGCGGCGACGCCGGCTGGTATGCCGACATGCGCCGCAAACTGGACGGATTTTCCGTCTTCGTCCCCGGCCACACGCTGGCAACAGGCTATGCTGGAGGGGCCCATGGCAGCTATTCCAACGTTGCCTGCCTCAACCCGAAGGGCGCGATGATGTGGTGGCAGATAATCCGCACCAACATGGCCGCCGCTGCCGAGGTCGAGGCCCGCATACAGGCCTTCCTCGCCGCAAATGTCCTACCGTTTCGCACCCGTTACAATGTCGGTGATGCAGCACTCGACAAGGCGATGGCGGCAGCCGGCGGCTGGGCGCCGCTCGGCCCGCGACTGCTCTGGCCCTACAGCTCCGTTCCCGATCAGGAAATACCGGCGCTGGCCAGGGCGGCTCACGCGGCTTTCCCGGAATGGTGTAGACCCGTCACCAAGGCGCGGACGACGGAGGCGCTTCAGCAGCCGGCGCGTGCTCCCTGTATCGAGCGTGACGCAAACGCCCCCGGCTGAGGGACATCGGCCTCGCGCCGTGCCAGCGAATTGCGCAAGAGCGCGATCGCCTCGCGGCCGGCGGTCGCAATCTCGCGTGGCCTGTCGACGCCGACGATCATGAACTCCTTGATCCCCAAAGCGGCGTAAGAAAGCAGCGAAAGCGCGACCTGCGCCGGCGGCCCGGCAAGTTCGAGCGCCTTCTGGCAGGAAGCGGCCGGTTTGTCTTCCGTACGGATTCGGACGGGAAGCGCGAAACGCAGCTTGCCGGCCCGGCCGTGTTCGGCAGCAGCGCCGCGTACGCGCTCCATTGACTGGCGGATTTCTGCAAGCGAGCCAGGCGCCAGCTCGAACACGTCCGCATGCCTGCCCGCGACCCTGAGCGCAGTGCCCGACTGCCCGCCCATGCGGATGGTCACATCGGCACCATGCGGCCCCTTGCGCGGCACATAGCCGCCTTTGATGCTGTAAAAGGTGCCTTCATGGTCGAACGGCCTGTCGTTCGACCACAACCGCTTCAGCAGCACCAGATATTCATCGATGCGTTGCCAGACCACCGTATGGCCGGCCGGACGTGCCTCGGCATCGTCGTCGGTCAGCGGCTCGCTGAGCATCCTGAGCGACAGCCGGCCACCGCTTCTCGCGTCGAGGGCAGCGAGCTGCCGCGCCGCCACGGTTGGTTCGATCACGCCTGCCCAATGCGTGAGCACGACCTCCAGGGACGAGGTCCGGTCCAGCGTCTGGGCGGCAAGGTCCATATTGGTCAGCAGCCCGGCCTGGTCGTCGATGACGATCTTCCGGAATCCGGCATCCTCGATCAGTGACAGCTTCGTCGCGGTCTCGACATAGTCGTAGAAAAAGCTGGCGTCGGCAGCGTGGATCTTACCGGGAACATGCGTGAACTCGATTGGCATTGCCATCTCCTCCATCACGTTGGAATCAGGGCGCGCAAAAGCGCACCGGCATTCGGTTCATCAACTCCGGAATTTCTGCAAACGGCAGGCCGCTATCCCGAGGAAGCCTCGATGATCAGAGCCTTGACAATCAGGGGATAAGCCCCAGTACCACTGCCCCGGTGAATACAAACGCAAGGGCAAAGACGAGATAGGCGAAAGCGCCGGCATAGGCCGGCCGCCACACCTGGTCGGAACCCAGCCTTTGGCCTTTGCGGGCAGTCTGAGCGTTCTGGCTATAGGACATATCGACCTCCGTCTCGGCGCTTAATCTATAAAATCAGTAGACTTTGTCGAGTGCTATTTTCGCGCGATCCTTAGAACAATTTTCTCCAAACGGCGGACAAATTAGTGCTTTTACTGCTTAGCGCTGCCTTTCGCGGCATGCCGGGGTGACGGCAGGAAACGTCAGGTCCATATGTCTGTGGCTCCTTGGCCATCCAATGGATGAGGGATAGCATCGCTTCAGCGGAAAGCCGCGACGTCACGGCAAGGCAGCAGGGAGCAAACCATGGGCACAAGACTGGCCGGCAAGGTCGCCATCATTTCGGGCGGCGCGACGGGAATGGGCGGTGCGGCCTCGGAGCTTTTCGCGGCCGAGGGCGCCAAGGTGGCGATCGTCGACCGCAACGGCGAAGCGGCGGCGGCCACCGCAGCGGCAATCAGGCAACGCGGCCATGTCGCCGAGCACTGGGTCGCCGACGTATCGGATGAGGCGCAGGTCGAAGCGGCGGTGAAGGGCGCGACGGAAAAATTCGGCCCGTTCACGGTTCTGTTCAACCACGCCGGCACCCTCGTCATCAAACCCTTCCTGGAGACCACGCTGCAGGAATGGGACTGGCTGCATGCCGTCAATGTGCGTTCGATGTTCCTGATGACGCGTGCCGTGCTGCCCGGCATGATCGCCGCCGGCGGCGGTTCCATCGTCTGCACCTCGTCGATCTCGGCGGTGGCGGCGACGCCGATGGAGGTGCTTTACGACACCACCAAGGGCGCCTGCCATATGTTCGCGCGTGCCATCGCCGTCGAGTTCCGCGACCGCAACATCCGCTGCAATGCGGTCTGTCCAGGCTTCATCAGGACACCGCATGGCCTGCGCGAGGTCGCCGATCTCGACAAACTCGGCGTCGATGTCTCCGACGCGGCAATGGCGGCGCAACAAGGGCGGATCGGCGAGCCGGAAGAGGTCGCGAAGGCAGCCCTGTTCCTGGCCAGCGACGAGGCCAGCTTCGTCAACGGCGCGCATCTGTTCGTCGATAACGGCTTCACCGCGATGTGAAAGGCGAAGCGCCGCTACCGCTCTTCGCGCCGGAACGGCTTGAGCAGCGCCGACGGGGCCACCGCATTGCGCGACATCACCGCCATAGCGACGATGGTGAAGATGAACGGCAGCATCAGGAACGCCTCGTAGGGGATATGGCCAAGCCCGCTCGCCTGCATGCGCAACTGCAAGGCGTCGACGAAGGCAAACAGCAGTGCCGCGCCTGCCGATCGCCACGGATCCCAGCGGCCGAAAACGACGAGCGCGATTGCCACCCAGCCACGCCCGGAAACCACGCCGAAGGTGAAGGCGTTGAATTGCGCCATCGACAGGAAGGCACCGGCCAGTCCCATCAAGGCACCGCCGAGGATCACCGCCTGGAAGCGTGTTGCAATGACGCTGACGCCGGCAGAATCGGCGGCACGCGGGTTTTCGCCGACCATGCGCACCGACAGGCCCCAAGGCGTGCGGTAGAGCACGAAGGCGGCCAGCGGTATGGCCAGCATCGCCATGTAGACCAGCGAGAACTGGTTGAACACCGCCGGCCCAAGCACCGGAATGCCGGACAGGATCGGGATCGGCAGCGTCTCGAATCCCTTGATGTTCGGCGGTACCGATTGCTGGCCGAAGATCAGCCGGTAGAGGAAATAGGCAAGGCCGGAGCTAAACAGCGTCACGCCGATGCCGCAGACATGCTGGCTGAGGCCGAGCGCTACAGTGAACAGCGCGTGCACGGCGCCCATCAGCGCCCCGGTCAGCACCGCCGCTAGCACGCCAAGCCAGAGGCTGCCGCTGAGGCTCGCCGCGGTGAAGCCGGTCATCGCCGACAAAAGCATGATGCCTTCGATGCCGAGATTGAGCACCCCGGCGCGCTCGGAGAACATCTCGCCCAGCGTCGCGAAGGCTAGCGGCGTGGCGATGCGGATGATCGCGGCAAGGAAGCCGACCTGGAAGATCTGTTCCAGCACCACGCTCATTTGGCTATTCCCACGCGACGGATGCGATAGGCGGTGAACAGCAGCGCCACCAGCATGGCGAGCAGCGCAGTTCCCTGGATGACATCGCTGAGGAAGGCCGGAACGCCGGTCGCCCGCGACATCGCCTCGGCGCCGGTCATGACGGCGGCAAGGAAGATCGCCGCCGGCACCACGCCGAGCGGATTGAGCCTCGCCAGCATGGCGACGACGATGCCGGAATAGCCATAGCCCGGCGAGATGTCGCTCATCACCTGGAAATGCACGCCGCCGACCTCGCCGACGCCCGCAAGGCCGGCCAATGCGCCAGACAGCAGCGCCGTCGAAATCAGCACCCGCTCGACATTGATGCCGCCATAGCGCGCCGCCTCGGGGTTTTCGCCGGTGACCCTGATGCGGAAGCCGAGCGTCGTGCGCGCGACCACGAACCAGATCACCGGTGCGGCGACCAGCGCCGCGACGACGCCGAGATGCAGCCGCGTGCCTTCGAGCGGCACCGGAAAATTGGCCGTATCCTCGATCGGCGGCGAGATCGGGTAGCCGCTGAAACTGTCCTTCCATGGCCCCTCGATCAGCGCCATCAATGCATAGAAAATGACCGAGTTGAGCAGCAGTGAGCTGACCACGTCATCGACCCTGAATTTTACCCGCAGCGTGGCGGGGATCAGGGCGACGGCCGCGCCGGCGGCAGCGCCCGCCAGCGCCATCAGCAGCATGGCGAGCGGCCCCGGCATCGGGATTGCACCGACGGCACAGCTCGCCACCGCACCAGCCAGCAATTGCCCTTCGGCGCCGATGTTCCAGAATTTGGCGCGGAAGGCGACCGCCACGGCCAGTCCGGTGAAGATCATCGGCGCGGCACGCACCAGCGTTTCGGTGACGGCGTAGCTGTCGCCCAGCGACGCCGAAAACATCACGCCATAGGCCTCGACGACGCCGGCGCCGGCCAGTGCGATGAGGCCGCTGCACAGGATCAGCGTCGCGCCGATTGCGAGCAGCGGCAGCGCCAGATTGAACCAGGCGGGCGTTGAGGTGCGGGCCTCGAGACGGAACATCAGGCATGGCCCTCCGCGCCGGTCATCATCAACCCGAGTCTGGCGATGCTGGCGTCGGCGCTGTCCAGCGTGCCGACGATGCGGCCCTCATACATCACCGCGATACGATCCGAGAGCATCAGCAACTCTTCCAGATCCTCGCCGATGACGACGATGCCGCAGCCCTTGGCGCGCATGTCGAGGAATTTTTCGTGGATGAAGCGCGCAGCGCCGATGTCGAGGCCGCGAGTCGGCTGCGAAACGATCAGCACCTTCGGATCGAAAGCGAGTTCGCGCGCCAGAAGCGCCTTTTGCAGATTGCCGCCGGAAAGCGCCCCGGCGCGCGTCATCGGCCCGGGGCAACGTATATCGTAGGCCTTGATCTGCGCCTCGGCGAAGGCGCGGATCGCATCCGGCTTGAGCAGGCCGTTGCGGCTGAACGCCGCCGTGCCGATGCGCGGCAGCACCATCGAATCGGCAAGCGGCAGATTGGTGACCAGCCCGGTCGTCATGCGGTCTTCCGGGATGCGGCCGAGGCCGAGCGCCTGGACTGTGCTCGGCGAGAACCGCGAAACCGTTTTGCCGGCTATGGTCATCTTCCCGGCATCGGGCGCACGCACGCCGGAGATGACCTCGGCAAGCGCGCGCTGGCCATTGCCGGAGACGCCGGCGATGCCAAGGATCTCGCCGCCACGAACCGACAGCGAAACATCGCGCAGCGCCATGCCGGAATGATGCAATGTCGAGATACCGTCGAGGGTCAGCACGGCCGCACCGGGCATCGACGGTCCTCTGGCCGGAGGCACGATCTCGTGGCCGCACATCAGCCGCGCCATCTCCGAGGACGTGGTGCTGGCCGGCGCATCGACGCGGCCGGCAACGCGCCCATGCCGGAGCACGACGCAGCGATGCGTCAGCGCCCGCACCTCGGTGAGCTTATGCGAGATGAAGATGATGCCGAGCCCTTGTGCCGCCATCGAGCGCAGCGCCGAAAACAGCCCGTCGACCTCGGTTGGTGCCAACACCGCCGTCGGCTCGTCGAGGATCAGCAGCCTTGCGCCGCGAAACAGCGCCTTGACGATTTCGAGCCGCTGTTGCTCGCCGACCGACAGCGCCGAGACGGGGAGGTCCGGGTCGAGCGTCAGCCCGTGCTGGCGGCCGATCTCGGCGAGCCGCGCCAGCCCGCCGGCGCGGTCGATCCGGCCCGATCTGCCGGGAATGCCGATCAAGAGGTTCTCCAGCACCGAAAGCCGCGGTGCGAGATGAAAATGCTGGTGCACCATGCCGATGCCGGCGGCCAGCGCATCGGCCGAACTGTTGATCGCCACCGACCGGCCCTGCACCAGGATCTCGCCGGCATCGGGCGCATAGGCGCCGAACAGCACGTTCATCAGCGTCGTCTTGCCGGCGCCGTTTTCGCCGAGCAGCCCGAGGATTTCACCCGGCGCGACGCTGAGATCGACGGCCTCGTTCGCCTTGACGGCGCCAAAGCTCTTGGAGATGCCGCGCATTTCGATGAGAGGGGCAGGCGTTGACAAGGGTGCTCCCGATCGGAATTGGCTTTACGATTCAGCTTTGATCGACGGGAATGCGCTGCACCCCCCTCTGGCCTGCCGGCCATCTCCCCCTCAAGGGGGGAGATCGGATGTCACTTCTGCTTTCGCAAATCGTCAACGCTGAAGAGGAGGGCGCTGTCGGCGAAGCTGCTAATCTCCCCCCTTGAGGGGGAGATGGCCGGCAGGCCAGAGGGGGGTGCGACAAGCACCAACCCCAAAAGACAGAGCCCTAATCCGAGACCGGCGTATTCTCATCGACGTCGACGCGGAAATTGCCGTCGAGGATCTCTGCCTTCTTCTTCTCGATCAGTTCCTTGACCTCGGCCGGCAGCGTCTTGTCGAACTTGTGGTAGGGCGCGAGGTAGGAGCCGCCCTTGGCCATGCGCGAGAAATCGCCGTAATCCTGCGCGGTGAAGACGCCGGCCTTGACCAGCTTGATCGCCTGCTCGACGGTCGGATACATGTCCCAGACCGGCCCGGTGATCACCGTGTCGGGGCCGAGGCTCGACTGGTCCGACATGTTGGAGATGGCGAGGATCTTCTTCTCCGCCGCCGCTTCGATGACGCCGAAGCGCTCGGCATAGATGATGTCGACGCCGGCATCGATCTGGGCGACGGCCGCTTCCTTTGCTTTTGGCGGATCGAAGAACGAGCCGATGAAGGCGACCTTCTTCTTGATGTCGGGATTGACCTCCCTGGCGCCGGCAAAGAAGGCGTTGACCAGCCGGTTCACTTCCGGAATGCCCATCGCCGCGACGGCGCCGACCGTGCCTGACTTCGACATTTTTCCGGCGATCATCCCGGACAGATAGGCCGGCTCGTGAATCCAGTTGTCGAAAACGCCGAAATTCGGCTCGGCCGGCCCGGCGCCGGAGCCGAACAGGAAGGCGGTCTTCGGGAACTGCTTGGCGGTCCTACGCGATTCGCGCTCGGCGGCGAAGGCATCGCCCAGCACCAGCTCATAGCCGCCCTGCGCATATTCGCGCATGACGCGGCTGAAATCGGCCGTCTGCACCTTCTCCGACCATTTGTATTCGATGCCGAGTTCCTTCTCGGCCTTCTGCAGGGCAACGTGGATCTGGTTGTCCCACGGCTCCTCGATCGGCGTGGCGAAGATCGCCGCCACTTTCAGCTTCTTGGTCTTGGCAAAGGCGCTGCCCGGCAGCATCGCCGCCGCCAGGCCGAGCGCGCCCAGCTCCAGCACGTTGCGTCGCGAAAGCCCTTCGCGTTTCGATTGGATTCTGCTCTTCCCGTTGTCCATTGCATGCCCCTCTGATTGGCGCCGTGTCGAGCCGGCTCTCTTCTCCGGAATATCGGCGAAGGAACTATGGAGCGGTGCCCGGCTTTTGTCCACATGGTCAAATTTGAGTGGGCGGAACGCACCATTAGATGGCCCGGCAAATCGACGCTTGCTCACAATCTCTCCAGCGCCACCGCGATCCCCTGGCCGACCCCGATGCACATGGTGGCAAGTGCATAGCGGGCGCTACGTTCGCGCAGCTCCAGCGCCGCCGTGCCGGTGATGCGCGCGCCGGACATGCCGAGCGGATGGCCGAGCGCGATGGCGCCACCATTCGGGTTGACGTGCTCCGCATCCTCGGCAATGCCGAGCTGGCGCAGCACGGCGATGCCTTGCGAGGCAAAGGCCTCGTTGAGCTCGACGACGTCGAATTGCTGCGGCGTCAGGCCGAGCCGGGCACACAGCTTTTGCGTGGCCGGCACAGGGCCGATACCCATGATGTGCGGCGCCACGCCGGCGGTGGCACCGCCCAGAACACGGGCGATCGGCGTCAGCCCATATCTTTTCGCGGCTGCTTCCGAGGCGACGATCAGCGCCGCCGCGCCGTCATTGACGCCCGAGGCATTGCCGGCCGTAACCGTGCCGCCTTGTCGGAACGGCGTCGGCAACTTGGCCAACGCTTCGATCGACGTGCCCCCGCGGGGATGCTCATCTCTGTCGACAACGACCGGATCGCCCTTGCGCTGCGCGATCGTCACCGGCGTGATTTCCTTTGCCAGCCGGCCATTGGCTTGTGCGGCTACAGCCTTGTCCTGGCTGCGCACGGCAAATGCGTCCTGGTCGGCGCGGGAGACAGCGAACTCTTCCGCCACGTTCTCGCCGGTCTCCGGCATCGAATCGACGCCGTATTGCTTCTTCATCAGCGGATTGATGAAGCGCCAGCCGATCGTGGTGTCGTAAATCTCGGCATTGCGCGAAAAGGCGGTCTCTGCCTTCGGCAGCACGAACGGAGCGCGGCTCATCGATTCGACGCCGCCTGATATCATCAGCTCCGCCTCGCCGGCCTTGATGGCGCGGGCAGCAATTATCACCGCATCCATGCCCGAACCGCAGAGACGGTTGACGGTCGAGCCCGAAACCTCCTTGGGCAGGCCGGCCAGCAGCAGCGCCATGCGCGCCAAATTACGATTGTCCTCGCCGGCCTGGTTGGCGCAGCCATAGACGACATCGTCGATAGCAGCCCAATCAATGCCTGGATTACGCTCGACCAGCGCCCTCAGAGGTATCGCGCCGAGATCGTCGGCACGGACCGCCGACAGCGAGCCGCCGAAGCGCCCGATCGGCGTGCGGATGTAGTCGCAGATATACGCCTCGGCCATTATGCCGCCTCTCTCTTGCACTGACGATTTCTGCTCCCGGCCCGCCATCTTGGCCGCATTCTCCTTGAGACGAAAGCACATCTCGCTGCCGGCCGTTAGGCCAACGAGAATTTCAGCTGCCGCCCGCCGGGAGCGGCGGATCAGCCGATGCTTTCTCCACCGTCGATCACCAGCGCCTGACCGGTCATGAAGGACGAGCGGTCGGAGACGAGGAACAGGATCGCTTCGGCGATTTCCTCCGCGCTGGCCCAGCGCTGCATGGGAATTTTGGTGCGGACATAGTTCTCGATCGCCGCCCGCCCGCCCATCTGCGCGATGAACGGCTCGTTGAAGGGCGTATCGACCCAGCCGGGGCACAGCGCGTTGATGCGGACATTGTGTTTGGCATAGTCGAGCGACATCTGCCGGGTCATCGCCACCACTGCATGTTTTGACGTTGCGTAGGCGATCATTTCGCGGTCGTAGAACACACCCGAATTCGAGGCGGTATTCAGGATCACCCCGCCGCCTTGCGCGATCATCGACGGCATGACCAGCCTGGCCGCGAGGAACTGCGCCCGCACATTGATCCGCCAGGAGGCATCCATGCCGTCGGCGCCGACTTCGGTCAGCGTGCCGCCGACCTGGATCCCGGCATGATTGTGCAGGATGTCGATCCGCCGATGCCGCCCCAGCGTTCCCGCAATGAGCTGCTCGACCGCCGCATCCTCGCCGACGTCGGTGGCGACGGCCTCGGCCCGACCGCCGGCCGCACGAACGTCGGAAGCGGTTGCTTCCCCCGCCGCCTGGTCCCTGTCGGCGATCACCACGAGCGCGCCTTCCCTGGCCATCATCATGGCGCCGGCACGCCCGATCCCCGACCCGGCACCCGTCACCACGGCGATGCGATCTCTCAGAATCATGTTTTTGTCTTTCAGTGTGATGGTTTTCGTTGCCGCAGTTGCCATTGGGCAAGCACAACGAGCAGAACGGAGGCGACGAGCACGATCGTCGCGATGGCATTGATCTCCGGCGTGACCCCGCGCCGGATCGAGGCGAAGACATAGATCGGCAATGTCGTCTGTGCGCCGGCGACGAAGAAAGCGACGATGAAATCGTCGAAGGAGAATGTGAAGGCGAGCAGGAAGCCGGCGATCACCGCCGGCATGATCTGCGGCAACACGATGCTGCGGAACGTCGTCAGCGGGGTAGCGTAAAGATCGCTCGAGGCCTCGACCAGATTGCGGTCGAGGCTGCCGAGGCGCGTGCCGACAATCATCGCCACCAGCGCCATCGAAAACAGCCCGTGCGCGGCGATGATCGAGCCATAGCCGAGCGCCAGGCGCGGTGGCTGGTCGTTCGGCCACAGCGAAGCGACAAACGGGTTGACCACCCCGAATAGCTGGACCAGCGCGACCAGCGTCGAGATGCCGATGACGACGCCAGGAACGACGATCGCAGCACCCAAAAGCGCATCGAAGACGGCTCGCGTCCGCGCGCCGACACGCGCCAGGCCAAGCGCGGCCGCCGTGCCGCACAGCGCCGCCAGCAAGGCGCTGGTCGTGGCGATGAACAGGCTGTTCTTCAGCGCTTCGACCAGGAACGGGTTTGCCAGGGCCTTGCCGTACCATTGCATCGAGAAGCCAGTGAACTCGCTGGCGTGGTGGCCGGCGTTGAACGAAAACAGCACCACCAGCGTGATCGGCAGGTAGAGAAAGGCAAAGACCGCAACGACGAAGGCACGCATCAGATCAGGTCCACCCGGCGGGCACCCGAAAGCCGGGTCGAAATGCGGTTCGCGGCAAGCAGCACGACCACTGAAACCGCCACAAGTGTGATGGCGATTGCCGATCCGAATGGCCAGTTGCGCGATTGCAGGAACAGATCGACCAGCGCGTTGCCGATGAAGAAGACCTTGCCGCCGCCGAGTAGCGTCGGGATCAGATATTCGCCGAGCAGCAGGATCATGACCAGCGAGAAGCCGGTCATCACACCTGGCAGCGACAGCCGCAGCGTCACGCCGAGGAATGTCGAGATCGGCGTCGCGCCGAGATCGGCGGAGGCCTCCAGCAACCGGCGGTCGAGCCGCTCGAGGCTGACATAGATCGGCAGGATCATCAGCGGCAGATAACCATAGACGATGCCGAGCAGAACCGCTCCCGGCGTGTTGATCAGCCGCACGTCCTCCAGCCCGACATAGGCCAGCAGAGCTGGGATGCCGCGCCCGCCAAGCACATACATCCAGGCATAGGTTCGCATCAGCAGGCTGGTCCAGAACGGGATGACGACAAGCGCCAGCAGGATCAGCCGCCACCGTTCCGGCGCGCGCAAAGCGAGGTAATAGGCGACCGGATAGGCAACGAGAAGACAGGCCAGTGCGCCCGCCGGCGCCAGCATCATGGTGTTCCAGAAGGCGGTCGCCCGCGCCGGAAGATTGGCATACTGCGCCAAGGTGAAAGCGGCCTGATAGCCGCCTTCCGGCGCCCGCTCGCCGACGCTGAAAACGGCGATCGCCACGAACGGCAAAACTAAAAACACCACCAGCCACGCCGTTGCTGGACCGAGCAGCAGGGCGGTCAGGAGATTGTGACGAAGGACGTTGCTGCGCATTGAAAAAACCGCCCCGGTGCCGGCGGACATCTGTCCGCCGGGGAGTTGCCTGCATCGAGCCTGTGGCCTGCCCGGTTCAAGCCGACTTGAAGCGTGCCATCAATTCGGCCCGGCCCGGATCGGTTAGCGTCGCAGCCGCACCGAATTCGAGCGGCTTCAGCAGATCCGCCGCCGGATAGAGGATCGGATTGTCCAGCACCTCCTTGGGCAGCAGCGCATTGACCCGCGCATCGGTGGAAGGCGCACCGTTGGCCAGGTGCTCCTTGACGGCGACTTTCGGGTTCATCAAATAGTTGAGCAAGGCATAGCCGGCAGGCTTGTTCGGCGCATCCTTGGGTATTGCGTAGAAGTCGGTCCAGATCTCGCCGCCTTCCTTGCCAAGCACGTAGGCGATTTCGGGGATGTCGCGGTGGAGCTGCGCCCCGTCATTGGTCCAGCACATTGTCATCCAGGCGTCACCGGCACGCATCGACGGCTGATAGTCGCTGGAAACGGCGAACAGATGCCGCTTGACCTTCAGCAGCAATTCCTCCGCCTTGGCGAGTTCGTCCGGCTTCAGCGAGTTGAACGAGAAGCCGAAATATTTCAGCGCGTTGCCGATCGTGGTCAGCTGGTAATCATGAACCATGGTCCGGCCGTCGCCCTCGGCCATGGCCGTGTCCCAGAATTCCTTCCAGCTTGTCATCGGCTTGGTCAGTTTCTTGGTGTTGACGGCAAAGCCGGTGGTGCCCCAATTCTTCGGCACCGCATAGGTCACCCCATCGATCGTGCCTTCCCCAGTGAAGCGCGGGTCTTCTTGCGAGCCGTCATAATTGGCAAGCTTGGCCATATCCAGCGCCTCGATGATGCCAAGCTTCTTGTAAGTCGAGATCGTGTAGTTGGTCGGAACGAAAAGGCTCCAGCCCGAGGCGCCGGCCTGCAGCTTGGCCAGCATCTCCTCGTTTGACCCGAACACGTTCACCTCGACGGCAACGCCGGTTTCGGCCATGAAATTCTCGAACGTCACCGGGTCGTGATAATTGGGCCAGGTGGCAATCGACATGCGGTCGCCAAGCCCCTCCTGGGCGAAGGCTGGCGACGGCATGATGCCGAGTTCGCGGGCCATTACTGCCGTTGCGATGCCTAGGCCGGTGACGCCAAGGAACTCGCGGCGGCCGATGGAACCGCGCTTGAGGCGCATCAACTGGTCGACGAATTTTTCAGGGCTTATCGGCAGTCCGTCACGATACGATTTCGACATTTTTGTTTTCCCTCTGGTTGGTCCCGTTATTCTCCGGAAACGCCAGCGGCGTTCCGGCTGTAAAGCCGACGGCGACGGGTTCACCCGGCTTGAAGAGATTTCCACCGCCAACCAGATGATCGGCCTTGGCGAGCAGTGTCCCGATGCCTTGGACCTCGATTGCATATTCCGCGGTGGAACCGAGAAAGATCCGGTTGCGGACAAGCCCGTTCAGCCGGCCGCTTCCGGGCGCGCCGAGACTTAGGGATTCAGGACGCAGGCTGACCGAGACGGCTTCGCCCTGGGCTAGCGAAGTGCGCTTGCGCGCGGCGATGACGGTGCCGTCGGCAAGCGCTACCTCGACGAGCTTGCCCGAGAGCCCGACGACCTTGCCGCTCAAGAGATTGGTCTTGCCGACGAAATCGGCGACGAAGAGGTCGGCGGGTTCGTCGTAGATTTCGCTCGGCTGCCCAAGCTGGACGATGCGCCCGCCATTCATGACGCAGACGAAATCGCTCATCGACAGTGCCTCTTCCTGATCGTGGGTGACCAGGACGAAGGTGATGCCGATCTCGCGCTGCAGGTTCTGCAGCTCTATCTGCATGTCGGTGCGCAGCTTCTTGTCGAGCGCCGCCAGGGGCTCGTCGAGCAGCAGCACCGCCGGCTTGTTGACCAGCGCCCGCGCCAGGGCGACACGCTGCTGCTGGCCGCCGGAAAGCTCATGGATCTTGCGGCGTCCATAGCCGGCAAGCCGAACCATGGCGAGCGCCTCGCCTGCCTTCAGGCTGATCTCCCGCGACGACAAGCGCGGCCGCGCCTGGCGTAGGCCATAGGCGACGTTGTCCGCCACATCCAGATGCGGAAACAACGCATATTGCTGGAACACCATGTTGACCGGCCGCCGATAGGGCGGCGTGCCGGCCATGTCGCGGCCACGGATGAATACCACACCTTCGCTTGGCTGTTCGAAACCGCCGATCATGCGCAAACAGGTTGTCTTGCCGCAGCCGGACGGCCCGAGCAACGCGACAAAGGCAGACGGCGGGATGGTAAGATCGATGCCGCTGACCGCGATCACGCTGCCGTAGCGTTTGGTGACCCCGCGAAACTCGATGTCGGGCACTGCGGTCAAGGCTGCGGGCTCCAGCGGCTGGTTGGTCTCGAAACGCTATCAGAGCCAATGGCGGCTAGTATATACCTCCCAGGTGGTATATTTCATCTATTTTCTCGTCTGGAGGGGTATGAATTGGGCGTTTCACGCAGCGATGAATACAGCCGGCTCGCTGCGCTCATCGCAGCGACGCGGGAGACGAGCGGCGAGCTTTTCGGCAAGGCGATGGTCGCCTGGCTCCGCCAGCATGTCAGCTTCGATCATTGCGTGATCTTCGGCTATCGCGGCGCCTCACGCCCGCCGCTGCTGTTCGAGACATTCTCGCCGGCCGAAAGCCACGTCTTCGTCGCGCTCTATCAGGAAGGGCCTTATCTGCTCGATCCGTTCCACCATGCGGCAGTCGAGCGCAAGGAAGGCTTTTGGCGCATGCGCGAATTGGCGCCGGATCGCTTCTATGCCAGCGAATATTACCGCTCCTATTACAGCCAGACCAGGCTTGCGGAGGAGGTCGGCTTTTTCGTGCCGCTGCCGGGAAAGGACGCGCTGGTGGTCTCGCTAATGCGATTGCGCGCTTCGGGGCCGTTCGGAACCGCCGATGCCAGGTTGCTGCGCGACATGGCGCCTGCGGTGATCAGCCTCGTCAGGCTGCGCTGGCCTACCCTTCCGGCTGACGGACCGGTTGGGACGAAGCAAGACGAGGCGATTGCTCCGGTCAGTGAGTTCGAACGTGCTCACATCTGGAAGAGCCTTTCGCTCACGCCGCGCGAACAGCATGTTGTCGATCTGGTGCTTCAGGGCCATTCCACGGAATCGATTGCCAGGGCGATGCGCATCGTGCCGGGAACCGTAAAAGTTCATCGCCGCAACATTTACCGCAAGCTCAAGATAAAGTCGCAGGCGGGTCTGTTCGCGCGTTTTGTCGAGATCATGGACGCACGGATTCGGTAGTCCCGAGTTCAGCCGGCAGCGCCGTCCCAGGAACCGGTTTCGGCCATCTGCCTGAGCCCGGGTGCCACTCGAAAGACATCCTTGCCGGTCTGCTGGTGCCAGTGATCCAGCCGCCGGATGATCTTGTCCACGCCTTCGAGGCTCGCCCAGAACATCGGCCCGCCCTTGCCGACCGGGAAGCCGTAGCCGTTGACCCAGACGACGTCGATATCGGAGGCGCGGGCGGCAATCTTTTCCTTGAGGATTTTGGCGCCCTCGTTGATCATCGGATAGAGCGTCCGCTCGATGATCTCCTCGGCGCCGATCGCGCGCGGTGCAATACCGCGCTCGGCAGCCTTGTTGCGGATCAGCGCCTCGACATCGGGATCGGGCAGCGGCGTGCGCGAACCGCCTTCGTAGCGATAGAAGCCGCTGCCGGTCTTCTGGCCGAAATGTCCCTGTTCGCACAACGCATCGGCGATCACGGCCGTCTGGCCACGCGCCTTGCGGTTGCGCCAGCCTATGTCGAGGCCGGCGAGATCGCTCATCTCGAACGGCCCCATCGGCCAGCCGAAATCGGTGAACACCTGGTCGACCTGGCGCGGCATTGCGCCTTCCAGCAGAAACGTCTCCAGCTCCGCACCGCGCGCCGCCAGCATGCGGTTGCCGACGAAGCCGTGGTAGACGCCGACAACGACCGGCACCTTGCCGATCCGCCGTGCCAGATCGACGATGGTCGCCAGCACGTCGGGCGAAGTCTTGTCGGCGCGGACGATTTCCAAAAGCTTCATGACGTTAGCCGGCGAAAAGAAATGCATGCCGAGGAGATCCTGCGGCCGCGACGTCGAAGCGGAGATTTCGTTGACGTCGAGATAGGAGGTGTTGGTGGCGAGGATCGCGCCCGGTTTGGCCACGGCATCGAGCCTGCCGAAGACATCCTTCTTGACCGCCATCTCCTCGAACACGGCCTCGACGATCAGGTCGCAATCGGCAAGATCGGCATAGTCGGTGGAACCCTTGAACAACCCAAGCCGTTGGCGCTTGGCGTCTTCGCTCAGCGAGCCGCGGATGACGGAAACGGCATAATTCTTGTTGATCGTCGCCAGCCCGCGTTGCAATGCCTCCTGCGTTGTTTCCAGCAAGGTCACGGGAAGACCGCCGTTGGCGAACGCCATGGCGATGCCGCCGCCCATCGTGCCGGCACCGATGACGCCGACCCGGGCGATCTTGCGCCTGACGACGTCCTTGCCGGCAATCTTTGCCGCCTCACGTTCAGCGAAGAACAAATGCCGCTGCGCGCGTGATTGGTCCCCGGCGACAAGCTTGACGAACAGGTCGCGCTCCGCCGCCAGCGCTTCGTCGAAGGGCAGCGTCAGGGCGTTGCGGACCGACTGCGCACAGGCGATCGGCGCCTCGAGGCCGCGTGCTTTGCCGGCAAGCACTGCCGCTTCCTTGTCGAACGCCGGCAAGTCGGCCTGGTCGAGGCGATCATTGCGGTCGCGCACCGGCGTGAACGGACCGCCTTTCGCGGCCGTTTCGTTGGCGAAACTCACCGCTTGCGCGGTCAGGTCGCCATCGAAGACGGCATCCACCAGGCCGGCGGCGAGCGCCTCGGCCGCACCGATCGGCGTTCCCGAAACGATCATGTTGAGTGCCTTCAGCGGACCAACCAAGCGCGGCAGGCGAACCGTGCCGCCGCCGCCGGGCAGCAGGCCGAGCTTGACTTCCGGCAGGCCGAGCCTTGCCGTTCGGTCGGCAACACGGAAATGGCAGCCGAGCGCCAGTTCCAGGCCGCCGCCGAGCGCAGTGCCGTGAATGGCCGCGACCGTCGGCTTGGCGATGGTTTCCAGCATGGCGACTAGGGCGCCCAGGTCCGGTTGCCGCGCCGGCCTGCCGAATTCGGTGATGTCGGCGCCGGCGACGAAGGTCCGCCCGGCGCATGCTATCACGATTGCTCCGACCGACGGCTCGTCGCGCAGGGAAACGAGCGCCTGCATCAGCGGCTCGCGCACATGGAAGCTCAGCGCGTTGACCGGCGGATTGTCGATGCTCACCACCGCGACGTTGCCGTGCCTTGTAGTGCTGACGAAATCGAACACGCAAACCTCACGCAATGATGTTGGCCAATAGCGCGACGGGATTTACAGCGCTGGCATGCGGATGGGAACCACGTGTTTTGCGGGCCGGATCGATATCCCCTCGCCGCCGGGTGGCCTTGCCTTAGCGCAGCGCCTTCTGCCCACCGGCGGCGGTGATGACGCCGACGATGATCAGCCCTGTCAGCACCAGGCGGACGCCGACGCTGACGCCGAATGTGTTGAGCATGGTCAACAGCAGCACCAGGAACAGCGCCGCGCCCCAGACCCCCGGCACATTGGCCTTGCCGCCCGCCACCGACGTGCCGCCGATGACGACGACCGCGATCGAGGCCAGCAGATACTCATTGCCGATATCGACATTGGCGCCGCGGAAATAGCCGGCGAGCAGTGCGCCGTCGAGGCCGCCGAGCGCGCCCGACAGCGTGTAGGTGAGGAAGCGGGTGCGGCCGACATTGACGCCGGCCAGCCAGGCAGCGCGGATGTTCTGGCCGATCGCCAGCACCGAGCGTCCGTAGATCATGCGCTGCAAAACGATGCCGGCGCCGATGGTGAACAGCACGGTGAGGATCGCCAGCACCGGGATGCCGAAGACCTGCCAGTTGGTGAAATCGGCAAAGCCCGGCGGCGGCTTGATCTGCAGGCCCCGCCCATAGCTGATATCGACCGACTGGATGACGAAGCTGGCCGACAGCGTCGCGATGATCGGCGGAATGCGCAGCGCCCAGATCAGCAGATAGTTGACGGCGCCGATCGCCATGCCGCAGGCAAGCGCTGCCAGCAGGCCGACCGCGATCATCGCATCATTGCCGTCCATGACCTTCATGGCGACGGCGCTGGCAAGGCCGATATTGGCCGGCAGCGACAGGTCGACATTGCCCGGCCCGAGCGTGATGACGAACATCTGCCCGACGCCGACGATGACCGTGAAGACGGCGAGCGACAGCGCCGCCGTGATCATGCCGCCGCCGCCATAGCCGCCGGTGAAGGCGATGGTCGCCAGCCACACTAGCAGCGCCCCGAAGAACGACCAGATCCAGGGTCTGGCGAGCAGTGTCCGCAGCGAAGCCATGCTCACCTCTCCCTGCGGCTGATCAGCACCCGCGCCGCCAGCACGATGATCAGGATGGCGCCATTGGCGGCGACCTGCCAGTCGGGCGGAATGTGCATGAACGTCAAGAGGGGCGATGCCGCCAGCGCCAGCGTCAGCGCGCCGATGACGGCGCCGATCGGCGACACCCGGCCGCCGACGAACTCGCCGCCGCCGAGGATGACGCCGGCGATCGAAAGCAGCGTGTAGCCATTGCCGATATTGGCATCGGCCGAGGTGGTGATGCCGATCAGCGCCATGCCGGACAAAACGCCGAACAGGCCGGTCAGCGCAAACAGCGCGATCTTGGTGCGCAGCAGCGACCAGCCGGCGCGTTTGAGTGCGGCTGAATTGCCGCCCGATCCACGCAGGATGACGCCGTAGGAGGTGCGCATCAGGCCAAAGTGGACGACGGCTGCGATCAGCAATGCCGCGATGATCGGGAACGGAATGAAGGGTGGCTTGAAGGCCATCAGCGCCAGCAGCCAGTCCGGCGCCTTGCCGCCGGGCTTGGGCAGGATCAGGATGGCCATGCCCTGCCAGACAAAACTCATGCCGAGCGTCACCACGATAGAGGGCAGGTTGCGCAGATGGATCAGCGCGCCGAGCAGCGCGTAGACGCCGATCGACCCGAGCAGGATCACGACGCCGAGCAGCGGCGCGTCCTTCAGCCATGTCGCCGTCACGCAGCCGACGAAGCCGACAAAGGTGCCAATCGACAGATCGAGCTCGTTGCCGGCGATGACGAACATCTGCGCGATCGTCGCCAGAGCGATCGGGATCGCCAGATTGAGCATCAGGCTGAAACCGAAATAGCTGATGGCGCGCGGGTTGAGCCAGGCGATGGCGATGAGCACCAGCGCCAGCGACAGTGCCGGCAGCAGGCTGCGCAGCATGCGCGCCCGCCTCGTGGCGCGAGCCGAAGATTTTAGCCCATTCTCGACGGATACCGCTGTCATCTCAGGCCGCATCGCCGAACGACGACTGGATGATCTTTTCCTCCGTCAGTTCGTCGCGACGAAGGTTGGCGACGATCCGGCCGTTCTTGAACACATAGATGTGGTCGCAATTGTCGAGCTCTTCGGTTTCGGTGGTGTACCAGAGGAAAGTGCGGCCATGGCGAGCCTCCTCGCGCACCAGGTCGTAGACTTCGAGCTTGGTGCCGATGTCGACGCCGCGCATCGGATCGTCCATCAGCACGATCTTGGCGTCGGAGCCGAGCGCCCGCGCGAACAGCGCCTTCTGCTGGTTGCCGCCGGACAGCGAGAAGATGTTGTTGTTCATGTCGGGCGTACGGATGCCGATTTTCCGCTGCCACAGCTCGGCGAGCTCGGCTTCGCGCTGCGGCGAGATCAAGAGGCCGTTGCGCAATCGCGCCAGCGAACGGATGCCAATGTTCTCGGCAATCGACCATTGCGGAAAAATCCCGTCCGACTGGCGGTCGCCGGCAACCAGCGCCACCGGCGCGGTGACCTCGATGCCGGTCTTGGCACGGGAAGCCGCAGCAAAGATAGCCAGCAAAAGATCGGTCTGCCCATGCCCGGCAAGTCCGGCAAGACCGATGATCTCACCGGCACGGGCGACGAGCTCGTTGCCGTCCTGCTGTCGCGCCGGGCGCGCCCGGACCCGCAGCGGGCCGGGCTCCGGCTTGCCGCTCGCAATCTCTGCGGCGGTCTTCTCGCGCGCCTCCGCTCCGCCCATCGCCGTCACCAGCCTGTCGCGGTCGAAGGCGTCGGCCTGCCCGGCGGCGACCACCTTGCCGTCGCGCATCACCACGATGCGGTCGGCATTTCCGAGCACTTCGCCCAACACATGCGAGATCAGGATGCAGCTCTTGCCGGCGGCGATGAAGCGGCGCACGAACGCCAGCAGCTGGCCGGCGGTATGCGCGTCGAGCGAGGATGTCGGCTCGTCGAGGATAACCAGCTCGAGCGGCTCCTGCGTGACCGTGAAGGCGCGCGCCACCTCCACCATCTGCCGGCTGGTGATGGAAAGATCACCGACGATGTCGGATGCCGAGATGCTGTGGCCGGGGAAGATCTCGTCGAGCTTGGCGGCGATCAGATCGGCCGCCTTGCGCCGCCAGCCGAAGCCATGCAGCGACGCGTGGTTGATCCGCGTGTTCTCGGCGACGCTGAGGTTCGGGCAGAGCGACAGCTCCTGGAACACACAGCGTATGCCGAGCTGCTGCGCGCGCGGCACCGAATAACTTGCCTCGACACCGCCGCGGACCGCGATCTGCCCGCTGTCGGGGGCAAGCGTGCCCGCCACCATATGCATGAGCGTCGATTTTCCGGCGCCGTTATGGCCGACGAGACCGACGCATTCTCCGGCACAAACGCTGAAATCGACACCGGCGAGCGCCCTGACGGCGCCGAAATGTTTTTCGGCTCCGTCCAGTCTTATGATGTCCAAACTGACGGCGCCGAAAAGCTTTTCGGCGCCGTCCGGCATGATGATGTCTGCATTGGCCTCGGGCATCCCTCAACGATACCCGTTTATCCGTGGCGGCAACAATAGTGCCATGCTCACTTGATGTTGGCCTTGATCGCCGCGATGGCGTCTTCCTGCGTGTATTCGTGGCTGGCGACGCCGCCCTTCGGAATCTTCGGCAGCGCGGCCTCGAAATCGTCCTGGGTGAAGGCAAGATAGGGCACCAGCAGGTCGTGCGGCACGTCGGTGCGGCCGTCGAGCACCTGCTGCGCCACCCAGAAGGCAAGCGTCGATACGCCCGGTGCGATCGATGCCGACCAGGTCTGGTAACCGTCCTTTTCCTTCTGCTCCTTCCACCACTGCAACTCGTCCTGGCGATTGCCCATGATGATGGTCGGGCGTGGCTTGCCGGCGGCGGCGAAAGCCTGCGCCGCGCCGTAGCCGTCACCGCCCTGGTCGACGACCCCGACAACATCCGGCAGCGAAGGCAGGATCGTCGCTACGGCTTTCTGTGCCGTGGTCTGGTCCCAGTCGCCGGTCACCGAGCCGACGATCTTGAACTCGGGATGGGCAGCGACGCCTTCGAGGATGCCGGCATGGATGGCATCGTCGATCGAGGTGCCGGCGAGGCCGCGGATTTCCAGCAGGTTGCCGCCCTTGGGCTGGAACTTGGCCATCTGCTCGACTTCCTGCTTGCCCATGTCCTTGAAGTCGACAACGACGCGGTAGGCGCAGGGTTCGGTGACGATGCCGTCGAAGGAGACGACGACGATGCCGGCGTCGCAGGCCTGCTTGATGGCGCCGTTGAGCGCATCCGGAGACGCCGCGTTGATGACGATCGCGTCATAGCCCTGCAGGATCAGGTTCTGCACCTGGGCTGCCTGCGTCGGCACTTCCTTGTCGGCCGTCGTGAAGACGTCCGCGGCGCCGACCACCTTGTCGGCAACCGCCTTCTTGGTAACGATGGCGTAGCTGTCCAGCATCGCCTGCCGCCAGGAATTGCCGGCGTAATTGTTGGAGAAGGCGATTTTCTTGCCGCTGGTGTCGGCAAGCGCTGTACCTGCGGCGAGCATCGCCGCAAGAGCCCCCAAAACGAATATTTTCCTCATGTCATACTCCTCCCGTGAGTTGCTGTCTTACTGGTGGTTAATGGCTGGCTGGTGGGTATTGGCTGATACGCTCACAATCTTGTTTTTTATCTATTATCAGACAAATGCAGATAGGCGGCAAGCTGTCAACAGCAATCCATGGCCGGCGATCAACTTGCGGTGCAATCATTGAAACCGGTTCGGCTCCTGGTCTAGGGATGGCACTGGAGACCGATCGAATGGCAACGAACCTTGCCCCGGGTGCACCCGGCATTCCGGCGCGCTGGACCTCGAGCGCCAAGAGCGGCGTCGGCACCGCGCTGTCGCCGGCCTGCCCGATCTGGTTCACCATCAGCCACGGTATCCTCAACGAGATCTACTACCCGCGCCTCGATAGCGCCTGCACCCGCGACCTGGGGCTGATCGTCACCGGACCCGACGGCTATTTCTCGGAAGAAAAACGCGACGCCGAACACAGTATCGAACCCCTGGCGGACGGGGTGCCTGCCTACCGGCTGGTCAACACCGCAAGCGATGGAACCTACAGGATCGACAAGCGCATCCTGACGGATCCGGAACGTCCCGTCTTGCTGCAGGAGATCATGTTCACGCCGCTCAAAGGCGCGGGCGCCGACTACCGCGTCTACGCGCTGCTGGCACCGCACCTCGTCAACGCCGGCATGGGCAACACCGCCTGGATCGACGACCATGAAGGACAGCCTGTCCTGTTTGCATCGGGACGCGGCACCTGCCTGGCGCTCGCCTCGTCGCTGCCGTGGAAGGTGTGCTCGGCCGGCTATGTCGGCGTCTCCGACGGCTGGCAGCAGCTTCGTCAAGGCGGCCGGCTCGATCCGGCCTGCCGCAGGGCCGAGGACGGCAATGTCGCGCTGACCGGCGAGATCGCCTTTTCGGCTGCGAACCCCAAAATATTGCTGGCACTGGGCTTCGGCACGACGCCGCAACAGGCGGCGGAAACTGCTTTCGCCAGCCTGAAGCAAGGTTTTGGGCCCGCAGCCAGATCCTACGTCGACAAATGGCGCAAATGGCAGGCCGGATTGCTGCCGCTGGACCGGCATGCGGCGTCCGGCCTCAACAGCTACCGCCTCAGCACGGCGGTGCTGGCGGCACACCGCTCGTCTGCCGGAGCAGCCGTTGCCAGCCTGTCGATCCCGTGGGGCTTCAACAAGGGCGACGACGACCTCGGCGGCTATCACCTGGTCTGGCCGCGCGATCTGGTCGAAACCGCCGGCGGCTTCCTCGCCGCCGGCGACCCGGCGGAAGCCTTGCGCATCCTTGGCTATCTGCGCGCGATCCAGGAGCCGGACGGCCGTTGGCCGCAGAACGCCTGGCTCGACGGATCGGCCTATTGGCCGGGCATCCAGATGGACGAATGCGCCTTCCCGCTGCTGCTTGCCGACGCACTGCGCCGCGCCGGCCATTTGCCGCCTGCCGCACTCTCCTCCTTCATGCCGATGATCGAGCGCGCTGCCGCCTATGTCGTGCGCAACGGCCCCGTCACCGGCGAGGACCGCTGGGAGGAAGACGCCGGCTACAGCCCGTTCACGCTTGCCGTCGAGATCGCCGCATTGCTAGCGGCTGCGGACATCTTCGATGCCGCCGGCAAAACAGAGCCGGCAAACTATCTGCGCGAAACCGCCGATGTCTGGAACGATCAGATCGAACGCTGGACCTACGTCGCCGGTAGCTCCTCAGGCGATGAAGCCGGCGTCGAGGGCCACTATGTCCGCATTGCGCCGCCCGACAAAGCCGGCGCGGCATCGCCGAAAGACGGCTACGTCCCGATCAAGAACCGCCCGCCGGCGGATACGGACCGGCCGGCCGAGGCGATCGTCAGCCCCGATGCGCTGGCGCTGGTCCGCTTCGGCTTGCGGGCAGCCGACGATCCGCGCATCCTCGACACGGTCAAGGTCATCGACGCGCAATTGCGCTGCGAACTGCCGCAGGGCCCGCTCTGGTACCGCTACAATGGCGATGGCTATGGCGAGCATGCCGACGGCGCGCCCTTCGATGGAACCGGCCGGGGCCGGCCCTGGCCGCTGCTGGTCGGCGAGCGCGCTCATTACGAGCTGGCGGCAGGCCGCAGGGATAGTGCGGCAAGCCTGCTCAGGACGTTCGAGAACTCTGCCGGATCGGGCGGCCTGCTACCGGAGCAGGTCTGGGACGGTCCCGACATGCCGGAGCGCGAATTGCGGCATGGCGGGCCCTCCGGCAGCGCCAAGCCGCTGGTCTGGGCGCATTCCGAGCACATCAAGCTGCTGCGGTCGCTGCGCGACGGCACGGTGTTCGACATGCCGCCGCAAGGCGTCAAGCGCTATATCGAGGGCAGGACGGTGTCGCGCTTCAGGGCATGGCGCTTCAACCACAAGATCCGTACCATCCCGGCAGGCAAGGCGCTGCGCATCGAACTTCTGGCCCGGGCGCTGGTTCATTGGAGCAGCGACAATTGGGCAACCGTCCATGACACCGAGACCACCGCGAATGCTTTCGGCATCCATCTTGCGGAATTGCCGGTTGCCGAGATTGCTCCGGGCAATAGCCCGGGCAATAGCATTGTCTTCACTTTCTTCTGGCCCGATAGCGGCCATTGGGAGAATGCTGACTTTTCTGTCGGCATCGGCGATACCGGATAGAGCATGATCCCGCAAAGTGGAGACCGGTTTTCGGAAAAGATCATGCTTCAATCACAGCGCCACTAGATCATCGATCCCTCAAGTAAGGCAGGACGAGACTATGCAGATAGGAATGATGGGACTGGGCCGGATGGGCGCCAACATGGTTCGGCGCCTGCTGCGTGATGGCCACGAATGCGTCGTCTACGATATCAACCCGGCGAGCGTCGCCGCGCTTGTGAGCGCCGGCGCGGTCGGAGCCGCCTCGATGGAGGAGTTCGTCGGCAAGCTGGCGAAGCCGCGCAGCGCCTGGCTGATGCTGCCTGCGGCGATCACCGGCAAGATCGTCGACCAGGTGGCTGCCCTGATGGAGCCGGGCGACATCATCATAGACGGCGGCAATTCCTATTATCACGAGGCCGTCGACCACGCCGCGCGCCTCGCCTTGAAAGGCTTGAGCTATGTCGATGTCGGCACCAGCGGCGGCGTCTGGGGCCTCGAGCGCGGCTACTGCCTGATGATCGGCGGCCCCGACAGCGCGGTCCAGCATCTCGATCCGGTCTTCGCAACGCTGGCGCCGGGCGCCGACGCCGCTTCGCCCGCCCCTGGCAAGGATGCCGGAACCGCTCCCTTCGGCTATCTCCACTGCGGACCAAGCGGCGCCGGCCATTTCGTCAAGATGGTCCATAACGGCATCGAATATGGCGTCATGGCCGCCTATGCCGAAGGCATGAACATCCTGAAGTCGGCGAATGCCGGCAAACGGCAGCGCACCGTCGACGCCGAAACCAGCCCGCTGGAAAACCCGCAATATTACCAGTTCGACATCGACATCGCTGAAGTGGCCGAGGTCTGGCGGCACGGCAGCGTCATCGGCTCGTGGCTGCTCGACCTGACGGCCGGCGTACTGAAGGCCGATTCGTCGTTGACGCAGTTCGGCGGGCGGGTCTCGGATTCCGGCGAAGGCCGCTGGACGCTGAAGGCGGCGATCGACACCGGCGTGCCGGCGCCGGTGCTGTCCTCGGCGCTGTTCGACAGGTTCTCCTCGCAAGGCGAATCCGAATTCGCCGACAAGCTTCTGTCCGCCATGCGCTATGCCTTTGGCGGCCATGTCGAAAAACCCAAAGCCGGCTCGTGACGGGCGACAGGGAGGCACGCCCATGAGCCAGGAACGATCGGACACGCTGGTGCTTTTCGGCGCCACCGGCGATCTCGCCCACAAGAAGATCTTCCCCGCCCTTTACGCCATGGTGGCCAAAGGGACGCTGAACGAGCCGGTGATCGGCGTCGCCTTCGATCCCTGGGACCTCGCCAAGCTGCAGGCGCGCGCCCGCGACGGCATCGTCAACGCCTTGGGCAGCATCGACGACAAGATCTTTGCCAGGCTTGCATCGCTGCTGCGCTATGTCAGCGGCGACTATCGGGCGCCTGCGACCTTCGAGAAGCTGAAGACCGCGCTCGGCAGCGCTGAGCGGCCGCTGCACTATCTGGCGGTGCCGCCGGCGATGTTCGAGGTGGTCGTCCAGGGGCTGGAGCAGTCGGGCGCCGCCCAGGGCGCGCGCCTGATGGTGGAAAAGCCGTTTGGCCACGATCTGCAATCGGCGCGCTGGCTGAACCGGGTGCTGCATCTGGTCTTCGACGAGAAGTCGATCTTCCGCATCGACCATTATCTCGGCAAGGAGGCGATCCAGAACCTGCTCTATTTCCGCTTCGCCAATTCCTTCCTCGAGCCGATCTGGAACCGCAATTACGTCGAGAGCGTGCAGATCACCATGGCCGAGGATTTCGGCGTCGAGGGCCGCGGCCGCTTCTATGACGAGGTCGGCTGCATTCGCGACGTCATCGAAAACCATCTGCTCAACATCCTCTTGCTGCTCGCCATGGAACCGCCGGTCGGCCGCTCGGCCGACGATCTCATCGACGAGAAGGTGCAGGTCCTGCGGGCGATCCGGACGCTGACCAGGGACGATGTGGTGCGCGGCCAGTTCGACGGCTATCTCAACGAGCCGGGCGTGGCGCCGAACTCGCCGGTCGAGACCTTCGCGGCGGTGCGCTTTTTCGTCGATACCTGGCGCTGGCAGGATGTGCCGTTCTTCATTCGCGCCGGCAAATCCCTGCCGGTGCACGCCACCGAGGTCATCGTGCGGCTGAAGCGGCCGCCGCTCGACGTCTTCGATCCGATCAAGCCCGGCGACTGCAATCACGTGCGCTTCCGCATCGATCCGCAGGTGGCGATCTCGATCGGCGCCCGGCGCAAGGCACCCGGCGATGACATGGTCGGTGAGCAGGTCGAGCTCACCGCGCTCGACGATTCGAAGGGCGACATGCCGCCTTACGAGCGGTTGATCGGCGACGCCATGAACGGCAACGGCCAGCTGTTCACCCGCCAGGACGCCAGCGAGCTCGCCTGGCGCATCGTCGGCCCGGTGCTCGGCGACACCACGCCGCCCCCTGTCTACGCGCCAAAGACGTGGGGGCCGGCCGAAGCCATGGCTGGATTCGGGCCGCCGAACGGCTGGATCAATCCAGCGAAATGATTTCTGGGAGGCGAAAGCGATGGCCAAGGCGGTGAAGCAACCGGCATCGGAGGAAGAAAAGATCGTGCTTGCGATCGATATCGGCGGCTCGCACGTCAAGATCCGCACCAGCGCCGGCGGCGACGAGCGCAAGACCGCTTCCGGACCGGAGCTTACGCCGCAGCAGATGGTCGCGGCGGTGAAGACGCTCGCCGAAGGGCTGCACTACGATGTCGTCTCGATGGGCTATCCGGGCCCGGTGCACCACAACCGGCCGCTGACCGAACCCGCCAATCTCGGCAAGGGCTGGGTCGGCTGCGATTTCGCCGCCGAGTTCGGCAAACCGGTCAAGGTCGTTAACGATGCGCTCATGCAGGCCATCGGCAGTTATGAGGGCGGCCGCATGCTGTTCCTTGGCCTCGGCACCGGCCTGGGGGCCGCGATGATCGTTGATAACGTTGCCCAGCCGATGGAGCTTGCCCATCTTCCCTACAAGAAGCGCGGCAGTTTCGAAGACTATGTCGGCGAACGCGGCCTGCAAAAGCGCGGCAAGAAGAAATGGCGCAAACACGTCTTCGACGTGGTCGACCGGCTTCGCGCCGCCATGCAGCCGGATTACGTGGTCATCGGCGGCGGCAATGTCGACGAACTCACCGACTTGCCCGCCGATTGCAGACGCGGCGACAACACACGCGCCTTCGAGGGCGGATTTCGACTATGGCGCGACAAATCCCTGATTATTTGATATTGCTGATTGTCTGATATTATCGAGCACCGGCTCAGGGTTGTTAATCCCGCGCTGCCGTTAGTATTATTATTCAAAATAATGTGTGACGTGGTGCGGCGTCATTGCATTGCGCAGATTTGCCGACTAGGAATTTCTGCGACCCCCATGGACGGAGAGATAGATTGACCGACGACAACAACAACGCTCGCAAACACATCGACCTGCTCGAGCTGACCGCCCATATCGTCTCCGCATACGTCGAGAAGAACCGCTTGCCGGCTTCCGGCCTCGGCGATCTCATCGCCAGCGTCAGCGCTTCCATAGGCGGCCTCGGGCAACCGGCTGTGCCGGTCGCCGCGCCGCTGACGCCTGCCGTCAATCCCAAGAAATCGGTGACGCCGGACTACATCATCTGTCTCGAGGACGGCAAGAAGTTCAAATCCTTGAAGCGCCATATCGGCGTTCATTTCGGGCTGACGCCCGACGCCTATCGCGCCAAATGGGGCCTGCCGTCGGACTACCCGATGGTCGCCCCCAACTACGCAGCCTCGCGTTCGCAGCTGGCCAAGGCGATCGGCCTCGGCCGCAAAGCCCCCCCGCCCACGCCCGTCAAGGGCCGGGGCAGGAAGGCTAAGGCGACGGCCTAAAGCATCGTTCGAAGCCCTGCAAACGCAAGCCTCGAAGATTGGCGGGACAGCGCCCCCCTCTGTCCTGCCGGACATCTCCCCCTCAAGGGGGGAGATCAGCTGCCTCGCCGATGGCGCTACTCTTTAAACGTACAAATCTTTGAACGTACAAATTGCCTTCGAAGCCGGAGACTGGCGAAGGACGTCGCGACGTCCGATCTCCCCCTTTGAGGGGGAGATGTCCGGCAGGACAGAGGGGGGCGCGAAGGAACTCGACCTGCGCGCCAAATAACCCTCTCCATCTCCGCCGAGCGTGGTTGCCGCCTGCAATTGGTATGGCAGCCTGAAAAAAGCTGGAGCCAGGCCGGATTTTTGCGCGCGCCTCCGGCCGAACTGCGCTAAAGGCTCTTTTGGCCGGACCAGCGCCCATCGTGGAAGTGCCCCGCCGGCCGACATCGCCGCCACGGGGCCTTATTCCATGACCACAGAATCCCAAGTACCATCCGACCAGCGCTATGCCGCCTTTCGCCACCGGCCGTTCCTGAGCTACTGGGCGGCGCGCTTCCTCTCGACATTCTCCACCCAGATCGTGTCGGTCGCCGTCGGCTGGCAGATCTACGATCTCACCCGCGACCCGTTCGACCTCGGCCTTGTCGGCATCGTCCAGTTCCTGCCTTCGCTGCTGCTGGTGCTGGTCACCGGCGACGTTGCCGATCGTTTCGGGCGCCGGCTGATCATGGCGCTGGCGGTGCTGGTCGAGGCGGGCTGCGCCTTGGCCCTGCTGCTGCTGACGCTACGCGGCCTCTCCGGGCCGATGCCGGTCTTCATCGTGCTCGCCATGTTCGGCATCGCGCGCGCCTTCTTCGGGCCGGCCTCCTCATCGCTGTTCGCCAATCTGGTGCCGCCCGAGGATTTCGCCAACGCCATCGCCTGGAACTCGTCCGCCTGGCAGACGGCAACCATCGTCGGGCCGGTCGCCGGCGGCCTGCTCTACGGGCTTTCAGCCGAAGCCGCGTACACCACCGCCGCCGTGCTGATGCTGGTTGCCGCCGTGCTGATCTTCACCATCCCTAAGCCTGCCCAGCGCAGCCGGACCGACAGGCCGACGGTACAGACCCTGTTCGCCGGCTTCGGCTATATCTGGAGCGAAAAGATCGTGCTCGGCGCGATTTCGCTCGATCTGTTTGCGGTGCTCCTGTCCGGCGCCTCGGCGCTGCTGCCGGTCTACGCGCGCGATATCCTCGAACTCGGCCCATGGGGGCTCGGCCTGTTGCGCTCGGCGCCCGGCGTCGGCGCCATCTGCGTCGCCATCTGGCTGGCCGGACACCCGATCCGCAACCATGCCGGCCTTGTCATGCTCGGCTTCGTCGCGCTGTTCGGCGCGTTCACGGTTCTGTTCGGCCTCTCGACCATCACCTGGCTGTCGATTGCGGCCCTTGCGCTGCTCGGCGCCACCGACATGTTCAGCGTCTATATCCGCGAGACGCTGATCCAGCTGTGGACGCCGGACGACGTTCGCGGCCGCGTCAACGCTGTCAACCAGGTGTTTGTCGGCGCTTCCAATGAGCTCGGCGAATTCCGCGCCGGTACCATGGCGGCGTTGATCGGCACGGTTCCGGCCGTGGTGGTCGGGGGTGTCGGGGCGATCGCTGTTGCCGGCCTGTGGGCGGTGCTGTTCCCGCAGCTGCGCAAGGTGCGTCATCTCAGGGGGCGAAACTGATTACCGCAGCGCCGGCTTGCCGAAAATCATCGGCAGGAACTCGCCGAGCCAGCGCTTGAGGTGCATGTCCCAGATCAGCCGGCCGCCGAGATGGTCGCGACCGGGCTGCGCGCCGGGCAGTTCGAAGCGGTGCGCGCCGCGCACCACCCAGCGCTGCATCATCGCCCGGGTCAATTCGCCATGGAACTGAATGCCCCAGGCATTGTCGCCATAGCGGAAGGCCTGGTTGGGATAGGTTTCGGCCGTCGCCAAAAGCGTCGCGTCCTTCGGCAGCGAAAAGCCTTCGCGATGGAACTGATAGACCATCTCCGGCCAATGCATCAGCCTGCTGCCCGCTTCGGTCGCCTTCAGCGGATACCAGCCGATTTCGACGAGGCCCTCGCCATGGCCCTCGACCCTGCCGCCGAGATGCTTGACCAGCATTTGCGCGCCGAGGCAGATGCCAAGCAGCGGCCGGTTCTCGTTGAGCGGAATTTTGAGCCAGTCGGTCTCGCGGCGGACGAACTCGTCGCCGTCATTGGCGCTCATCGGCCCGCCGAACACCACGGCGCCGGCATGGCCATCCAGCGTCTGCGGCAAGGCCTCGCCGAGCGGCGGTCGGCGGATGTCGAGATCGAAGCCTTCCTCGATAAGCATATGGCCGACCCGTCCGGGGCTCGAATGCTCCTGATGCAGCACGATCAGGATCTTTGGTCTCGGACTTGGCTTGGGCGGCATTGGAAGGCGGGATCCTGTCTATTCGTCGCTTGAGGTTCCGGCAGCACCAGGAGCCGCGGCGGCCGCCTTGAGGCGCGCCTCGACACGGTCGCGACGTTCGACGCCGATCAGCTCGGCGACCCGCCACACGGTATTGTCCTCGAGCTCGTGCAGCTCGCCATCGGCATAGACGATCTCCCACATCAGGCCGATGAAGGCCTTTCGCGCCTCGGCGTCGAGATGGCGCTTGAGCACGCTGGTGAAAGCGTAGAGGTCGATCGCCTCATTGTCGGCCCGCTCGCCGGCAGCCGCCAATGCGTCGAGTTCGTCGCCGCTGATCGAGTAGCTTTCCGCCAGCACCTTCTTGAACCGTTCCCATTCGGTATCCTGGCGCACCCCGTCGGCGTTCATCACGTGGAAAAGCAGGGCGGACGCGGCAATGCGCGGATCGTCGGCGCTGGGGCTGGCGCCACCACCGGACGGCAGATCCCTTAG
Organism: Mesorhizobium sp. M0500; assembly: GCF_040321165.1. Taxonomy (NCBI): domain Bacteria; kingdom Pseudomonadati; phylum Pseudomonadota; class Alphaproteobacteria; order Hyphomicrobiales; family Phyllobacteriaceae; genus Mesorhizobium; species Mesorhizobium sp. M0500. Next base: position 478,301 of record NZ_JAMYRB010000002.1, read on the forward strand.
AAACGACAAAACGCGTTCGAACATCAAATCATTCCCAATAAGCCCGGGTCCACTCGACCCTGATCAGAACAAACGAAACCGGCGCGTCGATTTATCCGCCGCGTCGTCTGGATCGACGCCGGGGTCGTCGGGCAGCCGCGTCAGCTCCTGCGCCGGCTCGACGGCCTCGGCATCTTCCGGCACTTGGGCAAACGCCGCCGCGGTGATTGGTGTCACATGATCCTCGCCGGCACGGTCGTCCGTCTTCTCCTCGGTCGCTGTGCCCGGTGTCTCCGCCGTGTGCTCGATCGTCCCGGCTCTTTCCTGTACCGGCCTGGCTGGAGCCGCGATGGCCGGCACCGGCGCCTCCGGCGTATCCTCATGACCGTCGATCAACTGTCCGAGCCGCTCCATCGGCGCCCGCCATTCGAATGCGTCGAGCCTGCCGGTGATCGGCGATATCGGAGCCCAGCGCTCGGAGACGACGCCGTCGGCGACCCAGGCCGGGTCGCGCGGCGCTCTCACCGCTTTCGACAGCAACTGCCGCACCTTGCCCTGGTCGGCGGTTTCGGCCTCCTCGATATCGGCCAGCAGCAGATAGGCGCCTTCGCGGCGATCGATGCGGATGGCGGCTTCAGCCTCCCGACGGGCGGTTGAAAACTCCTGGGCATCGAGCGCGGCGCGCGCCACGGCCAGCGAGGCCTCGGCATGGTTCTTCTTCAGTTCCTGCAGCTTCTTTGCCCGGTTCAGCCGGTCGAGCACGGCATCGCCCGGCCTGGCATGAATGTAGAGTTCGGCGATCTCCGGATGGGGCTCGGCCTTCCACGCCGCCTCGAGGATTTTCGAGCCCTTGCGCACGTCGTTCTGCCGAAACAGCAATTTCGCCGCGACGACCGCCGCCGGCGCGAAATCCGGCCGCAGCCGGTTGCCTTCCAGAGCCGCCGTCCGGGCGGCATTAGCATCGCTGTCGATCAGCGCCTGCGCCTTGGCGGTAAGCAGCACGGCGCGGCGCCGGTTGGCGGCGTCACGCTCGATCTGCCGGGTCGACTTCTGGGCGTCGACCAGTTTCAGCGCGCCATCCCAGTCGCCGCGTCCGGTCAGGTCTTCCAGCGTCGATTCGGCCGCCCAGGCCAGTTGCGGCGCCACCGCCGCGGCACGGCCGGCATAGTGGCGGGCTGCGTTGCGGTCGCCGAGCCGCTCGGCCTCGAGATAAAGCCCGCGCAGGCCGAGCAGCCGCATTTCGGGATCATCGAGCATGGTCTCGAACTTTTCGCGGGCGCCTTCATGGTCGCCTTCGAGCAGCGAGGCCTGCGCGTCGAGCAGCTGGATCAGTGGCTCCTGATCGGAGCGGATCAGCTTTGCCGCTTCCTTGGTCTTCTTGCGGGCGAGCGCGCCGTCACCGGCGCCGGCGGCGATCATCCCGGTCGACAGCGCCTGGTAGCCGCGGTCGCGGCGACGCACGCGGAAATAGCGCGAGATCGTATAGGGGCTGTTCCACAGCGCCTTGACCAGCCACCAGACGATCATCACCGCGGCAACCACGGCAACGACCGCCACCGCCGCGACCATCAGGCTGACCTGGTATTGATAGCCGTTGAAGGTGACGAGCATTTCGCCCGGCCGGTCGGCCAGCCAGGCGAAGCCGAGCCCGAGCGCAAAGACGGCGGCAAGGAAGGCGAGGATGCGGATCATTGGGTTCCTCACGCCTTCATCGCGCCGGCGATGAGCGAATCGATCTGCGTCTCGACCTCCATCCGCGCTTTCAGCTTGCCGGCAAAGTCGGCGCCGGCGGCCTTGGCCGCCTCAGGCAGGGTTTCGTATTCGCTGAGCGCCTTGGCGTAGTCGCCCTGGTTGACCGCGACCTCCATGCGCGCGACGGTTTCCGGAACGCCGGTGCCTTCGACGGCGCCGATCGGCCTGACCTTGACCAGCGATTCGGCGCTGGACAGCAGCTTCTGCAGGATGCCGGCATTCTGGTCGATGGGCGTCGCGGCAGCGACCATCGCGTTGGCGGCGCCGTCCGCTTCGGCGGCGATCTCGGAGCGCATCGGGACGCCCTTTTCGGCATAGGTGCGCAACGTCGCGATCTCGGGTGCATCGGGTGAGATCGCGGCAAAGGTTTCGAGCTCGGCTGCGAACGGTGCACCGCGGTCGAGCGCTGCCTTGAGCGCCGAAGCGGCAATGGCCAGTGCGATCTTCGGCTGCGAAGCCTGTGCATCGACCTTGCCCGAGATCTGTGAAACCGACTGTTCCAGGGCCGCAAGCCGGCTGTCCTGCGCCTTTGTCGTCTCGCCGGCCGATTTCACCAGCGCATCGAGCGCGGCCAGCCTTTCGTTGAGCGGGCCGAGATCGACCGGCGCCGTACCGCCGGCCTTGCCGAGGGCCGCGACCGCCGTCTCGATCTGCCTTACCTTGTCGCCAAGTGCTGCCAGGCCGGCATTGTCGCCGGAACCGCCTTGCTCGACCGCCGACTTCAACGTCGCAACGTCCGCCCTGACCTGATCCAGCGCCGACGACAGCCCGTCCACCTTGGCCGATGCGTCATTGTTGGCGCCCGCCTGTCTGAGGTCCGCGACCTCGCGTTTCAGCGAAACGATCTCACCATTGACCGCGTCGAGCGACACGCCGCCCGACCCCGGCGCACCGAGCAGGCCGGCAAATTGCAGCCCGCCGGCCGCGGCGAGGGCGATGACGCCGCCGATAATACCGGCGGCGATGCCGTTGATGCCGCTTCGCTTCGGCAGCGCTGCCATATGGTCGTCCCTCGTCTCAGCTGTCTTCTCGCCGGAACCTGGGATCCCCGGTTCGTTGGCCCCGGTTCCGCTGGATGCATCTTCGAAACTGTAGTCGGAAACCGTGGAGCGCCCGGCCGGCGCATCCGAACCGGCGGGATAAGGGGTTTCCGCTTCCCTGGCAGAATCGACGCCGGCATCCGCCGGCTCTTGCGTGCCGGCCGGCGCGGCTGCGTCGGCATGTTCCCATGGCTCGAGATCGGTCTGGTCCGCATGCACCGGCTCTTCAGGTGGCTCCGGCTGCGAGGCGTTCGCCGCTTCCTCGGCCCGCGCCTCGTCGGTCTGCGAGGTCACGGCATCCTGTTCGTCGGCGACTCGCGAGACGGCGCCAGGCTCAAGCTCGATGGTCACCGGCTCACGGCGGCTCTTGGAATGCCGCATCTTCGGCGTCTTGACCATGCTCGGGCTCCGCAAAATTCGCTTCGGGATGGTTTGAAGGGTCTAGCACATCACCAAGCGGTGAAAAGGGGCGGCGTGATGACGCCACGGCCTGGAGTTCAGTTTCGGCAAAACGCCGCAGGGCCGAATCCACGTTTCAAGCCAAGGCCCATGCTCGGCACACAAAAAACCCGCCTCGGCGGGCGGGTCGTTGGAGCCAATTAGCACCATAACTAGATTAGTAGCATAGCTGCCGGCACAAAGCAAGAACAAAATGTGCCCGAGCGCAGTCATCCACGTTGGCACTGCCCCTCATCACCCTGCCGGGCACTTCTCCCCGTATAGTGACGGGGAGAAGGGCTCTCACGAGTCCAGACGCTTCTTCTGCAACGCTGGAGGTTGGCGAAATCCTCGGCGAAGGCACCCTCTCCCCGTCACTATACGGGGAGACGATGCCGGCAGGCAGGTGAGGGGCGGCGCCAACCTTTGGAACAAGCTGGCACAGAGCAGCGGCGGATGCCGGTCAGCGCGACGCCTGCAAAAGTCCCAGCAGCGCGTCCTCGCTGGGCTCAGGCGCAATCCGGATCTCGGCGACATCGCCCAAGGCCGCGGCGATGCGCCCCGATAATCCGAAAAAGCGCGTTTTTTCAAAAACACCGCGCAGCACCGGCCGGCTAGCCAGGGCCTGCATAGCGGTGGCCGCCTTGGCCGAATAGAGCAGCACCGCCTCGACCGGCCGGGCGGACAGGCGCGCAAGAACGGCCTCGTCGGAGTAATCCAGGACAACGGTGTCGTAGCTCTCGACGGCGCGGACCTGAACGCCCGACGCCAACAGCCCTTCCTCGAAGTCGGGAAATCGCACCCGCCCGCAGAGATAGACGATCGTCTGCCCCGCGTAACCGCCAGCAAGCGCATCGGCCAGCGCCTCGGCATTGCCGGGGCCTTCGCTGACCGACAGAAACCCGGCAGCGCGGGCGGCTTCCGCCGTCTTCCTGCCGACGGCGTGGCACGGCAAGCCGGCGAGCGCCGCGATGACCTCTTTCGGCGCATGGCGAACGGCATTGGCGCTGGTGACCGCGACCGCCGCGGCGTCAGCGGGCGCGCCGGCATCGACCGGCAGCGCCACGGTTCCGGTCAATGGCAGCAGGATCGGCTGAAAGCCGGCATCCGCAAGCCGGCGCCCCGTGCGCGACGCGCCCGGTTCGGGCCTCGTCACAAGGACGCGGAGCATGTCAGGTCCAGCCATCGAAGAATGTTTCGCCGGCCTTGGCCCGAACGGTCGCCGCGGCTTCCGCGCCAATGCGCGCCGCCTCCTGCGCCGGCCCTTGCAGCCTGACTTCATGCGACTGCGTGCCATCGGGCGAGATGATCAGCCCGGCAAAGGAAACCGTTCCGCCCGATATCGTCGCATGTCCGGCGATCGGCGTGCGGCAGGACCCGTCGAGCGCCGCCAGGAAGGCGCGCTCGCAGGCCAGCGCCTCGCCGGTCGGCCCGTCGTGGATCGCTGCCAGCATCTGTTCCACGTCGCGGTCTCCGATGCGGCTTTCGATGCAGATCGCGCCTTGCCCCGGCGCCGGCGGAAAGACCTCGAGCGGCATCAGGTCGGTGACGACGTCTTCGAGCCCGAGCCGCTTCAGCCCGGCATAGGCGAGGATGGTGCCATCGGCGATGCCGTCGTCGAGCTTGCGCAGCCGCGTCTGCACATTGCCGCGAAACATCACCACTTCGACGTCCGGCCGCATCCGCCGGATCAGCGCCTGGCGCCGCAGCGACGACGAACCGACCCTGGCGCCTTGCGGCAGGCCGGCAATCGTTCGCGCCGCCTTGCCGATGAAGGCATCGCGCGCGTCCTCGCGCGGCAGGAACGCGGACAGGTCCAGCCCCTCGGGCAACAGCGTCGGCATGTCCTTCGACGAATGCACGGCGATGTCGATGCGGCGCGCCAGCAGCGCCTCCTCGATCTCCTTGGTGAACAGGCCCTTGCCGCCGGCTTCCGACAGCGGCCGGTCCTGGATGCGGTCGCCGCTGGTCGAGATGACGACCACCTCGAAAGCTTCCGCCGGCATGCCATGCGCCGCCATCAGTCGCGCCTGCGTTTCATGCGCCTGCGCCAGCGCCAGCGGGCTGCCGCGTGTTCCGATTTTCAAGGTTGTTTGCATGACGCGCCGTCCGTGATAACCCCCGGCAGGTTTTCGGGTTTTCTCCTATCGGGGAAAGGCCGACAGTACAATCTGTACGATTTTTGGACAGCGACGAATTGATCCGCGTTCTGGGCATCGAGACGAGTTGCGACGAGACCGCCGCCAGCGTGGTGGCGCTGGACGGTCGCAGCACGCCGCAAATCCTGTCGAACATCGTGCTCAGCCAGATCGAGGAGCATGCCGCTTTCGGCGGCGTCGTGCCGGAGATCGCCGCGCGCGCCCATGTCGAGGCGCTCGACGGCATCATCGAGGCAGCGCTGGCCGATTCCGGCGTCGACCTCGCCGACATCGATGCGATTGCCGCCACCGCCGGCCCCGGTCTTGTCGGCGGGCTGATCGTCGGCCTGATGACGGCCAAAGCAATCGCCGCGGCAGCCAAAAAACCGCTGATCGCCATCAACCATCTCGAAGGCCACGCGCTGACGGCCAGGTTGACCGACGGGCTCGACTTTCCCTACCTCTTGCTGCTGGTCTCCGGCGGCCATACCCAGATCGTCGCCGTGCGCGGCGTCGGCGACTACCAGCGCTGGGCGACGACGATCGATGACGCGCTTGGCGAGGCCTTCGACAAGACGGCCAAGATGCTCGGCCTGCCCTATCCGGGCGGACCGAATGTCGAGAAGGCGGCGGCAAATGGCGATGCGGCCCGTTTTGACTTTCCGCGCCCGATGAAGGGCTCGGTGCAGCCCGATTTGTCCTTCTCCGGCCTCAAGACCGCGGTCCGCCAGGCAGCCACCGCGATCGCCCCGCTGAGCGACCAGGATGTTGCCGATATCTGCGCCTCGTTCCAGGCGGCGGTGGCGGATGCGCTGGGCGACCGTGTTGCGCGGGCGCTGACCCGGTTCCGTCAGCAATTCCCGGACAAGGCCGAGCCTGCATTGGTTGTCGCCGGCGGCGTGGCCGCCAATCGGACCATCAAGGCGACATTGCAGGGCCTGTGCGAGCAGGCCGGGTTCAGCTTCGTCGCGCCGCCGCTTAACCTCTGCACCGACAATGCGGCGATGATCGCCTGGGCCGGCATCGAGCGCCTGCGCGCCGGCATATCAGGTGAAAACGCCGCCGATTTCGTGCCGCGCTCGCGCTGGCCGCTGGACAGCGTCTCGGCCCCGATGGTCGGCTCGGGCCGGCGTGGGGCCAAGGCATGACCGGCAGCGGGCACAAGGCGCCAAGCGGCTGGCGCGTCGCCGTGCTCGGCGGCGGCGCCTGGGGCACGGCGCTGGCGCTGGCCACGCTGCGCGCCGGTCATTTCGTCCGCCTCTATGCGCGCGACCCGGAGACCGTCGCGGCGGTCGACCGTGGCGAAAATCCGCGCTATCTGCCGGGCATCGCGCTCGATCCCGGCATCGTGGCGACGAGCGACATCGAGGCGGCGCTCGACGGTGCCGACTGCGTTCTGGCGGTAGCGCCGGCGCAATCGTTGCGAATTATGCTGACGGCCGCGTCCAGCCATATGCCGAAAGGCGTCCCGCTGGTCCTCTGCGCCAAGGGCATCGAGCGCGACACCGGCGCGCTGCTATCGTCCATCACCGAGGAAATACTGCCGGCAAATCCGGTCGCCGCTTTGTCCGGCCCAAGCTTTGCCACCGACGTCGCCAGGGGCCTGCCGACGGCCGTCGTGGTCGCCGCCCGCGACGAGGCTCTGGCCACCGACCTTGCCGCCCGCTTTTCGGCGGAAAATCTGCGCTGTTATTCGAGCGACGATCTAATCGGCGTCGAGATCGGCGGCGCGCTGAAGAACGTCTTTGCCATTGCCGCGGGTGCCGTCACCGGCGCCGGGCTCGGTGCCAGCGCCCAGGCGGCGATGGTGACGCGCGGCTTCGTCGAATTGCGCCGCATCGGCGCCGCCTTTGGCGCCAGGCCGGAGACGCTGATGGGGCTTTCCGGCCTCGGCGACCTGCTGCTCACCTGCTCGTCCGCGCAGTCGCGCAATTTCGCCTATGGGCTGGCGCTGGGGCAAGGCAAGCCGCTAGCCGGCCTGCCTTTGGCCGAAGGCGTGCCGACGGCGGCAATCGCCGCCCGCATCGCCGGCGAGCGCCGGATCGACGCGCCGATAATCGCCGCCGTCGCCGCCATACTGGACGGCACCATAACCATAGACCAGGCTGTGTCGGCGTTGATGACAAGGCCACTCAAGACCGAAACCGACATGTAATCGCGAACGATTGCGGAGATGGAAGATGCTGTTTGCGTTGATTTGCAAGGACAAGCCAGGAAGGCTGCAGGTGCGGCTCGATACGCGGCCCAAGCACCTTGCCTTCCTGGAAGGGCTGAACGGCGACAAGAAATTGGCCTTCGCCGGCCCGTTCCTCGACGCCGACGGCAAGCCGAACGGCACTCTCGCCGTTGTCGAGGCGCCCGATCTGGCTGCGGCAAAAGCCCTGTCGGCGGCCGATCCCTATACCAAGGCAGGGCTGTTCGAAAGCGTCGAAATCCGGCAGTGGAACTGGAGCTTCAACAAGCCGGCGGATATCTGATGCATGTCGCGCAAAAGTGTGCAGCGGTTTTGTGATAACGACATGCATACAACAAGAACCTAAAGCGCGTCGCATGAGGCCGGTCGAACGCGACGCGCTTTTAGTCGCGGCGGCACCCTGAGGAGGAGCAACACAATGAACTACTGGCTGTTCAAATCCGAACCTTCGGTCTTCTCCTTCGAGGACCTCAAGGCCAAGGGCAAGGCCGGCACGCAATGGGACGGCGTGCGCAATTATGCGGCGCGCAACAACATGAAGGCGATGCAGATCGGCGATCTCGGCTTCTTCTACCATTCCAATGACGGGCTGGACATCGTCGGCATCGCCGAAGTCTGCGCTCTGGCCCATCAGGACAGCACCACCGACGATCCCCGCTGGGAGTGCGTCGACATCCGCGCCTTCAAGGCCATGCCGAAGCCGGTGACGCTGGAGCAAGCCAAGGCCAATCAAAAGCTGGCCGACATGGCGCTGGTGCGGCTCGGGCGGCTGTCTGTGCAGCCGGTGACGCCGGCCGAATGGCAAGAGGTTTGCCGCATGGGCGGCCTGACGCCGGCGCCATGACGGCGCTGACGCCGGACAGCGCCAGGAAATTCATCCTCGACAACACGGCGCTGATGGCGCCGCCACATGTGCCGGAGATCCGCCTGCACCTGGCCGACGAGGCGTACGAACTGTGGCGGCGGACCGAGGACGAGCTGACCGAAATCGGCCTGCCGCCGCCCTTCTGGGCTTTTGCCTGGGCCGGCGGCCAAGGCCTTGCCCGCTACATCCTCGACAATCCGGCGGCGGTGCGCGGCAAGCGCGTGCTGGACTTCGCCTCCGGCTCCGGCCTTGTCGCCATTGCCGCGGTGAAGGCCGGAGCTGCCGAGGTGATCGCCGCCGATATCGACCCATTCTGCGCGACCGCGATCCGCCTCAATGCCGAGGCAAATGGGACCGAGATAAAATTCCTCATCGGCGACTGCATCGGCAGCGATGCCGGCTGGGACTTGGTGCTGGCCGGCGACGTCTTCTACGACAAAACTTTCGCCGACAGGCTGATGCCATGGTTCGTCGCGCTGAAGGCGCGCGGCGGCGACATCCTCGTCGGCGATCCCGGCCGTTTCTATCTGCCGAGGGCGGGACTGGAACCGCTTGCCGTCTATGAAGTGGCGGTGACCCGGGCGCTGGAGGACGCCGAGGTCAAGCGCACCACCGTCTGGCGCCTTGCTTGACGGCATCGCCGAACAGGCGTTCCATCGCGCAATCGACCGGAGGGAACCATGGATTTTTCAGCAATCAATTGGCTGGCGGTAGTCGTCGCCGCCGTCGTGGCGTGGCTGTTCGGCGGGGCCTGGTACATGGGCTTGAGCAAGCCGTGGCTGAAGGCCGCCAAGCTTGATCCGGCGACGATGAGCAAATCGATGCTGCCCTTCGTCGTCTCCTTCATCGCGGAGCTCGTCATGGCGCTGGTCATGTCGCTGATCATCGGCGCCGTAACCGGCGGCGAGCCGAGCCTGCTTGCCGGGGTGATCTTCGGCTTCGTTCTCTGGCTGGGGTTCGTCGCCACCACGCTTTCGGTCAACCATCGCTACGAAGGTTTCGGCTGGGATCTGACGCTCATCGATGTTGGTCACTGGCTCGGCGTGCTGCTTCTCATCGGCGCGGTGATCGGCTGGTTCGGCGCGGCGGCGGGCTGACCGTCAGCTCGGGGTCCTGGCGATTTCCTCGAGAAGCCAATCGCGAAAGGCGACGATGCGCGGATCATTCGCCGCGGTCTCCGGATAGACCAGGAAATAGGCGAATTCAGGCGCGACCTTGATGCCGAGTTCGAACGGCCGGATCAGCCTGCCTTCGGACAGGTCGTTTGCCACCATGGCGAAATCGGCGAGCGCGACCGCGTTGCCGTCGAGCGCGGCCTGGACGGCATCGGTCGAGTTGCCGAACACGATGGTCCGGCTGTCGTCGAAATCGTCGACGCCCGCCGCCGCCATCCACATGCTCCAATTCGGCCAGGTGACGCCCTGGCGCGACCACTCGATATGCGCCAGCGTGTGATGAAACAGGTCGCGCGGCTCTTTCAGCCGCGGCCCAGCCCGCAGCAAGGCCGGGCTGCAGACGGGGATGATGACGTTTTCGAACAGCCGGTGTGAGCGAAGCCCCGGATATTTGCCGGTGCCGAAACGGATGCCGAGATCGACGTCGTCGCGATCGAAGTCGCGCACCTCGTAACTGATGTCGAAACGCAGCTCGATTGCCGGATGCTGCTTGCGAAAATCGTCGACGCGCCGCATCAGCCACTTCGTCGCGAATTGCGCATCGAGGGTGACCTTCAGCAGCGCCGATCCGCGCGCCGCCTTCTGCGCCCGTGAGACGGCCCGGCCAAGCAGGTCGAGCGCATCGGTCGAAGCTTCGAACAGCACCGCGCCCGCCTCGGTCAGCCGGATCGTGCGGCTGGTGCGTGTGAACAGCACGATGCCGAGCTGATCCTCGATTTCCTTGATCTGATGGCTGACCGCTGCCGGCGTCAGGCCGAGCTCGTCGGCGGCGCGGGTGAAATTGAGGTGCCGCGCCGCTGCCTCCAGCGTCCGCAGCGCACGGGTTCCAGGCAGCAGGCGCGCCATCAGTGCCAGACGAGGAGGGTTCGGTCGAGCATTCCAATCATCAAACAAAACTTGAAGATGTAGAAAAAACTACTCGTTTCCCGTTTGAATTTCAATCCGCCATGCTCTGAGCATCGAAGAAACATCAAACCGGATTTGATGTCCGGAGAAGCGGATTGCACCATGTCTGACATCGCCTTGCGCTCGGTAACCCTCCGCCCGGCCTGGCTGCGCGCCGTGCTTGACTGGTTTCGCCATGCAAAAATCGCCGTCAATCTCCCCTGCGAGAATGTCGAGGATCTCTCCGATCGCCAGCTGCGCGACATCGGCGGCGAACGCAAGGACATCGCACGCGCCATGGACCGCGAACTCGGCCGGCTCGGCCTTCTCGACATAGGGTGGCAGAGGCCGAGGAAGCGGATAGGGCAGTAGTGAATGGTGAATGGTGAATGGTGAATGGTGAATGGGAAGCTAGGCGGTGCGCCTGCACATGTCCCTATCGATCGCTTCTCACCACTCACTATTCACCATTCACTATTCACTATTCACTATTCACTATTCACTATTCACTACCTCACCACCCTTACCACCGTCCGCTCCGACAGCAGCGGCAGCAGCCGTGCCATGGTGCGGGCCGTTACCGCGACGCAGCCTTGCGTCGGCGTGAAGCCGGGGCGCGCCAGGTGGAAGAAGATGGCGCTGCCGCGCCCGCGCCGGCGCGGCACAATGTTCCAGTCCAGCACCAGGCAGGCGTCATAGAGATCGTCGGTGCGCAGCATCCGCTCATGGCTGGCGCCATAGGGGATTTTGACCGGGCGGTTGTAGTTGCGGTCCCCAGGCACTTCGCACCAGCCGAGGTCGCGGCCGATCGGCGTCATCGCCAGCGGCGTCCGGCGGCCGCCGGCAAAACGGTCGCCGCGAAAATATCCCGACAATATCCGCATCGAGGCAAGCGGCGTGGCGCCGTCGCCCTCGCGCTTGCCGGCCGAGATGCCGCCATGCCCCAGCGCACATGGAAACACCAGTTTGCCGGCCTGCAGAAAGCCCTGGCTGGGTTGGCCGGGGCGCGCGCGCACGGTGAGCACGGTGAGCCCTTTCGGCAAAATTGCGCCGACTGCATTGCGATCGTGTTTTTTCTTGTATGATCGTGCCACGGAACAAATCACTGTGAACGGCTGTTGTGCCGGTCAGCTTCCGCATAAACAGGCAGCGGTCAACTGAAATCTCTTTTCAAAACAACGGATTGATCCATGACTTCACGCACCATTCTGATCGTCGACGACGATGACGACCTGCGCGGCACCCTTGTCGAGCAATTGTCGCTTTATGAGGAATTCGATGTCCTGCAGGAAGCGACCGCCGCCAAAGGCGTCGCCACGGCGCGTGGCGGGCTCATCGACCTGCTCATCATGGATGTCGGCCTGCCCGACATGGATGGCCGCGAGGCGGTAAAGATATTGCGCAAGGGCGGCTACAAGGCGCCGATCATCATGCTGACCGGCCATGATACCGATTCCGACACCATCCTTGGCCTCGAGGCCGGCGCCAACGACTATGTGACGAAGCCGTTCCGTTTTGCCGTGCTGCTGGCCCGCATCCGCGCGCAGTTGCGCCAGCACGAACAGAGCGAGGACGCCACTTTCTCGGTCGGCCCCTACACGTTCAAGCCCAGCCAGAAGCTTCTGATCGACCCGCGCGGCGCCAAGGTGCGGCTGACCGAAAAGGAAGCCTCGATCATCAAATATCTCTACCGTGCCGACCAGAAGGTGGTGACCCGCGACGTGCTGCTGGAGGAAGTCTGGGGCTACAATTCCGGCGTCACCACGCATACGCTCGAAACTCACGTCTACCGGCTGCGCCAGAAGATCGAGCGCGATCCTTCCAACGCGGAAATTCTCGTGACAGAAAGCGGCGGCTACAAGCTGGTTCCTTAAACATTTCATTATTCAAATAAGCGATCCGGGCGGGGCGCTTTTCGGGTACGGTCCTGAGGCTGGAGGTGGTTTTGGATCGGCCTCGTAGGGGAGGAGTCGGACTGACGGTTCGGGGACATAGCTAGATGGCGCTGGATGACGACATCCGCATCCTGTCCACCGTGAGGCTCTTCGAGGGCTTTACGCAGGAACAGCTGCGTCTGCTCGCCTTCGGCGCCGAAACCACCATGTTGAAAGCCGACCACAAGCTTTACCGCGAGGACGACGAGGCTGATTCGGCCTACATCGTGGTCAGCGGCCGCATCGTGCTCTACCGCGAGCACGACGGCGAGCGCATCCCGATCGGCACCGCCGGCCCCGGCACCATACTCAGCGAACTGGCGCTGATCGCCGACACCAACCGGCTGACCAGCGCCTCCGCCGAAATCGATTCGGAAGTGCTGCGGCTCAGCCGCAAGATGTTCCGCCGCATCCTCGAGGAATACCCGGAACTGGCGGTTCACTTGCACCAGCGCATCTTGGAGGATTTCCAGGCGATGATCCGCCGCATCGAGGAACTTGGGCCGCGTTTTGCCGGCTAATATAGCGCCTCTGGCCTAACCAGATCGATTTCGGAACTGCGGGTGCGTTGCGGAAACAAGCTCGGCCTTGCGCCGTGCCGTCTCCAGTCCGAGCGCAATGAAGCGGCGCGCATGTTTGGCCAGCTCCATATTGTCGGTCCACAGATTGCGCCAGATCGCGGTTTTCCGCGACAGGTTCTCGTCGACGATTTCCGAGGAGAAGGATTCGAAGCTGAGGTCGTCGCTGTAGCCGATGGCGGTCAGCGCATCGAATATCGCGGCAAAATCGATATTGCCGGTGCCGAGGAAACCGCGATGGCTCTCGCCGATATGGACATAGCCGATCTTCCCGACCGCATTGCGAATGGCCAAGCCGACATCGGCCTCCTCGATGTTCATGTGGAAGCTGTCGAGATGCAGGAAGATATTGTCGGAGCCGCTGTCCGCGATGAAGGCCATGCCTTGCGCGGCGGTGTTGAGCAGATTGCTTTCGAAGCGGTTGACGATTTCGAGGTTGAGGGTGACGCCGGCTGATTTTGCCGTGTCCGCCACCTCGGCCAGCGTGCCGGCGCTGCGGTTCCACTGGTCACGCGTCGGCGCCTCGCTCTGCAAGCCGTGGCTGGTGCTGAGGATGCCGGCAACCTTCTGGCCGCCGAGATCGCGGGTCAGCGCGATCGTACGTTCCAGGATTTCGACGCCGTGCGCGGCAATCGTTTTGTCGGCGCTCGAAATATCGCCGTCGGCCGGCAGTCCAATGCTGATCGCAACGCCGAGGCCGAGATCGGCGATCCGCTTGGCCAAGCCGTCAATGTCGACATTGGCGGGGTCGAGATAGGAGAATTCGATCAGGTCGAAGCCGGCTTCCCTGGTGTTGGCCAGCGTCCGCTCGAGGTCGCCCTGCGCCGAGCTCGCCGACCAGACGAATGAGTGGATTCCGATGCGCGACATGATTGTCTCCGGTCATTCCAGGAGTAGCGGACCCAAGGCCAAAGCGGTTTTGGCAATCCGCTGCTCGGACAAAAAAGGTGCGGCCGGTCATACCGGCCGCACCAGGCTTGGGAGGCTTAGCGAGCCGCGGTCCAGCCCTTGTAATCCTGCAAATTGTCGGCCGTGATCAGCTTCGGGTCGAGCAGCACCGTCGGCTCGGCCGGCTTCTTGCCGGCAAGCAGGTCAGCCGCCATCGTCAGCGACTGGCCGGCCATCACATAGGGATCCTGCGAGGCCGAGGCCTTGATCATCGACGTGCCGGAGGCGAGTTCCTTCTCGATATCGGGTGCACCGTCGACCGCGGTGAAGATGAACTCCGAGCGGTTGAGCTGCTTGGCCGCAAGCTGGGCGCCGATCGCCGTCGGATCGTTGATGGCGAAGACCGCGTCGATCTTGTCGAAACGCGTCAGCAGCGACTGGAACACTTTCAGGCCGCCGTCACGCGAGCCTTCGGCGTTCTGGTCGTCGGAAAGGACCTTGATGTCGGGGTGCTTTGCCAGCACGTCCTTGCAGCCCTTGACCCGCTCCAGGATCGACGACGAGGCCGGGCCATTGAGGATGACATAGTCGCCCTTGCCGCCGGTATTATCGACCAGATACTGGCACGCCTCTTCGCCGGCCTTGACGTTGTTGGTCATCACGGTGACGTCGGCGCCCGGCGCCGAAACGTCGAAAGCGGCAACGACGATGCCGGCCGCCTGCGCCTTCTTCACCGCCGGCGCGATCGCCTTGGCATCGACTGCGTTGAGCATGATGACGTCGACACCGGCAGCGATGAAGGAATCGACCTGCGATACCTGCTTGTTGAGATCGTAGTCGGCCGATACCGAGGTCACCTGCACATTCGGGTTGATCTTCTTGGCCGCGTCCTCGATGCCCTTGATGGTGGCGACGAAGAACGGGTTGCCGAGCAGTCCGACCGAGATGCCGACCTTGTTCAGATCCTTTGCCGATGCCGGCGCGATGACGGCGGCCGCAAGGGCGACGCCGCAGAGCAGTTTAGCGATGGTCTTCATTGTTTTATTTTCCTCCTGATGCCCCGCGCCTCTCACGGTGCGTTACAAATGAAACCGGCTCGTTGGATGCCGGCGACTAAGGGCCATCACGTTCTTGCTCCTGCCTGGAGCCGGTAACGGTCGAGGGCGACCGCCACGATGATGACCAATCCCTTGATGATGTACTGCCAGATGTCCGAAACACCGGCGAGGATGAGCCCGTTGGACAGCACGGCGATGATCAGGCCGCCGATCAGCGTGCCCCAGATCGAGCCGACACCGCCGACGAAACTGGTGCCGCCGAGGATGACTGCGGCAATGGCGTCGAGTTCGTAGGACTGGCCGAGCTGAAGCCCGTTGGCGGCATAGAGCCGGGCCGCCGACATGGCGCCGCCAAGGCCGGCCAGAAGGCCGGAAACGCCGTAGACGAAGAGCAGCACCAGCGGCACCTTGATGCCGGTCAGCCTGGCGGCCTCGGCGTTGCCGCCGACGGCGTAGATCCAGGTGCCGAGCACGGTGCGCTTGAGCACCAGCCAGGACAGGACGACGACCGCCAGCGCGATGATTACCAGCCACGGAATGCCGAACAGCGAACCGTTGCCGATGAAGTCGAACGGCAGGTCCGCGTTGAACACCGTCGTGTCCTGGCCGAGCAGGCGGGCGACGCCGCGCACGGCGGTCAGCGATCCCAGCGTGACGATGAAGGGCGGCAGCTTGATATAGGCGATCAGCAGCCCGTTGATGACGCCGAAACCGAGCCCGACGAGAATGGCCGCGGGCACGCCCAGCAGTCCCCAATCGGGCACCAGCGACACCATCACCGCCACCATCGCCGAGGCGGCAAGGATCGAGCCGACGGACAGGTCGATGCCGCCGGTCAGGATGACGAAGGTCATGCCGGCGGCCAGCACGATGTTGATCGACGATTGCTGCATGACGATCAGCAGATTGGTCTGGGTGAAAAAGCGCGGATTGATGAACTGGAAGCCGACCGCCAGCAGGATCAGGATCGGCAGCATGCCGAGTGCGGCGATGGCGGTACGCCACCTCGTGCTCCTGCCGACCGCCCGGTCGTCCGCTTTCATCGTGTCGGCCACCTTGTCGGTCATCGCTGAGCCGCTCCCGTTGCAAGTTCCATGATCGCTTCCTGCCTCAGCGGCTCGCCCTCCGACGCCGTCACCTCGCCGGCAATGGTGCCGTCGCGCATCACCAGCACGCGGTCGGCGATGCCGATCACCTCCGGCAGTTCGCTGGAGATCATCAGGATGGCGATGCCTTTCTTGGCCAGGTTGTCGATCAGCCGATAGATTTCCGACTTCGCCCCGACATCGACGCCGCGGGTCGGCTCATCGAGGATGACGACCTGCGGCTCGGTTTCCAGCAGGCGGGCGAGCAGCACCTTCTGCTGGTTGCCGCCCGACAGCGAGCCGGCATTGGCCTGCACCGAGCTGGTGCGGATGGAGAGGTCTGACACCGCCTTGGCGGCGCGCTTTTCGGCAGCCGTGAAGTCGCGCAAACCGCCGGCCTTCGCGTCCTTTGCCAGCACGCCCATGCTGATATTGTCGGAGATCGACATGTCGAGAAACAGGCCAAGTTGCTTGCGGTCCTCGGTCAGATAGGCGATGCCGGCATCGAGCGCCTCGCTCGGCGAACCGATGGATATCGGTTTGCCGCCGAGCTCCAGCGTGCCTGATGTGTGCCTGTCGGCGCCGAAGATCAGCCGTGCCAGTTCGGTGCGGCCCGAGCCGACCAGGCCGGCCAGTGCCAGTACCTCGCCCTTGTGGAGGTCGAAGGAACAATTCTTTATGAGATTGCCGTCCGACATGCCGCGCACCGACAGCGCGATGGCGCGCTTGCTGTCCGGCGGACGGTGATCCTTCTTGTAGAACGTCGACAGATCGCGCCCGACCATCATCGATACCAGGCGCGAGGCGTTCAGGTCGGCGCGGTCGAGCGTGCCGACATAGCCGCTGTCGCGTAGCACGCTGACGCGGTCGGCGAGCTGGTAGACCTCTTCCATACGGTGGCTGATGTAGATGATGGCGATGCCTTGCGACTTCAGCGTCGCGATCACCTCGAACAGCCGGTCGGTCTCACGCGAGGTCAGCGACGTGGTCGGCTCGTCCATGACGATGATGCGCGCATTGGTCGACAGTGCGCGGGCGATTTCCACCAGCTGTCGCTCGCCGAGCGACAGGCTTGCGACCGGAGTGCGCGCCGAGAAGGTCACGCCGAGCCGCGCGATGATCTCGCTGGCGCGCCGATTGCACTGCTCGCGGTCGACAACGCCGAACCGTCGCGGCTCGTTGCCGAGAAAAATGTTCTGCGCTACCGACAGATTAGGCGCCAGCGACAGCTCCTGATAGATGACCGCAATGCCGGCGGCGCGCGCCTTGATCGGGTCGCCAGTCGCGGCCGGCACGCCGTCGATCAGGATTTCGCCGCCGGGGTCCGGCCGGTAGGCGCCGGACAGCACCTTCATCAGCGTCGACTTGCCGGCACCGTTTTCGCCCATCAGCGCGTGCAGCTCGCCGGCGTGAACGGTCAGCGACACATCGTGCAAGGCGCGGATCGCACCGAACGTCTTGGAGATGTGGCGCATCTCCAGCACCGGCTGGCGCACCGTCTCGATCCGGGCGGCGGCGCTCATCGCGCACCTCCTGCAGCTGCGCTGGCCACAGCCCGGTCGGCGGCAAGGCCGCGCCAGTCGTTGCGATAGCCGGCAAGGCCGCTGAAACTTGCCGCATGCACCGCCTCCGGCGCTTCGGTGGCAAACTCGCGTCCGACGCTTTCGAAGGCAAGTGCGGCAGCACCGGTGGCGCTGCCCTCCAGCGTTGCGCCCTGCAGGAAAGCCTGCCCGGGCCGCAACTGCGCCAGCAACGCGGCAAGCAGCCCGCCATTGTTCAGGCCGCCGTCGACGATCACTGTGTTGTCCGAATGGATCAGCTCGAGGCACAGATCGACCATCAGCGCGACATAGAGCAGCGCCATGGCCGCGCGTTCCTCGGCATTGGGCGCACGCCCGACCAGTTCGCCGCGGCGGTGCGGCATCGGGCCGCCGGGCGCGAAGCTCGGCAGCGCCATAATGCCGGCGTCGATCACCCGTTGTATCGATGACGGCGCGATTGCGCCCTGCCAGCCGGCGCTGATCGTGGCGAATTCGCGCCCGCCCATGAAGCGGACGGTTGGCACCGGGCCGCCATCGACATCGACATTGACCAGCATGTCGCGCTCGCCGTCGAGTGCGTCGAGCGGGCAGTCCGGATTGAGCACGACCACCCAGGTGCCGGTCGAGACCACGGTCACCGGCCCGAGCTGCTGCCGGCGGTAGGCATGGAGCGCGGCATTGCTGTCGTGGACGCCATTATGGATGGCGACTGGCTTCGCGGCCTGGCCGAAGCGCTGCTCGCCGATCACCGCGCCGGCACGCTCGAAGGCGGGCATCTGGCCGCGCCAGCCCTCGGCATCGACCAGCGAGCTGAAATCGCGTTTGCGCGGCGCCCATAAATGCGAGTGGCAGCCAAGATACGACACTTCCGATACCGGCCGGCCGCCAAACCGCCAGCTCCAATATTGGGGGTAGCCGAGGATCGATTTCGCTGTGGCGAAGGCACCGGGCTCCACCTCCTTCAGCCACAACATGTGGCGGCCGTAGTTGAAGCCAAGCGGCAGGCGCGGCGAAAAGGTCTCGGCAAAATCCGGAATGCGGCGGTCGATCTGCGCGGCGATTTCAGCTGGCGGTTCCTGCTCGTAATCGAGGATCGGATGCGTCAGCGCGGCTTCGTCGACCAACGCGAAGGTGCAGCCATGGCCGGATACCATCAGCCCTTCCACGCCATGCGTGTCGACTGCATCATCGATGGCGCGAGCCGCCCAGTCGTGCAGCGCTGGCTCGTCGAGCACGCTGAAGCCGCCTTTGCGGATCCAGCTCGGCTGGGTGCGGCGCTCGTCGAGGATCTGTCCGTCCTGGCCGAAGACGAACAGCTTCGAATTGGTCTTGCCGAAATCGAGGACGGCGATGTTCACTGGGCGCCTCCCGAGGAAGCCGCGATCCGCACCATGACGCCGGCATCTTCGAGCATGCGGGCATCTGTCTCGGACAGGCCGTCATCGGTGACCAGCGTGCCGATCCGCGACAGCGGCAGTGCCACATTGCGCGCGTGGATCGACAGTTTTCGGCTGTCGGCCAGCACGACGATCTGGTCGGCGCAGAGGCTGAGCTCGACGATCGAGCGGACCAGCAGCGGGTGCGATTCCAGAAGGCCTTCCTGGCCGATGCCTTGCGCGCCGAGAAAGAACTTCGAGGCGTAGAACGGCACCGTCTGCGTCAGCGAATGGATGATGCCCGGCTCGCGGTGCAGTTCGCCGCCGGCGACGGTGAGGCTGCAATGGCCGTGGTCGCTGAGATAGGCCGCGAGCGGCATCGAGTTGGTGTAGAGCCGGATGTTGCGGTCGGCGAGCTTGACGCCGAGATGGAAGCAGGTCGAACCGCCATGCACGATGACCGCGTCGCCGTCGCGCACCATGGTGGCGGCGAGAGCGGCGATCTGCCGCTTGGCCTCGACGGCGAGGTCGCGGTTCTCGTCATAGGGCCTGGCATAGGCGACGCCGGCTTGCGAAACGCCATCGAGCGCCGAGATGCCGCCATAGACCTTGCGCGCTTCGCCGGCCTCGTCGATCTTGTCGATGTCGCGCCGTACTGTCGCCGCCGACACGCCAAGCCGCTCCTGCAGCTCGCGCACCGATGCGAAAGGCCGGTCCCGCAAAAGCTCGACAATCTGGCGCTGGCGGCCGGAGTCGCTCAACCCTTACCTCCCAATGCGCTTGCCTCCCAAGCATTTTGCATGGCATTGCCATTTTGCACGCCAATTGGTGCAACTTACTCAACCCGCCTCGGATTGCAAGCCTGATCTGACGCGATAACATCACTGTTGACGTAACTTACTCGCATCTGCGATACCAGCGTCGGTCTTCGTCCCGGCACCGGGACGTCCAAAGCCGTGGCCACGCGGCCGGTTTGTGGAGGAATTTCGATGACGATCAGTGCGGATGCGCAGGAACTGGCAGCGCTGCGGTCGCTTTCGGCCGCCATCGGCAGCGACCCGCATCTGACCCAGGCCGCCGGCGGCAACACCTCGCTGAAAGCCGGCGACACGCTCTGGATCAAGGCCTCCGGCACCTGGCTGAAGGACGCGCTCATCGCGGACATCATGGTGCCGGTCGGCATCCCGCCATTGCTCGACGCCATCGAACGGCGCGACCCGGCCGCCGAACAGCCGCAGGCCTTCACTGTCGACGCCCTCAACGCGCGCGGCTTGCGCCCGTCGATCGAGACCACCGTGCATGCGCTGATGCCGCAGCGCATCGTTCTGCATGTTCACTGCGTCGAGACCATTTCGCTGGCCGTGCAGGCCGACTGCGAGGCCGAGGCCGCCAGGCGGCTCGACGGCCATCAATGGGCGTATATTCCCTATCGCCGGCCGGGACTGCCACTCGCGCAGGGTATAGCCGAGCGCCTTCGGCCAGGCGTGGATATCCTGATCCTCGGCAATCACGGCCTGGTCGTTGCAGCCGAGACCGTCGCCGCGGCCGACATGCTGCTGCGGCGCGTGACACGACTGTTGGCGCGGCCGCCGCGCCAGGTGGCGGAACCGGACATCGCGGCATTGACGGCGCGCGCCGGCGACAGCGACTACAGATTGCCGGCGGACGTTGAGGCGCATGCGGTGGCGATCGACCCCGAAAGCTGCCGCATGGCTTCGGGTGGCAGCCTCTACCCCGACCACGTCATCTTTCTCGGCGAAGGCTCGGTCGTGGCGAGACCGGACGAGGGTGTGAAGCGCGTCATCGAGCGCTGCGGCGCCGCACCCGCGGCGATCCTGTTTCCTGGACTCGGCGTGTTGATGCGCGGCGACGCCGGCGCCGGTGCGGACGCCATGCAGCGCTGCCTTTCCGACGTGACAGCGCGGATCGATATCTCGGCGAAGCTGAATTATCTGACAGCGGCGGAGAATAGCGAGCTGATCAACTGGGACGCCGAAAAATATCGCCAGAAACTCAATGCCGGAGGCAGCTGACATGCCGCGTTCGTCTGGTCCGCTTGCCATCGGCATCGACATCGGCACATCCGGCGCGCGCGCCGTCGCCATGCGTCCGGACTTTTCCATTGCCGCGCATTCCGCTATTGCCCTCGAGCGATTTGGGCCGAACGGCCGCGACCCCGCCATATGGTGGGAGGCGGTCGGCGCGACGTTGGCGGAACTGCTCAAATGTATCGATCGCGCGGCAGTGCGCTCGATCGCCGTCGACGGTACGTCGGGCACGCTGCTGCCGGTCGACGGCGCCGGGCGGCCGCTGGCCGAACCGCTGATGTACAACGACAAGGTCGCTGACGACACTATTCTGACTGAAATAGCCGGCGCGGCACCGGCAACGAGCGCTGCACTTGGGGCGACCTCCGGTCTCGCCAAGGCGCTGTCTTTCCAGCACCTGCCCGGCGTCGCCAATGTGCTGCACCAGGCAGACTGGATCGCCGGACAGTTTTCCGGCCGCTTCGATGTCAGCGACGAGAACAACGCCCTGAAGACCGGCTACGACGTCGAGGCCCGGCGCTGGCCGGACTGGATCGCGGCGACCGGCGTGCGCATGGAATTCCTGCCCCGCGTCGTGCGGCCGGGCGATGTCACGGACACGCTCACCGCCAGCGCTGCGAAAATGTTCGGCCTGGCGCGCGACGTGGTTATCGTCGCCGGCACGACGGATGGCTGCGCCTCATTCCTGGCGACCGGCGCGAGTGCCGCGGGCGACGGCGTTACCGCGCTCGGCTCGTCGCTGACCATCAAGATCCTCTGCGACCGGCCGATCTCGGCGCCGCAATTCGGCATCTACAGCCATCGGCTGGGTGACACCTACCTGGCGGGCGGCGCCTCGAACTCCGGCGGCAAGGTGCTGGCCCAGCATTTCCCCGTCGCCCGCATTGTCGAACTCAGCAAAAAAATCGACCCGGCGACGAAGACCGGCCTCGATTATTACCCGCTGCCGGCGCCGGGCGAACGCTTCCCCATAGCCGATCCGGCGCTGCCGCCGCGCCTCGAGCCGCGGCCCGCCGACGACGCCGACTATCTGAAAGCGATGTTCGAGGGTATTGCGGCGATCGAAGCGCTCGGCTATCGCCGGCTTGCCGAACTCGGCGCCCCCCGGCTGACATCGGTCAGGAGCGTCGGCGGCGGTGCGGCCAATCCGGCCTGGACAGCGATCCGGCAGCGCAAGCTTGGCGTCGCTCTCGTGCCGGCTCTTTCGGAGGAGGCCGCTGCCGGCACGGCGCGGCTGGCGCTGATGGGCGCAAGCGCAGCGGGGCTTTTATGACGGCCAAGGCAATTCAACACCTCGACGGCATCGCCGCGCTGACCGACCGCTATCAGGTGTTCCTGCTCGACCAATTTGGTGTGCTGCACGACGGCACCAGCGCCTATCCGGGTGCTGTCGAAGCGTTGTCGGCACTCAAGCGCGCCGGCAAGACCATCGTACTGATCTCGAATTCCGGCAAGCGGGCGCAACCCAATGAGCGCCGCCTGCTGAAGCTCGGCTTCGAACCGGGAAGCTGGGATCACTTTGTCTCCTCCGGCGAGGTGGCGTGGCGCTCCTTCCACCAAATGGCAGCATCCGGAGCCCTGCGCCCGCAGACAAAATGCCTGCTGATCCGCCGCGACAATGACCGTTCGGCTGTCGACGGCCTGCCCTTCGTCCTGGCCAAGGACGGCGACGATGCCGAACTGGTGCTGATTTCCGCCAGCGAGGGCGATCGCTACGACATCGACCATTATCGCCGGCTTCTTGGTCCGGCGGCGGCGCGGCGGGTGCCATGCTTCTGCACCAATCCCGACAAGATCATGCTGACTGCCGTCGGCCCTCGCTTCGGCGCCGGCCGGCTCGCCGATCTCTATGAGAGCCTCGGCGGCAGCGTGGCGCGCATTGGCAAGCCCAATCCGCAGATATTCGAGGCAGCGCTGGCACTGGCGGGCCACCCGGAGCGCGACAGCGTGGTCTGCGTCGGCGACAGCGTCGAGCACGACATCGCCGGCGGCAACGGCGTCGGCGTCGCGACGACGCTGGTCCTGTCGGGCATATTGGCGGGGGCGCCTGACCTGGAGGACGTTTTCGCCACGCTGAACGCCCGTCCCGACTACATCGCGGATAGCTTCAGGTTTCGCTGAGTTGTTAAGGCGAGACAAAGCTAATCCAGGTTGAAACGCCCGATCACCGGCACATGGTCCGAGGGCCGTTCCCAGCCGCGCGCCGGCCGCAGGATTTCATAGCCGGCAAAATGCGGCACCAGGTTTGGCGACGACCAGACATGGTCGAGGCGGCGGCCGCGATTTGAGGCCTGCCAATCCTGGGCGCGATAGCTCCACCAGGTGTAGAGTTTCTCCTCGTAAGGCACATTGAGCCGCATCAGGTCGATCCAGTCGCCGGCGAGCCGCATTGCCTCGAAGTTTTCCGTCTCGACCGGCGTATGGCTGACGACATTGAGGAGCTGCTTGTGCGACCAGACATCGTGCTCGAGCGGCGCGATGTTGAGGTCGCCGACCAGGATCGAGCCGGAGTGCTCGTCATGCTCGGCGCGGACGGCGTTCATCTCGGCAACGAAATCGAGCTTGTGCTTGAACTTGCGGTTGACGGCCGGGTCGGGCTCGTCGCCGCCGGCCGGTACGTAGAAATTGTGCAGCAGGATCGTTTTGCCGCCGGCGTTGACGGTGACCGACAGATGCCGGCTGTCGTCGATCTCGCAGAAGCGGCGCTTTTCGACCACCTCGATCGGCCGCCGCGCTATGGTGGCAACGCCGTGATAGCCCTTCTGGCCATGGAAGGCGATGTGCTCGTAGCCGAGCTTGCGGAACGCTTTCTCCGGAAACAATTCGTCCGGAACCTTGGTTTCCTGCAGGCAGAGCACGTCCGGCGCCTGCTCGACCAGCAGGCGTTCGACGATCGGCATACGCAGCCGGACGGAGTTGATGTTCCAGGTAGCGACGGAAAACGGCATGTGGGTTCCGGATAACGCGAGATCCGCCGGATGGGTCCGACGGAAGTCAATCGCGGAAACTACTGCCAGCCGCGCACCGCAAAAACAAGCCGCCTGCACCAACGCGGAAAAGCCATCCCGCAGCAGTAGAAAGTTACCGCGTCTTGGTGTTCAGCTCGCGGTTCGCCGTATAGTCGATGGCGAAGGTGTCGGGGGCGAAGCTGACGCCCTCCTTGGTGTTGAAGATCATCACCGTCGTGTCCTTGCCTTGCGCATCGGTGATGGTCCACTGCCGCAATTCATAAGATTTCGGATCGAACATCATGGTGATCTTCGAATTGCCGAACACCGATTTGTCGGCAAGCTGGATGGTGGTGAGATCGTCCTCTTCCTTGACGCTTCTGACGCGCCCGCCCGACAGATCGATCTTGTCGTCGAGCAGCAGCTTCAGCGGCGTCTTCGACAGCGGATAGAGGTCGGAGGTCCGCAGCTTCTTGTTGAGGATGACCACCGACTTGCCGTCGGAAATCACCCTGAAATTCGAGGCGCCGTCGTAATTGAAGCGGATCTTGCCCGGCCGTTCCAGAAAGAACTTGCCGCCGGTCTGCTCGCCCTTGGGTCCGAACTGCACGAACTCGCCGCTCATCGATTTGACCGAGGAGAAATGATCGGCGATCTTCTGCGCCGTCGCCGGAACCGCTGCCTGCGCCGACGCCAGCAACTGGAAGCCGGGCACGAGGTTGGCGGCCGCCGCACCGGCCAGGACCAGTCCGAGGCCGAGCACCTGCCGGCGGGTTGGGGCGAAATCCCTGCTTGGGGCGAGAGTTGCGTTTTTCATGCCGGTCACCATCATCTGATTGCTTGCTCGTTATATTGGTCTGGCCCCCCAGTTGGGCTTAAGTTTGGCGGGCCGCACGGCGCCCGTCCGCTGCAACGCGCCAAAAGGTTCAAAGTTGCCGGCGCGGACGCGCTCTAGAACTTGTCGTCCTCCGTCGGCACCAGGATTTCGCGTTTTCCGGCATGGTTGGCCGGGCCGACAATGCCTTCCTTCTCCATCTTCTCGATGATCGAGGCGGCGCGGTTGTAGCCGATGCCGAGCCGGCGCTGGATGTAGCTGGTTGAGGCCTTGCCGTCGCGCAGCACCACCGCGACCGCCTGGTCGTAGGGATCGTCGGAATCCTCGAAATTACCGCCGTCGCCGCCGCCACTGCCTTTGCCCGTCGGCTCATCGTCATCCTTGTCGTCGTCCTCGGTGATGGCGTCGAGATATTCCGGCACGCCCTGCAGCTTCAGATGCGCGACAATCTTCTCCACCTCGTCGTCGGAGACGAAGGGACCGTGCACGCGCTGGATGCGGCCGCCGCCGGCCATGTAGAGCATGTCGCCCATGCCGAGCAGCTGTTCGGCGCCCTGCTCGCCCAGGATGGTGCGGCTGTCGATCTTCGATGTCACCTGGAAGGAGATGCGGGTCGGGAAATTCGCCTTGATGGTGCCGGTGATGACGTCGACCGACGGCCGCTGCGTCGCCATGATGACATGGATGCCGGCGGCGCGCGCCATCTGCGCCAGGCGCTGCACCGCGCCTTCGATGTCCTTGCCGGCGACCATCATCAAATCGGCCATCTCGTCGATGATGACGACGATGTAGGGCATCGGCTCGAGGTCGAGGTTCTCCGTCTCGTAGATCGCCTCGCCGGTTTGGCGGTCGAAGCCGGTCTGCACGGTGCGCGAGATCCTTTCGCCCTTTTTCTCGGCCTGCTGCACGCGCGCGTTGAAGCCGTCGATGTTGCGGACGCCGACCTTGGACATCTTGCGGTAGCGGTCCTCCATCTCCCGCACGGTCCATTTCAGCGCCACCACCGCCTTCTTCGGATCGGTGACGACCGGCGTCAGAAGATGCGGAATGCCGTCATAGACCGAGAGCTCCAGCATCTTTGGATCGATCATGATCAGCCGGCAGTCCTGCGGCGTCAGCCGGTAGAGCAGCGACAGGATCATGGTGTTGATGGCGACGGACTTGCCCGAGCCGGTGGTGCCGGCGACCAGCACGTGCGGCATTTTGGCGATGTCGACGATCACCGCCTCGCCATTGATGGTCTTGCCCAGCGCCAGCGCCAGCTTGGCCTTGGTGGTTTCGAAATCGCGGCTGGCCATGATCTCGCGCAAATAGACCGTCTCGCGCCTGGCGTTCGGCAATTCGATGCCGATCGCGTTGCGGCCGGGCACCACGGCGACACGGCAGGCGATGGCGCTCATCGAGCGGGCGATGTCGTCGGACAGGCCGATGACCCGCGACGATTTGATGCCGGGCGCCGGTTCCAGCTCGTAGAGCGTGACGACCGGACCCGGACGCACATGGATGATTTCGCCCTTGACGCCGAAATCCTCCAGCACGCCCTCGAGCAGGCGGGCGTTCTGCTCCAGCGCGTCCTTGGACAGGCTGGCGTCGCGCACCACGTTCTTTGGTTCCGACAGGAAGTGCAGCGACGGCATCTCGAATTTTTCCGAGCCGATCAGCGAAGTCTGCGCCTCGCGCTGGACGCGGGCGCCGGGGGCCGGCCGCGGCGCCGGCGCCTCGACGCGTGTCGCCGCGTCGGAACGGAAGTTCTGCACCTTGGCCGTCGGCGCGGCGCGGCGCTGGCCGGCCGGCTCGGGCGCGAAATCCATGTCGTCGTCATTGTCGTTATCGAAGACGTCGGCATCGTCAGGGTCGATCGAGGCACTGCGGTCGTTGACCATGGCGGCGAAGAATTCCGGCTCGACGCGGGCGCGCCCGCCCGGGCTCATCCGCGCCTCGGCGAACTCGGCCGATTCGACCCGTTCGGCCGCCCGCCGCCAGGCGCTGGGGCGCGGTTCCATCTCCGGCTCGAAATCGTCGCGCTCGCGCCGGCGCGCGGCGCGGCGGCGCAGATAGGCCCGCAGCGACAGCCACCAGTGGGTGATGGCGCCAAGCGCCAATATACCTTCGTCGCCCTCGTCCTCTTCATTGTCGAAAAGCAGGTCCTCCTGCGGATCGGGCACTGCAGGCTGTTCGAGGACGGCAAAGCCGTTCTTGCGCGAAATCAGCGCCGAGCCATACAAGAATACCCACAGCGCCGGCGCTGCCAGGAGCACGGCGAGCACGCTGGCGACGAGGCCGGTCGGATAGCCGCCGATGACCAGGCCCGGGATATTGAGCACCATGTCGCCGAAGACGCCGCCGAGGCCGGTCGGCAGCGGCCAGGTCTTGGGCGGCACCACGCAGCCGGCAATTGCCGCGCCAAGCAGCGAAAACCCGAACCAGGCCAGCGCCCGTTTCGGCAGCCGGTCGACGCCGCGCGCGGTAAACAGCAGAAATCCCCAGATCACCGCCGGCACCAGCGCCGCAACGGCGGCAAGTCCGAAGAACTGCATGGCAATGTCGGAAAAGACGGCGCCGGCATAACCCATTGCATTGGTGACGATATTATCGGTGGCGTGCGAAAAGCTCGGATCGGCGACGTTCCAGGTGGCAAGGGCGGCGACGCCGAAGCCAACCAGAGCAAACAGCCCGGCACCGACCAGGCGCCCGACCTGGCGCCTCGCGAACGACCGGATGCCGTGCTCCGTATCGGCCAGCGCAAGCGGTGCTGAAGCCCCTGAACGCATGCTTTTCCTCGTCTGTCGTTGCCCCGGCCGGGCGCGGACGCGCAACACGGCAGATTCGGCTGTCAGACTAGCGGCGGGAAGGTTAAGGGCGCATTAACCATGGGCATTCTGCGTCACCGGAACGGGCGACCGCCACCACAGTTCGAAGCCGCTGCGGCCGATGTTTCACGCCGCCGGCGGATCGAGCACCTTGATCAAGCGACCGTGATCGAGCCATCACGGCCATCCGCGCGCAAAAAAGAGGCCCGGAAATCTTCCGGGCCTCAAGGCGTGAGCCCTTTCGGGAGCATCACGACGGGATCTTCCCGGCACCGGCAAAACGCCGGTACCAGCCAATACCTTTACGGCACCACTTCGCCGTGCTGGCTGATGTCGAGGCCTTCGACCTCTTCCGGGGTGGAAGGACGCAGGCCGACCAGCGCCTTGACGATGTAGAGGATCACGAAGCTCGCGATCGCCGTCCACAGGATGGTGAAGACGATACCGTAGAGCTGCTTGCCGACAGAGGCGCCCGAGCCGAGGCTGTTGATCGCCGGATCGGCGAGCACGCCGGTCAGCAATGCACCGATGATGCCGCCGATGCCGTGCACGCCGAATGCATCGAGCGAGTCGTCATAGCCGAACGCGTGCTTGAGCTTGACGGCCGAGACGTAGCAGAGCACGCCGGCGACGATGCCGACGATGAAGGCGCCGGTCGGATTGACGAAGCCGGAAGCCGGCGTCACCGCGACCAGGCCAGCGACGGCGCCCGAGATGATGCCGAGAACGCTCGGCTTCTTGGCGACGATCCATTCGGCGAACATCCAGGCGAGCGCCGCAGCAGCAGCGGCAACCTGGGTGTTCAGCATCGCGGCACCGGCAAGGCCGTCGGCGGCCAGTTCCGAGCCGGCGTTGAAGCCGAACCAGCCGACCCACAGCAGCGAAGCGCCGATGACGGAGTAGACGAGGTTGTGCGGCGCCATGTTGGTGGTGCCGTAGCCTTCACGTTTGCCGAGAACCAGCGCGCAGACCAGGCCGGCAACACCGGCATTGATGTGAACGACCGTGCCGCCGGCGAAATCGAGAACGCCGGCTGTGCCGAGGAAGCCGCCGCCCCACACCCAGTGCGCGATCGGGGCGTAGACCACCAGCAGCCACGCGCCCATGAAGATGAGCAGCGCCGAGAACTTCATGCGTTCGGCGAAGGCGCCGGCAATCAGCGCCGGCGTGATGATGGCGAAGGTCATCTGGAACATCGAGAAGACGAACTCAGGAATGTTCGCCACGCCCGGCAGCCACAGCGAGGAGGTGGTGATGCCGTTGTGGAAGAACTTCGAGAAGCCGCCGAGATAGGCATTCATGCCGCCGCCATCCGAGAAGGCCAGCGAGTAGCCGAACATGAACCACAGCACCGTCACCAGGCAGGTGATGGCAAAGCTCTGCATGATGGTGGCGAGCACGTTCTTTTTGCGCACCATGCCGCCATAAAACAGCGCCAGGCCCGGTATGGTCATCATCAGCACCAGCGCCGTCGAGGTCAGCATCCAGGCTGTGTTGCCGGTGTCGAGCGCGGGCGCAGGGGCAGCCGGTGCCGCCGGTGCCGCTTCCTGCGCGAACGCAGCAACCGTGCCCAGCGCAGCGAGAGCGAGCGAACCTAAAACGGCCGCGCGTCCCGTTATCTTCAAGGTGGAAGGAATATTCATTGAACTCTCCATTGGAATACGTATCCGCAGCTCAAAGCGCGTCGGTGTCTGTTTCGCCGGTGCGAATGCGCACCGCCTGGTCGATGCCGAAAACGAAGATCTTGCCGTCGCCGATCTGGCCGGTCTTGGCCGCCGCGGTGATGGCTTCGACGGCCTTGTCGACCATGTCGACAGCGACCGCGACTTCGATCTTGATCTTCGGCAGGAAGCTGACCGCGTATTCCGCCCCGCGATAGATTTCCGTGTGCCCCTTCTGACGTCCGTAGCCTTTTACTTCGGTGACGGTCAGGCCCTGGATGCCGACTGCGGTGAGCGCCTCGCGCACCTCGTCGAGCTTGAACGGCTTTATGATTGCCATCACGATCTTCATAAGGTTTCACCCTTTGCTGTTGCGGGTCCCCGCGTTTGCACGACTTCGCCGATCCCCATGAGAGCCGGAGAGTGCCCGCTAGGATTCAAGCTCCGTGCCAATTGCCGAAGCAGGGTGTTAAGCTGTTGTTAAACAACGAAATCGAGAAGGTCTGGCAGCTGCCTGTTCACAGGCGCGGCAGTGCATATGCTTAAAAAATAGGCAAATTTCGAAAAATGCCTACTCCGCAGGCGGCCGCTTCAGCCGGATGAGTCCTTCTTGGGCAACCGAGGCGATCAAGGTGCCGTCGCGGGCAAACAGCGAGCCGCGGGTAAAACCACGCGATCCTTGCGTCGACGGGCTGTCTTGCGTGTACAGCATCCAGTCGTCGAGCGGATGGCTGCGGTGGAACCACATGGCGTGGTCGAGGCTGGCTGCCTGGATATCACGATCGAAAATGGCGCGGCCATGGGCAAAGGTCGAGGTGTCGAGCAGCGTCATATCCGAGAGGTAAGCGAGCACGGCCGCCTGCGTGGCGCGGTCGGCCGGCACCGGGCCGGTGGTGCGGATCCAGATGTTCTGCTTCGGCTCGAGCTTTTCCCGGCTGGTATAATGCTTCAGCATCACCGGCTTCATCTCGATCGGCCGGTCGCGCTCCCAATAGCGCTTGATGCCGTCGGGCACGGCTTCGCCGAACTTACCCAGCAATTCGCGCTGCGACAGCAACGTGTCGGGCGCCGGCACGTCCTGCGGCATCGGCACCTGATGTTCCAGGCCGACCTCATCCTGCTGGAACGAGGCTTCCAGCGAAAAGATCGCCTGGCCGTGCTGGATCGCCACGACGCGGCGCGTGGTGAAGGAGCCGCCGTCACGGATGCGGTCGACCTCGTAAATGATAGGCACCTTGGTGTCGCCCGGCCGCATGAAATAGCCATGCAGCGAATGCACGTGGCGCTCGGGCTCGATCGTTCGCTGCGCGGCGACCAGCGCCTGGGCGATGGTCTGGCCGCCGAAGATGCGCTGCCAATCGAGCTTGGGGCTGCGACCACGATACAGGTTGTGTTCCAGCTGCTCGAGGTCGAGAATGCCGAGAAGCTCGTCCATGGCTGCCGTCATCTTGACCTCGCCGCAAAATTACCATGGCGGTTTCCGACAGGAACAGCGGGCAGTCAAGGGCGGAATGCCCGGCGACAGTCAGGCTGCGAAAGGAATTGCCCATGGTCGACAGCAAGAATTCGCTCGACGTTCTGGTCGCCGGCGCCGGTTATATCGGCTTGGCCGCCGCCGTGTCGCTGAAGCAGGCGCGGCCGAGCCTCGCCGTCGCCGTCGTCGATGCCGCGCCGGCCGGCGTCTGGCAGAAGGACGGCCGCGCCTCGGCGATTGCCGCCGCCGCGTGCCGCATGCTCGACCAGCTCGGCGTCTGGAACGAGATCGCGCCGGAGGCGCAGGCAATCACCGAAATGATTGTCACCGATTCGCGCACATCCGATCCGGTCCGCCCGGCGTTCCTCACCTTCGACGGCGAGGTCGCGCCCGGCGAACCCTTTGCGCATATGGTCGCCAACAAGGATTTGAACGGCGCCTTGCGCCGGCGCGCCGAACAACTCGGCATCGGCATCATCGAAGGCGTCGCCGTCAGCGCCTTCGACATCAACGGCGCCGGCATAACGGTGCATCTTGCCGACGGCGCGACGCTGAAGGCGCGGCTGCTGGTTGCCGCCGACGGCGTCAATTCGAAGCTGCGCGACATGGCCGGCATCAAGACGGTGAAATGGGAGTATGGCCAGTCCGGCATCGTCTGCACGGTGGCGCACGAGCGGCCGCACAACGGCCGCGCCGAAGAGCATTTCCTTCCCGCGGGCCCGTTTGCCACGCTGCCGCTCAAGCCGGGCAAGGACGGCACCAACCGCTCATCGATCGTCTGGGTCGAACGGTCGCAGGATGCCGAGAAACTGGTCAGTGGCGACACGCTGGTCCTGGAATATGAGCTCGAGCAGCGCTTTGGCCTCAAACTCGGCGAAATCCATATCGCCGACAAGCCCCGCGCCTGGCCTCTCGGGCTGACCATTGCGCGCGCCTTCGTCGCGCCGCGCATCGCCTTGGCCGGCGACGCCGCCCACGGCATCCACCCGATCGCCGGCCAGGGTCTCAATCTCGGCTTCAAGGACGTGGCGGCGCTGGCCGAAGTGGTGGTCGAGGGCGACCGGCTCGGCCAGGACATCGGCGCGCTCGACGTGCTCGAGCGCTACCAGCAATGGCGGCGTTTCGACACGGTGCAGATGGGCATCACCACCGATGTGCTGAACCGGATGTTTTCCAACGATTTCGGCCCGCTGCGCACTTTGCGCGACATCGGCCTCGGCCTTGTCGAACGCATGCCGCGGCTGAAGGGGTTCTTCATCCGCCACGCGTCGGGTCTGTCCGGCGACACGCCGAAACTGTTGAAGGGCGAGGCGATTTAGGCTTGGCAAGTGCGCGTCACTGGCCGTTCGGTCAGTTAACCTCGAAGCCCAGCTTCTGGCGCAGCCTGAGCATTCGCTGGTCGGAAATCTGCAGGCTTTGCCCACCCGCCTCCGCCACACGGCCGACCATCTGCAGCAGATCGTTCCTTTCAGCCGCGTCGAGGCGTTCGCGCAGGAACGGCGCCAGCTTGTCGATGACGACCGTGGCGTCGTCGATTTGCGAAGCCGCCCATTTGGCGTAGATCACCGCCTCATCGGTCTGCTTTTTATCGGCAATCTCCGAAATGACCGATTGAATGGCGGCTTCGCGTTGCGGCAGGATAGGACCGTTCTCGGAAACGATGGCGGTGATCAGCGTCGCGGCCGCCACGACCGGATCGTCGATCGCCGTCAGCGGCGAGAGTGCCGCCTGCTTGCGCAGCTTCTTGCGGCGCACATTGCCCTGCACGCGGCCAACGACGTCGGCAACCTCACGCGCCGCGTCGTTCATGATCTTCAGCCGGTACCACCAGAAGCCCGCTGCTCCGAGCAGGCCGATTGCTGCAATCAATATATGCATGCCCCGAAATCCCCCGATCTCGGCGACGATAGGAGAAGTATTGCTTCGCTTCAACACGCAAAAGTTGCGTCCGACGAAGAAAACGAAAGCCCATGCCAGTCGTTGGTCCCCGCCGCTCCGCGGAGGAACTTATCGAGACATCTCTATGACCCGGGCACCTTATAGATCGCCCGCACCTCGATCGTGCCGATTTCGGCCAGCGGAATCTCGCCCGCGATCTCCAGCGCCTCGTCGAGGCTCTCGGCCTCGATCATGACGAAACCGAGCAACTGCTCCTTGGTTTCGGCGAAGGGGCCGTCGGTGACCAGCCGCTTGCCCTTGCGCCTGCGAACGGTTTTCGACGTTTTCACCGATTGCAGCGCCTGCGCGATGATCAGCATCCCGCGTTGGTCCAATGACCGGTCATGGGCCATCGAATCGGCGTCGAGCTTGGCCAGCCTCTCGGGCGTCATTGCGTAGAGATCTTTTTCTTCACCATAAACCAGGCAAACATACTTCATTTTTATCTCCATTCCTGGCTTGAAGCCGAAGACGAGGCTACGGAAATCTCCGCGGAGCCCTTGCCTGCCGCAGAATCGAGACCGGCCGCAGCATAGTCGAGAAGAGATACCGCAATCCCGATAATGGCAATCGCCGCAAGCAATCGGCCGAAGCCGGAAGGCTGCAGGCGCGACCAGTCGGCTTGTTGTTCACCGGCCCTGTGGCCGGTGCTTGTCCAGTGAGCAGAAAACAGGTTGTTCATGTGGTCCTCCATCCGGCCACCAAGTCCATGGCCGCCCGCAGGACGGCCGGGACAGATGGAAGTCGACATTTTTGCACGCGTATTTTTTTCGAATTTTTTTTCGCTCGACATGATGTGTCACGCTGCCGCCGATACGAAAGCGTGGGTGGCCTTCGCTCCGGCGCGCGCTATAGTCGACTGGATGCCGATCACGGGCTCAATCACGACAATCAAGGAGGAATTGATGGACCGCACCGCCAACGCCGTTTGGAAAGGCAGTTTCAAGGAAGGCAAAGGCACGCTCGATACACAGAGCGGGACGCTGAAGGGCACGCCCTATTCCGCCAAGATGCGTTTCGAGGACGAGAGCGGCAAATCCGGCACCAACCCGGAAGAGCTGATCGCCGCCGCCCATGCCGGCTGCTACGCCATGCAGCTTTCGCATTTTCTCGCCGAGAACGGCACTCCGGCCGCCGAACTCGACGCCAAGGCCGTGGTAACGCTGGTTCCCGGCACCGGCATCACCGGCAGCGCGATCACCCTGGTCGGCAAGGTACCGGGCATCGATGCCGCCAAGTTCAAGGAATTGGCCGAGAAGGCCAAGGCCGAATGCCCGGTCTCGAAAGCGCTCGGCGCCATCAAAGTATCGCTCGACGCTAGGCTCGGGTGAGGGAGCTTTTATGCCTGATAGATTCCAACTGGTGTTGGAGTCCATCAATTGTTGAAGTCGGCGCCGCCCCTCATTGCCCTGCCGGGCATTTCTCCCCGTAAGTGACGGGGAGAAAGAAGCTGGCCGCAGCTGCCGGCACTCTTCTTGCAACGTTGATGATTGACGAAACCGTCGAAGAGCGTCCCTATACGGGAGAGGTCGCCGGCAGGCGGGGCAGCGCCAGCCAATCGAAAGTAGGCAACGAACACGTTACCTGAGGGGCCGTCCCCGACGTCTCGAAAATCCTTATCGCCCATCGCCGGACAGTGCGTCGAGACGGGCGCGCAATGCCGCGACCTCTTCCTCGAGGGCCTGCACGCGCGTCTCCAGATCCGACGCCGGCGAGGACGACTGCAGGGGCGCTGCGGCAGCCGACAGCTGCGGCGGCCCGCTGAGCAGATGGACATAGCGATCCTCGCGCTGGCCTGGGCCGCGATCGATCTGCTGCACCAGCGGTGGCCGGCGGCCGATCAGCAGATCGAGATTGCCGCGAAGCTCGTCGATCGACGGCAGCCGCGCCATGCGCTCGCTTCGCGCCAGCAATTCATAGGCCGTCTGCGGGCCGCGCAGCAGCAACAGGCCGAGCAGCGCGATCTGCGCCGAGGTCAGGGAAAAGCGCTGCGCCACCACATGCTCGTAGCGCTCGACGCGCGACGCGAACACCTGCCTGACTAGGCCCTTCTGCTCGAGCTGGCCAAGCGCTCTTCTGACCTCGCCAAGTTCGACCGACATCACCGGCTCGCGCGCCGTCTTCTGGTTGGCCGCCGCATGTGCCGCATTGAGCGTCAGCGGATAGACGTCCGGCGTCAGCTCCTTCTTCTCGATAAGGCAGCCGAGCACGCGGGCTTCGATGGGAGAGAGGATGGGAAGGTCGATATCGGTCATAAGTTTGCTATCCTTTCGAACTCGGCGGGACAGCGCCCCCCTCTGTCCTGCCGGACATCTCCCCCTCTAGTGGGGAGATTGGCTGTCATCACCGCTTCGCCACTTTTCAAGGCTGCAGAAAGGGCGCTGTCCTCCAAGCTGCTAATCTCCCCCCTTGAGGGGGAGATGTCCGGCAGGACAGAGGGGGGCGCGAAGGATCGCTGCGGACGAGACGATCTCGGCTGCAACTCGCCCGCCGCCTACACCCGTCGCTCCACCATCATCTTCTTGATCTCGGCGATCGCCTTGGCCGGGTTGAGCCCTTTGGGGCAAGTCTGGGCGCAGTTCATGATGGTGTGGCAGCGATAGAGCCGGAACGGGTCTTCGAGATTGTCGAGCCGCTCGCCCGTCGCCTCGTCCCTGGAATCGATCAGCCAGCGATAGGCCTGCAGCAGCGTCGCCGGGCCGAGATAGCGCTCGCCGTTCCACCAGTAGCTCGGGCAGGAGGTCGAGCAGCAGGCGCACAATATGCACTCGTAGAGCCCGTCGAGCTTTTCGCGGTCCTCATGGCTCTGCAGCCATTCCTTGGCCGGCTCGGGCGACACCGTCTTCAGCCACGGCTCGATCGAGGCGTGCTGGGCGTAGAAATTGGTGAGGTCGGGCACCAAATCCTTGACCACAGCCATGTGCGGCAGCGGATAGACCTTGATCGCGCCGGAAATGTCGTCGCAGCCCTTGGTGCAGGCCAGCGTGTTCGACCCGTCGATGTTCATGGCGCACGAGCCGCAAATGCCTTCGCGGCAGGAGCGGCGCAGCGTCAGCGTCGGGTCGATCTTGTTCTTGATCCAGAGCAGCGCGTCGAGCACCATCGGCCCGCAATCGTCCATGTCGACGAAATACGTATCCATGCGCGGGTTCTCGTCATCGTCCGGCGACCAGCGGTAGATGCGGTATTCGCGCAGATTGGTCGCGCCCTCCGGCTTCGGCCAGGTTTTTCCGGCCATGATCTTCGAGTTTTTCGGAAGCGTGAGTTCGACCATTACCTCAGGTCCTTTCGGATGACGAGCTTCAGCCCGGACCAGATCTCGTTCACGGCGGCGACCTTGACGTCGACGAGGTCGAGCTTCAGCGCCTCTGTGCGGATAACGTCCTCGGTGACGTCGGTCGGCACTTTCGATGCCTTCTTCGGCCATGACACCCAGACCATGCCGTCCCGCTTGATCGCCGCTTCGACGTCGCCGAGACGGTCCTCGATCTCGACACGCTGCCTGGTGAAGGCGTGAACGGCATCATATTTCCGGCGAATGCCAGAAATCGCCGACCAGTCGGCCAGCCGGTCGACACCGGCAAAACCGACGGCGTCGGCCAGATCGTCCAGTTCCGCCGGCAGCGCGATGAAGGCCGCGGTCATCCCGTCCTTCAGGCCGAGCTTGGCCGGAAGAGGCGTGCCGGAATATCCTGCTGCCGCCGACGCCATTCTACTTCTCCGTATGAACGTAGAGGGCGTTCACGAAGCCGGTACAGCGGGCATATACGCGCACTTCAAATGCTTTCCCGATTTGCTTTAGTGCGCCACTGGCCGGAGGCCTTGCCAGACATCTGATGTGCCCGACGTTCTTGGAATAAAAATTTCGACTTGACGATTGGGCCGTGGCGGCATCTTTCCAAACGGGAATATCATTCACCATTTTCGAGATTTTGTCAGCGTTGTCATAGATATAGACCGTCTCGGCAGACGCCGAGTGCACTCCGACGCCAACCAGAAATGCCAAGGCGATCAGATGTTTCATCATGACCTCAATACACCCTGGCCTTTGGCGCGATCTTGGCCGGGTTGATGCCGCCGTCTGCTTCCTTAAGCAGCGTTTCGGTGTGCACCGGCCGGTAGGTGAGCGCCACCTCGCCGGCCTCGTTGAGCCGAGCCAGCGTATGCTTGCGCCAGTTGGCGTCGTCGCGGGCCGAAAAGTCCTCCCGCGCGTGCGCGCCGCGGCTTTCCTTGCGCGCCTCGGCGCCGTAGACGGTGGTGATGGCGTTGGCCATCAGGTTTTCCAGCTCCAGCGTCTCGACCAGGTCGGAGTTCCAGATCATCGAGCGGTCAAACACCTTGACGTCGCCGAGTTCACCCCAGATCTGCGAAATGCGCCTGCAGCCGCTTTCCAGCGATTCCTGGGTGCGGAACACCGCCGCGTCCTCCTGCATCGCCTTCTGCATCTTTTCGCGCAAAACCGCTGTCGGCGTCGAGCCGTTGGCGTGACGCAGCCGGTCGAAGCGGTCCATTATCTTTTCGACGGCGGCCTCGTTGGGCGAAGGGATCGCCGATGTGCGGTCGATCACCTGGCCGGCCCGGATTGCCGCCGCACGGCCGAACACCACCAGGTCGATCAGCGAGTTGGAGCCCAGCCGGTTAGCACCGTGCACCGAGGCGCAGCCGGCTTCGCCGACCGCCATCAGCCCGGGCGACACCTGGTCCGGATTCGACGCCGTCGGATTCAGCACCTCGCCCCAGTAATTGGTCGGCACGCCGCCCATATTGTAGTGGACCGTCGGCAGCACCGGGATCGGCTCCTTGGTCAGGTCGACGCCGGCAAAGATCTTTGCCGATTCCGAAATACCTGGAAGCCTCTCGTGCAGAACGGCCGGGTCGAGATGGTCGAGATGCAGGAAAATGTGATCCTTCTTCGGGCCGACGCCGCGGCCCTCGCGGATTTCCAGCGTCATGCAGCGCGAGACCACGTCGCGCGAAGCCAGATCCTTGGCTGACGGCGCGTAGCGCTCCATGAAGCGCTCGCCCTCGGAATTGACGAGATAGCCGCCCTCGCCGCGCGCGCCCTCGGTGATCAGGCAGCCGGCGCCGTATATGCCGGTCGGGTGGAACTGCACGAACTCCATATCCTGCAGCGGCAGGCCTGCGCGTGCGGCCATGCCGCCGCCATCGCCGGTGCAGGTATGCGCCGAGGTGGCCGAGAAATAGGCGCGGCCATAGCCGCCGGTCGCCAGCACCACCATCTTGGCCGAAAAGCGGTGGATGGTGCCGTCGTCGAGGTTCCAGGCGACGACGCCGGTGCAGGTGCCGTCCGGCTCCATGATCAGATCGAGCGCGAAATACTCGATGAAGAACTGCGCATTGTGCTTCAGCGACTGGCCGTAGAGCGTGTGCAGCATGGCGTGGCCGGTGCGGTCGGCGGCCGCACAGGTGCGCTGCACCGGCGGCCCCTCGCCGAAATTCATCATCATGCCGCCGAACGGCCGCTGGTAGATTTTCCCGTCCTCGGTGCGGCTGAAGGGAACGCCGTAGTGCTCGAGCTCGTAGACCGCCGCCGGCGCTTCGCGCACCATGTATTCTTGAGCGTCGGTGTCGCCCAGCCAATCTGAGCCTTTGACGGTGTCGAAGAGATGCCACTGCCAGTTGTCGGGCCCCATATTGGCGAGCGAGGCGGCGATGCCGCCCTGCGCCGCAACCGTATGCGAGCGCGTCGGGAACACTTTGGTGATGCAGGCGGTGCGCAGGCCCTGCTCGGCCATGCCGAGCGCGGCGCGCAGGCCGGCGCCGCCGGCGCCGACGACCACGACGTCGAATTTGTGATCGACATAGCTATAGGCGGAAGCCGTGTTGGCGTTCTTCGCGTCCTTGGCCAAAAATCAGCCTCCAAATGCCAGTTTAAGCAGGGCGAAGACCGAAGCGACGCCGACGACGACGGGAAAGAATGTGTTGAGGGCGAGCAGCGCCAGCCTGGTGCCTTCGCCATGCACATAGTCTTCGATGATCGCCTGCATGCCGAGCCGCATGTGGTAGAGCACCGACAACAGCACCAGCGCCAGGACCAGTGCAACGAACGGATTGGCAAGTGCGGCGCGCACCTCGAGATAGCTGGCGCCGTTGAGTGCGATCAGGAAGCCGACGAAGAACAGGACCAGCGGGATGTTGGAGATCGCCGTCAGCCGCTGGCGCCAGAAATGGCCGGTGCCCTCGCGGGCGGAACCGAGGCCGCGGACCTTGGCCAGCGGCGTGCGCATGTCGGTGTTCTTGCCGTTCATGTCAGGCTCCCCGCGCCATGTAGCCGGCGATCCAGATCAGCAGCGTCAGCGTGACCGAGCCGGCAAGCGTCGCCCAGGCGATCCTCGATGCCGTATGCTTTTCCAGCCCTGCCCCAGTGTCCCAGATAAGATGGCGCACACCGCCCAGCATGTGGTGCATCAGCGCCCAGCTGTAGCCGAACAGCACCAGCCGTCCCAGCCACGAGCCGAAGGCCCAGTTGACGGCATTGAAGGTCGCCTCCGAGCTCGCCGCCGCCATCAGCCACAGCGCGACCAGCAGCGTGCCGAAATAGAGCGCCCCGCCGGTGATGCGGTGGACGATCGACATCGTCATGGTGATCGGCGGCCGATAGACGGTCAGATGCGGCGAAAGCGGCCGTTCACGTCTGGCAAATTCGCGGGTGGCTGGTGATTTGCTCATGGCTCCCCCAGTTCGGCGTCTCTGGAGCCTCAGGTGGGAATGCGGCATTACCGCTTCCGGTTGCGACTTCGGACAGCCGGTTTCTAATGCTCTTTTTGCACCGCGTCAAAGCCGGAAAACCGTTTCGAAAACGTAATTTAGTCTGATGAAAGCGAGGCTTTCAGCTTCAATCGATTAGGACTGTCGCCTTGCGCCGGCACAATGTCGCCGCACTGCAAAATATGGCT
Source organism: Mesorhizobium sp. M0500 (assembly GCF_040321165.1). NCBI lineage: Bacteria > Pseudomonadati > Pseudomonadota > Alphaproteobacteria > Hyphomicrobiales > Phyllobacteriaceae > Mesorhizobium > Mesorhizobium sp. M0500. The sequence goes on from NZ_JAMYRB010000002.1 coordinate 517,858, forward strand.
GGCGCAAGGGGCGGATCAGCGCTTGCAGGCCAGCGGTGATGCACCGCCCTTCATCACCAGCGCCTCACGCCCATCGATCACGATTGCGTCATGCGCCTCGCCGTAACGGCTGGTCTGATTGGCCGGTGACGCCGGCAGCTCGGCGCTGGCGCCGTTCTGGCCGAGGACGAGCACCGACGTGCCGAGATTCTCGATGGTCATCACGCTACCGTCGGCGCAGTTGTAAGTAGCTGTGCGCGGCTGCGGTGCCGTCGGTTCACTAGCGGCGGGAGCAAGCGACACGGAAGCGGCGGCCGTGTCGCCGAGCTTGGGCGCGCTGGTCTGCGGCGCGCAGGCGGCGGCAGCCAGCAGCGGCGGAATGGCCAGCGCCATCCGAAACGTGCGGCGTAATCTCATTTGCTGCTTTCCCCCCCGCGTATCGAGCCCGCCGCGATGCTCCGGCAAGCCACCGGATTTCATGCTTTTTGAGTCGTGCCCGATGCTGGGGATGGTGGGAACAAGGCATGGCCGAATGATGGCCGGTGGGCGATCGAGTATTAACCATATTTTCCGAGACCTCGCCCCTGCTGCGGTTGCCCTCTTAACAAAGGTTAATAAAAGGTTAATTTCTGATTCGAGGAGGCTTGCCTCTCAGCAAATGGAGCAGCACGCCATGCATTCGAATTCAGCAGGATCGCGCCTTCCCTGGTTCCTATTGGCGGCGCTCGCCGTCGGCGTCGTCGCACCGGCATTCGCCGGGACGCGCCATCATGACCGCGTCTATGCCGATTCCTTCGGCAATCTCGTCATCGACAGCGCCGCCGGCTACAAGCGTATCCTCGTTGGCGAGGGCAAGCTGGCCAAGGAATTGTCCGACTACACCAGCGCCGGCCATCCCGACGTGATCTACGAAAACGAATCGGACGATGTCCGCGGCGGCGACTGCTATAGGCCGCCGGTTTTCGTCAAGGGCCGCAGCTATATGTACGGCCTCTCCGACGGCGAAATGCCGGAGCTCAGCCCCTGCCGCTGACGGCCACGCCGCCCTTGGTTGACGGCGCCGGCAGGGCAACAGCCGGCCCCACCGAGACACGCACGCAATCGCGACCGCTGCCCTTCGCCTGATAGAGCGCTTTGTCGGCGCGCCGCAGCAGGTCGGAAAAGCTTTCGTCCGGACCAAGCTCGGCAACGCCGAAGCTGGCGCTGCAGCGGTGATCCGCGGGCAGGCAGTCGATCGGCGTGGCACCGAAGGCGCTACGCGTGCCCTCGGCAAAGAGCCGGGCGGCGGCTAGATTGGTCCCCGGCAGGAAAATAGCGAATTCCTCGCCGCCGATGCGGCCGGCGACATGATGGTCGGCCGCGGCATCGCGGAGAAAACCGGCAAAGGTCTCGATGACCCGATCGCCCGACGCGTGGCCGTAAGTATCGTTGATACGCTTGAAATGGTCGAGATCGGCAATGACCAGTGCCGCTGGAACGGCGCGCTGCATGGCGTCACACAGTGCGATCTCGGCATGGCGCTCGAAGCCGCCACGGTTGAGCAGCCGCGAAAGCGTGTCGGTTTCCGATTTCGACGTCGCCTCGGCGAGCACGTCGCGGACCAGGATAGCCAATGTCACCAGCGCAAGCGCCAGGCCGAACACGGTGCCGACCGACTGCGACACCAACGCATAGCTGGTCTGCGCATAAGATTGCGGGTTGGCGCCCCAGCCACCAAGCGCATGGGCGATGAAGGGTTTGCTGGCGAACTGCAAGGTGCTGGCCGCCAGGACAGCCATCAGCATATAGTCGAGCCGCTCGCGTCTTTGCCTGGACGACAAGACGATCGCCAGCCCGGTGAACTGCATGGCCGCATAGGGAAGCTGGTAGGCCGCCATTCGCACAAAGGATTGGCGTGGCAGGTCCTGCACGAAGTAGACCGCGAGGGTGGCGAAGACCAGGAAGAACAGCATCGGCGGCCAAGGCGGCGAAACGCGGTATTTATGGGCAAGCCCGCCATTGAAGGCGACGGTAGCGCCAAGGAAGGCGGCAAAGGCGGCGACAACCACGGGGCGCGCATTGTCGAAGGCAGGAATGCTGAACTCGATCGCGAAATAAGCCGTGCCGAGCACATAGCCGAACGCCAGCCAGCGTGCCGACACCCGGCCGGCGTCATAGACCGCGATCGTCATGAAGGCCGCCGCCAGCAGCCCGGCAACGAACAGGTTGATCATCAGGATGAAATTAGCGCTGCCCATGGCGTTTTGGCACTCCCCCCGAACAGCAAATCACCAACGCGCGAAAAAGACGTTAATTCGAAGCCGCCGCTGACGCTCAGCCAGCACTGGTCCGATTGGGAAGGACGACCGTTTCAGGCCGCTGATAGGACAGGTATACGCTGTCGCGGCCACTCCTTTTGGCTTTGTAGAGCGCTTCGTCGGCGCGGCGCATCAGCGGGTCCAGCCCTTCGTCGCTGGTGCGGGCGGCCACGCCGAAGCTCGCGGTCACTCTTGTGTCGGGCGGAAGTCCGTCGATTCTGCCCGCCGAATAGACCGTGCGAATGGCTTCGGCAAACAGTCTTGCCGCGCCAAGGTCGCTGAGCGGCAACAGCACGGCGAACTCTTCGCCGCCGATACGGCCGGCAACGCCGCGCGTACCTGCAGCCGACAGAAGCTTGGCAGCGAAGTCGGCGATGACGCGATCGCCGGCCGCGTGGCCATGCTGATCGTTGAGCGCCTTGAAATGATCGAGATCGGCAAGCACCAGCGCAACCGGCAATTGCGCCGTGGCACAGTGCTGCAGGACAAGCATGGCGCGCTCCTCGAAGCCGCGGCGGTTGAGCAGGCCCGACAGCGGGTCTGTCAGGGTTTCGGTCTTCAGGGCCTTCATCACATCGAGCGCGGCGGCGCCGAACAGGCAAAGCGCAATAAGCAGCGACAGCAATGCATGCGACAGCAGAGCCGTCGTCCAGTAGGACGAGGAGTAAAGCCCTTCATAGCTGGTGAACGGCCCATGCGCGATGACGACGGCAAGCGTCCGCGCCAGGAAGTTCAGGCCGGAAAGCAGCGACAGCACGAACAGGATCATTTCTGTCGGGCCGTTGTTGCGCACCACGCGCAACTCGGCGGCGACAACCAGGCTGATGCCGCCGAAGCTGAAATTGATGGCAAGGATGCGCCAGGTGAGATCCGGCCGGGCAAAAAGAAACCACGAGAACGCGGCCAGGCCGCCGCAGGCCAGAATGCCGACCGCCGGGTAAGGCACGCGCCGCCCATAGCGCGCAATGACCGCGCCGGCGAGACAGCAGGTGGCGAAGGTGAAGCACAGGATCGAGATGAGCTTGGTCGGCGCCATGCCGACCGGCAGCGTGAAATACTGGAGCAGGAAGCCTGCGGCCGAGGCCGAGTAGCCCGCCGCCAGCACAGCCAGATAGGGACGGTGGCGCTGATAGAACCACAGCACGAGAAATGCCGCGCCGAGTGTGAGGGCGATGCCTGGATTGAGCAGCGCTATGAGCAGGCCGGTGTCCAAGCGCTGTAATTTCCCCTCGCTTCCCCTTGGAGGACCTTAGAGCGGAAGCCCAAACAAGCGGTTAAGCGAAAGCGAATATACGACAGGTGCGTCGACAAAGCCGCTGGGCGGAACCGCGAACGGCGAGCGGCGTTTCACGACCGCAACCAGGAGACGCTCCGATGGCCGACACGATCATGCTGACCGATCACGATGCAATTCGCTCATGGGCCGCGGCACGCGCCGGCTTTCCGGCGATCGTCGACGTGTCGCCCGAAGCCGGAACGCAGCCCATGCTGAGGCTGGTCTTCGGCCAGCATGCCTACCAGGACCAGGATGAGGCCGAACGCCCGGTCAATGCCGGCGGCTACGAACTGGTCGAATGGGACGAATGGTTCAAACTCTTCGACGAGCGCCAACTGGCGCTGGTCGTCGCAAAGGACCAACCCGGCCGCCGTGAGGGATTCCACGAATTCGTCAGGCGGCCCGACTGAAGAATGCCCGAACCGCATTGCGGCTCGGGCTCCTCATATCCGACTGCGCGCGCCTGCCCTATTTCCACTCGCGGATGTCGACGAAATGGCCGGCGATCGCCGCCGCCGCGGCCATTGCCGGCGACACCAGATGCGTCCGGCCCTTGAAGCCTTGGCGCCCCTCGAAATTGCGATTCGAGGTCGAGGCGCAGCGCTCATGCGGCTTCAGCCGGTCGTCGTTCATGGCAAGGCACATCGAGCAGCCCGGCTCACGCCAGTCAAAGCCGGCGGCGACAAAGATCTTGTCGAGGCCTTCGGCCTCTGCCTGTTCCTTGACCAGGCCGGAGCCCGGCACGATCATCGCACTGACCCGCGGATTGACTTGTCTGCCCTCGATCACCTTGGCGGCGGCGCGCAGATCCTCGATGCGGCCATTGGTGCAGGAGCCGATGAAGACGCGATCGAGTTCGATATCGGTGATCTTGGTGCCCGGCTTCAGGCCCATATAGTCGAGTGCGCGCTGCTTGGAGGTGCGCTTGTTCTCATCAGTGATGTCGTCCGGGTTCGGCACGATGCCTTGCACCGAGACCACGTCCTCGGGCGAGGAGCCCCAGGAGACGATCGGCGGCAGCTTTGCCGCGTCGAGCACGACCACCTTGTCGAAATGCGCGCCTTCGTCGGACTGCAGCGTCTTCCAGTAGGCGAGCGCGGCGTCCCAGGCTTCGCCCTTGGGGGCGCGCGGCTTGTCCTTGACATAGGCGAAGGTGGTCTCGTCGGGCGCGATCAGGCCGGCGCGGGCGCCGGCTTCGATCGACATGTTGCAGATCGTCATGCGGCCTTCCATCGACAGCGCACGGATTGCCTCGCCGGCATATTCGATGACATAGCCGGTGCCGCCGGCCGTGCCGATCTCGCCGATGATGGCGAGGATGATGTCCTTGGCGGTGACGCCTTCCGGCAGTGCGCCGTCGACGCGCACCAGCATGTTCTTGGCCTTGCGCTGGATCAGCGTCTGCGTCGCCAGCACATGCTCGACTTCCGAGGTGCCGATGCCATGCGCTAGCGCCCCGAACGCGCCATGCGTCGAGGTGTGGCTGTCGCCGCAGACGATGGTCATGCCGGGCAGCGTAAAGCCTTGCTCGGGACCGATGATGTGGACGATGCCCTGGCGGATATCCTTCTCGGAATAATATTCGATGCCGAAATCCTTGGCGTTCTTGGCCAGCGCCTCGACCTGGATGCGGCTTTCCTCGTTCTTGATGCCGAACTTGCGCTCGGGCGAGGTCGACACATTGTGGTCGACCACGGCCAGCGTCTTTTCCGGATGCCGAACCTTGCGGCCGGTTATGCGCAGGCCTTCGAAAGCTTGCGGGCTGGTGACTTCGTGGACCAGATGGCGGTCGATATAGAGCAGGCAGGTGCCGTCGTCCTGGCGGTCGACAACATGGTCGTCGAAAATCTTGTCGTAGAGGGTGCGCGGTGCGCTCATTTGCGTAAATCCGTCGAATTAAAAAGGGAAAACGACGCCGGTCGGACCAGCGAAACAGCCTGGCGAGTCTGCCCTAGCTAAGTCGGCTGGTCAGCGCCCCGCAGACGCGCGCGGAAAATCGCGACGGCAGGCGTTTCCTGTCCTGCAGCACGAAACCTTTATAGGCCGGATCGCCAAAAAGCTCTTCCATGGCGCTGCTCATATCAATGTTTTGGCTTTTCGGCAATTGGCGGGTTGTGGCGCGGCTTCCCCTTCTCCCCTTGTGGGAGAAGGTGTCGCCGAAGGCGACGGATGAGGGGTGCTCCAGGGAACGCCAACGCCTCATTCCGTCCAACACCCCTCATCCGTCTCGGCACTGCGCGCCGATCCACCTTCTCCCACAAGGGGAGAAGGAAGAAGGCGCCACTCAAACCACCTCGAACACGAAGGTCTTCACCAGCGCGTCGGGCTCGGCGATTGCGTAGCAGCGGAACCACGGGCTCTCCTCGACCGGCCGCCATTTTTTCGCCTGCTCCAGTTCGCCAAATACGGTTTGAAACCCGCCGCTTTCAAAAACCTGGTCGCGGACCGTGAAGATGGCGTGGCCGCCCGTCCTGGTGATGCGTACCAGTTCATGCAGGCCCGACGCCGGTGCGTGGCTGATGGTGAACACGCCGGTCGAGAAAAAGGCGCGGAAATACCCGTCCGCCCAAGGCAATGGCCCGCCGAGCATCGCCTGTTTCAGCTCGCTATAGGCCTGCCGGCTGCCGGCGATTTTCAGCATGTCCTGCGACAGGTCGAGCCCGGCAATGTCGTGGTAGCCGAGCGCCTTGAGCGACGGTCCCGACAGGCCGGTGCCGCAGCCGGCGTCGAGCAGCGGCCCTTCGCCTGATGGCACATGGCGCGCCACCCAGGCGGTGATCAGGAACGGCAGGAGATAGCCGAGCGCCGCGGTTTCGCCGTCATAGGTCGCGGCCCATTCTGCATAGGCCTTGGCGAGCGCCTCAGGCGTATCGGCCGTATAGACCGATTCCAGCGCCGCATTGGCTTTGTCGACGATCATGGGTCCTCCTGGGGCGGTCGCATTCACTCGATAGTAGCGCCTCCTTCGCCCGCCTTCTATTCCCCATTCTGGTGGCGCAGCCGCTTCTCCAGCGACCGCAAGGCCAGTGACAGACCGACAGTCAGGATGAGATAGATATAGGCGACGATCGAATAGGTCTCGAAGAAGCGGAACGAGCCCGCGGCGTAGATCTTGCCCATCTGGGTGATGTCGGCGACGCCGAGCACCGAGACCAGCGAAGAATCCTTGACCATAGCGACGAAATCATTGCCGAGCGGCGGCAGAATGGTGCGGATCGCCTGCGGAAAGACGATCAGCCGAAAGCGCTGCGTGCGCGTCAGCCCGAGCGCCTTGGCCGCCTCGATCTGGCCTTTCTCGACCGCCTGGATGCCGGCGCGGAAAACCTCCGAGATGAAGGCCGAATAGCCGATGGTCAGCGCCATGATGGCGCGCCATAGCAACGACACGTCGCGTACCAGCAGTTCGCCGAACAGGCCGGCGCTTTGCAGCGGCGCCGTCAGTGCGTTCCACGCCGCGACGAAGGCCGGCGCGCCGGCAAAGGCGATCCAGAACAACAGCACCAGGATCGGCACGCCGCGGATGATCTCGACATAGAAGCGGGCGATCTGGCTGAGCCAGCGCGAGCCCGACAGGCCCATCAGCGCGACGCCGAGGCCGATCGCGCAAGCCAGCGCGAAGGCGACCACCGTGACGAAGATGGTGACGCCGATGCCCTTGGCGACGGTTGCGAAGACCTGGGCATAGAGGTCGCTGGCAGCGATGAAGATGGCGGCGGCCAAGGCGATCGCCACGGCCACGGCAAGCCACCACGGGAAGTCGGATTTGGCTGAGGCGAGAGGCGCCGACGGCATCAAGCGGTACCGATAACAGAGTGACGAAGGCAGCGTTCTGTCACACCCCCCTCTGGCCTGCCGGCCATCTCCCCCTCAAGGGGGGAGATCGGCAGCTTTGACCTCGCGGCCCGTTCTGCAACACTGAAAATTGGCGAAAGCCGATGCGAAATCCGATCTCCCCCCTTGAGGGGGAGATGTCCGGCAGGACAGAGGGGGGTGTACGAGCGCAGAGTCAGCGCGAGTTCCCGCGCACAATCGTCATGAAATGCGCGCAACAAGCGGGCCTACTGCCCCATCTTGTAGTCGAGGAACCACTTCTTGTTGAGCGCGTCGAGCGTACCGTCGGCCTTGAGCGCGGCGATTGCCGCGTTGACCGGCTTCACCAGGTCGGAGCCCTTGGGGAAGATGAAACCGAAATCCTCGGTGCCGAGTGGGCCGCCGATCAGCTTAAGGCCGCCATTGGACGCATCGACATAGCCCTTGCCGGCGGTGCCGTCGGTGAGCACGACGTCGACGTCGCCGGCCTTCAGCGCCTGCACCGTCGCGCCGAACGTCTCGAACAGCTTGATGCGCGGGTTCTGCTCATTGCCGTCGAGCACGCTGTAGACGGCGGTGTAGAACGGCGTGGTGCCGGCCTGCGCGCCGATCAGCCCGTCCTTGAAGGCGGCAAACGTCTTGGCGTCGGTGAAGCGCTTCTCGTCGCCGCGCACCAGCATGAACTGTTCCGAGCGCATGTAGGGATCGGAGAAATCGACCTTCTGCTTGCGGTCGTCCTTGATCGTGATGCCGGTCATGCCGATGTTGTACTGGTTGTCGGAAACCGCCTGGATCATCGCGTCCCAGGAGGTGTTCTGGTACTCGACCTTGAAATTCAGCCGTTTGGCGATCTCGTTCATCGCGTCATATTCCCAACCGATCTGCTTGCCGGTCTTGGCATCGATGAACTGCAGCGGCGGATAGGCGTTTTCGGTCACCACCACCACTTTCTTGCCGCCGAGGTCGGGCAGCGCCTGCGCCAGAGCCGCGACAGGCACGAGAAGGCAAGCCAGCAGGCCGGCCAGCAGCAGTTTCGAATTGATCATGACGATGCTCCCCAGGAACTGAACCGCCTCGATCGGCCGAGGCATGCAGGAAATCCGGCGCCGACTTTAGCTTTCCGTCGGCGCCTTGCAAGCCGCTCCGATGCGGCGTTCGGCACGAAAATGGATTTCAATGCTTTCAACGGCGGCATTACGGAACGATCCGTATCGATTGCGGCCGACGCAGCCCGGCAAAATAGAATCCGCCTCGCGAAACAAAAAGGCGGCCGAAGCCGCCTTTCCGAAAATACGTTCTTGAAGAGCCTTATTCGGCGGCAGCTGCTTCCGCGGCCTTGGCGGCCTCGTCGGCGGCCTTCTTCTCGGCGGCGTCCTGCGCGGCCTTCTCGGCGGCCAGCGCCTGGGCGGCGGCCACTTTCTCGGCCTCGATGCGCGCCTTCTCGGCGTTCAGCGCATCGCGCTCTTCGTCGTTGAGCTTGCGGGCGCGCACACCGGTGTTTTCCGAAATGCGGGCCGACTTGCCGCGACGGTCACGCAAATAGTACAGCTTGGCGCGACGCACCTTGCCGCGGCGCACGATCTCGACGCCCTCGACCATCGGCGAATAGACCGGGAACACACGCTCCACGCCTTCGCCGTAGGAGATCTTGCGGACGGTGAAGTTTTCCTGGAAGCCGGCGCCGGCGCGGGCGATGACGACGCCCTCATAGGCCTGGACGCGGGTGCGGGTGCCTTCGGTCACACGGACCTGGACGCGCACGGTATCGCCGGGCTGGAATTCGGGGAGCTTGCGCTTGGCTTCGATCTTGGCGGCCTCCTCGGCCTCGAGCTGACGGAGGATGTCCATCTCAAAAATCCACTTCTTGTTCTTCCGACAGTCAGAGCGCCCGACACTCGCCTTGCAGTCGCATCGACCGCTCGGCTATGCCCTTCGTTCGAGAACGTCTGTTCGAGAACATCGGGCAGGGGCGACTACACCGTCATTGTTGACGGGCCAGAAGATCGCTCTTGGCAGATTTTTCTTCCGGTTCGGCGCGCACATACAGCTATTTCGGCGCTTTGTCACGTCTTCGCCGTTTCTTTTTTGGGCCGTTTCTTTTTTGCGCTGCTTCTTGGGCTGGCGCCCGCTGTGGCAATCCCGTGATCGCTTGTGGTCCAGGGGGTTGCGCCCGCGCGTCAAGCTTCCTAAGCCGGAAGATAAGCATTTTCCTCCAGCGACGACACCCCTCATGCCAATCTTGGACGCGGTCCTGCTCTTTCTCGCCGGCTTTCTATCAGGCGCGGTCAATGCCGTTGCCGGCGGCGGCACGTTCATAACCTTTGGCGCCATGACCCTGGCCGGCCTGCCGCCGATCGTCGCCAATGCGACATCGTCGGTGACGCAGTTCCCCGGCTACATCACCTCGACGCTCGCCTATTGGCACGACATCAAGCATTTCTGGCGCGGCGCACTGCTGCTCAGCCTCATTTCGGCTCTCGGTGCGCTGTCTGGCGCGCTCATCCTTCTAGGGCTCGACAACCCGTCCTTCCGCGCCTTGGTGCCGTGGCTGCTGCTGGCGGCAACCGCATTGTTTGCTGCCGGGCCATGGCTGAAGCCGGCGCCCAAGCCGGAGCATGAGGCCGCGGTGGGTTCTCTGGTCGGGTCGCTGGCGCAGTTCGCCACCGCCGCCTATGGCGGCTTCTTCGGCGCCGGCATGGGCGTCATGATGCTGGCGACGCTCGGTCTCACCCAGTCCGGCGACTATCACCGGCTGAACGCACTGAAGAACATGCTGGCCGTGGTCATCGCTGCGGTTGCCATCCTCGTCTTCGTCTCGGGCGGCGTCATTGCCTGGCTGCAGGCGATCATCATGATCCCGGGTGGCGCGCTGGGCGGCTATGCCGGCGTCTGGATCGCTAGGCGCGTGCCGCAGAACGCGGTGCGCGGCTTCGTCATCGCCGTCGGCCTGTTCCTGGCTTTCTACTATTTCGACAAGGGCTGAGCGGCTGAAAGATCCGGCCGTCGCTCCTTCGTCAGCCTCTCCGCTTCAGCCCGCCGCCAAGCCGCGATCTTCCTGTGATTGCCCGAAATCAGCACTTCGGGAATCGGCCGGCCCTCGAACTCCTGCGGCCGCGTATAATGCGGATGTTCGAGCAGGCCGTTTTCAAAGCTCTCTTCCTCGCCCGATACCGCATTGCCCATGACGCCGGGCAGCAGGCGCACCACGGCGTCGAGCAGCACGAGTGCCGCCGGCTCGCCGCCGGACAGGATGAAGTCGCCGATCGAAACTTCCTCGAGGCCGCGCGATTCAATGACCCGCTGGTCGACGCCTTCGAAGCGGCCGCAGACGATCACCGCACCCGGCCCGCCGGCGAGCTCGCGCACCCGTGCCTGCGTCAGCGGCTTGCCGCGCGGGCTCATCAGCAGGCGCGGACGTGGATCGGCTGCCGGCGAGGCATGGTCGATGGCGCTGGCCAGCACGTCTGCCCGCATCACCATGCCGGCGCCGCCGCCGGCCGGCGTGTCATCGACGGTACGGTGACGATCGCTGGCAAAGTCGCGGATCTGGATCGTTTCGAGCGACCAAATGCCGGTCTCGAGCGCGCGGCCGGCCAGCGACAGGCCAAGCGCGCCGGGAAACATGTCGGGATAGAGCGTCAGCACCGAAGCCGAAAAACTCACCGGTTGCCTCCGGCGTCCCTCGGCCCGCGCGGCCTGCCCTTGGGGTCGAAACCGTCGTCAGCGGGAGGCTCGCCGTCCTCGTCCTCGACCAACCCTGCGGCGGCTGGATCAACGCGGACAAAGCCGCCGGCGATCGACACTTCCGGAACGGCGGCCTGCGTGAACGGGATGAGCACGCCTTTGCGCCCCGCCAGCGTCACGTCGAGAATGTCGCCGCCGCCGAAATTATGCACGGTGACGACCTTGCCGATGATGGCACCGATGTCATCCTTGACCTCCAGTCCGACGAGGTCGGCATGGTAGAATTCATCCTCTTCGCCCTCATCGGGCAACACCGAACGGTCGACGAACAATTCGGTGCCGGCCAGCGCCTCGGCGGCATTGCGGTCGTTGACGCCTTTGAACCGCACCACCACCACGGTGTTGGCGGGCCTGATGTCGACGATCTGGAAGGCGCGGCCATCCCTGGCGTAGAGCGGACCGTAATCGGCCAGCGCCAGCGGGTCGCCGGTAAAGCTCTTGACGCGCAATTCGCCCTTGATGCCATGCGCGGCACCGATCACGGCCATCTGGACGGGGTTTTGCGGCTTGATCATCTGCGGAAAATCCTTTGCCTTGCTCTAACCCCAGCCCGTCGTCATTTCAATGACGCCGCTCTTCACCGCTTCCTAACCCGCGTGCCGGAAGATGGCGGGGAACTGGAAGAGTGCAATGCAGGAATTCCTCATACCGGCAAAACCCGACCTGCAGGCGGCGCGCGAGGCCTGGCTGAAGATGCTGGCGCGCGAACGCCGGCTATCGCCCGAAACCGTCGAGGCCTATGAGCGCGACACGCGCCAGTTCCTGCATTTCCTGACCGGCCATTGCGGCGGCTCGCCCGGCATTTCCGACATCGCCGATCTGCGCCCCGCCGATCTGCGCGGCTTTCTCGCTGCCCGCCGTGCCGAGGGCGCCGGCGCCCGCACGCTCGGGCGCGGGCTGGCCGGCATCCGCTCGCTGCTGCGTTTCCTGGAACGGCGCGGCCTCGCCAATGCGGCAGGTGCGACAGCCTTGCGCGCGCCGCGGCAGCCGAAATCGCTGCCCAAGCCGCTGACCGCAAGCGATGCAAAACACGTCGTCTCGGTGGAAGGCCAACTGGCGGAGGAGCCGTGGATTGCCGCGCGCAACGCCGCCGTGCTGACCCTGCTCTATGGGTCCGGCTTGCGGATCTCCGAGGCGCTCGGCCTGTCGGGCGCCGATCTTTCCTCACCTGGTGATACCGTGCTGCGCGTCACCGGCAAGGGTGGCAAGACCCGGCTGGTGCCGGTGCTGCCGGTGGCACTGCGGGCGATTGCCGAATACCGCCGCTTGTGTCCCTGGCATCTCGATCCCAAGGGCCTGCTGTTTCGCGGTGCCCGCGGCGGCCCGCTCAACCCGGCAATCGTCCAGCGCGACATGGCCAAGCTGCGCTCGGCGCTCAACCTGCCCGACACGGCGACGCCGCATGCGCTGCGCCATTCCTTCGCCACGCATCTGCTAGGGCGCGGCGGCGACCTGCGCACCATCCAGGAGTTGCTCGGCCACGCCAGCCTGTCGACAACCCAGATATACACCGGCGTCGACACCGCCAGGCTGCTCGAGATTTACGAAGCAGCTCATCCTCGTGCGTGATCGATGCATGTGTCGGTGGCCATCTCGCAACAATTTTGATGCGCCGGTTAACCGTTTTGCCGCTTTTTGCGCCTAGAAGCGCAGCATGAAACGCCTCATCGCCATCGCCGACCGCGCGACCCATATGTCGCTGAAGCTGCTCGTCGCGCTCAACGCCCTGTTTTTCCTCTCTTTCCTCATCGTCGCGCTGCTCGCCGCGGGCAAGGCACGCGCCGAGACTTCGGCCTGCGGCGGTAGCGATATGCTGAGCGCGCTGCAAAAGGACGACCCGGCTGCCTACCGCAAGATCGAGGCAGACGCGGCAGCGACGCCGAACGGCAAGGGCCTGCTGTGGAAGCTCGAAAAATCGGGCGAAAAACCGTCCTTCCTGTTCGGCACCATGCACGTTACCGACCCGCGCGTCACCACGCTGCCACCCGCCGCGCAGAAGGCATTCGATGCGGCTGGCACCGTCATCATCGAGACCACCGAAGTGCTCGACAAGCAGAAGATGATGGCAGCACTGCTGAAAGAGCCGGATCTGATGATGTTCACCGACAAGACGACGCTTTCGTCGCTGCTGTCGCCGGAGGATGCGGCGGTGGTCAACAAGGCGCTCGATGCGCGTGGCATCCCGCCAGCGACCGTCGCCAAGATGAAACCCTGGTTGCTGTCGGCGATGGTGGCGCTACCTGTATGCGAAGTCGCCCGCCAGGCTGGCGGTGCGCCGGTGCTCGACGTCAAGCTTGCCAAGGACGCCGAGGCTTCGGGCAAATCGGTCGAGGGGCTGGAGACAATCGCCGACCAGCTGCGCGCCATGGCTTCGCTGCCGATCGCCTTTCACCTGAAGGGGCTGGTCGATACGCTGAAGCTTGGCGACAAGGTGAACGACGTCAACGAAACCATGATCGTGCTTTACCGGCGTGGCGACACTGGCATGTATGTACCGCTGTTTCGGGCCGTCATCCCCGAACAGGTCGACGACCAATCGGGTTACGCCGAATTCGAGCAGACCATGATCACCAGCCGCAACAAGGTGATGGTCGATCGTGCAGCGCCGATCCTCGCCCACGGCAATGTCTTCATGGCGGTCGGCGCCATGCACCTTCCCGGAGCGCAAGGCTTGGTCGAGGGTTTCCGCAAGATCGGCTATACGGTGACCGCCGTCAACTGAACGACACGGCGGAGTTGCACACCGAATCATTGCCGAGGCGGGACCAGCCCTTACTCGTGGCGCGACGGCGGACCAGCCGCGCTTCGTGCCAAGAAACTGAAAAAGGTTCGGTTTGGCTCGATCGAAACCCATTTTGCGGTGGAAATGCATGCCTGCAAGCGATTCCGGATCAGAATTGCCCTGTTTTCGGCGTTTTCAACGCCTAATGTGAAACCGATTCAACGATTGTACGTTGATGGCTATTACTTGATGTTTTTCATCCACGGAGGACACTTTTATGGCGAACACACCCAATCCGAACGACCCATTCACCTCACCGGGTACCGCACGGCCACGCGGCGGCGGCAGCGGCTGGCTGATTGCACTGGTCGTCGTTATCCTGGCAATTGTCGCCTATTATGTTTTTGGAAGACGTAGCGAGGCACCTGCGCCTGCCGAACCGCCCGCAGCCAGCACACCGGCTCCGGCCCCAGCACCTGCCGAGCCGATGAAGCCAGCCGAACCGGCTCCTGCGCCAGCTCCGGCGACACCCGCTCCGGCTCCGGCTCCGGCAGAACCTGCACCCGCTCCGGCCCCTGCGCCAGCCCCGGCTCCGGCTCCCGCTCCCGCACCAGCACCGGCCCCGGCTCAGTGATCAGACTGCTGATTTAATATATGAACGGCCCGCTGAAAGGCGGGCCGTTTTGTTTTTGGGAGCAGCCGTCGATGGCTTCGTCATCCCGGGGCGGAGCGGTTACCAGCCGATGCGAAGAGGCACTCGATTCTGGTTCGCCGGAACACTGCCCCTAGATAACGGCATGGATGTCTCCGCGACGTCGCTTCGCTCGTGCTCCGCCCTGGGATGGCGAAGCGCAGATGTTTCAGCCAATCTCTAAGGTTTGCGATTCACCGCGTTTGCTCAGATATGGATGGGCTTGAAGAACGTCGCCAATGCCGCCTCCTTTACCGCCTCCGACATTGTCGGATGGGCGTGACAGGTGCGGGCTAGGTCTTCCGACGAGCCGCCGAACTCCATCAGCACGGCCGCCTCGTGGATCATCTCGCCGGCGCCGAAGCCGACGATGTGGACGCCGAGCACACGGTCGCTGGCCTTGTCGGCCAGGATTTTCACAAAGCCGTCGGTGTGCAGCATGGCGCGCGCGCGGCCATTGGCGCTGAACGGGAATTTTCCGGCCTTGTAGTCGATGCCGGCCTTCTTCAATTCTTCTTCGGTCTTGCCGACCGAGGCGATTTCCGGCGTGGTGTAGACGACGCTCGGAATCACGTCATAGTTCACATGACCGGCCTGGCCGGCGATGGTTTCGGCCACCGCCACGCCCTCGTCTTCGGCCTTGTGGGCAAGCATCGGCCCGGCGATGACATCGCCGATGGCATAGATGCCGGGCACGTTGGTCCTGAGATGACCGTCGGTCTTGACCCGGCCGCGCTCATCGACGTCGACGCCGGCATCCTTCAGCCCGAGAGCGTCCGAATAGGCCCGTCGTCCCGTCGAAATCAGCACCGCGTCCGCCTCGATCGTCTCGGCCGCACCGCCTTTGACCGGTTCGAAGGTGACCGTCGCCCCCTTCTTGGCCTTGGCGACGCCGGTCACCTTGGCGCCCAGCCTGAACTCAAAGCCCTGCTTCGACAGCAGGCGCTGGAATTGCTTGGCGACCTCGCCGTCCATGCCGCCCAGGATGGTGTCGAGGAACTCGACAACGGTGACCTTGGCGCCGAGCCGCGCCCATACCGAGCCGAGCTCCAGACCGATGACACCGCCGCCGACCACCACCAGATGGCCCGGCACTTTGTCCAGCGACAGCGCGCCGGTCGACGAGATGATCACCTTCTCGTCGAAATCGACCTTGACGCCGGGAATGCCGGCGACGTCGGAGCCGGTGGCGATGACGATGTTCTTGGTCTCGATCTCCTCGACCTTGCCGTCATCGGAGGTCGCCGACACCTTGCCGGCCGCAACCACCTTGCCGGTGCCACGAAAACTGTCGATCTTGTTCTTCTTGAACAGGAAGGCGACGCCATTGACGTTGGCCGTCACCGTCGCATCCTTGTGTGCCATCATCTTCCCAAGATTGAGCTTGGGCGCGCCGATCTCGACGCCGAGCGCCTCGAAGGAATGGCCGGCCTCGGCAAACATCTCGGACGCATGCAGCAGCGCCTTTGACGGGATGCAGCCGATGTTGAGGCAGGTACCGCCGAAGGTCGGGTTCTTTTCGACTACCGCCGTCTTCAGACCGAGCTGCGCCGCCTTGATGGCGCAGACGTAGCCGCCTGGTCCCGATCCGATGATAACGACGTCATAGGCCATGATACTGTCCCTTTTGCTTTAGCGGCCGCCGCCGATTTCCAGATTGGCGCCTGTTGTGTAGGACGCCTCGTCCGACAGCAGCCAGAGAATTGCGGCTGCGACTTCCTCGACGGTGCCGACGCGCTGCATGGGCACCACCTTGCGCATTCTCTCGGCGCGATCCGGCTGCCCGCCGGAGGCATGAATTTCGGTGTCGATGATGCCCGGGCTGACCGCGTTGACACGAATGCCTTCGCCGGCCACTTCGCGGGCAAGCCCGATGGTGAAGGAATCGACCGCGCCCTTGGAGGCGGCGTAGTCGACATATTGACCCGGCCCGCCAAGCCTTGCCGCGATCGAAGAAACATTGACGATGGCGCCGCCCTTGCCGCCATGCCTGGTCGACATCCGCTTCACCGCCTCGCGGGCGCAAAGCATCGGCGCGATCACATTGATGCGCATCATGCGCTCCAGCCTTGCAGCGCTAAGCTCGTCGACGCGCGCGCTCTGGTCGACCACGCCGGCATTGTTGACGAGCGCGTCCAGCCGACCGAAACGGCCATCGACAGCCTCGAACATGGCCAATACGTCCGTCTCGCTGCCGACATCGGCCTTGACTGTGAAGGCTTCTCCGCCAGCAGCCTCGATGTCGGCGACCACCGTTTCGGCGGCTTTTGCATTCGACGCGTAATTGACCGCAATGCGATAGCCGGCCCTGGCGGCAAGCCTGCATGTAGCGGCGCCAATGCCGCGGCTGCCGCCGGTCACCAGCAGGATCTTTCCGCTCGCGCTCATTCCTGACATCCCTTCAGGCCAAAGACGTCCCAGGGCACCTGGGAAAAGCCGTTGGCGCCATAGGCCGCCGACATCTGCAGCGACGCTCCCAGATCAGGCAGGATCAGCTTCTTCGGCGCATCCTTTCCTTCGCCCGGCAGCAACGCGATATTGCCCTGGTCGTCGGCAGTGTAGATGACGCCCTCCCACACAGTGCAGGCGGCGAGCTCGTCGCCGGTGACGTCGCCGGCCGGGCATTTGTACATCAGCGAGCCATGCGGCCGCGCCGCGCCCTCCGTCCACATGACGATGCCGTCGAGCACGACGCCGTTGTCGAGCACCATCTTGAAGCTGTTGGTGACGGCAGCCGACTCCATGGTCGGCCTGAAATCGATCTCGGCGGCGTTTTCAGGATCGCCATAGACGGCGAGCTCGAGCGGGCAGGCGGCGAGGGCCGCGGAGACCGTCTGCACGCCGAGTGCGCAGATTGTGACAAACAAACCGGACCGGAAACGAGACGAACTCATCCGGCGGCGCAGATCCATGCTCCGGCTCACGTCGGCCGCCCCTAGAGGTCGAGCACTAGCCGTTCCGGATCCTCGAGGCTTTCCTTGACCCGCACCAGAAACGTCACCGCTTCCTTGCCGTCGACGATGCGGTGGTCGTAGGACAGCGCCAGATACATCATCGGCCGGATGACGATCTGGCCGCCGACCACCACCGGCCGCTCCTGGATCTTGTGCATACCCAGAATGCCGGACTGCGGCGCATTGAGGATCGGCGTCGACATCAGCGACCCGTAAACGCCACCGTTGGAAATCGTAAACGTGCCGCCTTGCATATCCGCAACCGACAGCTTGCCGTCGCGCGCCGCAAGCCCCAGCCTGCCGATGTCCTTCTCGATTTCGGCGATCGACATCTGGTCGGCATTGCGCACAACCGGCACGACAAGGCCTTTCTCTGTACCGACGGCAACGCCGATATGAGCGTAGTTCTTGAAGATGATATCGGTGCCGTCGATCTCGGCATTGACCGACGGGATCTCCTTCAGCGCATGGGTGACCGCCTTGGTGAAGAAGCCCATGAAGCCGAGCTTCACGCCGTGCTTCTTCTCGAACACGTCCTTGTATTTGCTCCTCAGCGCCATCACCGCGCTCATGTCGACCTCGTTGAAGGTGGTCAGCATGGCGGCGGTCGATTGCGCTTCCTTGAGGCGGCGCGCGATGGTCTGGCGCAGCTTGGTCATGCGCACGCGCTCCTCGCGCGACGCATCGTCGGCCGGGGACGGCGCGCGCGCGGCAACGGGTGCCGGTACAGGCGCTGCCTTCGGCATTTCGGCCGGCTGCGACGGCGCGCCCCTGGCGATAAGGTCGAGCACGTCGCCTTTCAGCACCTGGCCGCGCTTGCCCGAGCCCGACACCTGGTCGACTGCGAGATTGTGCTCGGCCAGCAGCTTTGCCGCCGACGGCGCCGGCGGCATGGTGCGCGTCTCGATCGCGCCGGCGTCGCCGGCGATCTTGGCCGTCTCGGCAGCGGCCTGCCTGACGCTCGAGGCCGCAGTCGGAGCCGAGGCCTGCGACACCGCCTCCTGCTTCGTTGCCGGAGCGGCGGCATTGGCTGCCGCGCCGGCGCCTGCCGAAATCGTGCCGAGCAGTGCGCCGACGCCGACCGTCTCGCCTTCCTTGACGGCGATCTCGGCGAGCGTGCCCGCGGCGGCGGCCGGCACTTCCACCGTCACCTTGTCGGTTTCGAGCTCGACCAGCGGCTCATCGGCGGCGATCGCGTCGCCGACCTTCTTGAACCATTTGCCGATGGTCGCCTCGGTGACGGATTCACCAAGTGTCGGGACGCGGATTTCGGTTGCCATTGTGCCTGTCCGTTTCTTTCGGTTCTGTTCTATTCACCAAGCGCGTCGTCGAGCAAGGCGGCAAGCTGGGCGAGATGCTTCGACATCAATCCGGTCGCCGGCGAGGCGGCCGCCGGCCGGCCGGTATAGCGCACCCGCTGATGCTTGGCGTCGATATGCGCCAGCACCCATTCGAGATACGGATCGATGAACGACCAGGCGCCCATGTTCTTGGGCTCCTCCTGGCACCACACCATCTCGGCATTGCGGAAGCGCGACAGTTCGGTGATCAGCGCCTTGGCCGGGAACGGATAGAGCTGCTCGACGCGCAGCAAATAGATGTCGTTGATGCCGCGCTTCTCGCGCTCCTCGTAGAGGTCGTAATAGACCTTGCCCGAACAGAGCACGACACGGCGGATCTTCGAATCCTTGGTGAGCTTGATGGCCTGGCCCGACAGCAGCTGGGCATCGTCCCACAGCAGCCGGTGAAAGGCGCTTTCGCCCGACATCTCCGGCAGCGTCGATACCGCCCGCTTATGGCGCAGCAGCGACTTCGGCGTCATCAGGATCAGCGGCTTGCGGAAGTCCCGCTTCAACTGCCGGCGCAGTATGTGGAAATAGTTGGCTGGCGTCGTGACGTTGGCGACCTGCATATTGTCTTCGGCGCAAAGCTGAAGGAAGCGCTCGAGCCGGGCCGACGAATGCTCCGGCCCCTGGCCTTCATAGCCGTGCGGCAGCAGGCAGACGAGGCCCGACATTCTGAGCCATTTGCGCTCGCCCGACGAGATGAACTGGTCGAAGACCACCTGGGCGCCGTTGGCGAAGTCGCCGAACTGCGCTTCCCACAGCGTCAGCGCCTTCGGCTCGGCCAGCGAGTAGCCATATTCGAAGCCGAGCACGGCCTCTTCCGACAGCATCGAGTTGATGACCTCGAAGCCGGCCTGCGCCGCCGACAGATTGTTAAGCGGTATGTAGCGTGTCTCGTCGCGCTGGTCGTAGAGCACGGAATGGCGTTGCGAGAACGTGCCGCGCTCCGAATCCTGGCCGGACAGCCGGATCGGATTGCCGTCGAGCAGGATGGCGCCGAAGGCCAGCGCCTCGGCCGTAGACCAGTCGATGCCTTCGCCCGACTCGATCGCCTGGCGGCGGTTGTCGAGGAAGCGGATGATCGTCCTGTGCGCCTCGAAATCCTTCGGCACCTCGGTTAGCTTCTTGCCGATCTCCTTCAGCGTCTTGACCGGCACCGCGGTCTTGCCGCGCCGCTGTTCGTCCTGGTTGTCGGCCGAGCGCAGGCCGGACCAGGCGCCGTCCAGCCAATCCGCCTTGTTCGGCTTGTAGTGCTGGCCGACCTCGAATTCCTGCTCGAGATGCGCCCGCCAATCGGCCTTCACCTTTTCGAGCTCGGCCTGGGTGATGTGGCCTTCCGCGATCAGCCGGTCGGCATAGATCTGCATGGTCGTCTTCTGGTTGCGGATCTTGCGATACATGATCGGCTGGGTGAAGGCCGGCTCGTCGCCCTCATTATGGCCGAAGCGGCGATAGCAGAACATGTCCACCACCACCGGCTTGTGGAACTTCATGCGGAATTCGATCGCCACCTTGGTGGCATGGACCACCGCTTCCGGATCGTCGCCGTTGACGTGGAAGATCGGCGCCTCGATCATCTTGGCCACATCCGACGGATAAGGCGACGAGCGCGAGAAGCGCGGGTTGGTGGTGAAGCCGATCTGGTTGTTGATGATGAAATGCAGCGTGCCGGCGACGCGGTGGCCGCGCAGGCCCGACAGGCCGAGGATTTCGGCAATCACGCCCTGGCCGGCAAAAGCGGCGTCGCCATGCAACAGCAGCGGCAGCACCTTGGCGCGCTCTTCCAGCGGCACGATCTCCTCGCGGCTGCGGCCGAACAGATAATCCTGCTTGGCGCGCGCCTTGCCCATCACCACCGGGTCGACGATTTCCAGATGCGACGGGTTGGCGGTCAGCGACAGATGCACCTTGTTGCCGTCGAACTCGCGGTCCGACGAGGCGCCGAGATGGTACTTCACGTCGCCCGAGCCCTCGACCTCGTCGGGCGCGGCGGAGCCGCCCTTGAACTCATGGAAAATGGCGCGGTGCGGCTTGGCCATCACCTGCGACAGCACGTTCAGCCGGCCGCGATGCGCCATGCCGAGCACGATCTCCTTCATGCCGAGCTGGCCGCCTCGCTTGATGATCTGCTCCAGCGCAGGGATCAGCGACTCGCCGCCATCAAGGCCGAAGCGCTTGGTGCCCTTGTACTTGACGTCGATGAATTGCTCGAAGCCTTCCGCCTCGACCAGCTTCTGCAGGATCGCCTTCTTGCCGGCGGCGGTGAAGGAGATCTCCTTGTCGGTGCCCTCGATGCGCGCCTGGATCCAGGCCTTCTCCTCGGGATCGGAAATATGCATGAATTCGACGCCGAGCGTCGAGCAATAGGTCCGGGTCAGGATGTCGAGCATCTGCCGGATGGTGCCGAATTCCAGCCCGAGCACATTGTCGAGGAAGATCGGCCGGTCGTAGTCGGCTTCGGTGAAGCCGTAATTCTCCGGCGACAGCTCGTTGTAATCCTCGAGCGGCTTGGCAATGCCCAGCGGATCGAGATTGGCGTGCAGGTGGCCGCGCATGCGGAAGGCGCGGATCATCATGATGGCGCGGACGGAATCGCGCGTCGCCTGATGCACGTCGGCGTCGGAAAGCGCTGCGCCGTTGCCGACCGCCCTGTCCTTGACCTTCTTTTCGATGTGCTTTTCGACCAGGCCCCAATTGCCG
This sequence comes from Mesorhizobium sp. M0500, assembly GCF_040321165.1. NCBI lineage: Bacteria > Pseudomonadati > Pseudomonadota > Alphaproteobacteria > Hyphomicrobiales > Phyllobacteriaceae > Mesorhizobium > Mesorhizobium sp. M0500. The sequence goes on from NZ_JAMYRB010000002.1 coordinate 539,377, forward strand.
TCTAGCGCCGAGACCAGCTCGCCATTGGCCTGCATCGGCCAGGAGGGCTTGGCCCAAGAGGCGCCCTTGGCGTTCCTGCGCACGTCGCCGGCGTCATCCTTCAGCGCCGCGAAGAAGTCCTGCCATTCGGGATCGACCGACGCGGGATCGTCCTCATAGGCGGCATAGAGCGCGTCGATATAATCGGCATTGCCGCCATAGAGGAAAGAGGTAAGCGAAAACTGGTCGTTGGTTTGATCTTGTCGTGCCATTTTGCCTAGCGGAGCGCCTGCCCCGTCTCCTGTTTTGGAGGGGAGTAGGGCAATAGGGCAGTACGGGAGTAGGGCAATGCCCTCATCTTGTCCCTACTCCCTTACTCCCCTAACCCTTTATCGCCTCGACCAGCGTCGTGCCGAGCCGGGCCGGCGACGGCGAAACCTTGATGCCGGCCGATTCCATCGCCGCGATCTTGTCTTCCGCGCCGCCCTTGCCGCCGGAGATCACCGCGCCCGCATGGCCCATGGTGCGGCCCGCCGGTGCGGTGCGCCCGGCGATGAAGCCGGCCATCGGCTTGCGGCGGCCGCGCTTTGCCTCGTCCTTGAGGAACTGCGCGGCGTCTTCCTCGGCCGAGCCGCCGATCTCGCCGATCATGATGATCGACTTGGTCTCGTCGTCGGCGAGGAACATCTCCAGCACGTCGATGAACTCGGTGCCTTTGACCGGATCGCCGCCGATGCCGACGGCGGTGGTCTGGCCGAGGCCGACATTGGTGGTCTGGAACACCGCCTCATAGGTAAGCGTTCCCGAGCGGGAAACAACGCCGACCGAGCCCTTGCGGAAGATGTTGCCGGGCATGATGCCGATCTTGCATTCGTCGGGGGTCAGCACGCCGGGGCAGTTCGGCCCGATCAGCCGCGACGTCGAACGGTCGAGCCTCGCCTTGACCTTGATCATGTCCATCACCGGTATGCCCTCGGTGATGCAGACGATCAGCGGGATCTCGGCCTCGATCGCTTCCAGGATCGCTTCGGCAGCACCCGCCGGCGGCACGTAGACGACCGAAGCGTTGGCGCCGGTCCTGGCCTTGCCTTCGGCTACGGTGGCGAAGATCGGCAGCGCCTCGCCCTTGGCGCCGGTCCAGGTTTCGCCGCCCTTCTTGGGGTGGATGCCGCCGACCATTTTCGTGCCGTGATAGGCCAGCGCCTGTTCAGTGTGGAACGTGCCGGTCTTGCCGGTCAGGCCCTGCACCAGCACCTTGGTGTTCTTATCGACGAGAATGGACATGGTGGTCCTTTTCAAAAACCGTTGATCGGGGAAGGCCGCGCGCTCATGGTCACAACCGCTTCAGCTCGGCGACGGTAAGGTTGCTTTTGGCATTGCCGGTGTTGAGCGTCGTTGCCGGCTCGAACATCAGCACCACCGGCTCCTCGCTTAGCGAGCGCGGCCGGTGCTCGACGGCGCGCGGCACGACAATGAACTCGCCGCTGGAAAGCTCCACCGTGCCGTCGCGGAAATCGATGGCGATGCGCCCGCGCAGCACCAGGAACGCCTCGTCCTCATTGTCATGCGCGTGCCAGTCGAAGACGTCGCCGAACTTGGCGATCTTGACCTGGCTGTCGTTCACGTCGCCGGCGATATGCGGATCGAAGACCTTCTTGATCTTCTGATCCGCCGCCTCGACGAGGTTTATCTTGTGCGGAGGCATCGCCTATCGACCTTGACCCTGAAGTTCTGTTTTCAAGCTGGGCATTTTTGGTTTCCGTGAACGACAGCACCGATCCATCGGCCCCCGGCGCGCCGGATCGTCACGATCTGCACCGATAAATTGCCGCCAGACGTTCTCAATTCACCAAGGGACTTGGGGTCATCATCGGCTTGGAAACTGCTGCCATATTTGGTCAGAAGCCTTTTCAGGATCATGTTGGCGGCCAGCTTCGGATCGTTGGTGCCGAAGGAGACCAGGCAGTCGCAGCGACCACTCGAACTCTTGATTGAGGCAACGATTTCCGTAGCCTTGTAGACTTGCAGCCCGTCGGATCCGGCCTTGAACCCGCTTTGCCGGGCAACCGCGTTGAACCGGCCGAAGCTGGGCGCCGTTGCCGGACATAAGTTCATGAAGAGACTGACCCTCTTGCCGATCCAGGCGGGCGACTTCGAACTATCCGCGGCCGCAGCAGCGCTGGCCCAAAGGGCCATGCCGGTCAGCGCTAGGGCCAGCATCCGCTGCATCAGACGCCCTTCACCGCCGCGACGATCTTCTTGGCTGCATCGTCGAGATCGTCTGCCGACACCACGTTCAGCCCGCTGTCGTTGATGATCTTCTTGCCGAGCTCGGCATTGGTGCCTTCCAGCCGCACCACTAGCGGCACTTGCAGGCCGACCTCCTTGACCGCGGCGATCACGCCCTCGGCGATGATGTCGCATTTCATGATGCCGCCGAAGATGTTGATCAGAATGCCTTTGACCGCCGGATCCTTGGTGATGATCTTGAACGCCGCCGTCACCTTTTCTTTCGACGCGCCGCCGCCGACATCGAGGAAGTTGGCCGGCTCGGCGCCGTAAAGCTTGATGATGTCCATCGTTGCCATGGCAAGGCCGGCGCCGTTGACCATGCAGCCGATATTGCCGTCGAGCGCGACATAGGCGAGGTCGTATTTCGACGCCTCGATCTCCTTCTCGTCCTCTTCGGTGGTGTCGCGCAATTCGAGCACGTCGGGGTGGCGAAACAGCGCATTGTTGTCGAACGACACTTTGGCGTCGAGAACGCGCAGCCGGCCGCTCCTCATGACGATCAGCGGGTTGACCTCGAGCAGGCTCATGTCCTTCTCGACAAAGGCCTTGTAGAGGATGGGGAACAGCGTGGCGCCATCCTTGGCGGCGTCGCCGTCGAGCTTCAGCGCCGCGTTGAGCTTCTTCACGTCGTCGGCCGTCACGCCCTTTTCCGGGTCGATGGCTACGGTGATGATCTTTTCCGGCGTGTCGTGGGCGACCGCCTCGATGTCCATGCCGCCCTCGGTCGAGACGACGAAGGCGACGCGCCCGACCGAGCGGTCGACCAGGATCGACAGATAGAGCTCGCGCTCGATGTCGGCGCCGTCCTCGATATAGAGCCGGTTGACCTGCTTGCCGGCCGGGCCGGTCTGCTTGGTGACCAGCGTGTGGCCGAGCATCTCATTGGCATTGGCGACGACCTCGGCCACCGACTTTGCCAGCCTGACACCGCCCTTGGCATCGGCGCCGAGCTCCCTGAATTTGCCCTTGCCGCGGCCGCCGGCATGGATCTGGCTCTTGACCACATAGAGTGGGCCGGGCAGCGCCTTGGCGGCAGCTTCCGCCTCGCTCGCCTTGAACACCGGCACGCCCTCGGCCACGGGTGCGCCAAAGCCTTTCAGCAGCGCCTTGCCCTGATACTCATGGATGTTCATGCGCTATGTCTCCAGCTTGCTTGGCGGGCTTGGTTACCGGCTTACTTGGCCGCGAGATGCGGAGCGATCTTGACGCAGGCGTCGCACAGGCCCTGCACCGCCGCGACCGAATTGTCGAACATCTTCTGCTCGTTCTTCGCGAGCTCGATCTCGATGATCCGCTCGACGCCGCCGGCGCCGATCACCACGGGAACGCCGACATAGGTGTTCTTGACGCCATATTGGCCGGAGAGATAGGCAGCACAGGGCAGCACCCGCTTCTTGTCCTTGAGATAGGCTTCGGCCATGGCAATGGCCGAAGCTGCCGGCGCATAAAAGGCAGAGCCGGTCTTGAGCAGGCCGACGATCTCGGCGCCGCCGTCGCGGGTGCGCTGCACGATCTGGTCGAGCCGCTCCCTCGAGGTCCAGCCCATCTTGATGAGGTCGGGCAGCGGGATGCCGGCAACCGTCGAATAGCGGATCATCGGCACCATGGAATCGCCGTGGCCGCCGAGCACGAAGGCAGTGACGTCCTCGACCGAGACCTTGAATTCCTCGGCCAGGAAATAACGGAAGCGCGAACTGTCGAGCACGCCGGCCATGCCGACGACATGGCTCTTGGGCAGGCCGGAAAACTTCTGCAGCGCCCAGACCATGGCGTCGAGCGGATTGGTGATGCAGATGACGAAGGCTTTCGGCGCGTATTTCTTGAGGCCGGCGCCGACCTGCTCCATCACCTTCAGATTGATGCCTAGAAGATCGTCGCGGCTCATGCCGGGCTTGCGCGGCACGCCGGCGGTGACGATGCAGACATCGGCGCCCTCGATGCCGGCATAGTCGTTGACGCCGGTCAGCCTGGAGTCGAACCCATCGACTGGCGACGACTGCGCGATGTCCAGCCCCTTGCCTTGCGGGATGCCTTCGGCGATATCGAACAGCACGACGTCGCCGAGATCCTTGAGGCCGACCATGTGGGCGAGGGTGCCGCCGATCATGCCCGAGCCGATGAGCGCTATCTTGTTGCGTGCCATGTCAGGATATTTTCCCTTTGACTATGACGGCGCCCAAATCCTTGACGATTTGATGACGGCGTCGGAGGAAGAGGCCGGAATGCTGCGGAACCGCGAAATTCGCCGCACGCAATAGCCCCGGCCGCACAAAAATTCAAACGATTATTTTGGAGTGAGTAATTTCAATCGGTTAGAAACAATGGGAATTACGTAAACGTCAAAATTCTGAAGCCGGCTAGAGGAATTCTACACAATGGCACTGGAAATCAGAAGGCTGTTTCCTGACGATGACGCCCTTGTGATGCGGGTTGCCGATGAAGTCTTCGACGAGCCGGTCAGGCCGGATCGGCTCTCCGCCTTATCTCGCGGAGCCCTGTCATTTCATGGTCGTGGCCCTCGCCGACGGCATCGTCGTTGGCCAATGCGCAGCCGTCATCCACCGCCACCGGGACAAGGTGAGCGAACTCTACATAGACGAGGTCGGCGTGGCGCCGGCCTTTCAACGCCAGGGCATTGCGACGAGGATGCTCGGCGCCATGTTCGCACTCGGTCGCGAGCATGGCTGTGAGGAGGCGTGGGTCGGCACCGAGCCGGACAATGTTGCTGCTCGCGCACTTTACGAGTCGCGAAAAGAGCCGCATGGGCCGGCGGGGGGGTTCGTCATGTATGTTTATCGGTTATAGGCGCCGGCGGCAGCGGCCCCTTCTGTACTATCCCTCACGCCTGAGCCTGCCGTGCCTCGGTCGATGATCCCTGCGCCCTCTGCCTCTCCGCCCAGTCCTCCAGCCAGTCGTGGCTCTGCATCTCGATCAGCCGCGATGCGGTGCGCTCGAACTCGAAGACTTCGTTGCCGCGCTTGGCCGTATAGAGCTGCGCCGGCGGTGCCGCGGCGCTCATCACCAGCCGTACATGATGATCGTAGAGCGTATCGACCAGCAGGATGAAGCGCTTGGCTTCGTTGCGCTTGCCTTCGCCGAGCACCGGCACATGGTCGATGAAGATGGTCGAGAAACGGCTGGCAATGGCAAGATAGTCGCGGGCGCCGAGCGGCCTCTCGCAGAGATCGGCGAAGGAAAAACGCGCCGCCTCGCCGGCAGCACGCGGCACTACGACGTGCCGGCCCTTCACCGTCAGCATCGTCTCGGCCGTCGGCCTGCCATGCGTCATCACCGCCCACGCGTCGTCGAGCGCATGGTCGGCGGCGGCATCGGCCGGGGTGACGTAGACCGGCATGCGGCTGAGCTTGTCGAGGCGGTAATCCTTGTCGGCGTCAAGCGCCAGCACCTGCGCGTGGCGCTCCAGGATAGCGACAAACGGCAAAAACAACTGACGGTTCAGGCCGTCGCGGTAGAGATCCTGCGGCGCGACGTTGGAAGTGGCAACCAGCACCACGCCATTGGCAAACAACGCCGAAAACAACCTTGACAGGATCATCGCATCGGCGATGTCGGTGACGGAGAACTCGTCGAAGCATAGCACCCAGGCTTCCTCGGCCAGCGCGCGCGCCACCGGCGGGATCGGGTCGTCCTCCTTGGCCGTGCCGTTCTTGCGAGCCTGCCGGTGCTTCTGGATGCGGTCCTGCACGTCGGCCATGAAGTCGTTGAAATGCACCCGGCGCTTGCGCCGCACCGGCAGCAGCTCGAAAAACATGTCCATCAGCATGGTCTTGCCGCGGCCGACGCCGCCATGGATATAAAGGCCCTTGACCGCCTCGTGCACCTCGCGCTTGCGGGCGAACAACCACCCCAGCGCGCTTGATTTCTGCGCCAGCCGCTTTGCCGATATCTCTTCGATCAGCCGGTCGAGCGCAGCGGCGATCCGCTCCTGCGCCGGATCGCGCCCGATGGCGCCCGTCTCGACCAGATGGTCATAGCGCTGCTTGACGGTCGCATGGGTCTGGAGGCCGTCACGCAGATGCATTGGTCACGTCGTTCCGGAGCAATTCCAAGAAAAGTGTGTAGCGGTTTTCTGTCCGGAATTGCGTAAAAAACAAAAGAGGCAATTCCAGGAAAAGTGTGTAACGGTTTTCCGTCCGGAATTGCGTAACAATGGGGGGCCGTTCACTTACCTTGTAAGCGAGATCGGCAGGCCGTTGGAAGTCTGGCCGTCGAATTTCTCGCCGCCCGAAGAATAGAGCCGTGCCAGCGTGCCGCCATTCTCGTCAAAGAGCGTCAGCTGTTTGCCGGCGACGTTCCAGGATTTGATGCCATCGAGCGGCGCCGGGCAATGCAGCGGTCCGGCGCGGTAGCCCGAACCGAATTTGGTCTGCGGCGTCGCCACCTGACAGCTCTGGCCGGACACGCTTGCCTTCCACACGCCGGCGACGCTGGACGCGGTAAGGTCGGCCGCACCGGCCGGCGCCGTCCCGTCCGGCGGCAGCGAGGCGACCTGGGTGTTCTGCGGCGCGGTAGGAAATTTCGACGGGTCGGCCGGGCCGGGTGTCGCCGGTGGCGGCAGCTGGTTTGCAGTCACCTTGCCGGCGGGCGCAGCTTCCAGCGGCGCCGGCTGCTGCTCGTCCATTGATGTGAACCGTGAGGTTGAACAGCCGCTCGCAACGAGCGCGGCCAGCGATACGGCCAGCAGGCCGGTTTTCGAAATTTTCATTCTTCAACCTCCGTCGGATCGGGCTGGGGGTGCCGTCCGCGCAATGTCCCCCTCACCAAGATGGCGAAGGTGGCGAAATTTCAACCCGATATGGTTAAAATACGGTTTGCGCCGGTAATGTTGCAAATTTGTCGCAAAATGCACATTGCCTGAATTGCGTTACGCCTTGGCCGTTTGGCCGACACCTCCGGTTGATTCGATACGGCGCGCTGGCGCCAAATCCTTGGCGTTCACCTCAAATGCTTGTGCGGGCCGGCTCCGGCATTATCTCTTGGGATCAGCAAACTGCAGGGAGCCGATTTCTTGGCCGCGAGAAAGAGAGCCGCCAACCGCTATTACAGCGGGCCGCCCAGCGATCATTTCGACGGCACCTTGTTCTTCAATCCCAACGGACGGCCGCCGGGTCGCTTTGCCGATCTGTTGAAATGGCAATTGAGCCGCGAGCGCTCGAAATGGCCGGCGGCGGATCCGAGCCCGTTTCCACCGGCAAGACCGGTCGAGCGCATCGATGGTGCGGCGCTCCGCCTCACCATGGTCGGTCATTCCTCGCTGCTCGTCCAGACAGCCGGCCTGAACATCCTGACCGACCCGGTCTGGTCGCGGCGTGTCTCGCCGCTCTCCTTCGCCGGTCCGAAACGCGTCAATCCGCCGGGCATCGCCTTTTCGCATTTGCCGCCGATCGACCTCGTGCTGGTCAGCCACAACCATTACGACCATCTCGACCTCGCCACGCTGAAGCGCCTGAAGACAAGACACGACCCGCTGCTGCTGACGCCGCTCGGCAACGACACGATCATCGGCGCTGCCGTGCCCCGTATGCGGCTTTCCGCGCATGACTGGGGCGACCGGGTCGATATCGGCGATGGCGTCGCCGTCTATGTCGAGCCGGTGCACCACTGGTCGGCCCGCGGTACTCGCGACCGGCGGATGGCGCTGTGGGCGGGTTTCGTCGTCGAGACACCCGACGCAAAGATCTATTTCGCCGGCGATACCGGCTTCCACGGTGGCATCAATTACCGGCTGATGGCGCAAAAGCACGGCGGGTTCCGCCTCGCCATCCTGCCGATCGGCGCCTACGAGCCGCGCTGGTTCATGGCGCCACATCACCAGGATCCGGAGGAGGCGGTGCAAGGCATGCTTTTGTGCAACGCCGCCTATGCCGCCGGCTGTCACTGGGGCACGTTCCGGCTCACCAACGAGCCGATCGACGAGCCGCCCAGAAAGCTCGGCGAAGCGCTCGATGCTGCCGGCCTGCCGCGGCAACGTTTTCGCGCCTTGCGGCCGGGCGAAGTCTGGGACGTGCCGGCGGTCTAGCGCGGCGGAACCTGAGGCATCACATAGACGTTTGTAGGTGTTCAAACCTGTCGGCTGCGAGGTGTCTCTCATGATCAGGTGGATCATCATTCTTTTGATTATCGCGGCCGCGGCGAGCCTGCTCGGCATGCCGGCACTGGCCGGAGCCGCCGCCACCGGCGCGCGCATCCTCATCGGCATCGTGCTGATCATCTTCCTGCTGATCGTGCTTGGCGTCTTCGCGGTGACTTGAAAATCACGCCGCGCTGGTAATTTCTGCCGCTATCCGCCATATAGGCGCCAAACCGGCAAGAGACCTTTCGATCGATGGCAAGCGCGGCCCCTTTCGCCAAGATGAACGGCATCGGCAACGAAATCATCGTTGCCGATATGCGTGGCCGTGCCGATCGCGTGACGCCTGCGGCAGCCGTCGCGCTTAATGCCGATGCGGCGACCAGGTTCGACCAGATCATGGCGATCCACGACCCCAGGACGCCGGGCACCGCCTTTTTCATCGACATCTTGAATTCCGACGGAACCAGGGCGCAAGCCTGCGGCAACGGCATGCGTTGTGTCGTCCAGGCGCTCGCCGCCGAGACCGGCCAGAAGACATTTGCCTTTGAAACAGTCGCCGGCATCCTCAATGCCGAGGAACATGCCGACGGAATGATCTCGGTCGACATGGGCAGGCCGCGCTTTGGCTGGCAGGACATCCCGCTGGCCGAGGAATTCCGCGACACCCGCATGATCGAGCTGCAGATCGGCCCGATCGATGCCCCGGTGCTGCATTCGCCGTCGGTCGTCTCGATGGGCAATCCGCACGCCATCTTCTGGGTCGACCGCGACGTCTGGTCGTACGAGCTCGAGCGCTTCGGCCCGCTGCTCGAAAACCATCCGATCTTCCCCGAGCGCGCCAACATCACCATCGCGCAGGTGACCTCGCCGGAGACCATGGTCATCCGCACCTGGGAGCGCGGCGCCGGCCTGACCAAGGCCTGCGGCACGGCTGCTTGCGCCGCTGTGGTCGCCGCGTCCCGCACCCGGCGTACCGGCCGCGGCGTCACGCTGATGACGCCCGGCGGCGGCTCGCTGCATGTTTTGTGGCGCGACGACGACCACGTCATCCTGACCGGTGCCGCCGAATGGGAATTTTCCGGCAGCTTCGATCCGTCGACCGGGGCGTGGGCGCGCGACACCGAAAGCGCCGCCTGATGGCTCCTCTTGGCAACAAGGGTATCGAGGTCGTCACCTTCGGCTGCCGGCTGAACACCTATGAATCCGAGGTGATGCGGCGTGAAGCCGAAAGTGCGGGCCTCGGCGGGCTCGAAGGCGGTGCCATCATCTTCAACACCTGCGCCGTCACCGGCGAGGCTGTACGCCAGGCCAAGCAGTCGATCAGAAAAGCCCGCCGTGAGAACCCGGCTGCCCGCATCATCGTTACCGGCTGCGCCGCGCAGACCGGCCCGCAGGATTTCGTCGCCATGGACGAGGTCGATCTCGTCCTCGGCAATGAGGAAAAGCTGAAGGCGCATTCCTATCGCGCGCTGCCGGATTTCGGCGTCAACGACACTGAGAAGGCGCGCGTCAACGATATCTTTTCGGTGCGCGAGACGGCCGCCCACATGGTCGACGCCATCGAGGGCCGGGCGCGCGCTTTTGTCCAGGTGCAGAACGGCTGCGACCACCGCTGCACCTTCTGCATCATTCCCTACGGTCGCGGCAATTCGCGCTCGGTGCCGATGGGCGCCGTGGTCGAGCAGATCAAGCGACTCGTTGGCAATGGTTATGCCGAGATCGTGCTGACCGGTGTCGATATGACCAGTTTTGGCGCCGATCTGCCGGGCGCACCGAAGCTCGGCAAATTGGTCAAAACCATCCTGAAGCAGGTGCCAGACGTGAAACGCCTGCGGCTTTCCTCCATCGACTCGATCGAAGCCGACGACGATCTGCTGGACGCCATCGCCACCGAGCCGAGGCTGATGCCGCATCTGCATCTGTCGCTGCAATCGGGTGACGACATGATCCTGAAGCGGATGAAGCGCCGGCACAGCCGCGACCAGTCGATCCGCTTTTGCGAGGATGTGCGCAAACTGCGCCCCAGCATTGTTTTCGGCGCCGACATCATCGCCGGCTTCCCGACCGAGACGGACGCCATGTTCGAAAACTCGCTGGAGATCGTCGAGGAATGCGGCCTGACGCATCTCCACGTCTTTCCGTTTTCGCCGCGCCAGGGCACGCCCGCCGCGCGCATGCCGCAGCTCCGCCGCGACGTCGTCAAGCAACGCGCGGCACGCCTGCGCGCCGCCGGCGAGGCCGCCTATCGCCGCCATCTTGCCTCGCTCGCTGGAACGCATCAGTCGATCCTGGTCGAGCGTGACGGCCTTGGCCGCACCGAAGGGTTTACGCTGGCCGCGGTCTCTGCCGGCGCTCCGGGCGACATCGTCGAGGCTGATATCGCCGGCCATGACGGTATCCGACTGATCGCCGCGCCGCTTGCCGCCCGCGCCGCCTGAGAGCGCAAGACATGGCTGGGTTTTTCAAGAAGATATTTTCGTTCGGCAAGAAGGAAGTCGTCGAGGAGCGGCCCGACGAGGCCGCGCCGCTGCCGCCGATCAAATGGGACGCGCTGGAGGCGCTGAAGCCGGCCGCCGAGCAAGCCGTTCCGGAGTTTTTGAAACGCGACGAGTCGCGACCCGAAGTCGAAGCCGTACCTCCACCGCCAGTCGAACCAGAGTTGCCTCCGGCACCCCAACCGGCGCCGGAATCGCAGAAGCCTGAGCCGCCGCCGACCATTCCACCCGAGCCGGAAACGCCTGCTGAGGAACCGGAGGAGATCCGGGCCGAGCCGCAGCAGCCAGAAATCGTCCCCTCCCAGCCAGAACCTGCACCCGTCGAAGTGCCGGTAGTGCCCACCGAGGCTCCCTCAGCAGCGCCAGCGCGCGAAGTCCCTCCCGCCGAAATACCGCCCCCGATCCGCCAGCCAGCGCCGGCCGAGACGAAACCGATCTTGACCGAGATCGCGCCCGAACCGGAGGTCGTGCCGGCGCCCCACCCTCCCATCGAGGGGGAGGTAAAGCCCGAGCCAGAAGCCGTTCCGCAACCATCGCCGGAGCCAAAGCCCGCCCCCGGCAAAGTCACCGTAACCAAGAAGGTCGAGCAGAAAGCCGAGCCGCAGAAGGCGCCCGAACCGGCGCCGAGGCGTTCCTGGTTCCAGCGCATGCGAGACGGGCTTGCCCGCTCTTCCAAGGAGTTGTCGGGCAACATCGCCGGCGTCTTCACCAAGCGGAAACTTGACGAGGACACGCTGCAGGACCTGGAGGATGTGCTGATCCGCGCCGATCTCGGCATGGAGACGGCTTTGCGCGTTACCGACGCGCTCTCCGCCAGCCGCTACGGCAAGGACGTCTCCGACACCGAAGTCCGGGCCATCATGGCGGCCGAGGTTGAGAAAGTGCTGACCCACGTCGCCATGCCGTTGGAGCTCGACCTCAGCCACAAGCCGCATGTCATCCTGGTGGTCGGCGTCAACGGCACCGGGAAGACCACGACCATCGGCAAGCTCGCCGCAAAGCTCACCGATGGCGGCCTCTCGGTGATGCTCGCCGCCGGCGACACCTTTCGCGCAGCCGCGATCGAGCAGCTGAAGATCTGGGGCGAGCGTACCAACTCGCCGGTCATTGCCTCGAAGCTCGGCGCCGATGCCGCCGGCCTCGCCTACGATGCATTCGAGCGCGCGAAGGAGGCCGGCTCCGACGTGCTGATCATCGACACCGCCGGGCGGCTGCAGAACAAGACCGAACTAATGGCGGAACTGGAAAAGATCGTCCGGGTGCTGGGCAAGCTCGATCCGGAAGCGCCGCACACCGTGCTGCAGACGGTCGATGCCACCACCGGCCAGAATGCGCTCAACCAGGTCGAGATCTTCCGCAATGTCGCCGGCGTCAACGGCCTGGTGATGACCAAGCTGGACGGCACGGCGCGCGGCGGTATTCTGGTGGCGATCGCGGCAAAGCACAAATTGCCGGTCTATTTCATCGGCGTCGGCGAACAGGTCGACGACCTCGAACCCTTTTCCGCAAGCGAATTCGCCAGGGCGATCGCTGGCGTGGCTTGACGAGCATGATCCCAAAAAGTTGCAGGCTTTTTGGATTGAATCATGCGTAAGAAGGACCCTATGAGCCCACCCATCCTCGAACGCGACCTGTCCGATCCGCGCCGCAAGGCATTGAACCCCGGCCTGAAATTCCTGCTCGAACTCGGGCCTGGCCTGGTGTTCTTTTTCACCACCATCCGCGGCGCGTGGCTTGTCGGGAAGTTTCCGATCCTCGGCCATATCGGCGAGCCTATCCTGATTGCCACAGCGTTCTTTATGGTGGCGACGGCGCTATCGCTCAGCGTTTCGTGGATTTTGACGCGCAGCTGGCCGATCATGCCATTGGTCTCGGCCATCGTGGTGTTTGTGTTTGGCGCGCTGGCGCTGTGGCTGCAGGACAAGACCTTCGCTTTCATGAAGCCGACAATCATCAACAGCCTGTTCGGCATCACGTTGCTTGGCGGGTTGGCGTTTGGCAGATCGCTGTTGGGCTATGTCTTTGATTCCGCCTTCAATCTCGACGCCGAAGGCTGGCGCAAGCTCACTTTCCGATGGGGGCTCTTCTTCCTTTTTCTGGCTGCGCTGAACGAGGTCGTGTGGCGCAACTTTTCTGAGGAAGCCTGGCTTTATTTCAAGGTCTGGGGCACGATTCCCATTACCCTTGTCTTCACGTTAAGCCAAATGCCGTTGATCCTGCGCCATTCGCTCGAGGACAAGACCGGCAAGGAAGAGAAGGCCGGCAAATAGAGCAATTCCAGGAAAGTGTGTAGCGGTTTTCCCGGGAAAAGCGCGTAGCGCTTTCCCTAGGGAATTGCGTCAGAATAAGAGGAGAGGGGCATGGAATTCATCACCACACGCGACGAGTTGAGGACGATCTACAAGACGCCTCGGCCGACTGACGGCTCGATCCGCAAGGAACTGAAGGCATTGGACGGCCACTGCCGTTCCTTCATCGGCAAGAGCCCTTTCGTGCTGATCGGCTCGTCCGACGGCGCCGGCAATGCCGATGTGACGCCCAAGGGCGACAGGCCGGGCTTCGTAACAGTGCTCGACGAGAAGACCATCGCCATCCCCGACCGTCCCGGCAACAACCGGCTCGACACGCTGGAGAACATCCTTCTCAATCCCTCGATCGGGCTGCTCTTCCTCATTCCCGGCATGAACGAAACGCTGCGTGTCAATGGCGATGCCCGCATCACCGTCGATGCGGCATTGCGTGAGCGGCTGGCGGTCGACGGCAAGGCACCGCAAAGCGTCGTCGTGGTGACGGTCAAGGCCGCCTACATGCATTGCGCCAAGGCCTTCATGCGCTCCGAATTGTGGAAGCCGGAGAGCTGGTACGACCGCGCGACGCTGCCGACGCTCGGCCAGATCCTGCGCGACCAGTTGGCGCTCGCCGATTCGGCCGAGGCGACCGACCGCTGGCTGGACGAGGAATACAGGGAGACCATGTGGTAGCGTGATCGGCAACGAATCGCCCAAGCCGGTCTCCATTCCTTTGCTCAACATCCTCGCCATCTCCGGCAGCCTGCGCGCCGCCTCGACCAATTCGGCCCTGCTCGCGGCACTCGCGCAAAACGCGCCGCCGGACTGTCACGTCTCCGTCTACGATGAGCTTGGCCGGCTGCCGATTTTCAACCCCGACGACGAAGGCGAGCGGACGCCGCCGCAAGCAGCAGTGCTGATCGATGCGGTCACCGCCGCAGACGGCGTCATCGTCTCCTGCCCGGAATATGCCCACGGTGTGCCAGGCGGCCTGAAGAACGCGCTTGACTGGCTGGTGTCGCGCGATGCCGCCGTTGGCAAGCCGGCCACGCTGGTCCACGCCTCGCCGCGCTCGCTGTTTGCCCGTGCCGCACTGGTCGAGATCATGCGGACAATGTCTTTTGCGCTCCATGAGGAAGCAGCGCTCGAAATAGCGCTGCTCGGCAAGAAGCTGCTGGAGGTGGAGGATATCTTATCGCAGCCGGAAAACCGGCTGACGATGCGCGATGCCCTATCCGCCTTCGCGGAGTTCATCCGCTCGCGGTGAACGCCGGACCGTGCTTTCGTCATCCCAGGGTCTCCGCGACGGAGCTTCGCTCCTGCTCCGCCCTGGGATGACGACGCTAGGAGCTGCGGCCAATCTGTGCCGGGAACTACCCCTTGCCCCTCCGCGTCTCGACGTCGGTCTCGCCGACGAACCAGTCGCGTGCAGCGACCTCCTCGAAGACTATCCAGACATCATTGTTGGTCAGGCCGGTGGCGCCGGTGATGGCCGCCGTCACCTGGGCGGCGATCGCGGCCTTTTTGCCGGCCGGGTCGTCGGCAATCACCTCCTTGACCAGGCGGATATTCACGAATGGCATGGTTCCCTCCCTTGGATATGCTTGGCGGCCGCTCAGTAGGTTTTGGCGCCGTTGACCATAAGCCGGACCATATAGAGCGATGTGGTGCCGGCGATGTAGAGGCAGTTCAGCTTGTTGCCGCCGAACACGCAATTAGCAACGACTTCCGGTACCTTGACCTTGCCGATCAGCGTCCCGTCCGGATCGTAGCAATGGACCCCGTCGGCGGCACTGGTCCAGATGCGGCCGTCCGCATCCAGCCTGAAACCGTCGAACAGGCCGGCGGTGCAGTCGGCAAAGACCTTTTCGCCTGAGACCGTCTTGCCGCCCTGGTCGACATTGAACACCCGGATGTGCGCCGGGTTTTGGGCACCATGCGTGCGGCCAGTGTCGGCGACATAGAGCTTGCTCTCGTCAACCGAGAAGGCGAGCCCGTTGGGCCTGACCATGTCGGTGATCACCGCCTCGGTCTCGCCGGTGCCGGGATCGACCCGGTAGACATGGCAGGCGCCGATCTCGCTTTCGGCCTTGTCGCCCTCGTAATCGGTATCGATGCCGTAGCTCGGGTCGGTGAACCAGATCGAGCCGTCGGACTTGACCACGGCGTCATTGGGCGAGTTCAGCCGCTTGCCGCGCCATTTGTCGGCGATGGTGACTACCGACCCGTCATGCTCGGTGCGGCTGACGCGGCGGCCGGAATGCTCGCAAGTAACCAGCCGGCCTTGCCGGTCGACCGTGTTGCCGTTGGAATTGCCGGACGGCTGACGGAACCCGCTGACGCTGCCGTCGGTCTCGTCGTAACGCAGCATGCGATTGTTCGGGATGTCGGACCAGACCACATAGCGCCCGGCCGCGAACCAGGCCGGTCCTTCCGCCCATCGGCAGCCGGTAAACAGCCTGTCGACCTGTGCATTGCCGTTGAACAGCCGCGAAAAGCGCGGATCGAGAACTTCGTAGAATTCGCTGGCCATGGTTCCTCCCGGTAGCAGTCGCTTGGCAAGGCGCGATCAAGCCAGCCCACGATCGATATGGCAAGATCGATGATGCGTCAGAAGCATTATGGAAGCGAATGCTGGCCCGGACGGCAGGTCACATCCCGTTAACCGGCTATGCGCCCAGCGCAATGGTGCATTGCAACATCTTATTTTTGCAATGCACCATAACTATGTCATGCTCCGTATCGATCAAGGGAGGAACAACTGGCCGCGAAACGCGGCGCAAAAAGGAAACTCGCTATGATCATCGACAGCCTTATGAGCCGCGCTCGCGCCAGCATCGCCAAGCGCCGGCATTACAACCGCCTCGTCGCCGAAATCGACAGCTTCAGCAGCCGTGACCTCGCCGACATGCGCGCCGACCGCAGCGAAATGCTCTACCAGATCCACAAGCAGATCTACGGCTGAGTCTTCGGTCGACCTATCACGTGGTCGACCTATCACGTTCGTCATCCTTGGGCGTAGCGACGCAAAGCGGAGCAAAGACCCTAGCATGACGAAACGGCGGGCCATCAGCCCGGCATGGCCAGCGCCTTCTCGATTTCGGGTAACAGCAGCGTCCGCGCCGAGTCAGGCGTCAGCGGCCCTACATGCTTATAGGCGATCTTGCCATCCTTGCCGATGACGAAGGTCTCCGGCACGCCGTAGACACCCCAGTCGATCGCCATGCGTCCGGCCTGGTCGACGCCGATCGCCTGGAATGGGTTGCCGAGATCGCCAAGGAACCGACGGGCGTTTTCCGGCTGGTCCTTGTAGTTCAGCGCCGCCATGACGAAGCGTCTGTCCTGCGACAGCGCCAGCAGCACCGGATGCTCTTCGCGGCACGGCGCGCACCAGGACGCGAAGACGTTGACCAGCGTCACCTTGCCGGCGAACTGTTTTGAATCGAGGCCCGGCAAATTGGTGCCTTCGAGCGCCGGCAGGTTGGTCTGCGGCGCCGGCAGGCCGATCAGCGCTGACGGCACTTCCGACACGTCGCGCCCGGACAAAAGCTGCGCCAGGAACAATCCCGCCAGCCCGAGAAAGACCAGCAGCGGCAGCAGCACGATCAGGCGGCGGCGCGCCGGTGTTTGGGCTTCCGTGCTCATGATTTTACTGCCTTATCGGAGCGCCGGCGCACGCCGGATGCCTCCAGCTCGGCAAGCTCTCGCTTGCGGCCGCGCTGGTCGAGCAGAATCCAGCCGATCAGCCCGCCCAGCGCCACGGCCGTGATCGCATAGGCGGCGGTGACATAAAGCGCATGTACGCTCATGCTTTTCGCTCCGCGGCGCTTTCCAACCGGTCCGTCTCACGCCGTTCCAACATGTCTTCTCTTAACGCTGCGCCATCGGCTCCGCAATTGTTCGCCGCGCCGCAGGCATGAGCTGAAGCCAACACATCAATCCGTTCCGTGCCGCAGCGCCAGCGCCGCCGCCACAGGGCCGAGCACGGCAAGAAACAAGGTCAGCGCGGCAAGAATGAGGAAGGGCTGCAGGAATGGATCGGGGTCCGCCACCGCGCCATAGCTTGCCGATACGCCGAAGATCAGCACGGGAATGGTCAGCGGCAGCACGAGCACCGAGATGAGCAGCCCGCCACGCGGCAACGCCACTGCCACCGCTGCACCGGCAGCACCGATGAAGGTGATCGCCGGCGTGCCTACCAGAAGCGTCAACGCCGTGGCGCCGATGCCGGCCGGTTCCATGTTCATGAACAGGCCGAGCAAGGGAGCGGCGATGACCAGCGGCAGCACGCTTCCCGCCCAATGCGCCAGGCATTTCGTCAGAACGGTCAAGGCCAGCATGTGCCGGTCGTTGCCAAGCACCAGAAGATCGAGCGAGCCGTCCTCGCGGTCGGCCTGGAACAGCCGGTCGAGGCCGAGCAGGCAGGCCAGCAAGGCGGCGATCCACAGGATCGCCGGGCCGATGCGGGCCAGCAGCTTCAGCTCGGGACCGACGCCGAAGGGGATGGTCGCGATAACGGCGAGAAAGAAAATCACGCCGGTAAGCGCCCCGCCGCCGGCGCGGATACTCAGGCGGATGTCGCGCAGGAAGAGGGCTAGCATGATGTGAGATGCTTTCGCCTGGGCACCCCCCTCTGTCCTGCCGGACATCTCCCCCTCAAGGGGGGAGATTGGCTGTCAGGACAGAGGGGGGCGTGAAGGAATGCCAACATCAGCCGGTCATCCTCAATTCCTTTCCCTCGATCCCAAGCGGCAAATGCGTCGCCGCAACCACGATCCCCCCACTCTCGAGGTGTTTCCCCATCAATTCGCCGAATCTCTCCTCCGAAGCCTTGTCCAGTCCTGCCGTCGGCTCATCGAGCAGCCACAATGGCCGGTGGCTTACCAGCAGTTTTGCAATCGCCGCGCGGCGGCGTTGCCCGGTCGAGAGATAGCCGAACGGCAGATGGCCGATGCCGCCCAGCCCGACGGTTTCCAGCGCCTCTTCAACACCCGCGGAACCGGCGCCCGAAAAATCGCGCCAGAAGCACAGGTTTTCCGTAACGCTCAGCGCCGTCTTCATCGCGTTGAGGTGGCCGAGATAGTGACAGGCCGAGGCGGCCGACGGAAAGTCCTCGCCACCACCTTCGAACCGCACACGGCCTGCCGCCACTGGCAACAGTCCGGCGACGATCCTGAGCAGCGTCGATTTGCCGGCGCCGTTCGGCCCGGTGACGACCAGCGCCTGGCCATCCCCCAGCGCGAATTCGATGCCGGAAAATACCGTCTCGCCGCCGCGTTCGCCGCCCAGATTTTCGGCGATCAGCCGCATCCGTCCCCCTTCGCCGAAAGTTCAGGTGCGGCTTCGGTGCGCCGCAGCAAAAATGGCGAATCCGTGTCTAGAACTATTCCAGAAAATTCTCTATATCCGCATCATCCGTGCCAGCGGTCGGCACGGGAACCGAATTTGCGCCGAACCAGCGCGCGTGCCGCCTTGAACGGCCCGGACGCTTGGGAACGGATAGCGGAAATGGCCGTACCCGCACCTTTGCGCGTGATTTGCATGCCCACTGGCGTCCGTTCCCTTCCGGCAACCGACAGTTAGGGATCGCACGTGTCCAAATCACTCGACAGCTTCAATTGCCGCCGCACGCTGACCGCCGGCGGCGCCGAGTACATCTACTATGACCTTGTCGAGGCCGAAAAGAACGGCCTCACCGGCATCGCCCAATTGCCCTATTCGATGAAGGTGCTGCTGGAGAATCTGCTGCGCAACGAGGACGGCCGTTCCGTCACCAAGGAGAGCATCCAGGCGGTCGCCGGCTGGCTGACTGACCGGGGCACCGCCGGCGTCGAGATCGCCTATCGCCCGGCTCGCGTGCTGATGCAGGATTTCACCGGCGTTCCAGCCGTGGTCGACCTTGCCGCCATGCGCGACGCCATGGCCTCGCTCGGCGGCGACCCGCAAAAGATCAATCCGCTGGTGCCGGTCGATCTAGTCATCGACCACTCGGTCATCGTCGACGAATTCGGCACGCCACTGGCTTTCGCCCGCAATGTCGAGCTTGAATATGAGCGCAACGAGGAACGCTACAAATTCCTGAAATGGGGCCAGCAGGCGTTCCGCAATTTCCGCGTCGTGCCGCCCGGCACCGGCATCTGCCATCAGGTCAATCTTGAGTATCTCGGCCAGGTCGTGTGGACCAACAGCGAAGATGGCGAGACCACCGCTTATCCCGACACCTGCGTCGGCACCGATTCGCACACCACGATGATCAACGGCCTTGGCGTGCTCGGCTGGGGCGTCGGCGGTATCGAGGCGGAGGCCGCGATGCTCGGCCAGCCGGTCTCCATGCTGCTGCCGGAAGTCATCGGCTTTCACCTCACCGGCAGGTTGAGGGAAGGCGTGACCGCCACCGACCTGGTGCTCACCGTCACGCAGATGCTGCGCAAGAAGGGCGTCGTCGGCAAGTTCGTCGAATTCTTCGGGCCGGGCCTGTCCAACATGACGCTGGCCGATCGCGCCACCATCGGCAACATGGCGCCAGAATATGGCGCCACCTGCGGCTTCTTCCCGGTCGACAGCGAAACCATCCGCTATCTCACAATGTCCGGTCGCGACGAAAGCCGCATCGCCCTGGTCGAGGCTTATTCGAAGGCGCAAGGCTTGTGGCGCGATGCCGGCTCTGCCGATCCGGTCTTCACCGACCTGCTGGAGCTCGATCTCGGCAGTGTCGTCCCGTCGATGGCCGGCCCGAAGCGGCCTGAAGGCCGGGTCGCACTTGAAGACATTCCGGCCGGCTTCGCCAAGGCCATGGAGACCGAATACAGGAAGGCCGCCGAAATCGACAAGCGCTATGCCGTCGAGAGCACGGACTACGATCTTGGCCATGGCGATGTGGTCATCGCCGCCATCACCTCCTGCACCAACACCTCGAACCCGAGCGTGCTGATCGGCGCCGGGCTGTTGGCGCGCAACGCCAACCGGCTCGGCCTCAAGCAGAAGCCGTGGGTCAAGACCTCATTGGCGCCGGGCAGCCAGGTCGTCGCCGAATATCTCGAGAAATCCGGCCTGCAGAAGGAGCTCGACCAGATCGGCTTCAACCTGGTCGGCTTCGGCTGCACCACCTGCATCGGCAATTCCGGCCCGTTGCCGGCGCCGATCTCCAAGACCATCAACGATAAGGGCTTGATTGCTGCGGCAGTCTTGTCCGGCAACCGCAATTTCGAAGGCCGCGTCTCGCCCGACGTGCAGGCGAACTATCTCGCCTCGCCGCCGCTGGTCGTCGCCCACGCGCTGGCCGGGACCGTGACCAAAGATCTGACCACCGAGCCGCTCGGCGACGATCGCAACGGCAGTCCGGTCTATCTCAAAGACATCTGGCCAAGTTCGGTCGAGATCCAGGAATTCATCGAGAAGAACGTCACGCGCGAATTGTTCGCCCGCAAGTATGCCGACGTCTTCAAGGGCGACGAGTACTGGCAGAATGTCAAGGCGCCGGAAGGCCAGACCTATGCCTGGGACGACAATTCGACCTATGTGCAGAACCCACCCTATTTCGCCGGCATGAAGTCAGGCTTCGGCAAGATCGGCGATATCAAGGGCGCGCGTGTGCTCGGCCTGTTCGGCGACAAGATCACCACCGACCACATTTCGCCGGCCGGTTCGATCAAGGCGGCCTCGCCGGCCGGCAAGTATCTCACCGACCACGGCGTCGGCGTCGCCGATTTCAACCAGTACGGCACACGCCGCGGCAATCATGAGGTAATGATGCGCGGCACCTTCGCCAATATCCGCATCCGCAACCATATGCTGGGCGAGAACGGCCGCGAGGGCGGCTACACCATCCATTATCCCTCGAAAGAAGAGGAATCGATCTACGACGCCGCGATGCGCTACAAGAAGGAAGGCGTGCCGCTGGTTATCTTCGCCGGCGTCGAATATGGCAACGGCTCGTCGCGTGACTGGGCGGCCAAGGGCACCAATTTGTTGGGCGTCCGCGCGGTCATCGCCCAGTCCTTCGAGCGCATCCACCGCTCCAATTTGGTCGGCATGGGCGTGATCCCCTTCGTCTTCGAGGAAGGCACCTCATGGGCCTCGCTCAACCTCAAGGGCGACGAACTGGTCGAGATCGACGGACTGAGCAACATCAAGCCGCGGCAGAAGATGATCGCCAGGATCACCTACGGCGACGGCAGCGTCAAAGAGGTTCCGATCATCTGCCGCATCGATACGCTGGACGAGCTCGACTACTTCAAGAATGGCGGCATCCTGCAATACGTGCTGCGCGATCTGGCCGCTTAAGGGAGTAGGGCAATAAGGAAATAGGGCAGTAGGGTGAAGCAAGGAGAAGCGACTTATTCCCCTACTGCCCTACTGCCCTACTGCCCTACTGCCCTACTGCCCTACTGCCCTGTCTTGGCTTGCCAAACCGCGCTGTCGCCGCCAGCAGCACGCCGAGCATCAGCCCGTTGAATATGTGCCACAAGAAATGCGTGCCGAGCGGAAAGCCGCCGCAGACCAGCGGATCGATCATCCTGCAGATGACCGACACGACGAAGATCGCCGAACCCGCCAGATTGTACCAGCCGGCGCGATTGCCGCTGGCCGCCACCCAGGCGCCGAAGAAGGCGAGCGCCAGAAACGGAGGCAGATAGCCGGTCGTCCCGTTCGACGCCTGGCGCAGCCAGTCGGGCACGGCAAAGGTCACCAGCCCGGCAACGGCGTAAAAGGCGACGAAAATGGCGATCGCCTTGACCCATTTCATGCCGAGAAAACGTCGCAGGTTGAACAGCGTGTAGGCCAGCGTGAACCCTGCAATGGGCAGCACGTCGGCCAGGATCATTGCCCTTGTGGCAAAGGTGTGGAACAGCGACGAGCCGACGCCGATCGCCGCCACCCACCAGGCCAGCACTTCGGCGAAGGTGCCGGTGCCGCGCTTTCGCACCTGCCAGACACCCCATAGCCCGGCGGCAAAAAAAGCCAGATTGCTCAGCGCATTGAGCGGTTCGGCCCAGAATTCCGGCCCCGTCCGTTCGCAATAAAGGTCGACCGGCGCCAGGAGAGATTGCCACATGCTGATTGCCGCCCGAATCGCTTCCATCGTGAAGTGCAAGTCCACCTATTGCGCCCTTGCCAGCGGTTGCAACGGCAAAATTTCACCGCAACGTGACTTCCCGTTGACTGCCGCTTCTGCCACATATTTCGACAACCAGAACAAAGCCGGCGTCACCGGCGGGATCGGAACGGCCATGCCATCTCCCAGACCATTGCGGCTTGCGGCCCTTGCGCTGGCCCTCTCGGCGTTTGCCGGCAGGGCCCTTGCCGAGCCAACCGACAAGCCATTAGGCGTCGTCGAGCTCTTCACCAGCCAAGGATGCAACTCCTGTCCGCCGGCCGACGAATTCTTCGCCGAGCTTGCCGCCAAGGAGGACATCGTCGCGCTCGCCTATCATGTCGATTATTGGGATTACCTCGGCTGGCAGGACACGCTGAGCCGCAAGGAAAATACCGAGCGGCAATACGAGTATATGCGCGCCTTCGGCAGTCGTTCCGTCTACACCCCGCAAGCCGTCATAAACGGCCGCAGCCATGTCAACGGCGCCAGCCGCAAGGAAGTCGACGGCGCGCTGGCCCGCATGGAGAGGGTCGGCGAAGGCATGCGCGTCGGCATCAAGGTCAGCCGGACCAGCGATCGCGTCATGATCGATGCCGGCGACGCCGTGACCGGCCCCACCGACGCGCATGTCGTCATCGTCTATTTCAACCCGCCACAGACGATAAAAATCGGCAAGGGTGAAAACAGCGGCCGCAGCATGACCTACTGGAACGCCGTCTCCAGCATCCAGACCGCCGGCGTGTGGCACGGCAAGGCGCAGCGCTACGAACTGCCGATGAGCGAGATCGCCAAGAAGGGCGGCTGCGCCGTGCTGCTGCAGTCGGTCGGCAAGGACGGCATGCCCGGGCCGATCCTGGGCGCAGCCTTTATCCGCAAGCCTTAAGCGGGGACCTCTCCTTCTCCCCTTGTTGTGGGAGAAGGTGGATCGGCGCGCAGCGCCGAGACGGTTGAGGGGTGCTGGAAGAATTGAGGCGGCGGCGATTTCAAGGAAATTGCCAAGCTGGAACACCCCTCATCCGTCGCCTTCGGCGACACCTTCTCCCACAAGGGGAGAAGGGAGAACCGCGCTCAACCTTCTGATGGCAGCCAATCCGGACGGATCGCACCGCCACGGCTCCGGCCAATAAAAAACCGGCGTCAGCTTGCTTCTGACGCCGGTCATTTAGGTTTTGGGATCGTCGCACCCGATCTTTCCAAGGAAAAACCGAGGTTGGTTCGATCCGACGCAGACCCGTGGGCGGGGGGCTTGGGGTTTACGAGCCGGTGCCGGACCGAACCGTCTCAGGCAACACCGGTAAATTCGTCGGACATTGGGGCATGAGCACGGATAAAAAAAGGCAGGATTGTGGCGAAGCATCACCAATTCCAACAGGCGTTTCGCAAACGTGACTGGACGCTGGAGAAACCGCGCGGTGCTGGCCTTGCCCGGCCGGGCCTTGCAATTCGGCAACGAAAGCGCCAACTTTGGTCGGCGTACGATTCATTGCGAGGATCCAGGCATGACTGATCGCAGCAGCGGGACGGAGGATGGGGACGCATCCGCAATATTGATCCCGCTGCATGAGGCAAGACGCGAACGCCTCGACCAGCCGGTGCGGTTCGACCGGCGCGAACTGGACCAGATCCTCAGGCTCTACGGCCGTATGGTTGCCGCCAACGAGTGGCGCGACTATGCCATCGACCATCTCGCCGACCGCGCCGTTTTTTCCGTCTTCCGCCGCACCAGCGAAGTGCCGCTTTTCCAGATCGTCAAGGATCCGAAGCTGGCGCGACGGCAAGGCGCGTTCGCCGTCATCGCCGCCGGCGGGCGCATCCTCAAGCGCGGCCAGGAACTCGGCCGGGTGCTTGGCGTGTTCGACCGAACACTGAAGCTGGTCGAGGCGTAACCCTTTATTTTTGCTGGCGGAACTTCCGCTCGGGCAGCGATTGCGGATCAGGCGGGATGGACGCCCCGCCATTGATCGGCAGCTGCATGAACACCGTGTCCAGCCAGCGTCCGTGCTTGTAGCCTGAGCCTTCCAGGCGGCCGGAATGACGAAAGCCGAGCTTCTCGTGCAGCCGTACCGAGGCGCTGTCGGGCCGGCCGTCGCCGATCACCGCGATGATCTGGCGAAAACCCGCCGCCTTGGCCGCCTCGATCAGCCCTTGCATCAGGAGCAGCCCGACGCCTTGCCCTTTGGCCTCGGGCGCGACATAGACGGAATCCTCAACGACGAAGCGGTACGCCGGGCGCGGCCGGAACGCCCCGGCATAGGCATAGCCGAGCACGGCGCCGGCCTTTTCCGCAACGAGATAGGGAAAGCCGCCCGCCATCAGGCTGTCGAAGCGCGCGCCCATCTCGGTACGGCTTGGCGGTTCGAGTTCATAGCTCGCCGTGCCATTCGTCACCGCGTCGGCATAGATTTCCGTGATCCGGTCGAGATCGGCCGACGTCGCGGCCCGCAAGGTGATGCTGCTCATAATTTAGGCACGTCGTTCATCTGCCCTATATCACAGCAAAAGCCGGCACAAAAGAAAAGAGCGGCCATTGGGCCGCCCTTTCCAAACTCGCTGGTCCAGGAAAACCGTATTTAGCGACGGTCGCCCATGAACTGCAGCAGGAACATAAACAGGTTGATGAAGTCGAGATAGAGCCTCAATGCGCCCATAATCGCCTTGCGGCCGGCGACATCAGTCTCGTCGCCCTCGAAGTACATCTCCTTGATGTTCTGCGTGTCGTAGGCGGTGAGGCCCGCGAAGATCAGCACGCCGATCGCCGAAACGGCGAAGGAAAGCGCCGACGACTGCAGGAAGATGTTGATCACCATCGCGATGATCAGGCCGACCAGGCCCATGACCAGGAACGACCCGAACGCCGAGAGATCGCGCTTGGTCGTGTAGCCGTAGAGCGACAGCCCGCCAAAGGCGGCGGCGGTGGCGAAGAAGGTCTGCGAGATACTGGCGGTGGTGTAGACCAGGAAGATCGACGACAGCGACAGGCCGACGAGGCCGGCGTAGACCCAGAACGTCGTCTGCGCGGCCGAAACGCTCATCGACTGGACTCGGAACGACAGGAACATCACCGCTGCCAGAGGGGCAAAGATCACCAGCCATTTCAGCGGCGAACCAAAGATCGCGTAGCCGAACGAGGTCAGCATCTCGCCGCTTGGCAACGTCGCGACGGCCGAGGCGGGATCGCTGGTGGTGGCCAGCATGATTGTGCCGACCGCGGCAAGGCCGGTGATGAGGAGGCCAAGCCCCATCAGATTGTAGACCTTAATCATGTAGGCCCGCAGGCCCTGGTCGATGGCAGCATCGACGCCGGCGCCGGGCACGGCGCGCGTCTGATAATTGCGAACGGGATCAGCCATGGAAATCCTCATATTGCTTCTGCCCCGTCCGGTGTCAGGTCCTTTGAACCCAGGCGCCGCTGGCGGGGCTCCAGCATGCCTGCGCCGAAATATGATGGTTCTTGGCGTAAAGGACAAGACCGTAACCAAGCGTAATGCTCCGTGAAGTGCCGGAGATACGGTTTTATTGGCCTTCCCGCCCGGAACATTACCGAGATTTAATCAAAAACGGCTCTGGCTCAAAGATTCCGCAGCACCGGCGCCGCCTTGTGGCCCAACACCCGCCACGTGCCGGCAAGGCCGATGCCGACCGTGACCACCAGCGAAAAGCCGATGGTCGCCACCGCCACCTCGGGCATGAAGTGCGATGGCAGCGTCATGATGCGCGCGACGACGAACCATGCCGCCACACCGCCCGCCGCCAGCGCGAAGATCGCGGTAGCAAGGCCGATCAGCATGTATTCCAGCGAAAACGCGGCGATCAGCGTTTTCCTGGTCGCACCCAGGGTCTTCAGCACCACCGCGTCGTGAATGCGAGCCCGGTTGCCGGCGGCGAGCGCCCCGGCCAGCACCAGCACCGAGGCGATCAACGCCACGCCCGCTGCTGCCCTGATTGCTGTGCCGAGCTGCGCCACCAGCCGGTTGACGATTTCGAGCGCGTCCTTGACCCTGACCGTCGTCACCGCGGGAAAGGCACGCGTGACGGCGTTGAGAAGATGCGCATCGTCGGCTGCCGACGCATTCGTCTCGGTCAGCGTCGCCAACCAGCCATGCGGCGCACCGGCGAATGTGTTGGGCGAGAACACCATGACGAAATTGATGCCCATGGTTTCCCATTCGACCTGGCGGAAATTGGCGATCTTGGCGGTGATGTTGCGGCCGAGCACGTTGACGGTGATGGTATCGCCGAGCTTCAGCCCGATCTCTTTGCCTTCCTCGGCGGAAAACGAGACCAGCGGCTCGCCGGCATAGTTCTCCGGCCACCAGCTGCCCTCGGTCAGCGTCGCATTCTCCGGCAGCTTTGCGTCATAGGTCAGGCCGCGATCGCCGCGCAGTACCCAGGCGCCTTCGGCCGGAACCTTGACCTTGTCGACATCGACGCCGTTGAGCGCCATCACCCGGCCGCGCAGCATCGGCACCTTGATCAGCTTGCCTTGCGGTGCCTCTTTGCCGACCAGCGCGGAGAAGGCATCGACGTCACCGCTCTGGATATCGACGTAGAAGAAGTTCGGTGCCCTTTCCGGCAGGCTGCCCGAGATCTGCCGCCTGAGATTGCCGTCGATCAGCGCCAGCGTCACCAGCAGCGTCAGCCCGAGTCCCAACGACAGCACCACGGACGGCGTCAAGGCGCCAGGCCGATGGATGTTGCCGATGGCGAGCCTGAGCGCGGTCGAGCGCACGCGCGGGCTTTTCTTCGCCGCCCACTGCACCAGCGAGCCGACCACACGCAGCACCAGGAACGACAACACCGTGGCGCCGACGAAGATCGAGGCAATACGGCGGTCGCCGGAAAACAGGATCGCCAGTACCGCGAGCAGCAGCGCGATGCCCAATGCCGCGGCGATATAGAGCGGGCGGGGAAAACCGCGGCCCTCGAAACCCATTTCGCGAAACAGCGCCGTTGCCGGCACGTCGCGGGCGCGGCCGAGCGGCAGCAAGGCGAAAGCCAGCGTCACGAGCAGCCCGAACAGCGCTGCCATGCCGAGGGCGCCGGGATAGAACCCACCTTCCGCCGGCACTGGAATGACCGATTGGAGTGCCGCGCTGGCCGCGAACGGCATCAGCGCGCCAAGCACAAGGCCTAGCGTGATGCCGAGGGCGGCGATCATCAGGATCTGCACCAGATAGACGGCAAAGACGAACCCGCCCGAAGCCCCCAGGCTCTTGAAGGTGGCGATGACGCCGCGCTTGCCGTCGAGATAGGCACGCACGGCATTGGCCACGCCGACGCCGCCGACCACCAGCGCCGTCAACCCAACCAGCGTCAGGAATTGCGAAAACCGCTCGATATTCGAGGACAGCGCCGGCGCTGCGTTGCTGCGGGTGCGGATCGACCAGCCGGCCTGCGGGAACTGGTTTGCCGCCTGCTCCTGGATCGCCTTGATCTGTGCCTCAGTGGTGCCGCCGGGCAGGCGGACCTTATAGGCGTTCTCGACCAGGCTGCCCGGCTGGATCAGGCCGGAAGCGGCAAGCCCGTCGGTCGACACCATCAGCCGCGGCGCAAAACCGAAGCCATCCGACACTGCATCCGGCTCGTTGACCAGCCTGGCGCGCAGCTCGAATGTCGCGCTGCCGAGCTTTAGCCGGTCACCGATGCCAAGGTTCAGCCGCTCGAACAAGAGGTCCGGGGCGGCGGCGCCGAAGACGCCGGATTTTTCGCCGAACAGATCCTCTCGCGACAGCACCGGCTCGGTCTCCAGCGCACCATAGAGCGGATAGGCGCCGTCGACCGCCTTGGCCTCGACCAGCGCCTGGTCGGAGCCGTCCTCGAGCCTCGCCATCGAGCGCATATTGGCGCTGTGCGAAACCGTGCCAAGCCGGTCGAGGAAGCTGCGTTCGGCTCTGGTCGGATCGCGCTGGTTGAGCTGGAAGCGGAGATCACCGCCGAGCAGCGTCTGGCCCTGGTCGGCAACACCGGCGGAAATAGCCTGCGCCACCGAATTGACGCCGCCGATCGCAGCGACGCCGAGCGCGATGCAGGCAAGGAAGATCAGGAAGCCGGACAGCCCGCCACGCATTTCGCGCAGCGAAAACCGAAAGGCGAGCCTCAGCGTTTGCGCCAGCGGCATCACGCGGTCACCTTGCCAGCCCTGGTGGCCGGCTTAGGCGCGTCTTCGATCAGCCCCGACCGCATCGACACCTGGCGCGAGCAGCGCGCCGCGAGTAGCGGGTCATGCGTGACCAGCACCAGCGTCATGCCGCGTTCGGCCGCCTTGGCAAACAGCAGGTCGGCGACGTGCCGCCCCGTTGCCTGGTCGAGATTGCCGGTCGGCTCGTCGGCGATCAGGATGCGCGGCGACGGCGCCAGTGCCCGGGCGATGGCCACGCGCTGCTGCTCGCCGCCAGACAATTCGCCGGGGTAATGGGTGACGCGATCGCTGAGACCGACCGCCGCCAGCTCGCGCGCCGCCACGCCGAATGGATCGACATGGCCGGCAAGCTCCAGCGGGACCGCAACGTTTTCCAGCGCCGTCATATTGGGGATGAGATGGAACGACTGGAACACGATGCCGATGTTTCGCCCTCGAAACGATGCGATCTGATCTTCGCTTTTGCCGTTGAGCAGCTCGCCGGCAATTCGGACCGTGCCCGAATCGACCCTTTCAAGTCCGGCCAAAACCATCAGCAATGTCGACTTTCCCGAACCTGAAGGTCCAACGATGCCTGTCGCTTCGCCGCCCGCCACATCGAGGCTGACGCCCTTCAGCACATGGACCGAGGATGCACCTTCGCCGAGCGTCAGCGATACGTCTTTCAGCGAAATGACGGCTTCTTCCAAAATCAAATCGTCCTATATGGGGGATGAAGGCTAGTGCATCCGATGCTCGACAAAGACGAAAACCTGCCTTCGCCAACAGATGTTCCTGGTCATATGGGGCCTGCCGCATGGCTTTCAAACACACCTTTGCCGCAGCCTTCGCCCTTTTCCTCGCCATTTGCGGCGCCATTTCGTCGGCGCGCGCCGAACCGTTCACCATTGTCGGTTTCGGCGACAGCTTGATGGCGGGTTATGGCCTCGGGCCAGGTCAGGGCTTCACCGAGAAGCTGCAGGCGGCGCTGCGCGCCAAGGGCTACGATGTCACGGTCGCCAATGCCGGCGTCTCCGGCGATACGACGAGCGGCGGCCTGTCGCGGCTCGACTGGTCGGTGCCGGACGGCACGCAGCTCGTCATCCTGGAGCTCGGCGCCAACGACATGCTGCGCGGCGTTTCGCCCGCCATAGCGGAAAAGAACCTGGATGCCATGCTGGCAAAACTGAAGCAGCGCAAGATCGCCGTTTTGCTGGCCGGAATGCGCGCGGCGCCCAATCTCGGCGCCGACTACCAGAACGCCTTCGACGCGACCTTTCCGAGACTGGCTGAAAAATATGGCGTGCCGCTCTATCCTTTCTTTCTCAAGGGCATCGCCGGTCAATCCGTCCTGCAACTCGAGGACGGCCTTCATCCAAACGCCCGAGGCGTCGACCGCATCGTCGAGGGTATCCTGCCCAGTGTGGAGAAGACCATTGAAGCGGTCCGGGGCAATTCCTGAAGGCGAGGGCTCGCCGTCGCAACACCTTCCGCAGGGGAAGCTTTTAGGCAGGCCTGCGACCAACAAACCCCTTGCCCCGTTTGAATATCGATGATTCGCTAGGGGCAAGAGTTCGATTCGAGGACAGGAGGCTTCCCATGCCGCGTCTTTTTACCGCCCTCGAGATACCGCGTGATGCCGCTCTTTCGCTGTCCCTGCTCAGGGGCGGCCTGCCCGGAGCCCGCTGGATCGACGTCGAGAACTATCATCTGACGCTGCGCTTCATCGGCGATGTCGAGGGCCATGTCGCCGACGAAATCGCCAATGCGCTTGACCGTGTTCACCGCCCGTCCTTCCCGCTGACGCTGTCCGGCGTCGGCGCCTTCGGCCAGAAGAAGCCGCATGCGGTGTGGGCCGGGGTCGCCGCTTCGCCCGATCTTTCCGCATTGCAGGCCGAGATCGAGCGCATCTGCCAGCGGCTCGGCATCCCGGCCGACCCGCGCAAGTTCATGCCGCATGTGACGCTGGCCCGCCTGCGCAATTCGAGCCCGCTCGATGTCGCCCAGTATCTGTCGGCGCGCGGCAATTTTTCGACGCTGCCGTTCCGGATCGGCCGCTTCGTGCTGATGTCGTCGCGCGATTCGGTCGGCGGCGGGCCTTACGTCGTCGAGGAGGCCTGGCCGCTTTCAGGTGCTGACAACCGCGTCGCCAGCCGTTTGGTCGGCGCCGCCGACGCTTCGCGGATCATGCGGTAGACGGACATGGCCAGGGAGAAACTAGCAAAAGAGGCGATCCGCGCCGAACTTGCCGGCCTCGACGGCTGGTCGCTGGCCAAGGATGGTGGCTCGATCACCCGCAGCTTCACCTTCAAGAATTTCTCCGAAGCCTTTGCCTTCATGACCCGCGTTGCCCTGGCCGCGGAGAAGATGGACCACCATCCCGACTGGTCGAACGTCTACAAGACGGTAAACGTGACCCTCAACACGCACGACGCCGGCGGCCTGACCGCGCTGGATTTCGATCTGGCCAGGAAAATGAACCGCTATTTCGGCGGCTGAGCCTATCTGCACCTTGCAGCGAGGTTCGGCTTTCACCACATTTTGCCTCGCGGTCACGCGTGAAGTCACGCGACGGCCGCAAGGAGAGGTTGATGGCGCAAAAATCCGGTTTTGATTTCTTTGGCCTCGGCAGCAAGCCGGGCAACGAGAGCGAAGTGCGCGAAAAGTTCTGGCGTACGGCGAAGAAGGCCGCCCGGCAGATCCCGTTCATGGAAGAGGTGGTCGCCGCCTATTACTGTGCCATGGACAAGAAGACGCCGCTGCGCGCCAAGGGCACCTTGCTGGCTGCGCTCGGCTATTTCGTGCTGCCGACGGACGTCATCCCCGATTTCATCCTTGGGCTAGGCTTCACCGACGACATCGCCGTGCTGACCGCCGCGATTACCGCCGTCAGCGCCCACATCACGCCGGCGCACCGGCTCGCCGCCAGGCAGGCCATCGCCGACAAGAGCTGAGCCGGTACGGCGCAAAAAATCGCGTGAGAACCGACTTTCCGGCCGTCAAACCCACCGCCGCACCCGCGCCTTGTAGGCGCGATAGGCATCTCCGAACTTCCGCTCGAGATAGCGCTCTTCCGGCGCGATTACGCCGGTATTGATCACCCACAGCAGCGGGACGACGAGCGCAATAGCCCAAAGACTTCCGGCCGCGACGCCGAGGCCCAAATAGATGAGGGTCGTTCCCAGATAGAACGGATTCCTGGTGCGCCGATAGATACCGTCGACGACCAGCGCCGTCGTCGGCAAGGTCGGTGGTATGTTGGTTCCAGCGGCCTGAAAGCGGCCCGCTGCCATAAAGATGAACACGAAGCCGCACACCGCGAGCACGGCGCCGGTCAGATAGCGGGCGAGCGCCTGCCCGGCCATGACCGGGAGCGGCACGAGCACCTCGAGCACGGTTGCCGCCACCAGGAAGCCGAGGAAGATCAAAGGTGGCAGCGCAATGACCCCGGCCACGTCGGGCGCGCCCGATCCGCCCGCCGTCTCCCCGGCATCCGACCGGCGCACCGCGCCACCGGCCGCCCGCCGCATGGCGACACGAATGCCGAACACAATCGCCAGGACGGCTGTGCCGCCCGCCAGGATCAGGACTGTCTCGGAAACGGCCATGGCCAAATCTCCCGTAGCCGCCAAGAAGGGCGCCCTGGCCGAACGTCGTGGAGGCGAACGTAGACATGGTACCATCTGGAGGGAAATTCGTCACGTACATCAGAAAAGCCAGGATGGCTGCAAGGACCTAGCTGCTTGAAAAGTCAAACTCTTGCCGTTTTCGTGGCCTCCAAGTCGCGGCAGGGACAGTGCGCCAGCCGCTTTTTCGAGCGGCAGCGCGAAGACGGCGGCGGTTTCCTGGCGTGAACATCCTTTTCTCAGGGAAATTCACCGTTTGGTAACCCAGATTAAATCAAAATGAAGCGACGGGCAGGACGCCGAGCCGGCCTGCCGCCGCACCAGTGGAATACGGGAAAAGAGATGCGCGGATTGATTGCTATAGTTTCCAGCCTGGCCCTGGTGGCCTTGACGGCGCCCGCGCTGGCGCAGTCGGCAACCAAGATCGGCCAGCATAATGCCTGGGGCACCTACAGTTATCAGGCGTCGGGCGGCGGCAAGGTCTGCTATGTCCTGACGGTGCCAACCGACAAGCAGCCGCCGACGCTCGATCACGGCGACATGTTCTTCTTCGTCAGCCAGCGGCCGGGGCAGCAAGTGTCCTACGAGCCGCAATTCATCGCCGGCTATACCTTCCAGGAGGGTTCCAAGGCCACCGTCACCATCGACAAGAAGTCTTTTTCGATGTTCACGCGCGGCAAGTCGGCCTGGGTCGAGAACGCCGCCGAGGAGCCGGTGCTGATCGCCGCGATGAAGACCGGCACCGACATGAAGGTGTCGGCCAAGTCCGGCCGCGGCAACACCACCACCTACGTCTTCTCGCTGAAGGGCATCTCGGCGGCGCTGGCCTCGATCGCCAAGTGCAAGTAGGCGGTTAGGCGCGGTCTTCCCTTCTCCCCTTGTGGGAGAAGGTGGATCGGCGCGCAGCGCCGAGACGGAAGAGGGGTGTTGGACGGAACGCCGTCGGCGCCAAGCTGGAACACCCCTCATCCGACCGAGCTTCGCTCGGCCACCTTCTCCCACAAAGGGAGAAGGAAGAACCCGGCATGACTCCGCCGCTAACCTGTGCTATGCGCCGCGCTTCATTTCGGGCACGATGCTGTATTCGGCCGCAAATCGCTTATATTGGCGCAACAATGACCCTTTCATTCGATCTTACCGCCGAAGGCGCGCGTGACGCGTTGCGCACCCGCACGACGCCTGAAAAGCCGTCGCTGATCGGCTTGACGCGCGCCGAACTCGGGGCCGCCCTTGTCGCTGCCGGCATCGTGCCGGAGCGCCAGGCGAAAATGCGCGCCCAACAGCTCTGGCATTGGATCTATGTGCGCGGCGTTTCCGATTTTGCCGGCATGTTCAACATCTCCAAGGATCTGCGCGCGGCGCTCGACAGGCATTTCACCGTTGCCAGGCCCGAGATCGTCGAGGAGCAGATTTCCACCGACGGCACGCGCAAATGGCTGTTCCGCTTTCCGCCGCGCGGCGCCGGCCGGCCGGTCGAGATCGAGACCGTCTACATTCCCGAAGAGGGCCGCGGCACGCTGTGCATCTCTTCGCAGGTCGGCTGCACCCTGACCTGCTCCTTCTGCCACACCGGCACGCAGAAGCTGGTGCGCAACCTGACGGCGGAGGAAGTCCTCGCCCAACTTTTGACCGCCCGCGACCGGCTCGGCGATTTCCCCGACCGCGATACGCCCGACGGCGCCATCGTGCCGGCCGAGGGCCGGAAAGTGTCCAACGTCGTCATGATGGGCATGGGCGAGCCGCTCTACAATTTCGAGGCGGTGAAGAAGGCCCTGCTTATCGCATCCGACGGCGACGGGCTTTCCCTGTCGAAGCGCCGCATCACGCTGTCGACCTCCGGCGTCGTGCCCGAAATCTTCCGCACCGGCGAGGAGATCGGCGTCATGCTGGCGATCTCGCTGCACGCCACCAATGACGATTTGCGCGATCTCTTGGTGCCCATCAACAAGAAGTATCCGCTGAAGGATCTGATCGCTGCCTGCCGCGCCTATCCAGGCCTGTCGAACGCCAAGCGGATCACCTTCGAATATGTCATGCTGAAGGACGTCAACGATTCCATCGACGACGCCAAGGCGCTGGTCAAGCTGCTCAAGGGCATCCCCGCCAAGATCAATCTGATCCCGTTCAATCCGTGGCCGGGCACCAACTACCAGTGCTCGGACTGGGAGACGATCGAGAAATTCGCCGACTACATCAACAATGCCGGCTATGCCTCGCCGATCCGCACGCCGCGCGGCCGCGACATCCTAGCCGCCTGCGGCCAGCTCAAGTCGGACTCCGAGCGCATGCGCAAGGTCGACCGGCTGGCGCTGGAAGCGATGATGATCGCGGGGCATGGCGAGGCGTGAAATACCTCAGGCGATTGGCAGTGACTTTGCTCTGCTACGCCCTGGCTGCCTTCGCCATGTCTCTGGTCTTTTTCCTGCTCGATGCACTGATGTGGTGGCGTGTTCCCGCTTTCCTGTCCACTCGAGATAGTTGGTCGCTGTTGCTGCTTGGAGCGATGATCGCAGGCATCTTTGGCGCACCGCTGGCAATCCCGATGGTCATTGCTTCCCAAGTTCTCGAGGCGAGACGCTGGATTCTTTTTGTCGTCGGGGGAGCTTTCGTTGGGACGTGCGTATTTGCGGTCTGGAAACTGCATCCGTCGGCACAGAGGCCACCGGACGTTGACGTGTTGGTGGCCCTAATCATTGCGGGAAGCTTGGCAGGAGCCGTCTATCGCCTGGTCGAGAGCCGGTTCCTGCAAATGCCCGGACAATTCGCGTGAACCGCCTCGTCGCCTATCTGATCCGCTTCGCCGTCATCCTTGTCGGCTACGGCGTTGCATCGCTGGCTGCCAGCGCCTTCCTCAATATCATGTTCCTGGCGTCTCTGGGGCTGATGACGGACGAGACACAGCCGGTAGCGCAGGCCTCGCTGTGGTTTTCCGTCCCCTTTGTCGCACTGTTCGTCGCCTATTTCGCCTTCATGCCGGCTGCCGTCGCCATCCTCGTCTCCGAGATTCTCGGCCGGCGCGACTGGCTGTTCTATGCGCTGGCGGGCGCAGCGGTGGCGGCGGTCTTCCTCGGCTTCGTGCGCCAGACAAAAGATGCCAATTTCGAGATCACCAACACCAGCGTCATGCTGGCGGTGATCGGCTGCGGTATGGTCGGCGGTATTTTCTACTGGCTGAGCGCCGGGCGCTCGGCCGGAAGCTGGCGTCAGATCGGACGCCCTATTTCGCCTGGGCCGTCAGGATCTTGAGCGCGAAGGCCGAAAAAACTCCGGCAAACAGATAGTCGACGACGCGGGTCACACGCGGGCTGGATTTCATCGCGGCCGAGAATTTTTCGGCCGCCAGCACCATCGGCGCCGTCACCGGGATCGCCAGCACGACGAACATCGCGCCGAGGAAGAACAGCTTTCCCGGCGCGTTGGGATCATGCGCGGAGACGAATTGCGGCAGGAAGGTCATGAAGAACAGGATGATCTTCGGGTTGAGCAGATTGACCCCGAGCCCCGCCGCCCAGCTGCGGAACAGCGAGATCTGCGGCCCGCTCTTCTTCTCCGGTGAAAACGCCGACCCTTTTGTGATCGCCTGCCATGCCAGGAAGACCAGATAGCCGGCGCCAAAAATCTTCAGCACGAAGAACGCCATCGGCGAGGCGACGATCAGCGCCGAGACGCCGACCACCACCAGCGTGGTGTGAATCAGCGTGCCGCACAAGGCGCCGGCCATCGAGGCAAAGCCGGTGGCGCGGCCCTGGCTCAGCGTGCGCGACACGAACAGCGTCATATCAGGCCCAGGCGTGATCGCCAGGATGAAGGTGGCGATGGAGAACTGGATAAGCGTCGTACTGTCGGGGATGAAGGACATGGTTCGTCTCGTAGCGGCAAAAAGACGGCGCAGCCATACCGCAAGAGCCGTGTCCTCGCCAGCCTCTGGGCGATACAGCATCTGGTCCAGGCATCGTTCGTCCCTTGCGCTGGCCTAAAATGGCGTGATACCTCGCCCGCGAAGAACCCCTGTCGCGGAACCGCCCACCATGTCGAAAGCAAAAGCCGTCAAGAAAGTCGTGCTCGCCTATTCCGGCGGCCTTGACACCTCGATCATCCTGAAATGGCTGCAGACCGAGCTCGGCGCCGAGGTCGTCACCTTCACCGCCGATCTCGGCCAGGGTGGCGAACTGGAGCCGGCCAGGCGCAAGGCCGAGATGATGGGCATCAAGGATATCCGCATCGTCGATGTCCGCGAGGAGTTCGTATCCGATTTCGTCTTCCCGATGTTCCGCGCCAACGCCGTCTATGAAGGCACATATCTGCTCGGCACCTCGATCGCCCGGCCGCTGATCTCGAAACATCTTGTCGAGATCGCAAAAGAGACCGGCGCCGATGCGATCGCCCATGGCGCCACCGGCAAAGGCAACGACCAGGTGCGTTTCGAGCTGTCGGCCTATGCGCTCAACCCCGACATCAAGGTCATCGCGCCGTGGCGCGATTGGTCGTTCAAGTCGCGGACCGATCTCATCAACTTCGCCGAGCAGCACCAGATCCCGGTGCCGAAGGACAAGAAGGGCGATGCGCCTTTCTCGGTCGACGCTAACCTGCTGCATTCGTCGTCCGAGGGCAAGGTGCTGGAAGACCCGTGGAGCGAGCCGCCGGAATTCGTCCACCAGCGCACCATCTCGCCGATGGATGCGCCGGATGAGGTCACCGAGATCGAGATCGAATTCCTCAAGGGCGACCCGGTTGCGCTCAACGGCAAGAAGCTGTCGCCGGCAACGATGCTGGCGGCGCTGAACGATCTCGGCCGCGACAACGGCATCGGCAGGCTCGACCTGGTCGAGAACCGTTTCGTCGGCATGAAATCGCGCGGCGTCTACGAGACCCCCGGCGGCACCATCCTGATCGCCGCCCATCGGGCGATCGAATCGATCACGCTCGACCGCGGTGCGGCCCACCTCAAGGACGAGTTCATGCCGCGCTATGCCGAGCTGATCTACAACGGCTTCTGGTTCGCGCCCGAGCGCCTGATGCTGCAGGCAATGATCGACAAGAGCCAGGAAGACGTCGAAGGCACCGTGCGGCTGAAGCTCTACAAGGGCAACGTCATGGTCACCGGCCGCAAGTCGAGGAAGACGCTCTATTCCGACGCGCTGGTCACCTTCGAGGACGACCGCGGCGCCTACGACCAGAAGGATGCCGAAGGCTTCATCCGCCTCAACGCGCTCAGGCTGAGGACACTGGCGGCGCGTAGTCGCAAGGGTTGATATTCCCAACAGGCCCAATGCTTAGATGAGTTAGGAACCCGGTGAGGACACCGGGTTTTATTTGGCGTCTCTAATGTAATAGAAGCCGCGATTTCAGATCGTTTCCTGTTTGACCTTTCCGTGATTTGATCTTACTTCTCTTGCGGGTCGGAGGGCTTTGACAGTGAAAAACAGAATTTTTCTTCTGCTTGCGGCGGTGGCCGTCTTTACCGCGGGTCAGTCCACGCAAGTCCCGGCGGGGCAAACATCCAAGTTCCATACTTGCAAAAGTTTTGACGGCCCCTTCCAGATTCCCGCTTCCCAGAAATGCCCGTTGAGCGGCTACGCGCAGGGTCCCAGAGTCCCGACGGTCATCGGGGACAAGCCAAAAGCGGCTTCCCCGGCGCCGCGGAATTCCAAATTCCGTACCTGCAAAAGTTTTGACGGCCCCTTCCAGATTCCCATTTCTCAGAAATGCCCGTTGAGCGGCTACGTGCATTATTGAGCGTGATGTGCCCAGGCGCTTGGCCACGCTTGGAGCTGGTTTCCTGCCCGCGTTGGCTGTCCTGGCGAACTTGGCCGTCGCCAAAGCCAACGATGACCCCCCTCCCTCGACCTTCCCGCGCTGGTCGAGTGCAGGGCTGACGTTCCGACCTATAGTGGTTTTGCCCTTTGGCTGAGCGACCGCCCCGATGCGCCCGCAAAGCTCGGCTGGAACGACGTTTCTTCCGGCAATCCTTTCCTCAAGCAATATGAATTGCCGGCCCCGCTTCGCGTATTCGGGCGCGAGACGGCGTCCGTCGTCTTTGCCGCGAGCGGGCCGATGGCGGTTCTCGACGGCGTTTCCGCACCAGACCTTGCCCGCGAACTCGGCATCGCACCCGAACTCGCGCCACCGGACAAATTCCTTGGCGAGAAGGTGCTCGTCGAGAGCAGCGAGGAAGCGGACGGCATGACATTTTCCACGCGCATCGCGCTCAATGTCTCAACCGTTGATTCACATCCCGGCAAGGTGCTCGCCGGCTGCTCCTACGCGTTCGACGTGAAATAGAAAGTCCGGCGCTTGGCCGGGCTTTCTGTCGAATAGAGCAATTCCAGGAAAAGTGTGAAACGGTTTTCCGTCCGGAATTGCGTTAAGACAAAGCTCTAGAGGTCCCTGTCAGTCGGCATCGATCGCCGTGGCCATGCGGGCGATGGCCTGTTGATAGACGCTCGCGGAATTCCAGCCAGCGATTGCGCCCATATTCGCCTGCGCGCTCGCGCCGGCCCGCCAACCATGACTCTTGAGAAAGTTGGCGGTGGAAGCCAACGCAGTGCTCTTGTCGCGCAGATTTTTGTTTCCGACACCATACGTCAAAACATTTCCGGGCAGGAACTGCGTGTGGCCGATCTCGCCATGCGCGGCACCGACCGACGAGGCGCTCAACGCTCCGCGATCAACCAGCTTCAGGGCCGCAATGGCATGCGGGTAGAAGAACTCCGGACGGCGACAGTCATAGGCCAGCGTTAAAATGGCGGAGACCGTATTCTGGTTGCCCATGGCGGAACCGAAGCCGGTCTCCATGCCCCAGATGGCGAGCAACACGCCCGGCGACACGCCGTAATTCCGTTCGATCTTGTCGAACAGCGCAGCATTGGCCTTCTTCAGCGCACGGCCCCTGGCAATGATCGCGGACGCGCCACGGCGCTTCATGAAAGCTTCCACCGAGCCGCTGAAAGCCTTATGGATGGCGCGGTCGACGGAGATCGTCTTTGTCGCGTAGGTTGCGCGAGCCAGAGCGGCCAGACCCTTCGAGCCGACACCGTCGGCCTTCGCCTCCGCGGCGAACTCCGGTTTCCATGCCTCGAAGCCGGCGCCGCTCTTGCCACAGCTGGCCGCTGCCTGCGCGCCCGTCGCCAGCGCAAGCACCGCCACCACCGTGGCCACTACAAACATCTTCCCCTTGGCAAGAAATGC
The DNA here is from genome assembly GCF_040321165.1 of Mesorhizobium sp. M0500. Taxonomy (NCBI): domain Bacteria; kingdom Pseudomonadati; phylum Pseudomonadota; class Alphaproteobacteria; order Hyphomicrobiales; family Phyllobacteriaceae; genus Mesorhizobium; species Mesorhizobium sp. M0500. The sequence continues at coordinate 578,554 of NZ_JAMYRB010000002.1, forward strand.
CATGCTGCTCTCCTGGTTGCCTGAATCACGTTCCCAATTGCGAACTTGCCTGCGAAACACCTGCTTGTCACTGCCCCGGCGCCACGCCGATGCACTCAATACAGCAGGAACCTCAAATCCACCACACTGGCGGACGCCCGGGAATTTGCCTACGATCAAGTAATTATTGTGGCGGGGACAGAATAAGCATGGAAGACGTTGATGTCGTGATCATCGGCGCCGGTTCAGCCGGGCTTTCGGCTTCCAAGACCCTGCGCGCTGCCGGTTTTTCCTTCAAATTGTTGGAAGCGGTGAACCGCATTGGCGGCCGCGCCTGGACCAGCGACCAGCATTTCGGCGTGCCGTTCGACATCGGCTGCGCCTGGCTGCATGCCGCGGACCGCAATCCCTACTTTCCCGAGGCGAAGGCCGCTGCCTGGACGCTTCATCACCACGACATGAATGTCGATCATCTCTATTACCGTGAGCGAAAGGCAAGCGAAGCCGAGGAGGCGGCGATGAAGGTGGCCGACGCAAGGCTGTTCGAACTGGTGGCGGCACATCAGGTGAGGGAAGGCGACGACGACCGCCTTTCGGCATTGCTCGCCAAGGGACACGCGCCGCGCGCCGCCGCAACCTTCGCCGGGCCGATGGATTTCGGCGCCGACGAGGACGAGATATCGATCCGCGACTTTCAGGCCGCCGCCGATCTCGATCCGAATTATTTCACCAGGGAAGGCTTCGGTACGCTGGTTGCCCGCTTCGGTGCCGATGTGCCAGTGGAACTGTCGACGCCGGTACGCAAGATCGTCTGGGATGGGCCGGGCGTAGCCTGCGTCACCGATCGCGGTACCATCTGCGCCAAGGCGGTCATCGTCACTGCCTCCCCGGCAGTGCTCGCCTTCGAGGAGATTGCGTTCTCGCCTGCACTCCCCGATGCGCATTTCGCCGCCTTCTTCGACCTGCCGATGGGCATGCTGACCAAGCTGCCGGTCGAAATATCCGGTACAAGACTCGGCCTGGAGCCGTTCGACGATTTGCTGATCGAGCGGTTGGCCCGGCACGACATCTACTTCCTCTGCTTTCCCTTCGACCTCGATTTGATGGTCGGTTTCGTCGGCGGCGATTTCGCTTGGGAGATGTCGGCGGCAGGCGAGGCGGCGGGCATCGACTTCGTCGTCGACCGGCTCTGCGGCATCTTTGGCGGCGACATACGAAAGCATGTCGGACGCGCAATGATGACCAATTGGGGCGCTGAGCGGTTCGTGCGCGGCGCCTATGCGGCGGCGCGGCCCGGCCGCTCGCAAGCGCGCGCCACGCTGATGCAGCCCGTGGCGGAAAAGATCTTCTTCGCCGGCGAGCATTTGGCAGGTCCGCTGATGCAGACCTGCGGCGGCGCCAGATTGTCAGGCGAGGCAGTGGCCAAGGAGGTCGTCGCCCAGCTTGCGGCAAAATAGCATCGGCCGGCAGGAACGTGGGCAGCTGACAGGCGTTTGGCGTTCTCCTGCTCGTATCGTCCTCCGCATTTCGAATGATTTGAGACGCCAATGAAGCTTTTCGACTGCCCGCATTGCGGCCACCGTCTCTATTTCGAGAACGCGCAATGCCTGAACTGCGCCAGCCTCGTGCTCTACGATCCCGAGCATGCGCGCTTCGCGCTGTCCGGCGCCGACGTCTTCCATTGCACCAATGCCGACGAATGCGCCTGCAACTGGATGGCGGAGCCCGGCCACGCCTTCTGCCGCGCCTGTGCGCTGAACCAGCTGATCCCGGATCTGTCGGTCGACGGCAACCGCCGCCGCTGGATCCGTGTCGAGGCGGCAAAGAAGCGTGCCGTCTATTCGCTGCTCGCCTTCGGCCTGCCGGTCGCACCCAAGCAGGAAGTTGGCGACGAGATCGGTCTCGCTTTCGATTTTCTTGCCGATCCGATCGGCGGCGGTCCGGGCGGCGAACGTATCCTGACCGGTCATGACAACGGCCGGATCACGCTCAACGTCGCCGAGGCGGATTCGGCAGAGCGCGAACGGCGGCGCGTCGAGATGGGCGAGAACTACCGCACGCTGCTCGGCCATTTCCGCCATGAGCTCGGCCATTATTACTGGGACCGCCTGATCCGCGACGATTCGCAAAAGCTTGCCGGTTTTCGCGCTTTGTTCGGCGACGAGCGCGCCGGCTACGAACAGGCGCTGAAGACCTATTATGCCGATGGCGCGCCGCCCGACTGGCAGCAGCGCCATATCTCGGCCTATGCGACGTCGCACCCATGGGAGGACTGGGCCGAGACATGGGCGCATCACATGCACATCACCGACACGCTGGAGATGGTGCATGCCCTGAATTTCCCGCTCGGCCGGCTGGAAACCGTTGAAGCCAACGAGCTGCCGCGCGCCGATACCGGCGGCAAGCTGCAGCCGGCACCATCGGAACCCGCCTCCAGGCCAGAGCCTTTCGAAAGGATTCTCGACCGCTGGCTGGTGCTGTCGGAGGCGTCCAACTCGATCAACCGCTGCATGGGCCTGCCCGATCTCTATCCCTTCGTCATCTCGGACGTGGCGGCGCAAAAACTTGCTTTTGTTCACGAGCTTTTGACCGACCTGCTGAAAACGACTGGAACAAATCGTGAGCCGGCCGAAGCCTTTTAGCCGGAACGCATGCGGCTTTGCTTCGTTTTCCGTGCCAAGGGACTGTGAAACGGAGAGAAGACCATGAAACGCATATTGTTTCCGGCGGTGGCCGGAGCGCTCATAGCGATGTCGGGCTCTGCATTGGCCGACACCGCCGTCTCGGCCATCACTGATCTCAATGTACGCGCCGGCCCCGGCCCGCAATATCCGGTGATCGGCGTGCTCGCGGCCGGCCAGTCGGCGACGCTCGACGGCTGCATCGCCAACAGCAAATGGTGCACTATCGCCGAGGCTAACGGCCAGGGCTGGGTCTATTCCGACTATGTGACGGCCGATTTCGGCGGCAGCCGTGTGGTCCTGACACAGCGTCCGGCCAGCGCCGACATTGCCGTCGTGACGCCGCCCGCCGATAGCGCCGAATATTCCGACAGCTACACCGGAGCGATCGTTGCGGGCGAGGCGATCGAGCCTATCCGGAGACCGCCGGCCGAGATCCATACCTATGTACGTACGCATCGGCTCGATCCGGTCTATCTCGAGGGCGAGGTGGTGACGGGCGGGACGTTGCCTGACACCGTCGAGCTGCGCGAGATTCCGGACTATGATTACCGCTACGTCTATGTGAACGGCCAGCCGGCACTGGTCGATCCGGGCAGCCGGCGTATCGTGTACGTCGTGCGCTGACGATACAAACAGGGCGGTCGCCCTGTAATGGCGGCCGCTCGCACTCCCGACATTGCCACAAGCCGGTATTGCCGCTGCAATACCGGTTTCCACATTGGGGCCGATGTTCTAGACCTTGCGAGCCGAAGCACCAGCCAGCGAGCCCGCGTGACGATCGACCCAACCGTCTTCCAACAGTACCGGCACACCGCCAACAACAAGACCACTTTGCCGCGGCTTCTGCTTGGAGCGGTGGTCGTCATCCTGTTCTGGCTCGGAACCACTGCCGCCGTGCTGTTCGGCGGCACCTATGCCTTTGCTGTTTGGCAGGCATCGTCTGGCACCGCCCCGCCAAGTGGAGGAGCGGTGCAGGATTTCATGGCCTCTCCTGCGGGCATCCTCGCGGCGCTGGCTTCATTTGCCGGAATCTGGCTCGGCCTTTGGGCTGCCATGCGCTGGATCCATCGCGAGAAGCTGACAGCCCTGATTGGCGTCAGCCGGCGCATTTCTTGGTCGGGGTTCCTGAAAGGACTGACCGCGGTGCTGATCACCTCGCTGCTTTCCGAGATCCTGCTTTATGGTTTGCAGCCCGACATCGCCCGCGGCGCGATCGGCCTGTCCGCGTGGCTTTCGTTCCTGATCCCGATCGCCGCCCTGACCTTTCTGCAGACCTCGTCGGAGGAGATGCTGTTTCGCGGTTATCTGCTCAGGGGCCTGGCCAGCCGGTTTCAGAACCCTTTCATCTGGGCGCTGCTGCCGGGATTGCTGTTCACCTCCCTGCACTGGAGCCCAGGTTCGAGCGCTGCCATCAATGCCTGCGTGCTGGCCTCGATCGCCGCCTTTGCGCTGCTGCTGACGCTTCTGGTCTATGCAACCGGCAATCTCGGTGCCGGCTTTGGCGCCCATCTCGGCAACAATCTGACCGGCTTCCTGCTGATTTCGCACCAGCAAAGCTATAATTCCTTCGCCCTGTTCAACGCCAAGCCGCTCGAAGCCGCCGGCTGGACGACTTCAGACGCCGTCCTCATCGCTTCGATCGGCATCGTCAGTAGCCTGTTGACCGTTCTGCTGCTTTTACATCCGCGCTCACCGCTGAAGGTCGAGCCGGATATGGCGCGCGCCGGCAGCGTGCGCTGATGTGCATTGCCTGGTCGTCCTGAGCTATTTGACGCAAAGCTTGACCAAAGCTTGACTCTGCGGCCGATTTCCTGTCTACACGCCGCGAATTCCGCGACGAGTATTCCTCCGAGCAAACCGACCGGGACGCCGAAACCTCTTTGAGGTGAAGTGCTGTAAATCGATCCCGGAGGCCAACACCCGGCAGCGCTGTGCGCCCCCGGGTGCTTTTTGGCTTTGGGCTTTGCCCAGACCGGCTTTTGCTTGGACAGTTGGCGCGAACGCATTACCTCTCGGGCATCATCCGGGTGCCAGGGAAAAGGAAAAAGAATGTTTGAATCGCTACAGGAACGTCTTGGTTCGATCCTGAACGGCCTCACCGGCCGCGGCGCCTTGTCGGAGGCTGATGTCTCGGCGGCGCTGCGCGAGGTGCGCCGTGCGTTGCTTGAGGCCGACGTGGCGCTGGAAGTGGTGCGTTCCTTCACCGACAAGGTGCGCGAGAAGGCCGTCGGCGCCGCCGTGGTCAAGTCGATCAAGCCCGGCCAGATGGTCGTCAAGATCGTCCATGACGAGCTGGTCGAGATGCTCGGCGCCGAGGGCGTCGCCATCGACCTCAATGCACCGGCTCCGGTCGTCATCATGATGGTCGGCTTGCAGGGTTCCGGCAAGACGACGACCTCGGCCAAGATCGCCAGGCGCCTCGCCGACCGTCAAAACAAGAAAGTCTTGATGGCCTCGCTCGACACGCGGCGTCCCGCCGCGCAAGAGCAGCTCCGCCAGCTCGGCGAGCAGGTCAAGGTCGCCACATTGCCGATCGTCGCCGGCCAGACGCCGGTCGATATCGCCCGCCGCGCCGTGCAGGCGGCCAAGCTCGGCGGCCATGACGTCGTCATCCTCGACACCGCCGGCCGCACCCATATCGACGAGCCGTTGATGGTCGAGATGGCCGACATCAAGAAGATGTCGTCGCCGCACGAGATCCTGCTGGTCGCCGATTCGCTGACCGGCCAGGACGCCGTCAATCTGGCAAAAAGCTTCGACGAGCGCGTCGGCATCACCGGCCTCGTGCTGACCCGCATGGACGGCGACGGCCGCGGTGGTGCGGCGCTCTCGATGCGCGCCGTCACCGGTAAGCCGATCAAGCTGATCGGCACCGGCGAAAAAATGGACGCGCTGGAGGAATTCCACCCCAAGCGCATCGCCGACCGCATCCTCGGCATGGGCGACATCGTCAGCCTCGTCGAAAAGGCGGCCGAGAACATCGACGCCGAACAGGCCGCGGCGATGGCCAGGAAGATGCAGTCGGGCAAGTTCGACCTGAACGACCTCGCCGGCCAGCTTCAGCAAATGTCGAAAATGGGTGGCATGGGTGGCATCATGGGCATGATGCCCGGCATGGGCAAGATGAAGGACCAGATGGCCGCCGCCGGGCTCGACGACAAGATGTTCGGTCGCCAGCTCGCCATCATCTCGTCGATGACCAAGGCCGAGCGCGCCAACCCCGATATTCTGAAGCACTCGCGCAAGAAGCGCATCGCCGCCGGCTCGGGTACTGACGCGGCCGAAATCAACAAACTGTTGAAGATGCATCGCGGCATGGCCGACATGATGAAGGCGATGGGCGGCAAGGGCAAAGGCGGCGGCCTGATGCGCGGCATGATGGGCGGCCTCGCTTCCAAGATGGGGCTCGGCGGCATGATGCCTGGCGGCGCAGGCGGCATGATGGGCGGCGGCATGCCGGATCTCTCCAAGATGGACCCCAAGCAGCTCGACGCCTTGCAGAAGCAGGCGCAGGCGGCCGGGCTCGGCGGCATGAAGGGCCTGCCCGGTGGTCTTCCCGGTGGCGGTGGCCTGCCCGGGCTGCCCGGCGGCATGAAACTTCCCGGCCTGCCGGGCGGTGGCGGGCTGCCTGGCCTCGGCAAGAAGAAGTGAGGGCGCCATGAACGAAGAGAAGGACATGGCGGACGCGCGTGCGGCGCTGGCCAATTATCGCGCCTCGATCGACAATATCGACGCGGCGCTGATCCACATGCTGGCCGAGCGCTTCCGCTGCACCAAGGCAGTCGGCGTGCTGAAGGCGGAACATGGCCTGCCGCCTGCCGATCCGGCGCGCGAGCAGGAGCAGATCGCCCGTCTTCGCCAACTGGCGAAGGACGCCCATCTCGACCCGGATTTCGCGGAGAAATTCCTGAACTTCGTCGTCCGCGAAGTGATCCGCCATCACGAGCAGATCGCCGCATCCAACGGCGTAGCGAAAACCGGCTGAGGACCAGCCACCAACCGATCAACCGAATCAGAGCTTTTAGGAGAAAAGAAATGCCACTGAAAATCCGATTGGCCCGTGCGGGCTCGAAGAAGCGTCCCTATTACCATGTCGTCGTCGCCGACGCGCGTTCGCCGCGCGACGGCCGTTTCATCGAGTCGCTCGGCTCGTGGAATCCGCTGCTGCCCAAGGACGGCGAACGCGTCAAGGTCGACGCCGAGCGCGTCAAGCATTGGCTGTCGCATGGCGCCCAGCCGACCGACCGCGTGCTGCGCTTCCTCGATGAAGCCGGCATCGCCAAGCGCGAAGCCCGCTTCAACCCGAACAAGGCCGAGCCCGGCAAGAAGGCGCAGGAGCGCGCAGCCTTGCTGAAGAAGGCGCAGGAAGATGCCGCCGCGGCCGTTGCCGCCGCCGCAGCCGCGCCGGCCGAGGCGGAAGCCGCCAGCGCCGAATAAATCATCTCCACAACCACGAAACGGCGGGCCCTGCCCGCCGTTTTGCTATTGCATCCATATGATGCGGCCCGATCAATAGCCTTCCGGGCAACTCGCAACGTAGACACGACCGTTGCGATCGCGATAACGGCATTGGCCGCTTTCGCTGGCACGGCCGATCAGTGCACCGGCCAAAGCGCCGGCCGCACCGCCGATCACCGCGCCCTTGGTCGGGTTGCCGGCCACCGCAGCGCCGACCGCCGCACCGCCCAGGCCACCAACTGCCGCGCCTTGCTCAGTACGGGAGCAGGCACCGAGCGGGACCAGCAAGGCCATCAAGATCATCACCTTTTTCATTGTCGTTCCTCTCCAACAGGGTGCCGTCCTCGCCGCTGCACCCCCTAACTCGCAACCAGGCGATTTGATCCAAAGAAGAAGATCGGCTGCCGCCCGGCGGCGCTCAATTTGATCCAAAGAGTAGAAAGGCGGCGGCAGACCGCGCCCGCTCTGGCGGCGTGGCCACCATCGAACGGCTTTCGAAATCGCCGCTATTGGCTGAACGGGAACAACGCGCGCACCCTTGGATCGCGCAGATACAGGCCACCCCAGAGGACGGCGCCGAGATAGACGCCGAACAGTATGTGCGAGAACAAAGGGCTGCCGATACGCACATGCGTGGCGACTGCGCCGCCGAGATAGGCGGTGAGCAGGATGGCGCCGAGCACCGAGGTGCGTGGCAGCGCGTAAAGCGCTGTCGAGACCAATCCAATGGTACCGAGCATGCGCGAGACATTGGCATCGGCCGGCCAGCCGAGCTGCACCATGGTCTGGGTGACGATTTCGAGCGGCGGTAGCTTGATGACGCCGTCGAAGATCATGAACAGCACGATGACGGCGCTGAGCACGCGGCCGGCCCACAGGGCACGCGGTGAGACGGGTGCTGCCTGAGACATGGTCATTGATGTTCCCTCCGGTCGTTGTGAGCACTGGCTCCTCCGCCAGCTCGAACCAAGGACGCGGCCCATGACGGCGATCCGACATGCCTCCAGTTCTTTTTCAGGTCCGGGGGGACGGCGACCTTGGATGTGCAAGTTCAGTCAGCAACGAACCTGGTCAAGTCCACCTTGCGGGGTGAGATGGAGGGCGTTATTGAAAATCCGTAGGGGTGTCTTCCGAGCGCTCGACGGCAGCCGCCGCCTGATCGCACAACGAAAGCAACCGATGGCCGGAGAGACCGACCTGAAAAAGTTGCTGGCGGCAATGACGCCGGAATTGCTTGCCGGCGTTCATGTCTTCACCACGTTGCCACCCGATGCGCCCGTTCCCGACAGGCTCCACCCGGTGATGCTGTTTCGCGAGCGCGAGGGCACGACGCTGATCGTGCTTGAAGACCATGCCAAGGCCGCTGGACTGAAAACCGTGTTCCGCTGCCGGATGCTGACGCTGAACATCCATTCGTCGCTGGAAGCGGTCGGCTTCCTCGCCGCCATCACCGCGCGGCTGGCCACCGCCGGCATCGGCGTCAATCCGGTCTCGGCCTTCTACCACGATCATCTGTTCGTGCCCGCCGACCGGGCGGAGGAGGCGCTGGAGTTGCTGTTGGACCTAGCGGAGGAGAACCGGCTGTGACGCCGTCGCCTTGCTGCCTATTTGAGACGCCTGTGCCCCTCATCCGCCTGCCGGCACCTTCTCCCCGTGAACGGGGAGAAGGGCGCTAACGGCCGAAGGCCGAGCCCGCGACTGCGGGCCGCCGGCCTTCCGGCCCCCCCCGCGGAGGCCAGCCGCGTAGCGGCGATACGGCCGTGAGCGAAACAACCGCCGAAGGCCGACCCCGCGACTGCGGGCCGCCGGTCGTCCGGCGCCCCCGCGGAGGGCCAGCCGCAACAGCAGCGATACGGCCGTGAGCGAAAAAGTTATGCCGCCTTCTTCTTCGGCTGGATCAGCCCGCGCTCGACCAGCAGCTCGGCGATCTGCACCGCATTGAGTGCCGCGCCCTTGCGCAGATTGTCGGAGACGATCCACATCGACAGGCCGTTGTCGATGGTCGAGTCCTCGCGGATGCGCGAGATGAAGGTGGCGTCCTCGCCGGCCGATTCCAGCGGCGTGATGTAGCCGCCGTCCTCGCGCTTGTCGATGACCTGGCAGCCCGGCGCCTCGCGCAGGATCTCGCGCGCCTCATCGGCGGTGATCGGCTTCTCGAACTCGATGTTGACCGCTTCCGAATGGCCGATGAACACCGGCACGCGCACGCAGGTCGCCGTCAGCTTGATCTTCGGGTCGAGCATCTTCTTGGTCTCGGCCACCATCTTCCACTCTTCCTTGGTGAAGCCGTCGTCGAGGAAGACGTCGATATGCGGGATGACGTTGAAGGCGATACGCTTGGTGAACTTCTTGACGTCGACCTGGTCGGCGACAAACACCGCGCGCGTCTGCGTGAACAATTCGTCCATGCCTTCCTTGCCGGCGCCGGAGACCGACTGGTAGGTGGCGACGACGACGCGCTTGATGGTGGCCGCGTCATGCAGCGGCTTCAGCGCCACGACCAGCTGCGCCGTCGAGCAGTTTGGGTTGGCAATGATGTTCTTGCGCGTGAACAGCGAGATCGCATCCGGGTTCACTTCCGGAACGATCAGCGGCACGTCCTGGTCGTAGCGGAAGGCCGACGAATTATCGATGACGACGCAGCCCTGCTTGCCGATCTTCGGCGACCATTCCTTGGAGACGTTGCCGCCGGCCGACATGATGCAGATGTCGGTATCTGAAAAATCATATTGGTCGAGCGCTCTGACCTTCAGCGTGCGGTCGCCGAACGACACTTCCGTGCCCTGGCTGCGCCGCGAGGCCAGCGCCACCACCTCGCTCACCGGAAAGCCGCGCTCTTCGAGTATGTTGAGCATTTCCCGGCCCACATTGCCCGTGGCGCCGACGATCGCAACCTTGAAACTCATCGAAATCTCCTGTCCCTCTCCGCTCGTTTTCTGGAGAAAACCCGCCGGCCGATGCGGGTTTCAACCCCCGGGCCGGACCCGGGAGAGGGTGGTTAGGCCAAGGGAATCAGACCGTTTTGGTGGTCGTTTTGCCGGTTTTTTTGAGCAAGAACGTGATTTTGCTGGAACGAGGAGACGCAGCGACGCGCCCGGCCCAATGGTTCGCATTGGGGCCGGGGATGTCGAAGGCAGAAAGCGCCATCAAAAGGCCGCGCATCGAAAACTATCCCGTTCGGTGCCGGCTTTTACGCGGTTTACGTCTAGAGTCAATCGCAACCAGGCCGACCCGCCCGCCCTGTACAATGACGGCGGCACCAAGTACGAACGAGCATCGTCTGGCTCGTGGCGCCCGTCTGTGGCGCTTGCCGACATTTGACCCGTCGCCGGGTATTCAGAATCCGAATTTCGAAAGAGCAAGATGTCCAATTTCGAAGCTATTGTCCCCGCGCTGGCAAAGGCGCTGGAAAAACGCGGCTATGTCGAGCTGACGCCGGTGCAGAAGGCCGTTCTCGAGCTTGGCCAGGCCGATGCGCTGGTTTCGGCCCAGACCGGCTCCGGCAAGACCGTCGCCTTCGGTTTGGCTTTGGCGCCGACCCTTCTCGATGGCGCGGAGCGCTTTTCCCACGCGGCGGCACCCCTGGGGCTGGCCGTAGCGCCGACGCGGGAGCTGGCCCTGCAGGTAACGCGCGAGCTGGAATGGCTCTACGAACTGACCGGCGCCACGGTGGCGTCCTGCGTCGGCGGCATGGACATGCGCACCGAACGGCGCGCGCTGGAGCGCGGCGCCCATATCGTCGTGGGCACGCCCGGCCGCCTACGCGACCACATCACCCGCAATTCGCTCGACATGTCGGCGCTCAAGGCAGTGGTGCTCGACGAGGCCGACGAGATGCTCGATCTCGGCTTTCGCGAGGATCTGGAATTCATCCTCGATGCCGCACCCGCCGATCGCCGCACGCTGATGTTTTCCGCGACCGTGCCGCGCTCCATCGCCACGCTGGCCAAAGGCTACCAGCGCGATGCGGTACGCATCTCGGCCTCCGGTGAGGAAAAGCAGCATCTCGACATCGAATACCGGGCGCTGAGCGTCGCCCAGGCGGACCGCGAAAACGCCATCATCAACGTGCTTCGCTACTACGAGGCGAAGAATGCATTGGTGTTCTGCAACACCCGCGCCGCCGTCAACCACCTGACAGCGCGCTTCAACAACCGCAACTTTTCCGTCGTGGCGCTGTCCGGCGAGCTTAGCCAGAACGAGCGCAGCCACGCGCTGCAGGCGATGCGCGACGGCCGCGCCAAGGTCTGCATCGCCACCGACGTCGCGGCACGCGGCATCGACCTGCCCAATCTCGAGCTGGTGATCCATGCCGACCTGCCGACCAACCCGGAAACGCTCCTGCACCGAAGCGGACGCACGGGTCGTGCGGGACGCAAGGGCGTCAGCGCGCTGATCGTGCCCAATAGTGCCCGCAGGCGCACCGAGCGGCTGCTGCAAAGTGCCGGCCTTGCGGCAACCTGGGCGAGCCCGCCGTCGGCCGACGACGTGATACGGCGCGACGACGAGCGCATTCTCGCTGATCCGGTCTTCAGCGAGCCTATGAAGGATGAGGAGAGCGGCTTCGTCGAGGCGCTTCTCGATCAGCACGGGCCCGAACAGGTTGCCGCCGCCTTCGTGCGGATGTGCCGCTCCAGCCACTCGGCGCCGGAGGATCTTCTCGACGTGGCAGCGTTCACGCCGTCGGGCGAAAAATTTGCGCGGCGGGACGAGACACCGAGCCGCCGCGACGATTTCGGCGACAGCGTCTGGTTCTCGCTGTCGGTCGGACGCCGGCAGAATGCCGAGCCGCGCTGGCTGATCCCGATGCTGTGCCGGACAGGCGGCATTTCCAAGCGCGAGATCGGCGCCATCAAGATGCAGCCGGAGGAAACCTTCGTGCAGATCGCGGCGGACTGGGCCGAGCGTTTCCTCGCTGCGATCGGCCCCGACCGGAAGCTGCAGGGCAACATTGCGGTCAAGCGGCTGGACGGCACGCCGGATTTGTCGCGGGCCGGCTATCAGGAACCACGGCCCGACAAGAAGCCGCACCGCGGCAAGCGCACCTTCGATCAGAACACGCCCAAATTCGAGAAGCGCGCACCGGCCGACCAGCGCCCGGCATTCGAGGCGAAGCCCTGGGCCGGGAAACCGGCCAAGGCGAAGTTCGAAGGCGGACCTGCGAAACACAAGAAATCGAAGAACGGCCGGGGTAAATAGCCGGCACTCTCCATTTCCGCACGCCCCTTGCGGTCTGCCGGAACTTTGCACAGTCTGGGGCGGGGAAATGGGGGTGGGCAGGACATGCGCGGCGAAGTTCTTCATTACGACGAAGACCAGGGTTTCGGCTTCATCACCGGAGCCGACGGCAACCGCTACACTTTGGCGCGCGAAGATTTGCGCCGCGAAGCATCGGTTGCCGGAGGTACGACCGTCGAATTCCAGCCGGCTGGCGGACGGGCACGCGATGTTTTTTCGATCCGCGCCCAACCTGCCAGTGCTCCACTGCAACCGCCGCGCCGTCTCAGGCCGGCAATGCGCCAGCGGCACGTCAGCCGCAACATTTCGGCCGTTCCGCTGAACAAAGTCCGGCCGAATCGGCCGGCCTGTGGAACTATTTCTGGCTGGGTCTGACCGAGAATTACTTCAACTTCGCCGGCCGCGCCCGCCGCAAGGAATATTGGGGCTATAGCCTGTTCTGGATAATCGCGCTGCTCGTGGTCATAGGCATCGGTGTCTTTATCGACGGCGCAATGGGCAATGTCGCTGACCTGCCGGCAGTGACAGTCGGCCTCTCCGGTCTCTTCCTGTTGGCGACAGCCCTGCCGTGGTTCGGGCTCAACGTGCGTCGCCTGCACGATATCGGCCTGACCGGCTGGCTCTTCCTGCTTTTCCTGATCCCGACCTTCGGCACCGTGATCATCCTGATCTTTGCGCTGATCCCGACCCAGCCGCGCGAGAACAAGTGGGGTCCCGTGCCGGCGGGTGTCAGGGTTTAGTGTCGTCCTTAGTCTAGTGCCCCGCCAGACGACAGCCTAAGGAACACCTTCTGCCCGTGCCGTCGGCACTTCAACGCTGAGGAGCTCGACCTGTTTTTAGAAATGACGAAGGGGGTTGTGCAGCGTATTTCAGCGCGCATGGAGGAGACCCACGCTAGCGCGCGCACGAGGAATCGTCCATGACGGACCCGGAACTACTCGCCTTACTCGACAAGCTGCGAGCCGTGATGATCAGCGTTGCCACTGGTGGCGCTCGCATCGGCGAGGTGAATAATGAGTTCCAGGAGGATTATCGCACGGTAGCTGACGAACTGCGCAACCGGGAAATTGAGAACCCGCTGCCCTACAGCGACCTTTGGCAATGGTATGGAAAATGGAGCGCTGACATCGCGGGCTATGGACCCCGGCGCGCCTATGTCGCCGATCTATTTGCGCCGCTGATTTCTCGCGTTCGCGCTTCCCGGGTGGCAGAGACTCCGCCTACCGGCTGGGCTCGTGTCGATCGAACTATTGTAGATGCGCGTGAGCGCCTCTCCCGCGCGAAGACCGAGGAGCAGTTCCAAGCGATCGGTCTGCTTTGCCGGGAAGCCCTTATTTCAGTTGCCCAGGAAGTTTTCGACCCTACGAAGCATCCAACCGAGGCGGATGTGCGCGTGAGCACTACCGACTATAAGCGCATGATTGAGGCCTATGTCGCTGTTGAGATGCGGGGCGGCGCGGCCGAGGAAGTGCGTAAACATGCGCGCACAGCGCTAGACCTTGCCTTGCGACTACAACATCAGCGCACTGCCGGCTTCCGCGATGCCGCCATTGCATTGAAGCGACATCAGCCGTTGTGGGCATCATCGCCATTGTTAGCGGCCGGCGAGACCCTTAACGCTCATTCTATTTCCGGAGATCGAGTGAGACGGTCGCTTGCGATACGCCGATCAGATCGGCGATTGCGGTTTGACGATGGCCATCTTTGCGGAGTTTCTTGACAATCCTTCGCCGCGCCGCTGGCGTCAATCCTGACGGATTGAAATCGGTCAGTTGCCGAAATTGTCCGTTAAGCATTGTCGTGGCTGACTGAACGCGGCCATCCGCTCGCTTCACATGAGCCGAGACAATCCCAGCACGAATTCTCAATTTAACGTCGTCACGCCGGCCGACCTGGAGGTCTTCGAGAAGCGACCCTACGGCGCTGTAGTCGAGCTTCACCTTGACGAGATTTGGCATTCGTCACTCCTCTAATAGGATTGATAAGAATCCTATTAGAGGAGGTTAAGCCGGCCGTCAACGCAGGCATCAATACTCGATCTTCAAATCGAGCTTCACCGCCTCCACCTGCACGCCTGCAAGCTGGGCCACGCGGTCTCTCGCCCAGGCCATCACTTCGGCGATTGTGGACAAGCTAGGTTCGACCGTCTCGGGCGCGTGCTCTACCTCTTCCCTGCCCGCTTCTTCGTGAGGATTGTCGGCGAGTAGATCGGAAATCGCATAGACCGCGACACGCTTGTAGTGATCGAGAATGCCCGTCCCGACACTGGCGGCAATACCGCGATTGTCGCGGTCGAGCCCTACCCACATGCCGAAATTATCCTTGATAGTCTGCCCCTCCTTGGAGCGGGCGGCATAGTGGGCGTTGAAACGCTTGCGCACGTCATCGGCCGGGAAAATGTAGACCTCGACGTTTTCCGGGTCATCCTTCGAGTCCACCGTCGCAACGATGACAGTCTCGACATCATCAAGCGTCTTCCACTTCGTGCCCCCTTTCAACGGAGGGAAGGCGATGTAGCGGTCGCGCGTAGTGCGGATCGCGGCCACTGTCGTCTTGCCGTCCTTGGTGATGTTCCAAATGTTCGACAGGCCCCGTCCCGGCACGCGGGCTAGGGAATAACCCTGCGCCTCGGCCGCCTTCTTTGCCGCGCCCACCATCAGTCGCCACCGAACCGATTCAGACTGTTCGCTTAACAGATTAATCACTTTAGCCGTCCTTCAATTTGCGGTGTGCTCGTCATGAGCCATCCGACAAGATGAATATACGTAATTGCCAACCAAATGTCAAACGTTTGAATCAGTATGCGAAACAAATAGCAGTTCGGGTTAATCGTATTGAGATCGAGCCGGCTTGTGCATAATTCACGGATTTCGCACAAAGGTGAGGAATTGCTGACCGAGATCGCCCGCAGCTATAACGTCTCACACTCGACTATATCGAGGTTGCGCACCTGATCGCGCAGGGAGCAGTCATGCCGACTTGCCACACGTGCGGCGGCCAAATCGAATTTCGGTATAGGGGCGGCCGGCCGACGCCGATTCATACCGATAGCCGCTGGTGTTCCGGCTACAGCAGCGGCCCAGGTGCGGCGGCCATCAAACCGTTCGGCACCGTCGTTTCATATGTCAACCCAAACGCGCATTGCCCGGTCTGCGGCAAGCAGGTGTTCTATTATCAATGCCCACACGGCGGCCGGGTGTTCTTCGACAATCTTGGCTGGCCTTGGCCAAAACATGGCTGCACCGATAACCCACGTTCGCAGAAAGGCCGCGTGGAGGCGCGCGTCATAAACTCCCACACCGCGTTCAGAAGCGCTCAGGGGGAACCGCTCGACCTATACGAGCTGCTTTCGATCGCCGAAAAGCGCAACATCGTACATATGCGCTTCCGCAGAATGAACGAGAACCGCAGTTTCAGCGTGTCGCTGGCACTGGGGCGCCTCCGCGATCATGACATCACGATCGACGACCTTTGGACCGCGCCTTCGTTCGTTGTGCGGAGTTACGAAACGCACCGCATCGTCGAATTTATCTCAGGCAGGAAGAAACGGATCGACACGCTCACGCTGGCGCGATCCGGCAAGGGCTCGGCATGAATTGCCCTGTGCCGCCATCTCGCAAAGCACGGTGGCGAGTGCCGCCGCATCCCCGGTCGTCGCCCAGCGGACGTCGACCGACACGGGATCAGCCCAAAAATTTGGCGATGATCGCGTCGCCCATCTCAGCGGTGCCGACCTCGGTCATCCCCGGTGAATGAATATCCCTGGTGCGCAAGCCCTGATCGAGCACGGCGGCGATCGCGCCTTCCAGCCGGTCGGCCTCTTCAACCATGCCGAAGGAATAGCGCATGCACATGGCGAAGGAGGCGATCATGGCGATCGGATTGGCGATGCCCTTGCCAGCGATGTCGGGCGCCGAGCCGTGCACCGGCTCGTAGAGCGCCTTGCGCTTTTTTGTCTTCGCATCCGGCGCGCCGAGCGAGGCCGACGGCAGCATGCCGATCGAGCCGGTCAGCATGGCGGCGATGTCGGACAGCATGTCGCCGAACAGATTGTCGGTGACGATGACGTCGAACTGCTTCGGCCAGCGCACCAGCTGCATGCCGCCAGCATCGGCCAACATGTGATCGAGCTTGACGTCGGCATACTTGGCCTTGTGCGTCTGGGTGACGACCTCGTTCCACAGCACGCCCGACTTCATCACATTGCGCTTTTCCATCGAGGTGACGTGATTCTTGCGCGTGCGCGCCAATTCGAAGGCAACGCCCGAAATGCGCTCGATCTCGAACGTATCGTATATTTGGGTGTCGATGCCGCGCTTCTGGCCGTTGCCGAGGTCGATGATCTGCTTAGGCTCGCCGAAATAGACGCCGCCGGTGAGCTCGCGCACGATCAGGATATCGAGCCCCTCGACCACCTCCTGCTTCAGCGAGGAGGACGCCGCCAGCGCCGGATAGCAGATTGCCGGCCTGAGATTGGCAAACAGCTCCATGTCCTTGCGCAGCCGCAGCAGACCCGCCTCCGGGCGCACCTCGTAAGGCACCGCATCCCATTTCGGTCCGCCGACGGCGCCGAACAGCACCGCGTCCGACGCCATTGCCTTGGCCATGTCGGCATCGGAAATCGCCGCGCCATGCGCGTCGTAGGCGCAGCCGCCGACAAGGCCCTCATCGGTGACGAAATCGCTGCCGAGCCTGTCGTTCATGGCGGAAATCAGCTTCTTCACCTCGGCCATCGCCTCGGGGCCGATGCCGTCGCCGGCAAGCAGGAGAAGATTTTTCGAAGCCATGGGGAACCGTCCTGATTGTGTCGTGAGCCGCGGCCTTGCTAAACGCCAAGCGGCCGGCGCGCAAGCCTGCGGTTCAGAGCATCGGACCCAAAAGTGGAAACCGGTTTTGGGAAAATCCGATGCTCAAGACAAAATGCCTAGAGATGCGAAAGGATATTGACCAGCCTGCCGAACGGGTCGCGTACGAAGAAGCGCCGCACGCCCCAGGGTTCGTCCGCCGGACCGTATTCGATGGCAAAGCCGGCCGTCCTCATGCTTTCAAGCGCGGCATCGACGTCGTCGACTTCGATAGAGATGTCCGGCACCGGCGTTCCTGATCCCCCTTCGGCCATGAAACTGACCTGCACGGACATCGTCTCTTGCGAGCCGTAGGTAGCGATCCAGCCCATATCCATCTTGAGATCGAGGCCGAGCACATCCTGATAGAAGGGTTTTGCCGCCGCGATATCCTGCGTGTCTATGTTTGCAACGATGCGCCTGACCTTCACCATGGGCCGATCCTCGTGCTAACCGTGTCGTTGTCGCAACCGTGACAGGCATCAGGCTGTGCGCCGCAGCGCCGTCACCTCGATCTCGATCTTCATCTCCGGCTTGTTGAGCTGGCACACGATCATCGTTGCCGCCGGCCTGATCTCGCCAAAGGCCTCGCCGAGGATCGGGAACACCACATCCACGAAAGCCGCATCGGTGATATAGTAATGCGCCCGCACCACATCGGCCGTCTCGAAGCCGCCGTCCCCGAGCGCCTTGGCGATCGTCGTCAGGCAATTGCGCGTTTGTGCCTCCACGGTCTCCGGCATCGACATGGTCGCATAATCGTAGCCGGTCGTTCCGGACACGAAACACCAGTCGCCCTGCACCACGGCGCGCGAATAGCCGGCGGTCTTCTCGAAGGGCGAACCGGTGGAGATCAGTTTTCGCATGGTGTCCTCCTTTTTTGCAGCGTAGGCGGTTTGGCGAAAGCGGCGGTGACGGCCGATCTCCCCCCAAGTGGGGGAGATGTCCGGCAGGACAGAGGGGCGCGCGAAGGATCGCGGCAGAACGATTTCTAATTCGGCGACCCCAGCGCCTTGTCCAGCGCTTCCTTGACGTCGGCCGGCCATGTACTCACCGCCGGCCACGCGTCCGGCTCGGGCTTGTCGCCGCGGCGGGCGAAATACAGCTTGTGCTTGACCGGGTCGACCGCCATGAAGCCGTCATTGCCACCGCAATCATGCGGCACGCAGCCGCTGGCAAAGAAGGCACCCGACGCGGTTTTTTCCGTGCCGCCGCCGACCAGCAGGCTGGTCGCCATGTCGGGCATGTCCTTGCCGAGCAGCGTCTCGGCTAGCCTGTAGACGGCCTCGTTGTGAAAGGCATCAATGATGTTGTCGTATTTCGACGGATCGATGTCTTTCCAGTCGGTGCCCGGCTCCGGCATGTAGGTCAGATTACCGGACGTCGTCAGTCCGTCCGTCGGCGACCATTGCAGCGCCGGCTTGGAATCGCCCGGCAGCAGATAGGGTACGAAATAGACGGCGCTGTCGGAGATCGCGGCCGGCGGCGCGCCGCATTCATCCTGCTCGACCGTGGTCGTCTGGATCGCACCGCCCTCCGGCTTCCACACGATCACCTTGGCCGGGCCGCACTGGTTGCCGCCGTCGCCGACATCGACCAGCGCCACCTTGACGCCGCCGACCTCGACGATCTTGTCGAAGAAGACGTCGTAATTGCGCGCCAGTTCCTTGCCGTCGAAGGCGAGTACCCGTTCCCCGTATTCTTCCTCCTGGGTGATGGTCAGCTGGCCGCCCTCGAACGGGATCGGCGCCTGCTTGTCATCGTCGGCGGCGGCTGTGTCGCTGGCGCCTTGATCTGCCGCTGGCGCTTCCGTGGCGGGCGTCTGCGTCTGGGCATAGACGCTCGCCGGGGGCAGCAGCATCAGCGGCAGTCCGCAGGCAGCGGCAACAAGCAAGCGTGTCATCACATCCCTCCCCGGACACTTGGCGTAGAGGCTGACCGTCGGCGCGGCTTTAGAGCCTATGCCCAGGGCCGCAGCTCGGCGTTCTTCTTCTCGAACGAAGCGATGGCGCCGGCCTTCTCGATGGTCAGGCCGATATCGTCGAGGCCGTTCAAGAGGCAGTGGCGCTTGAATTCGTCGAGGTCGAACTTGACCACGCCGCCGTCCGGCCCGCGGATTTCCTTGGCTTCGAGATCGACCGACAGCGTCGCGTTGGAACCGCGCGAGGCATCGTCCATCAGCTTCTCCAGGTTTTCCGGGCTGACGGTGATCGGCAAGATGCCGTTCTTGAAGCAGTTATTGTAGAAAATGTCAGCGAACGAGGTCGAGATGACGCAGCGGATGCCGAAATCGAGCAGCGCCCACGGCGCATGTTCCCGGCTCGAGCCGCAGCCGAAATTGTCGCCGGCGACCAGGATCTGCGCCTTGCGGTAGGCCGGCTTGTTGAGCACGAAGTCCGGGTTTTCCGAGCCGTCGTCCTTGTAACGCATTTCGGCGAACAGGCCGGTGCCGAGCCCCGTGCGCTTGATCGTCTTGAGATAATCCTTGGGGATGATCATGTCGGTGTCGACATTGACGATCGGCATCGGCGCGGCGACACCGGTGAGCTTGGTGAATTTTTCCATGGTTCTTGCCCGTCTTCTTCTCGTTGCGGGGAATTGCTGGCGCTCGGTTTACACAATGCCGCGGGCAAATAAAAGACGGCTGTTTTTGGACTTCCGTCGTCGATCGAAACACAAAATCGGTACAAAACAGCTTCAAAACCACCAGCCCATGGTGCACTTTTGTCGACATGACAACGCGATCCACGATCCTTTACGCCAGCGAACCGGGCCTCGGCATCGCCGAGTTCCGCCGCGTTCTGGTGGAATCCGGCCTCGGCGAGACACGGCCCGTCGATGATCATGCCCGTTTGAAGGCGATGCTCACGAGTGCCGCCCTGGTGCTCACCGCGCGCATCGATGCACCGGGCAAGCCGCTGGTTGGTGTCGCTCGCGGCGTCACCGACTTTTCCTGGGTCTGCTATATCTCCGAGCTCGCTGTTTCTGCATCGGCGCAAGGGCTGGGTATCGGCAAGGGCCTGATGGATGAGGCACGCCGGCAACTCGGACCTTCCGTTGCCATCAGCCTGATCTCCATGCCCGACGCCGTCGGCTTCTATGAGCGTATCGGCATGGAGCGCATGCCCAACGCATTCTGGTTCGGCCGCAAGCGCTGAAATCCACTCCCAGCGACCTCAACCCGCGCATTCTTGGCTAGGGTTCTGCCTCTTGACATGCAACCAAATGGTTGCATATTAGAGTCATGAGCATGGATGCCGTCTTTCGCGCCTTGGCCGACCCGACACGCCGGCGATTGCTGGACAGCCTTCATGCCAGGAACGGGCAGACGCTGAACGCGCTGTGCGGTGAGATGGACATGACGCGCCAGGCGGTGACCAAGCATCTGGCGATCCTGGAAGAAGCAAACCTCGTCACCACCATCCGCAAGGGACGCGAGAAGCAACATTATCTGAATCCGGTTCCCATCAACGAGATCGCCGAACGCTGGATCGGCAAATTCGAGCGGGGGCGACTGGGCGCCCTCAGCGATTTGAAGAAACGTCTCGAAAGGGAAGACTGATGAGCAACATTTTCGTTTATGTCACCTACATCCGCACTTCGCCCGAAAAACTCTGGCAAGCACTGACCGAGCCGGAGTTCCAGCGGCAATATTTCCTCGGCGCCCAGATGCTAAGCGACTGGAAACAAGGTTCGGCGTGGAAGATGGTTTACACCGACGGCCGCGTCACCGACAGCGGCGAGGTCCTCGAGATCGATCCACCCAAGCGCATCGTGCTCAAATGGCGCAACGAGTTCATGCCCGAGGTCAAGGCGGACGGCTACACACGCTGCACCTTCGCCATCGAGCAGGAGGGCGAGATGATGAAGCTCGCCATCACACACGAAGCCGATGGACCGCACAAGCTGCTTGGCCATGTGGCGAACGGCTGGCCGCTCATCCTGTCCAGCCTGAAGAGCCTGCTCGAAACCGGCAAAGGCCTGTCGCGCCCGGCGTCGAAGGCTTGAGGTTGTTTCGATAGCGAAACGTTTCTGGAGACAGGGCGATGTACAGTTCCGCGGTGCACAGCATGACCAATGGCGAGACCGTTATGGCGAGCGCCGATGTTCGCGCGCCGCCCGAGCGGATATTTGACGCGCTCGTTACACGCGAGGTCGAGCGCTGGTGGGGGTCCGCCAGGACCTACCGGATGACCGGATGGGCGGCCGACCTCCGCGTCGGCGGCCGCTGGAGCGTCACCGTCGAGACGGCGGCCGGCAGACACCTGCCCGCCAGCGGCGAATTCCTGGAGATCGAAGAGCCGCGCCGGATCGTGCAGACGCGGAGATACGACTGGGACCATCCGACGCTTGGCCGCCGCGAAACCAAAGTCGCCTGGCTGCTGGAGCCGATCGCCGGCGGCACACGCGTCACCATCTGCCATGGCGGCTTCGCCGGCCTCGCTGCTGCCGCAACGAAGCATGCCGAAGGCTGGGCCCGGGTGCTGGGCTGGCTTCAGGCGTATCTTGGTACGGGCGGCTTGGTGGCGGCTTAATCCACCAAGCAACGGTAGCATCCCTTCGCGCCGGCGTTAAATTACATTCAATTCCCGAAACGGCCGCCCGTCGGCGATCCGGCTGTACCCGAACGCCGAGCAATCCACCGTGCGATAGCCGCCATGCACGATCAGTTCGGCCAGCGCCTTGCCGACCGCCGGAGCCTGCTGCAAGCCGTGACCGGAAAACCCGTTGGCGAAGAGGAAATTGCCGACCTCCGGGTGCGGGCCGATCACCGCATTCTGGTCGAGCGTGTTGTAGTCGTAATGGCCGACCCAGGCGCGCGTCGGCTTGATCGCCTCGAAGGCTGGAATGCGGGTCGCCAGCACCGGCCAGATCACCTCTTCGAACAGCGGCCAGTCGGGGTCGAAGTCGGCGGGGTCGGCCGGTCCTTCGCCCTCTTCCGGCTCGGCGCCGCCGGTGATGTAGACCGAGCCCTCCGGCCGGACATAGATGCCGCTCGGGTCGACCAGCAGCGGCATGTCGTCATATTTTTCGCGCGCCTCGAAGACGAAGACATTGCGCTTGCGCGGCTCCACCGGCAGCGCCAGCCCGGCCATTGCTGCCACCTTGCCGGCATTCGGCCCGGCGGTGTTAACGACGGTGCCGGCCTCGAGCCGCTCGCCATTGTCGAGGGTCACGCCGGCGACGCGCTTCCCTTGCCGCTCGATACCGGTCGCCGACGCTGTGATGAAATCGATGTTCTTGCTTCGCAGTGCCTTGCGGAACAGCATCAGCATCGCATGCGCGTCGAACCAGCCTTCGCCGCTGCGGCCATAGGCGCCGGCGGAAATGCCCTCGACCGACAGCCACGGAAAGCGGCGGACGAGCGCCTCCGCATTCTCGAGCACGATGTCGGCGCCCTCGGCCATCTGCGCCTCGTGGTTGGCCCGCAGGATCGGCAGCCCGTTCTCGCCGGCAAGGATGAGGTAGCCACCTTCGCGAAAGCCGATATCGGCGTCCGCGCCAAACTCTTCCCTGAGCCGCCGGAACAGTTTCAGCGTGAATTGCGACAGCCGGATGTTTTCCGGGATCGAGAACTGCTGGCGGATGGAAGCGCAGGACAGTGTGGTCGCCGCATGAGAAAATTGCGGGTCACGCTCGACAAGCGCAATCGAGCCCGAAAACCCTTCCTCGCGCAGATAATAGGCGACCGAGGAGCCGACGATGGCTCCGCCGATGATGACGATGTCGTAATGCACCTTTTGGCCCTTCCGATCTGAACCGCCGAGTCACGCCGCCGGCAGGATGATCTCGAAGCGCGTGCCGCTCGCCGAGTCAACCAGCCGGATCGTGCCATCATGCGCTTTCAGGAGGGCCAGCACGATGCCGAGGCCCATGCCGGTGCCGCCGGAATCGCGGCGCGTGGTGAAGAACGGCTCGAAGATGCGGCCTCGGTTGCTGGGCGAAATGCCGGCGCCGTCGTCAGCGACCACGATGGTGGCCTTGCCGTCCGCTTTTGCGGCTGTGACCGATACCAGCGTCGCGCCGTGCCGCGCCGAATTGTCGATGAGATTGGCCAGCACGATCGCAGCGTTTTCGGCCGATATGCGCAGCCCGATCTCGGTGCCCGCCTCGACGCGCACCGCCAGCCTGTCGTCGGCCGGCAGCAGCGCCAGTGCAGCAGTGAGCGACGTGCTTTCGCCGCTCGGCTCGAGATTTTCGGCGCGCGCCAGGTCGAGCAGGCGGCGCACCAGCAGATTGAGCCGGCCGGCATCGGTGACGATATTGTCCGAAAAGCGCCGCCGCTCGGCCTCGTCCATCGCGCTGCCCGAATCGCGCAGCAGTTCGGCGGCCCCCTGGATCGCCGTCAGCGGCGATTTGAGCTCGTGCGAGACGTGGGTGGCAAAGGTCTGGATGCCGTCGGAGCGTGCGTGCAGCTTTTCGGCCATGTCGAGGAAAGCAGCAGAGAGTTCACCCATTTCGCGCGTGCCGTGGTGATCGAGCGGCCTGATCGCCGCGCGGTCGCCGGCGGCGATGCGTTTCGTGCGTTCCATCAGCGCATAGATCGGACGGCTGACGGCGCGCAGGAAGACCAGCCCGATCAGCAGCGCGCCGCCGAGGATGGTGATTGCCGCCAGCGCCACCTTGCCGCGCTCGCCATAGAGATGCTTGACGATGTTGTTCGGCGTCCGCGACAGATAGACGACGCCGGCGACCTTGCCGGAGACCGCAACCGGCATGGCGACAAAGACGCGAACCTTGGTGCCGCGGCTGACCGAATAGAGCGGCGGCGACGGCTGGTCGGGAACCCGCAGCCTGAGCGCGCTGGCGTAGCGGCCGGCAAGCGCTGCGCGAACCTCGTCGACAGCGGCGAGCGACAGGCCGGCCTCCTCACGGCCGGCGATGACCACGCCTCTGGGATCGAGCAGCCGGAAGCCGGCGAGCGTGGTCTTCTGCGTCTCGGCAAGAATGCCCGACAGGCGTGCGCCGATTGCCGCGAAGGCGGGATCGGCGCTGGCCGCGGTGGCCGCGGGCCGGGTCGGCAGGATCCTGTCGGACGCAAGATCGAGGCGCGGTTCGATTGGCTGGTAGGGAGAGGCCCGATCGCTGGTGTTGGGTGAAGGCACGGGTGCGCCGAGCTTTTCCGGGGCAAGGCCGGCCTCGCGAACCTCTTGCGCATAGATCGCGCCAAGGGCGGCGCCTTGGGCGATCAGCTCGGCCTCGGTCTGCCTGATCAGCTGGTTCTCGTAGAGCCGGAAGAAAAACAGGCCGGCCAGCGGCAGCGCCATCACCATGATCAGGATGGCGATGACGACCGTGGCGAGGCGAGGCCGCCATTTGCTGCCAATCAGTTCTTGGGCGCTCACGCGCCGCATCCGCCCAGCCGAAAACCGACGCCGTGCACGGTCTCGATCGCATCGACGCAGCCGACGGCCGCCAGCTTGGCGCGGATATTGCGGATATGGCTGTCGACGGTGCGGTCTGCGACATGGATATTGGCCGCATAGGCGTTGGCCATCACCATGTCGCGGCCAAGCACATACGCCGGCCGCGCCAAAAAGCCTTTCAGGATCGCGAATTCGATCGACGTCAGCGCCAGCGGCTTGCCGTCGAAGCTGGCTGTATGGCTTGCCGGAACCAGCAACAGTCTGCCATGCGAGAATTGCCGGTCGTCGGCTGGTTCCGGCGTGGGCCGCGCGCGGCGCAGGATGACGTTGACGCGGGCGACCAGCTCGCGCGGGCTGAACGGCTTGGTGACATAATCATCGCCGCCCATCTCCAGCCCGAGGACGCGGTCGATCTCTTCATCCCGCGCGGACAGGAACAGCACCGGCAGGTCGGATGTGTGGCGCAGCCGCCGGCACACTTCCAGCCCGTCCATTTCCGGCATGCCGATGTCGAGCACGACGAGATCGGGCGCATGGCGCTCTATCGCCTGCAAGGCAGCCGCGCCGTCCGGCACCGCCAGCGTTTTCATGCCGGCCTTTTCCAGCGCGAAGCAGATGATTTCGCGAATGTGCGGGTCGTCGTCGGCGACCAGTATGTGGTGCGGCATCAAATCAGCGGCCCGGCATGAAGGGTTCGGACATCGGAGGAACCACGAACGGGCCACGCCTGTCGAGGGCGCGGTTGAGCCGCCAGTCACGAAAGCTCCAGCCCCGCCAGTTTTCCTGGCCGGCGCGGAAGCGTGCTTCGTCCTGTGCATACCAGCCGGCGAGTTCGCGGATGGAGGCATCCTCCGCGGAAACCGTCCTGCTCTGGTGCTGGACGAAGCGATCGAGCGCCGGCAAGGCGCCGGGCCCGAGCGAGCGCAGGTACCAGACGTCGAGCTGGGTGCCTTGGCCGGTCATTTCGAAGCAATGGTCGACATTGTAGTTGGCAATCAGCGCGGCAAAGTTGATGAACGAGCAGGCATAGAGCGTCGCCGATAGCGTCAGAAGATTGGCGGCAAGCAGCCATTCGTTGGACTTTTCGCGCGCGATGCGGGCTATGATCAGGACAAGGCCCGCCGCCACCAGCCCCATCCAGACGAACGCAGCGACACGCCAATAGGTCAGCGCATAGATACCGATATAGAGATCGAGCCGCAGGATCGACGAGATCACCAGGAGGATGTTCTGCGCCACCCAGGCATAAACCAGCCGGCGGATGAGCGGATCGCCGGAGGTCGCACTTCCCGGCCGCAGCGCCGCCAGCACGAAGCCGGCGGCCAGCAGCGCCGTGACGATCAGCGGATAGGCGCCGCGATGCGCGTAGGCGGCATAGGTCAGCCCGTCGGGAAGCGCGATGCCGCCCCACAGATAGGTGGCGTCGAGTGCGCTCTGCACCGCGAACAGGATGTTGAAGACGACGAGCGCGCGGAGGATAGCGGCCTTGCCGAAGACGATGTCCTCGATGGTGGTCCTGGTGGCCGGCGTCGCCGGTGCGCTGGCTGGCGACACCCTGCGGCGGCGGAGAAAGCGCGGCAGCCGCGGCCGCAGAAAGGCCCAGACGCAGGCAAGCACGAACAGCCAGAAGCCGAGACGTGGCAGCTGGACGACGTCGAGCAGTGCCATCAGGTCGATCAGCGAGAACCAATATTCGATGACCGGATTGGCGGCGCCGAACAGCGCGAGGAACACTGCGCCGAGGCCCAGCGGCATGACCCAGACGGCGATCGCCGCAAGGCGCACGCGCCGCCGGCCAAGCCGCCGCGCCGCCGTGCGCCAGCGGAAGAAATCAAGGACGAGCCGAAATGGCGTTGCAAGCAGGAACAGCGAGAGTTGGCCGGCAATACGGGCAAGGCCGCGCCGCAACCGTCCGGCCAGTGAAAGCGCGAGGATGGCCGTCGCCGCCAGCGCGATCGAGACGGACAGTGCGCTGACATTTTCCACAAGCGGCAGCAGCGCCATAAACAGCGCAACCGGCTTGAACCAGAACCTGCCATCGTTGAAGACGTCGAGAGGATGGAGAGCCATGCTCGCCGCTGCAATCGCAACGCCGAACAGGAAAAGCGTGATGCCCGCCGGTTGGCCATAGAAGAAGAAATCGGCCAACGCGACGAGCAGGACGGCAACGCCGAAGCGGCTGCAATAGCTCGGCGCCGCCGAGAGGAATACTGTCATGATCGGGCTTTCTCGGCGGCTTTGATGCGGCTGGTGGGCAGGGATTTCCGGACGAAAGGGAGGAGGGTTGCCAAAGTCTGGGGCGGATCGACGAGCCACCAGCTTTCGCGGCGAAGCCGGTACGGCAGGGACCAACGGGAGTTCTTTTGCTCTTGCATGCCGCCCTTGTCGCATCCGGTCGGGTGGCAAGCGGGGCGGAGACGAGGAGATTTTCCGAAATTGCGTGCAGTTTTTATGCACGGCTTGCCTCGGCTAGCTGCAGGCGGCATAGATCGAAGATGACCACCGAAAGCTACCGCCCGCGCCGCTCGGTGCTTTACGTCCCGGCTTCGAACGACAAGGCGCTGGCCAAGATCCAATCGCTGGCCTGCGATACCGTCGTCATCGATCTCGAGGACGCCGTCGCCCCGGCCGATAAACTTTCCGCGCGCGAAAAACTGGCGGCGATTTTCGCCGGCCATTCCAACCGGCGCTGCGAGATGGTCGTGCGCATCAACGCGCTGTCGAGCGAGTGGGGCGGCGCCGACCTGCTGGCCGCGGCAAAATGCTCGCCCGACGCCATCCTGCTGCCCAAGGTCGACACGCCGCGCGACATTCTCGAGGCCGGCGACGTGCTCGACGACAATTTTATCGC
Source organism: Mesorhizobium sp. M0500 (assembly GCF_040321165.1). Taxonomy (NCBI): domain Bacteria; kingdom Pseudomonadati; phylum Pseudomonadota; class Alphaproteobacteria; order Hyphomicrobiales; family Phyllobacteriaceae; genus Mesorhizobium; species Mesorhizobium sp. M0500. The sequence goes on from NZ_JAMYRB010000002.1 coordinate 605,975, forward strand.
CGACGAAGTCAAGCTATGGGCGATGATCGAGACGCCCAAGGCGCTGCTCAACATTGGGCCGATTGCCGAGCTCGGCCGCGATCCGGCCTCTCGACTGGTGTGTTTCGCTGCCGGAACGAATGACCTGGTCAAGGACACCGGAATTCTCGCCATGCCCGACCGGCGCTATCTCGTTCCATGGCTGATGCAGATGGTGCTCGCCGCGCGCGCCGGCGGCCTCGACCTGCTCGATGGCGTCTTCAATGATTTTCGCGATATGGACGGGTTTGCGCGCGAGTGCACGGAAGCGGCCGCCATGGGTTTTGACGGCAAGTCGCTGATCCATCCAGCTCAGATCGAAGCCGCGAACCGCGCCTTTGCACCGTCGCCCGAAGCAATAGCCGAGGCGCGCGCGGTCAAGGATGCCTTCGCGTTCGCCGAAAATACCGGTAGGGCGGTAGTTGCGCTGAACGGCAAGATGGTCGAGCGGCTGCATCTGGCGCAGGCCGAAAAACTGCTGGCGAAGGCCGCCGCTGTTCGCGCATGACTAACGTAACTGACGACAGGATTGAAGAATGAAACTCTACCGCTTTCTGTCCGGCCCGGACGATGCCAGCTTCTGCCACAAGGTGACGGCGGCGCTGAACAAGGGCTGGCACCTGTTCGGCTCGCCGACCTATGCCTATGACAAGGAGGCCAAGACCATGCGCTGCGGCCAGGCCGTGGTGAAGGACATCGAGGGCCAGGAATACGGCCCCGACACCAAGCTCAGCGATTGGTAGGTGCTACCGGCTACGGCAGCCTTTCCCAGACGGCTCTGATTTCGTTGAGCCGCGCGTCTGCGAGCCCGTCGACGTCATCGCAGCTGAAATAGAGTATCGATAGCGCTGCAAGGAGGCCGGGATAACCGGAGACGTAACCCATCTTCGTAAGTATCTCGGGAACCGGCAGTCGCTTGCGTTCGATCAAGGAGATCGCGCATTCTGCAGTCAGAGATGCCACCGGGTGGTCGACTTCGGATAGCCAAAAGTCGACCAGAGCTAGGAGAATGGCGGGCTCGACGGCAGCACTTGCGGGCAGATGGCAAAGCTCGCTAAGTGCTAAGAACGCGGCATTCGGCGAAATCCTCACTGCGGATTCGATCAGTTCCCGGCTCAGTGAAATGTCGTGATACGGCCAATTGCAATCGATCAGATCGGCAAATTCTGCTTCTGTCATCTGAGTGCTATTCAGCCGCTTCCTCGATCCGCTCCATATCGTCGTCCGACAGGCCGAAATGGTGGCCGATCTCGTGGATCAGCACATGGGTGACGATGTCGCCCAGCGTTTCCTCGTTCTCGGCCCAGTAGTCGAGGATGGCGCGGCGATAGAGCGTGATGCGGTTCGGCCCCTCGCCGGTCTGCGGGTTCCAGCGCTCGGCGATGCCGCGCCCCTCGAACAGGCCGAGCAGGTCGAAGGGCGTTTCCAGCGAAAGGTCGTCCATGATCTCGTCGGTCGGGAATTCGGCGATCTGAATGACGATCTCGCCGGTCAACTTGCGAAAGTCCTCCGGCAGATGGGCATAGGCCTCCAGCGCCAGGAGCTCGATTTCCTCCATCGTTGGCGAAAGCTGGTCGTGCCAGATGCGTGTTTGGTAGATGCGAGCCATGCTTTGTCCTTTGATCCCGGCATATAGGCTTTCGGGCCGGACTCGGCAAATGGTCGGGCTGGGGTGACCGTGTCACGCCCCCACTACAGGAATAAATTCCCCATGACTCCGCTTGACTCTTTGGCCGGCCTCTGGAATTCTAGGGAACATAACAGGAACAATTGTGAGTGGAAGCTGACCGTCATGGCGACAAGCGCCGTGGCGCGGGAGACTGTTTTTGCCCTGCGCCGCCAGATCGCGAAGATCGAAGGGACCTTGCCCGAGCGCCTGGAGGCGCCGGCCAGTTCGTCGTTTGACGCGGATGTCTCTCGTCAGAGTCTGACACCCTCTCGGCATCCGACACCCGCTCGGAATCTGACCATTGTCCGGCGCGGCCTCGCCATGGCGCCGCCCGATGCGTTTTTGCGCACCGGCGCCGAGCGCCTCGATGCTGCGCTGAGCGGCGGCCTGCCGAAGGCGGCGGTGAGCGAGTTTCATGGCGCCGCGACCCGCGATGCCGGGGCCGTTGCCGGTTTTGCCTTGTCGCTCGTCAGCCTGATCCTCAGCCAGGGGCCGCGATTGCCGGTGCTGTGGATCGGCACATCCGAGGTTTTCCGCGAGGCCGGCTTTCCCTATGCCAGGGGGCTTCACGCCTTCTTCGGCATCGAGCCGGAGCAATTGCTGTTTTCCGAGGCGCCAAGGCTGCTCGATGCGCTGTGGATCGCCGAGGAGGCTGCCCGGATGACGGCGCTGGCCGCCGTCATCCTCGAAATCCGCGGCAGCCCGCAGCGGCTTGACCTCACCGCGACGCGGCGGCTGCACGCCCGCGCGCAGAGTGCGGGCCGGCCGCTGTTCCTGCTGCGCCAGGCCGGCGAGCCCGAACCGACGGCAGCGCCCGTCCGCCTCATCCTGTCGGCGGCACCGGCGGCAACGCGTAAGACGCTTGCCGGGCCGCTCGCCGGCTCGATCGGCCGACCCGCCTTCACCGTCGCCATCGGCAAGAGCCGCACGGCCTTGCCCGGAAAATTCACACTGGAGTGGAACCCCGATGAACGCATATTCGAAGAAAGACGGGGCGAGCAAGGAAGGTCTCAGGAATGGGCCCCAGAACGGCCAAAGACTCCTATCCCTGTGGTTTCCGCATCTCGCCGCCGAGAGGATCCTGCGGCAGCGTCTGGGGCGGTCCTGGCGTTCCCGGCCGTCGGATCACCTGCCGCTGGTGATCAGTCACCGCGACCGGAACGCCCAGCGCATCGCCGCCCTCGACGAGCGGGCCGAGGCGCTTAATCTGAAGCGCGGCATGGGCATAGCCGACGCACGCGCCATGCATCCCTCGATCGACATCGTGGAGGCCGATCCGGAGGCCGACCGGCGCCTGCTCGAAGGCCTCGCCGACTGGTGCGACCGCTATACCCCGCTGGTGGCGCTTGACGGGACCGACGGCCTCTATCTCGACGTCACCGGCTGCACCCATCTTTTCGGCGGCGAACGCTCGATGCTGGACGATATCCTGTCGCGTTTTTTCCATCAGGGCTTCGATGTCCGCGCCGGGCTTGCCGCCACGCCTGGTGCTGCCTGGGCGGCGGCGCGGTTTGCTGGCGACCGCATCGTGCCCGATGGTGAGGAGGAAGCGCTTCTCGCGCCCTTGCCGCTGGCGGCGCTGCGCATCGACCCGGAGGTACGCGCCAGCCTCGAAAGCGTCGGCCTGCGCACGGCGGGCGCCGTCATGGCGGCACCGCGCGCGCCGCTGGCCCGCCGCTTCGGCGCATCGCTGCTCTTGCGTCTCGACCAGGCGCTTGGCCGCCTCGAGGAGGCCGTGTCGCCGCGCCTGCCGGTGGCACCGCTTTCGGTCGAGCGTCACCTTGCCGAGCCGATCATGCTGACCGAGGACATCGAGCGGCTGACCGGCATGCTGGCGACCACCTTGAAGAGCGACCTCGAGCGTCGCGGCGAGGGCGCAAGGCGGCTGGCGCTGCTGCTTTTCCGCGTCGATGGCGGCGTCAGCCGCATCGCCGTCGGCACCTCGCGGCCTCTGCGCGAGCCGCGGCTGATCCAGAAATTGTTCCACGAAAGGCTTGCCGCGCTCGAACAGGATATCGACGCCGGCTATGGCTTCGATCTCGTGCGCCTTTCGGTGCTGACCGCCGCCGCCTTCGACATGCAGCAGGCCGACCTTGCCGGCGAGACGAGCGACGACGGTGCCGATATCGCGCTTTTTGCCGACCGCATTCGCGCCCGGCTCGGCGAAGGCGCGGTCTTGAAGCCGGTCGCCGTCGAGAGCCATTTGCCGGAGCGCGCCGTCGCCACCCTTCCCTTCACGGAGGCGCCGCAGAGAAGCTCGCCGCCGAAGCAGCCGGACAAGGCGAAGGACGCTCCCTCGACCGTCTTCCAGCCGGAACGGCCGATCCGGCTTTTCCGTTCGCCCGAGCCGATCGAGGTGCCGGCCACCGAAATGCCGGAAGGCCCGCCTTTGAACTTCCGCTGGCGGCGCGCGCTCTATCGGGTCGCGCGCGCCGAAGGGCCGGAGCGCATCGCGCCGGAATGGTGGCGAGGGGCGGCGGGACGAGAAGATGCCCCGACCCGGGATTATTTCCGCATCGAGGATGCCGACGGCCGCCGTTACTGGCTCTATCGCCAGGGCCTTTACAGCGCCTCGCAGCCCTCGCCACGCTGGTTCATGCATGGGATCTTCGCATGAATGCGCTGACGGCCAACCCCTATGCCGAATTCGGCATCCAGTCGAACTTCTCGTTTCTGCGCGGTGCCTCGAAACCGGAGGAGCTGGTGGTCGCGGCAAAATTCCTGGGGTTTTCGGCGATCGGTCTCGCCGACCGCAACACGGTGGCGGGCGTGGTGCGCGCCTGGCAGCAGGCCAAGGTGGAGGGTGCTTCCTATCATCCCGGCTGCCGCCTGGTTTTTTGCGACGGCACGCCGGACATCCTCGCCTACCCGCAGGATCGCAAGGGCTGGGGGCATCTCTGCCGCATGCTGACGCAGGCCAATCTGCGTGACGAGAACGAAAAAGGGGCGACGCTCCTCAAACAGAGCGATCTTCTCGAATGGGGCGATCTCCTGTCGCTCGCCATACTGCCGGATGTGTCGGCGGACGCGGAAACCAGCCTCGCACTCCTTAGCCGGCTCACGGATCGTTTCGGTGAAAACCTGCGGCTTGCGGTTTCGCCGGATTACCGCGGCAACGACCGCTTCCGTATCGAGCAGGCGGCGGCGATGGCGGAGCTGGCCGGCATCCCGTTGATGGCGACCAACGATGTTCTCTACCATACGTCGGAACGGCGCCCGCTGCAGGACGTGCTGACGGCGATCCGCCTCAATGTGCCCGTCGCCGAGGTGGGGCTGGAGCTGGCGGCCAATGCCGAGCGTCACTTAAAGCCGCCGCTGGAGATGGCACGGCTTTTCCGCAGGCATCCGCAAGCGCTGGCGGAAACGCTGCGTTTTGCCGGCGAGCTGACCTTCTCGCTCAGTGACCTGCAATACAACTATCCCGACGAGCCGACGGAATCGGGTCTTGGGCCGCAGGCCGAACTGGAAAGGCTGGCCAAGGAGGGAGCCGCCATCCGCTACCCCTCGGGCGTGCCCGCTTTTGTGACGCAGCGCATCGAGGAGGAGCTCGCTCTGATCGAGCGCCTGAACTACGCGCGCTATTTCCTGACTGTCCACGACATCGTCAAATTCGCCCGCAGCCAGAACATTCTCTGCCAGGGGCGCGGCTCTGCCGCCAACTCGATCATCTGCTTCTGCATTGGCATCACCGAAGTCGGCCCGGACAAGATCGAAACGCTTTTCGAACGCTTCATTTCCGAGGAAAGAAACGAGCCGCCCGACATCGACGTCGATTTCGAGCATGAAAAGCGCGAGGAGGTCATCCAGTACATCTATTCCAAATACAGCACCAAGCGCACCGCGCTGGCCGCCGCCGTCGTCAGCTACCGGGGCCGCTCGGCGATGCGCGAAGTGGCCAAGGCGATGGGCCTGTCGGACGACGTCCGGGGCGCGCTGTCCAGTTCGATCTGGGGCTGGTCGACCTCGGAGCTCGGCGAAAAGGAGACAAAGGCCGGCGGCCTCGATCAGACCGATCCATCGACAAGGCATGTGATCGAATGCGCCAACGAGATCATGGGCTTTCCTCGTCATTTGTCGCAGCATGTCGGCGGTTTCGTCATCACCCGGGACCGGCTCGACGAGATCGTGCCCATCGTCAAGACGGCGATGGACGAGCGCAAGATGGTCGAGTGGGACAAGGACGATCTCGACGCGGTGAAAATCCTTAAAGTGGACGTGCTGGCGCTCGGCATGCTGACCTGTCTGCAGCGCGCTTTCACCCTGCTCCAGGATCATTATCCGCAGGCGCGGGACGAGTACGGCCTGCCCTATGTGCTGGCCACTCTGCCTGCCGAGGACAAGCATGTCTACGACATGATCTGCCGTGCCGACACGATCGGCGTCTTCCAGATCGAATCGCGCGCGCAGATGTCGATGCTGCCGCGGCTGCGGCCGAAAAGCTTTTACGACCTCGTCATCGAGGTGGCGATCGTGCGGCCCGGCCCGATCCAAGGCGACATGGTCCACCCTTATCTGCGCCGCCGGCAAGGCAAGGAAAAACCCGAATATCCCAAGCCGGAACTGGAAAAAATACTCGGCAGGACGCTGGGCGTGCCGCTGTTCCAGGAGCAGGCGATGAAGATCGCCATCGTTGCTGGCGGCTTCAGGCCGGGCGAGGCCGATGAACTGCGCCGCGCCATGGCGACATTCAAGCGCACCGGCACGATCGGCAATTACCGCAAGAGAATGGTCGACGGCATGGTCGCCAAGGGCTACGAAAAAGACTTCGCCGAGCGCTGCTTCAAGCAGATCGAGGGTTTTGGCGAATACGGCTTTCCCGAGAGCCACGCCGCCTCCTTCGCCCTGCTGGTCTATGCCTCCTGCTGGTTCAAGACCTTCTATCCCGACGTGTTCTGCGCCGCGATCCTGAATTCCCAGCCGATGGGGTTTTACCAGCCGGCCCAGCTTGTCCGCGACGCGCATGACCACGGCGTCGAGATCCGCGAGGTCGACGTCAATTTTTCCGGCTGGGATTGCGCCTTGGAGAAATCGCCTTTCGATCCGGATCGTATCCTTGACCGCCATGCCCAGATGCGCGGCGTCATCCGGACCAGCCATGCCGTCCGGCTCGGCTTTCGCCAGGTCAAGGGCCTGTCGAAGGAGCGCATGGAAGCGTTTGTGTCGAGGCGCGGCGCCGGCTATGCATCCGTACGCGACGTCTGGCTGCGCTCGGGCCTCAACGTCGACGAGATCGAAAAACTGGCGCAGGCCGACGCTTTCCGGTCGCTTGGATTGAACCGTCGCGACGCTCTATGGGCGGTCCGCGCGCTCGACGGCAAGAGTGCCGCCGAAAAGCTGCCGCTGTTCGACCAGCCGGCGATCCGCTTGCGCGATCTGGAGCCTGCAACCAGGCTCCCGACAATGCCGCTCGGCGAGCACGTCGTCCACGACTACCGCTCGCTTGGCCTGTCGCTGAAGGCGCACCCGGTCGCCTTCCTGCGTCAAAGGCTGGATCGTTCCGGCGTCACGCCCAATGTGCGGCTCGGCCAGGTGCGGGACGGCCGGCGCGTTTCGGTCGCCGGCCTCGTGCTGGTGCGGCAGCGGCCGGGCAATGGCAAGGCGATTTTCCTGACGCTGGAAGACGAGAATGCGGTCGCCAACATTATTTTCTGGGAAAGGACTTTTGACCGCTTCCGCCCCATCGTCATGGGCGCGCGTCTCATCCGCGTCACCGGCAAGTTGCAATCGGAATCGGACGTCATCCATATCGTCGCCGAGAAGGTCGAGGATCTGACGCCGTGGCTGTCGGTGCTGCTTGAGCAGGCAAGGCCTGCGGACAGACTGTCGAGCAGTGCAGACGAGGCTCAGCCTGGCAGCATCGCGCAAACGGAACTACTGGGAAAGGCAGAGAAGGTCATGCCCAAAGGGCGCAATTTTCAATAGAGGCGCGAAAGATCGCGACGGAGCGGCTCTGAACCGCAGCACTCAGGGCGTTCCACCCAGGCGCGGCGGCGGTGGCATGGCATCATCTATGGTGATGACACGCGCTTCCGATGGCAGCATGATCGGAATGCCGTCCCGCACCGGATAGGCAAGCTTTGCCACCCGCGAGATAAGCTCGCCGCGCTCCGGATCCCAGGCAAGCGGCCCCTTGGTCAGCGGGCAGGCCAAGAGTTCCAGCAGCTTGGGGTCGACAGTCCTGTTCCCGTCACGTCCATCCGCCATTTGGTTTGTCCTTATCTGGGCAAATCGGGTTAAGGTTTCGAGCGCGAACTTCCTTCTCCCCTTGTGGGAGAAGGTGGCCGAGCGAAGCTCGGTCGGATGAGGGGTGTTCCAGCTTGGCACCGACGGCACTCCGTCCAGTACCCCTCAACCGTCTCGGCGCTGCGCGCCGATCCACCTTCTCCCACAAGGGGAGAAGGCAAGAACCTACTGCAAACTCGAACCGAAATCCTCATTGTCGCGCGCCAGCGCCATTTCGGTGATGGCGATCAGGGTCTCGGCGCGTGTCTTCAGATCGGCCGCTTCGAGCAGCGCCTGTTTCTCGGCCGGCCCGTAGGGCGCCATCATCGACAGTGCGTTGACCAGCATGGCGTTTTCGGCGCGGCTGACGCTTTCCCAGTCGGCCTCCAGATCGTTAGCCTGCAGATAGGCGCGAAACGCTTTGAGCAGCGCCGGCCGGTCGATCTCGGCGTCTGCCTGCTCCTCGTCGAGATCGGCGAGAAAGGGTGCCAACCGGCACTGCCGGAACGGTGTTTTGACCGTGAGCTCCTGGACAATACGGAACCGGCACACGCCCTGCAGCGAAATCAGGTAACGGCCGTCGCCGCTCTCGGACAGCGCAATGATGCGCCCGGCGCAGCCGACATTGCAGAGCTCCGGCTCGCCGTCGGGACGCAGCGCACCGTCAAGGCTGGGCTGGATCATGCCGATCAGCCGCGGCCCGGCGATCGCCTCGTCGACCATCTGCAGATAGCGCGGCTCGAAGATGTTGAGCGGCATGCGGCCTCCCGGCAGCAGCAATGCGCCCTCAAGCGGAAAGATCGGCATGGTCGACGGTAAGTCCGCAGCGAGCCGGTAATGCGCGTTTCCCGCCTGCACCTCAATCCTCCGATCGCTTTGTCAGGAAGCGCACCAAATCCGTCTCCTCCCGGCCGGCACAAGGCGCAACACCGGAAACCTGAAATCGAACGCCGTCCGAAAACCTAATCTGGCGCAGCCGCGGCCCACCGCAAGCCCGCGCGACAAAACAGTCTGCGCCGGCTCAGGAAAACAGCAGCGACGACAGTTTGCGCCGTGCCGACAGCGTTGCTTCGTCGGTCATGCCCCATGCCTCGAAGAGCTGCAGCAACTGGGTTCTGGCGCCGTCGTCGTTCCACGAGCGGTCGGCCTTGATGATCGCCAGCAGATTGTCGGCCGCCGCCATGCGATCACCCTTGGCGTTCTGGATCATGGCAAGCTCGAACCGTGCCTGGTGATCCCCGGGATTTTCGGCCAGCCGCCGTTCCAGTTCCGCCGGATTGCCGAGCACTGCTGCTTGCGCGGCGAGCGCCATCTTGGCCCGCAGCGCGGCGAGCTGGGGCGCATCCTTCTTTGCTTCCGGCGCCCGCGCCAGCACCGCCTCGGCACCTTCGGCATCGCCGGCCTCGAACAGCAGGTCGCCCAAGCCAGCGATCGCCTCGATCGTCTCCGGCGCCTGTTCCAGGATGGCATCGTAAATGTCGGCCGCCGTCTGCACGTCCCCGGTGTCGCGCGCTTCGGCGGCCGCGGCCAGCGCCTCGGCAACTTGCGGCGCACCGCCGTTCTTGCCGCCGACCTTCTGGATGAATTGCGTGATCTGGCTCTCGGGAATGGCGCCCATGAAGCCGTCGACCGGCTGGCCGTCCTTGAAGGCAATGACCGCCGGTATCGACTGGATGCCAAGCTGGCCGGCGATCGATGGATGGTCGTCGATATTCATCTTGACCAGCTTGACCTTGCCACCGGCGGCTTTCACCGCCTTCTCCAGCAGCGGCGTCAATTGCTTGCAAGGGCCGCACCACGGCGCCCAGAAATCGACCAGCACCGGCTGGTGACGCGATTCCTGGATCACGTCGGCGGCAAATCCAGCGGTCGTTGTGTCCTTGATTACGTCGGCCGGCGCCTCCGCAAGCGCGACCTTCTCACGCGCGGCATCGGTGCCGCCATATTGCACGGTGGTGGCATACCGGCCGCCATTGCTGCCAAATGGGCCGCCAAAGGGGTTGCTATCACTCATCTCGTCGCCTTTCGGTCGCGCCGCCGGCCAAGGGACGGGCGCAACATCCTTCTTTAGAACCCGGTTTCAGTCACCCATGTGGCGATCATGCCGAGACTTTCAAGATAACAGCATCATGTCCGGTTGCCTCGACGAATTTGACCAGGTCCGCGGCAGCGATGGAAGTCGTCGCTTCGTTGGTCAGCGGGTGGGCATTGACCACCGCATGGCTCATCAGCACCTCGTCCAACACGACCTTGATCCTTCGCTCGGTGTCGTTGATCAGCCCGAACACCGTGACCGCGCCCGGGACGACGCCGAGAAGCTCCATCAGCATCTCCGGCCGGCCGAAGGACACGCGCCCGGCAGCGCCGATCAGATGGTGTATATGCTTGAGATCGACCACCGCCTCCTCGCCGACGCTGACCAGGAAGAAATTGTCCTTCTTGTCCTTGAGGAACAGGTTCTTGGTATGGCCGCCGGCAATCTCGCCGCGCAGCGCCTGCGAATCGGCGACCGTGAACAGCGGCGGATGCCGCCGCGTCGATACTTCGATCCCGAGTCCGGCGAGAAAGGCGAAAAGTTCGGCTTCGGTCTTCGGCATCGGTCTTTCTTCTGATGGCCCGCTTTCAACTGCTTGTTCGACTAACGCCGTTTACGGCCAATGATGCTGCCAAGACAAGCCCGTCGCGCAACGCGGGGGCGATTGCCTTGCGACGTCTCGCAGGAGGCTTGTTCGCATTGCCGACGAAGCAAAAAGCCTGCGAATTCCCTGTTGCAATCGCCGCGCTCTTCAGCCATATAGGCGCGGCTTGCGGCCCAAAAGCCGCGCGAGCGGGTGTAGCTCAGGGGTAGAGCACAACCTTGCCAAGGTTGGGGTCGAGCGTTCGAATCGCTTCACCCGCTCCAGTTTCCTTGAGGGGAACCAAGCGATTAAGAGGCGCCTTTCGGGGCGCCTTTTGCTTACGTGGCGAAAAGAGTGTCCCTGCCATGGGCGATGCGCGGAAAGCCGCACTGTGACCAGCAGGTGTCGCAGCTTTTCTATTCCGTTGTGCTAGCTTTTTTTCTGCGCCGAATAGTGTGCGACTGCGCGACGGCCATTTTCAACTCGGGCGTGATCTCCAACGGTGCATTCTCTGCCCCATGTTGGTTCTGTAGCCCCTGGACCTGGACGGTCGGAAATGGGAGTTCGATTCCCTGCTCCTTGAAGACCTGGCGGAGGCGTACATAGAATTTGCGTTTCATACCGAAGGCGCCTCCCGGCTTGGTTGTGGCCTTGACCCTCAATACGATGCCGTATTCGCCGAACTCCTGTACGCCCTGCATCTTGATCGGGTCGAGCACCCAGTGTTTGAACTCGGGATCTTCCGCCAGTTCGAGGCCGATCCGCTTGATCAGCTTGCGAGCGAAGTCGATATCAGTGTCATAACCAACGGTGATGTTGAATTTGTCGATAACCCAGTCACGGCTCTGGTTCTGGACTGCCCCGAGTTCACCGAAAGGTATCGTGAACAGCGGACCACGATGGTGGCGCAGCTTCACCGAGCGCAGCGAAAAGCTTTCCACAGTACCCTTGTAATTGCCCGATGAAATGTATTCGCCAACACGGAACGCATCATCGAGCAGAAAAAACACGCCTGAAATGACGTCCTTGACAATGGTTTGTGCCCCAAAGCCCACGGCGACGCCGACGACGCCAGCGCCGGCGATCAATGGGCCGATCTGGATACCCAGCGAGGCGAGCATCATAAGCACCGCCATCACGATGATCGATGCGAGCAGAATATTCTGGAGGATCGGCAAGAGCGTGTGCAGCCGCGCCTGCTGCGGATCGAGGATCGGGACGTCCTCGTCGCTGATCACAGGGTGCGGTGTTTCGATGCCCAGCTTTCGTTCGATCAAAGCTTTGATGATCGACCAGCCGAAGTCGGCGGCGAGGGCAATGACCACGACATTGATCAAGCCGCGCAATATGAACGTCGTCGTCGTATCGCTGTCCCGCATGGATTGCATGTCCAGACCCCAGACACGTGCGAGAAGGTAAGCCGCCGCCAGGATGAAAATCATTCGGATTCCGCGATCGATGACAGCGATCGTCACCGCCGGGATCGTGGGCCGGCCGACATCTTCCGAACCTGGCCGCAGAACGAAATTAACCCCGCGCTGCGTCACCACGATTGCCAAAGGCAGGAAGAATGCGGCGAAGGTGAACCAGAAGTATGTATAAAGGCCGGCGATACGCTGCAGGAACAGGACGACGAAATAAGCAGTCAATAGCCATGTCGCTTCCGTGTGACCGATGTGGCGCGCACCGTCTCGCTGCGTTCTTGGCCGACGCCAAATGGCGAGCAGCAGGAGCAACAGCAGCACGAAATCGGCGCCCAGTGACAGGACCATCATTCCGTCCTGATCGATGCCGAGACCTGGCAAGAGGATAAACGCGGCGCCGAAGAAGGCGAAGACGCCGACGATCCGGGGTAGCCAATAGGACCAATGGTCAGCCGCTTCGTTGGTGATCGGCAAAGCACGAACCTCGACGGCGTTCTCGACGTTCATGAAGGAAGGGACGAGCATCGCCATGACGTACATGCGCACACCCCATGTAACGACTGCCGCCATCAGAAATGTCAGTACAATCTCGCGGATAAGCATCGGCCAGTCGAACAACATGAACGCGCCGGCGCTGCCCAGTGCGAAAGAGACTATCAGCATGCTGGAATAAAGCAGGCGGCCACCAATCTTCTTGGCTCGCCCAACGGGCGTATCCTTCGGTTGCGCGATAATCCAAAGACGAAATGGACGGGTGAGCTTGAACGTTGCCCAAGTGAGTGCCAGGCCGGCAGCGATGAACATTGCAATCAGCACAAATACGCCGGCAGGCCCCTTGCTGGACATATCCTCCATCGTCTCTGCCCGAACGCGCGCGAACTGGCCTGGCAGCAAGGGCAAAGTTCGCACGATTCTTTCGATATGATGCCTGATTCCATCGAGCGTCGAGGATGCCATCGTATTCATCTGGCCTGGTGCGGCCACGGCGCCGGACGATGCGTCGGTCGGCGAAGCCCCTCTCTCGGCGGGCGCTCCCGTTGACCCGGCGTCCTGATTTCGCTGTTCGGCCACCCAGGCCTTCACTGACGGATCGTCGAGAAGCTCGAACAACTGTTTGACCCTTTCAGGCGGGACGGTCGCCGGCGCCTGCGCCTGCGCCTGACCAGCCAACAAAAGGGCGATCCCAAAGACGAGCGGCCTGGCAATCAGGGCAAACATCGCAGTCAGGTCTCCGAGACGCCGTGCCGGGCGCGCCAGGTTCCTGGCTCCCAATCGTCGAGTCATGAGTGGCATCGTGCTGTTAACCTTCCGGTCAGATTGGCGAGCAACGACATCTATGTCCGTTGTTGCCCTACCTTGAAGAAACCGATGTTGCGGTGCAAGACGTCATCGTTCCGAGCCAGACCGTTGCGCCGGGTACTTGGCGGTGTTTATTTAGCCGCGGGGGCAGGGCATTCCGACCTCGGCCCAGGCCTCCGGCCAGTTCTATGAACTGGGCATCGACGTTAAATCTCAGGAACTGATTTCCTGAGTTGACCAGGACAGACCTTTGGCGGTCGCTCGGTGGTCAACTGCTTCGCGCACCGCTGCGGACATTCGAAACCATGATGTTGCTTGAGATGCAATGCGCTTCCGGGTCGGCACTGCCATGCGGCAAATCAGGCCGGGAGCCGCCACATTCGCACACGACCTGTACCACGCAATTCCGTTTCCTCGAGCGGGTCGCAAGCAAAATTTGGTCCAAGCAGTTGATGAGTTGCATCCGAAATACGGATTTCATCGGGCTCCGCGGACGTTTGGATACGTGCGGCGAGATTAACGGTGTCGCCCCATAGGTCATAGGCAAACCGCCTTTTGCCTATGACGCCCGCCACGATTGGTCCTGAGTGAATTCCAATTCTGAGTCTTATCGGTTCTCCTGCGAAGCGTTCGAGCTTAACCGCCTTCCGCAGTTCAAGCGCATAGTGCGCAAGGGCTTCCGCATGATCGGATCGCGCGGCGGGCAGGCCAGCGACCACCATCACACAATCGCCGATTGTCTTGATCTTTTCGCAGCCGTATCGCTCCGAGAGCAGATCCGCCGCTTTGAAGAAGTAATTTAAAATAGCGAGCGTCGTCACGGCTCCGACGTTCCGCGCTCTTTCCGTAAAACCGACGATGTCGGCAAAAAGCACACTCACCTCTGCGTAGTTGTCTGCAATTTCTTCGTGCGCTTTTAGCCGCTCCGCGATAGACGCCGGAAGAATGTTGAGGAGCAGGGCTTCGGCGCGCTGGTATTCACGCGACAATCCCTCTTGGCTCGCCCTCAACGCCTCGTTCATCGATTGTAATTTCTCGTTGAGTTGACGCTCCCTCTCTTGCAGGAGCGTCATTTCATAAGCCTTCTGTTGAAGCCGCTGCCTATTGTCGCGTTCGGCATTGGCGTCAAGAAAGAGCAGCCACACGCAGGCATTGTCAGCAAAAAGATGGAGGTCCGCGACACGCCCGCTGGGAAGTTCGACCATGGCCATATCATATGGAAGCTCCGGGCAGGGCAACAAACCTTCCATGAATTCAAGCTGCTCGGCAACAGGCTTACCTATGCGAACTGACGAGAGTCCGTAATGTTTAACGTTACCGCCCTTCGCAGCTATGCAAAGCTGGGCGTCGATTTTCAGATATGCGACCGAGCGCTCGTTGTAGAAGAAATCGTAAATCCAGCTTCTAACTTCTCTTGGCAAGACATGCATGGTTTATTTGCTGACCATCGAAGCAAGTTGACGAAACGCATCATCAACATGTTCACCCGAAAGCGCACTTGTTAGATAGATTTGCCATCCAAGTTGCCTCAGTTCGTCAATTTCACTATCCGATATTGCCCACCGATCGGCCAGATCGGATTTGTTGAACAGCAATACAAACGGCATAGCGCCGAATTCAGCCTCGGCCCGCTCGCGCAACGTGAGCGCCACGGCAAGAGTAGCAGCGCGTGTTCCATCGACGACAAGCACGAGCCCACTCGCACCTCGCACATAGCTGACGCGGAATGAGCCGATATCGTCTTCGCCGGCCAAATCCCACAAAATCAGATCCACGGTTTTGTCCGGGAATGCGACACTCTTCTTGTCGATTTTCACTCCCACCGTGGTCAAGTAGGTTTCTGAAAAGATGCTTTGCACAAACCTGCGAACCAGACTCGTCTTTCCGACAGCGAACCCGCCCAACATGCAGATCTTCTTTTGCAATATCCTGGGCTCCGCCTAGTGGAAGTTTACCGTAACCGAAACTCTGCGGTTGGCGGAGTTCCCGGTTCGGCTATTTTCAATCTCCGCTGGCTCAAAGGTGCCCGCGCCGCGAACCAAGAGCAACTCCGGATCGACGCCGCGCTTCTTGAGAAGCGCACGAACTGTTTCCGCGCGCGCGGCGCTGATTGACAACTTGGCCGTTTCACGGCCCGTCTCGTCCGAATGGCCGGTCAACATGAACTGTGCTGTTACGCCTGCCTTGCGGGCGTCCTTGGCCAATTCCTTCAACTGATTCGCCAATTTGTCGAGAACCGGCAGTTGCTCCGGTCCCGGTACAGCCTTGCCAGAATCGAACAAAATGTCGACCGCTTGAATAGCCTCCCTCAAATGCGTGAGTTGCGGAGGGGTCAACTCACGCAGCTCGGAGATTTCTAGAGAGAGTCCGTCCGCGGACAGCTGTTGGGCGGCGACCCGCGCCCGATCTATCCAGGCGGCAGGAGCCTCACCCTGGGCAACGATGCGATCCTTGATGATCGAAAGCCGTACTGAATCCGGCGGAGTCAGCGACGCCATCAGCCGCTTCACCACGAACTTCGGATCAAGGCTTTGATAGAATTGCCACTGTGAATGAACGCGAGCAGGATCGACCCCTGTTCCGGACAGCAGAGCCTTCGGGTCGGCGGCCTGCGGGTCTCTCAGGCCGGAAATATAGAAATGTCCGCCCCTCGCCGTTTGTTGGCCGATGATGATTCCCGCTTGGGCCTCCAGTCGCGACACATAAGTCTGCCAGTGCTCCGCCGCGCGTGCTTCGGGGCTCACATCACGAACCTTGGAGATGTCGAATTCCGGTCCGCCTGCCGAAAGCTGTCGGGCCGCTGCGCGTGCGCGATCTATCCAGGTGTCGGGAGCCTCACCCTCGGCAACGATGCGATCATTGACGATCGAAAGTCGTACTGAATCCGGCGGAACCAGCGACACCATCAGCCGCTTCAGGACGAACTTCGGATCAAGGCTCTGATAGAATTGCCACTGCGAATGAACGCGGGCGGGATCTACCTCCGTTCCGGACAGCAGAGCCTGCGGGTCGGCGGCAAGCGGGTCTCTCAGGCCGGAAATATAGAAATGTCCGCCCCTCACCGTTTGTTGGGCGACGATGATTCCCGCTTGGGCCTCCAGTCGCGACACATAGGCCTGCCAGCGCTCCGCCGCGCGTGCTTCGGGGCTCACGTCACGAACCTTGGAGATATCGAATTCCGGTCCGCCTGCCGAAAGTTGTTGGGCCGCTGCGCGCGCCCGATCTATCCAGGTGTCGGGAGCCTCCCCCTCGGCAACGATGCGATCATTGACGATCGAAAGTCGTACTGAATCCGGCGGAACCAGCGACGCCGTTAGCCGCTTCAACACGAACTCCGGATCAAGACTCTGATAGAATTGCCACTGCGAATGAACGCGAGCAGGATCGACCTGCGTTCCGGCCAACAGAGCCTGCGGGTCGGCGGCAAGCGGGTCTCTCAGGCCGGCAATATAGAATTGGCCATCGCGCACCTTTTGTTCGGCAACGATGATGCCCGTCTGGGTCCCCAGTCGCGACACATAGGCCTGCCAGCGCTGCCCGGATTGCCAGGAAAGAAAGAACCAACCGCCTGCCGGAATCAAAACCAGCAGGACTGCAGCGACTACCAGCCACGGAAATCCCTGGTTTGATTCCTCCTGCTTCAGTTCAACGCAGGTCTGCAACTGCGTCTCTACGCCGGCCAACTGCGAACTGTCGCCGTCAAACTGCTCTAGAGCCTGTGAGCATTCATCATGGATGCGAAGCAATACATCGCGAATTATTTCATGTAATTCCTCCGGCGGATTTCCCCGGATCACCGCAACCAAGGTCGCAAACGGTCCAACTTCCGACCAGAGACGAAGCTCTCCGAAACGAATAGTGTCCAGGCCACTCTGTTCTTTCTCGTTAAATGAGTCTTTTACAAAATCTTGAATTGCACTAAGCATAGACGAAATGAGTTGAGGATCTTCGCTAGTTGCATTATCGGCAGTTACATGCGCTATCAAAAGCCCGGAATTGCGATTGATGAGAAACACATGCTCCACACGATAGACAAGAGAATGCTTAAGAACAACTTCTGAGAAACTTGCACCTGTTCTCCAAGCTTCAAATCTCCACTTGAGTCCATGCCAGGTAAATATATGTCTTAAAGTTTCATTCAGCGATTGAAAGGTCTGGTCGATCTTTTCGCCGATCGACTTGCGAATAGCCGGCAGAAACACCGGGTACAATATATCCGTCAGCGTACGCGGGCTCTTCTGGATGGACCGTTGCACGGCCCTCTCGACAGCTGGCGCAAGGGCCTCTCCGAGTTGCGCATGAGGCGCACGTGTGGCTGCACTGGGGAGAACGCTCCCCACTGCAGCCGCAAGCTGCTCGGGTTCGTCGAGCAGGTGCGTAACTCGTGAAAGCTCCGAAATTTCGCGGCCGACCAGCAACTGGCGCAGCGTTTCCATGCGAGGGTCGGCGGTTGGGATTCCGTCGAGACGCGCACGATAGTCCGGATCAACGTTCCGGGCAATTTCGATCAAAAGGCGAGCCAGAGCCTCGCGATCAATCTCTGTATCGTTCGAAGCTGCTCTTTGAGGGAGGCTGATTGGGTCGACAGTCGACGTCAAGTTCCGATCAACTCACTTTCCAGGTACGCTCCGAGTTGTTCTTGCTGCCGACGGGATCCTGATTTAGACATTTTGCAACCTCGACAAACAGGCCAGCCAAAAGATTTCGGTCGGTCTTGACATTGCCGAGATCGGAAAACATCTTCTCCATCAGCATCTGAATGCTTTCATTCTTTTGCTTGATTTCCTCACGCAGCAAATGATCATTTCGATTTATCCGGTCCGCAACTTCCCGCTCAAGCTCGCTCAACTGATCCGACAACGCGCGCACCTGCTTTTCGAGCGCCTGATTTTGCTCGCGAAGATTCCGGTCAATCTCCTTGTCGGCGTCGGCTCGCGCGTCTTTTTCGTTCCGCAATTGCGCCGCAAGCGAGTCGACCTGCTTCTTTGCATTTGACTCGTACATTTCAAGATTGCGCTTGGCCTCGGATTCGACATCCTTGAAGCGCTGCAAGACCCGTTCTTCAAGCTTGGAAAAGCGGCGGTCATAGTCCTGCATCTGGTTGCCGAACAGCAGATCACGTATCTTGTCGACACCTACAGCGTCGCCGGGGGCCCCGCTCTCGCGAGCCTGGCCCGCCATGAAGGTCAGCCCGCTTCCGTCTGCATTACTTATCAGATTTGCGTCCGCTTTATTTGCTGAAGAAGCGGTATTCGAAGATTCCTTGGCCATCTTTATGCCCCCTTCTTTGAACAATTGCCACAGTGCACCACTCAGAAACCAGCAAGCATGCCAGCAAAATACCCGGCTAGCAAGCCGGAATCTTCTTGGCTTAAGCCAATTCGTGCCTCCCTTTTACATCTCTTGGACTAGCAGCAAATGCACGAGTTCCGATTGATGTCGCTCTCGCATCTCTTTGTGATAGCAGCCATAACCGGCTAATCTAATCGATCATTGGACGCAATCTACTATCGAAATGAGTAATACAATGTCAGGCTATAGCTACTGGAGCGCAATTAAGTAGCGCAGATTCATTAGACGTGTCTAAAGTAGCTGGTCTGGCGGTGCACGTACCGTCTCGCACCCGACTGTATACTGCGACGATCAGCTTCCGATGCGGGCCCAACGGTAGAAGGAAGGTCTTCTTTCGCACGGAGAATGGCTGTTCGAGAATGCACCTCGGAATCGAGGCGTTTCGGTCGATAGGAGGGGGGCGACGGTCCCAATAACTGCAGTCATTCACACCAAAGCTTCAGTGGGCGGCATTTGTTGCGCCCCCAATTGCAAAAGACGTCAGGTTGCCATAGCTATTGCACTCATACGGTGCCCGGGACCGCCGCCTGTGGTCATGGCGCCGACTCCGGGGATCGACATGAGTATGCGGCATGCTTGGCTTTGACGTGCATCTGCGACAGCTGGCGCCCAAGCTCGGCGGCACGGATGCGAATGCTGTGCCAGGCTTCCAACTTCGGTAGCACGACAGGAGCAAGCTCGCTCTGCAGCCAAATGGCGGCGTCGCGGCGGCTCGGAAGAGGTCGCAGGAGACTGTTTGGACGCAGCGTCCCTGAGGACCGTTTCCTTTGGCAGGAAATCGCCGGCTATGTTTCGGGACTCTTGTTCTACCTTCGAACCAACGCGCGGGTTACACGGCGTGGCGCATAATCCCTTGGTTTCAATCGTGGTTCCTGCGCACAACGCGGAGGTAACGCTGGCGCGCGCACTCGATTGCCTTCTCGATCAGGAAATAGTGGATTGGGAGGCGATCATCGTCGACGACGCCTCCACGGACCGCACCCCCGCGATCATCGCCGGTTATGTGGAGCACGATGCCCGGTTTCGGACGTTGAGCTCTTGCGCGTATAGCGCCGCCGGCGCGCGCAATATCGGGATGTCGACAGCGCGCGGCCACTGGCTCATGTTTCTGGATGCGGACGATTGGGTGGATGCCAGCTTCCTTGCCAAAATGCTGGCCGCACTGAAATCCGCTCCCGATGCAGTGGCTGCCTATTGCGGTTCCCGACGCGTGATGCCCGATGGCGAACTCACGGCGTCGAGCATCGCGATGGAGGTTGCGATCCAGCCCTTCGAAACATTCGCCCGCCGGTGTGCCGTCCGCACTCACGCGCTGCTGGTCGATCGGGAGATAATTGTCGAGTTGGGCGGTTTCGACGTGTCGCTGCGCACCTGCGAGGACTGGGATCTGTGGCAGCGCCTCGCACGTCTAGGCAAAAATTGGGTGATGGTCGACGAGCCGCTCGCTTTTTATCGGGTCAGCCCCAACTCGCTCAGCCGCAATTCGACGCAGGTGCTGGCAGATGCGGAAATCGTGATCGCCCGCGGCTTTTCCGCCGATCCCAGGGTCAAACACCCGGCATCGGCTCACGCCAATGGAGCGACCGACGCGAACGGCCACACCGCTTCAGAAGCACTCGCGTGGTTCGCGTTGTGGAACGCCGCATCGGATTGCGGCTGCGGCTCGCGCTCGATCAACCCGCAGTCCCTGCGCACGCTCCCGGCAGGACGTAAGTGGGCGCGTGAGATCGCCAAGGTGGCCGTCGATGGCCTTATGGTAGGAAGCCTGTCGGTGCCAGCGCAATTGGCTGCCAGGTGGGACAGGTTCGGCGGCTCCCTCACCGAGTTGATCATCGAACTCGGCAAGGTCTGGAATAATCCCGACGCGGCTCGCCGCGTGCAGTATCACTTTGAGCAAATGCTGCTCGATGTCGACGATCTTGCCGCGCCGCGCAGGCTGGCGCGGACACTTGGAATTCGTGTCGACGCGCGAAATCCGGCCTCGATCGAAGTACCGGAAGGAATCGATCAAATCTATGCCCATCTGATAATGGATGGCCAGATCGAGGCTCTCGTGCAGTTCGGCGTACTCGGGAGAGTGACAAGGCGTCATTGGATTGAATTGATCCTGAATTTCGTGCCCCCTGAGCGGCCTATGCACAGTGCCGCGCGACTTGCGAGGCGATCGCCTGTAGATGCACCGCAAAAGGGCGCCGGTGCCGACAAGTCAAACATGTTTGCAGCCGAGGCATTGTTGTCCATGGCGGGACGCCGGTCTGATCGGGACAGCCATTTCGGCAAACTCGCGGGATTGGCCGCGGAAGCGCAGGCGCTGGTTCGGTCGAGCGCCGAAACTAAAGAGCCTTTTACAGCGCCGCGCCGTGCACGGGCCGCGGATGGGCGCGACAATGATCGCACATCTTTTTGGAATCGCCATTTCGCGACCGAGGATCCCTGGAACTACGGTTCGCCCTATGAGCAGGAAAAATATGAGCGGCAGCTCGAAATTCTGCCTGCCGGTCCCATCGGACGGGCGCTTGAGCTGGCCTGCGCGGAGGGCCACTTCACGCGGCAGCTGGCGCCGCGCGTGGGCCATTTGACCGCAACTGACATCTCCGCCGTAGCCGTCGGACGGGCGCGCGCGCGATGCAGCGATCAGCCGAATGTTGAGTTCGGCGTACTGGATTTCTCTGCGGACACGCTGCCGGGCGAAATGGATCTGATTGTGTGTTCGGAAGTGCTCTACTACCTGGATGATCTCGCCGATGTGCGGCGCATCGCCAAAAAACTCATTGAGGCGTTGGCGCCTGGCGGCAGTTTCATCAGCGCACACGCATTCGTGCTACGAGACAATGTTGGAAGGACGGGCTTCGACTGGAACACATTCGGTGCACAAGCGATCTCAGAGACGCTGGCAGCGACCGACGGCCTCGTCCTCGAGCAATCGATCCAGACCGAGCTCTATCGCATAGACCGCTTCCGCCGCCTGTCACCAGGCGACGTGGCGACGGAACCGATGGTAGATCATATGCCAATCCGCGCACCCGTTGAAATCGGGGTAGCGCGAAATATCGTCTGGGGCGGGGCGCGGGCCTTGCGCCGCGACGTGGCACGTAGCGAGCGGCGGCAGCGTATCCCCGTCCTCATGTATCACAGCGTCGCCGATGATGGTCCGGCCGCGCTCGCCCGTTTTCGGCTCGCGCCCGCCGCATTCGCCAGCCAAATGGCATGGCTGCGCGCCAATGGCTTTCACGCGATTAGGTCCGAGCAGCTGGAATGGTTCATCGTCAACCGTCAGCCTTTCGTTGGCCGCCCAGTGCTCATCACGTTCGATGACGGCTTCCAGAACTTTGCCGACCATGCCTGGCCGGCCTTGCGCACGAACGATCTGACCGCGGAAGTGTTCCTGGTGACGGACCTGGTGGGTGAAAGTGCACAATGGGACGCCTACAGCGGCCCGCCGACGCAGCTTATGGACGCCGGGACGGTGCGACGCCTCGCCGGCGAAGGTGCGTTCTTCGGAAGCCATCTGGCGACGCATCGCGCGATCGATGGTCTGTCGAGCTCTGACTTGGCCGCCGAGCTCCTGCGCTCTCGTATGTTCATCGAACGATGGACCGGTCGGCCAACCACGGCGTTCGCGGCACCCTTCTCTGTCACCGACCGACGGCTTGGCAGGCTGGCCAAGGAGTGCGGCTATCGAATCGGCTTCGGCGGCAGACACGGGCCGGCGGACCTCGATTGCAATCCCATCGACCTTCCGCGCATCGAGATTCGCGGAGATCACTCGCTCGATGACTTTGTTGGCAAAGTCGAGGCCGTGCTCGCATGAACGGTGAACTTGTCAGTATCTAGATTTGTAACAAATTGGTTCCGCTTTTTATTCGGTGTCCCGCCCGCTTACCTCGTTCGCAAGTCTATTGGGCGACTTGGGATACGGCTGACATCAGCTCCTGCGGGCTTGGCGCCCCAAACATGTATCGCCCACCCTCTGGAACCTCCGTGAAGCTCCAGCGGACGATCCCCTGCCGGTCCAGCAGGAACTGACCGACCAATTGTCCGTGTCCCGTTGCTAGCATCTGCTCGTCGGCTTCGGTCAGCTCGTAATGGTCCCTCTTGTTAAGGATTTCGCTGGCCGCAAGAGGATCCATAGGACCGGGCAACTCGCCTGGTATGTCGACCCGCATATCCTTTGCCGCTGCCATCGAGACCTTGTATGGCCAGTTCGTCTCGTTTTGGGTGAATTCGAGATTGGGCAGTCCAAAAGCACGATGTGAAGCGCGTTCAGGATCGGAGGCCGCAAGCAGATTCGGCATCGGATGGTAGCGGAAATAGAGACGCGCCCGTTCGATCGGCGTGTTGACCACCGTCAGGCTCTCCACGCCCTTTTCGCGCAGCTCCGGATCAAGCCGCGCCTGGGCGGCGATATGGCGCCGGCAAAACGCGCAATGCAGACCTCGAAACAGGCCGACCAGCACCGGTTTTTGGCCGCGAAAATCGTCAAGCGCGATCTTGCCTTCCTGGGTAATGGCGTCGAGTACCACGTTTGGCGCACGGTCGCCCGGTTGAAGCGGCACCAAGTCACTACGCGCGGACATTTCCAACCTCCAACCCCGGCTAGTCGAGAAAAGGCAGCACCACAAGCGCTTCCGGGTCGAGCCCGTGCTGGGCGCATATACCCTGCGCCAGGGAAAAGTAGCGTTCGGCCTCGGCCAGATTGTCGAGGTCGAGATTAAGCGTTGCAAGACCATCATAACACGGAAACAGCAGTTGGGGTTCGCCCGTTTCGCGAGCTACGTCCAGTGCTTCGTGGAACAACCCAACCGCCAGGTCCGGACGGCCGTTGCACTGATGGATCTGCCCAAGCACGATCAACGGCACCGGCAGGTGCTCGCGCTGGTCGAGCGCCCGGTCGATCTCGATGGCCTTCTCGGCAGCAGGCACGCCCTCCGTTGGACAGCGATCCGTGAAAGTACAACAAGCGACCGCCAGATTGGCGAGGAGGCGCGCCTGGAAACCCAAATCACCAATACGGCGCGCCACTTCAAGACCGCGCCGACAGACCTCCATCGCCTTTGCGGGATCGATGGTCGTGTAAAGCACGCCGAGATTGGTGTAGCCGCGGCAGGCCGCGCCCAGCAGACCGGCGGCTTCGGCCAATTCAATGCTACGCTCAACCTGACGCACGGCCTCACGGTTTCGCCCAAGGCGAGCCAGCGCGACAGCCTTGGTATTGAGTGCCTCGGCGGTCACAAGAGTGGCATCACACCTTACCTCGGAGACATGCTCCGTTGTCAGTGTGCCTACGCAATCCAGCGCCGCGTCTGCCCATTTTGCCGCGAGAGCGTGATCTCCGCTACGGAACGCCTGTCGGCCACGTTCTTGCCACAGATGCGCCTGCTCGATCGGGGCATCCGCTCCATCGAGGAGCGCTGCCGCCTCAGCATAGCGGGGTTCTGCCTTGTCCCGCTTGCCGACATCCCAGAGTAGCCGACCGATCTTACGCAAAACTCGCGCCGAGGCGACGCGATTGGCCGACTCGCGGTATGCCTGCAACACCGTCTCGTAGTGGTGGTGCGCGATCTCGCGGCGGCCTGCCGGGCCGCTCAAATCGGCAATGCGCTCTGCAATTGCCAGTTTGAGCGGTGTTTGCCCGATCGCGCCCAACGCAGTCAGTGCTCGCTCGTAGAAACGAAGGGCGTCGTCGTTGGCATATATCATGCGAGCGCGATCGCCTGCCGCCTGCAGGTAATGCGCGCCCTTCTCCCGCTCGGCGCTCTGTGCAAAATGATGACCGAGCACGGTCAAATCCTCGAGCCGTTCCGGCTCGTCGCCGCACAGTTGCTCCAAGGCAGCACCGATCCGCCCGTGGATTTCGGTCCGGCGTTGCAGGAGCAGATTCTGGTAGATCACGTCCTGCAGCAATGTTTGCGTAAAGCGGTAGCTTTGAGACGAGACCGAGCCTGATCCAGCAACTTCCTCGATGATTTCCGCATCGCAAAGCAGTTCGCAGCCGGCTTCGAGCCGGCCGGGGTCGGCTGTCACGGTTTTCAGAAGTGTGGCATCGAAGCGCGGGCCGATTACCGCGGCCTCCTGGGCCAACCGGCGCACCTCTTGGGGCAGCCGGTCGACGCGGGCAAGCAACATTGCCTGGATAGTGGCGGGGATGCCGGTTGCGACTTCGCCTGCCACAGTCCGCCATCGCTGGCCCTCTCGCATCAGTACACCGCGATCGATAAGCCCGCGAACGATTTCCTCTACAAAAAGGGGGTTGCCGCCCGCGCGCTCGAGGATCTGGTCGAGAAGCCCTCCCGCGGAGCTTACCCAGCTCTCGCCGAAAAGCGCTGCCAGCAGGCTGCGTCCGTCATCATTGTTGAGTGGCGGAAGCCTGAGCGCTGTGTGACTGACCCGACTTGAGTCGAGCTGGTCGTTGTCCGGCGCCGGACGATGCGTGACCAGCAACATCAACCGCGTGCGTTCCAACCTGTCCATCACGAAACGTAGTGCCTCGAGCGACACGGCGTCGGCCCAGTGTAGGTCTTCGACGACAATCAATAGCGGCGACAACGCAAGCCGCCGTTCGATGATTGTGCGGACTGCGTAGAGAATTTGCCGCCGCAGCTGCTCGGGCTCGACATGCTGCAAGGTGGCATCGGGGTCGCCAAGGCCAAGCACATGGTAGAGCAAAGGCATCAGCCGCTTCGCCTCCTCGCCCTGCAGGCCGAGATCGGCAAGCAAGCCTGCGAGCTTCCCCCGCATTTCGTCCCCATTGTCGTTTTGCATCATCCCGGCAGCGCTGCGCACCACTGCGCCCAAGGCGCCAAAAGATTGTTCACCCAGCGGTGAGCACGTGGCCTGCCGCACGGCGACGTTGCGAAAACGCTCCTCGTCGCCGACGCGGGCGACGAACTCACTCACCAGCCGCGATTTCCCGATGCCGGCTTCTCCGACGAGGCGGACAAGTTGGGCCGAGCCGCCACACGCCTGGTCAAGGCTCGCCATCATTCTATTGAGCTCCGCACCACGACCTATTAGCGGCGCACTGAGGCCGAGCGCCTCGAGCCCGCGCGCTGCACGCGGCACCGCTAGCGGTGCGTCCAGTCGATGAACGAGCACGCTGCCAGCCTTGCCGCGAAACACGACATCACCCAGCGACTCGTAAGAGAAGGCATGCCGGGTCAGCCTGTGAGTGAGCTCGCCTACCAGCACCTCACCCGGTGCGGCCAGCGATTGCAGGCGTTGCGCCGTATTCACTGTGTCGCCGGTCACGGAATAGGATCTGGCGGTGCCGATGCCCAATCCGCCAGTAACGACCGGACCAGTGTTTATGCCGATGTGGAGTAACAGAGGCGAGCCGGAGTGGGGGGTGCTTTCGCCGAGCCGCGCCGTCCGGGCGATCATGTCGAGAGCGGCGCGAAGCGCACGTTCCGGATCGTCCTCATGCGCGACCGGCGCACCGAACAAAGCGAGCAGTGCATCGCCGATGAATTTGTCGACGAAACCACCAAAGTTTCGCACGGCCGCCGTCAATTCCTTGAACAGTTTGTTCTGCAGCGCTTGCATGACCTCGGGGTCGAGCTGCTCGCTGAGTGTCGTAAAGCCGCAAAGGTCGGCGAACAGGACCGTTACCGTCCGGCGATCGGCGTCAGAGACGGGATGCAGCCCTTCTTCGCTTTCGATGTTCGGAAGCAGCGACGGAGTTCGAGAAGGCGGCACAATGGTCCGGCTTGGTGCCGGAGCAGGCCGTTCGACGGCTCTTGCGGGCGCACCGACGCTTGCCCCACATTTCGGACAGAACTCGAAATCAGGTGCGCAGGTGTAGCCGCAACTGGCGCATGGCACGGGCTGGCGCCTGCCACACCTCGGACAGAAGGCGTAACCGCCCTCAATCTCGAAACCGCAGCCCGAGCAGTCCATCGAACAAGACCTCACTAGTGGCCGTGACGGCGTGATCTCGCCCGCACTTCACGGCCAGACTATTCACAAGGATGCACCGATAGTCGTCGACGGGCAAGCGGCAGCGAGCGATCCGTGTGGGTCCGGTGGCAGAGCGCTGCCCTGCGTGGCCGTCGTCTGCGAAAGTTCCCTCTTACCCTCCGTCTTCCTGCTATCATGAAGATGAGGAGGCCGTTGACCTCTTGATGCAACGGGCTGACTCGCAACGCTGTCACCGACGTCTCGCGCGCTTCCGGCCCGCAGCTACGGCCATCTGGGCCGTTTCGCCGAAGCCAGCGCGGCATGGCAGGAGGCGCTTCGCGTCAATCCCGACTATTCGTTGGAATACCGTCGCAAAGTCTTGCCCTACAAGAACCGGTCGATTTCGAACACGTGGTGGATGGGCTCCGCAAGGGGCGGTGCGGTGCAATGACAGGTGAGGCCTATGCGGCCGGATCAGACGCCAGAGGCTCCCCGATAGATCGCCGTCGCTTGCGGTTGCGCACTAGTCTCAGGTCGGCTTGATCTCTGCCTGGCCGATCTTGCGCCATCTGGCGTTTTCGCGAACCAGTTTCAGGTCGTCGGTCGTCTCGGCAAATGTCCGCAATCGGTATTGCCGGAGCAGGTTTGGGAAGAGCGCCACTTCCGGCAGGCCGGCAAGCTGCTCGCGGACTGAGATCTTTTCATCGATGACCCGCATGCCCCAGGCATTTTCCCGAACCTGCAGCTCCGCGGCCAGATCGCGCTCTTCCGGCGCGTTTTCGTCCAGCACGGCCAGAAGGATCGAGTGGAAAAGCGCTACGTAGCCAATCTGTCTCAGGCCGCCCACGACCCGCACGCGCGGCAATATGGCAAGGACGAGGAACGTCAGGAACAAGTTCGGCAGCAGCACGCCTTCCAGCAGCGCCCGCCTGAGATGTGGCCGCTCGAACGGGATGGAAAGACCTTGCGGCCTGTCAGGCTCGATCAGGTGCCCGTTCTCGAGAACGAGCTTGCGCACGCGCTCCTCGCGGATGCCCCAAAAATAGTCCGTGGCATTGGGCAGGAATCTGCCAAATGGGCTCGATGCGGCCTCTTGCCAGGCATGTTCGAGACGCTGGCGTCTTGCGGGTTCAATGAGCAGCCTGGAAAGAAGGCTGCCGTCATATTCCAGATGCCGCGCCATGGCAGCCGCGGCGGCCCGATCATCGGTGAAAACCGGCAGGGCCATGCCGGCACGATCCCAATTGGCGACCAGATCCTGGTTCATGGCAGTCAGCGCATCGGCGGCGGTTTCAAACACCTTGTCCTGGCTGGCAAGCAGTGTGCCCAGCCAGCGGCTGCCATCCGTTTCGTCGCCCACCGCTTCGAGCGCGCGCTTGTTGAGTGAGACGGGACCGGCCACGCAGGCGCTTTTGCGGCACAGTTTGTGGCGCCCCATGCCAAAGAGGTTGATCTTGTCGTCGCCGACGTCGAGCCATCCCGGCCCCTCCCGGCCAACTGTCTCCATGGTCATCGTCGTTCCCATGAAGCCGACGAAGGCCGACAGCCCGTTTTCGACCGCGCCGAGCCAGGCAAGCAGGAGGGCATCGAAGGTGATCCGGTCCATCAGAAGCAGGCAGTGCAGGCCGGACTGAATCACCGGTCTGTGCTCGAACTCGTCGAGGGCTTTGCCGATCTTCTCAGGCTGCATGATCATACCGAGGCGCTGATGCAGGATTTCGCGCAGGATCGAGCGGGCAGCGATCGCCGGGCCCGATGCAGGCCTTGCCACCGGCCGCCAAAGATGGCGGGCGTAGTCGGAAACCGGTGCATTCCAGTTCTGCTCGATGTCGCGCACGACCTCCGGGCAGAGCAGCGACAGCACAGCCAGAATTTCCAGCGGAGGGGTAGGGGTTGGATCAAAGACGGCGGTCATTGGTCCCGTCTAGCCGCTTGCGGTGTAAACGCCAAGCGAGACCAGACTTGCTGGATGCGGCCGGCCCACACATAGATCGTCAACTCGATTAAGATGGCGTGAGACGAAATGGCCGTATCCTACGCAGCTCTCCATGAGCAATCACCTGTTCGCTCGGCACGAATTGTCAGACTGGCTAAACAGCTAACGCCAAACAGCGGATCTTAGAACCGCAGCCGGGCCATGCTCAGGAGGTCGTGGTACTGCCCGTCGGTAAAGCCGGCCTTCACATGCCGGCCTTCGACCTCAAAGCCGTGGCTCTTGTAGAGACGGAGGGCCGCTTCGTTGTCGGCATAGACGGTCAATTCGACCCGCTTCAGGGCGCGCCAGTTGTCGGCCACGTCAAGCAGCGCGCCAAGTATGGCAGAGCCGATACCTTTGCCGACAAAGGCATCGTCAAGGCCAATATTGATCTCGCCGATATGCGAACGGCGCGGTGAACCCTGCACGACCAGGCTGCCATGGCCGACGACCTTGCCGTCCAGTTCGGCAACGATCCAGGTGGTTTCCTGGCCGGACTTGGCGATGCGCCGCTCCACCTGCTCCACCATCTCGAAAGGCATCCTGAGCGTGCCCCAGCGGAAGCCCGGCATGTTGAAGATAGCGCAAAGCGCCTCCGCATCGCTTGGCCGGACGGACCGGAGCAGCGGCTGGATTTTCTCGGAGGGTGGCGAGGTCGTGCTGGTCATGGCGTTCCCCGGCGATGGCAATCGGGCCGGTACGATGCACCGGACGTGACCTGAAAATCCAGCGGTCTCTGCAACCTATGATACCGATTGCGAGCTAAAATACCGGGAGGCGGCGTAGAGTTTGAACACGCCGCTGATGCCTATCCAGCCGAAAAGGGCGAGCCAGCACAATGTCCCGGTCGCCGTCCAGTCGATCCGGTGCACCGCAGCGTCGGTGATGACGACGCCGAGGATGGCAAGCAGGCCAACCAGAAACTGCGCCAGCCCGAGCACCAGCAGTTCCTCGCGCGGCGCGCTTCTCCAGACGAGATATATGCCGCCCGCACCGGCGAGGAAGATGGCGCTGTAGACCTGAGCGTGGAAGGCATCGATCGGCCATGGCCAGATGCCACTGAATGTCAGGGGAAACAGCAACAGGCCGACGCCATAGAGTCCAAGGATCGCGGATTCCGCCGGCATGTAGCCGCGCCATGCGGTATTTAAGGTCACGCCTTTTGCAGAAGGACGGGCCCTGGCCCGCCACAGGAACAGCCCGGATACCGCGACCGAAGCAAGATAGACCAAAAACCACAGCCAGGGCGCTTTGCGCTCGAAGTTGAAATAGCCGAGATTGATGAACGAAGCCACCGACACGATGACGGTGAAGATGAAGGCCATGACGAGCACGAGCCTGCCGGGCGACCAGCGATTCCAGACCAGCAGTGCCGCCATCACGACCATTTCGGCGGTGTAGAAGCCACCGAGGAAGCGCGCATTGAACGGCGTGACGGCCCAAGGCCAGCCCGGTTTCACCAGCGCAGGCATGAAAAACAGGCCGGCGCCTACGATCAGGACGATGATGACCACCGCAGAAAAAAGGCGCAGGGCCGCGGGAAATGGCGGATTGTCGGATGTCGGCATGGGAGAAAATCCCAAAGATGAATGCTCCATGGACCATCATAGTGCTGCTTGCGGCCGGTTAAAATCCGCCGAATGGAAATTGAACGGTCACCAGGCTTATCCATTCGAATGGCCGTACGGTCCGTTTCGAAGTAAGATGGAGCACTCGGACCAAAGACCGGTCCGGTCAAAACGCCTCGGGGTGCATTTTCCGGAGCCTGCACGATGAACGAAGCTCAGGATCTGTTCTCACTTCTGCGACAATCGGCCGATGTCGATCCGCAGGCGATCGACGCGATCAAGCGAACCATCGCGGAGGGCGAGGACCACGAACTTTGCCGCATCAATGCGCCAGCCTTCGCCAGCAAGCATGGCCTCGACGAGGAGCGCGCAATAAGCGCCTTTCTCCATGCGGCGCGGGTGGGCATCTTCGACATTTCCTGGAATGTTCTGTGCCCCGGCTGCGGCGGCGTGCTCGACACCAACGCCACGCTGAAAACCCTGCAAAAGGACGAATACACCTGCGCGCTGTGCTCCGAGGGCTATTCACCGACCCTCGACGAGATGGTCGAGGTGACATTCACCGTCAGTCCCCGCGTGCGCAGGATTGCCGCCCACAATCCACACGAACTGCCGGTGGCGGAATATTTCCGCCAGATCTACTGGGCGTCCGGCGTCGATCTGCCGGAAGAGGATTTCGCGAAAAAGCTGGAAGCGTTCTCGCTGGAGGATATCGAGCTTGCGCCCGGTGAAAAGGCGGTTCTGCCCATACAGCTTCCGTCCGAATTCATCATCGTCTTCGAGCCGGTCACCCATTCAGCGCAGTTCATCGACGGGAAGGGCGAACCAACAAAGGAGCGCCGGAGCCTCTCTTTGGCCTTCGACCGCGACCATGTCCAGAACCAGACGCTGGAGATGCAACCCGGCCCGTTGCGCATTTCGCTGGAAAACCGGACCGACACCCGCGTGCTGCCGACGGTCTTCATCGCCGGCCAGGCATTGCATGATTTCCTGGGAAAACGCCGGCCCTTCCTGACCGCCAAGCGCCTGCTCACCAACCAGACGTTCCGCGATCTCTATCGCACGGATACACTCGACATCAACCAGCGCCTGAAGATCACCAGCCTGACGTTCCTGTTCACCGACCTGCGCGGATCGACCGAGCTTTACGAGCGGGTGGGCGACCTTTCAGCCTTCGATCTCGTGCGCGAGCATTTCCAGGTTCTGCACGAGATCGTCACGGCGGAGGCAGGCGCGGTGGTGAAGACGATCGGTGATGCGGTGATGGCGACCTTCGCGACGCCTGATCGTGCGATTGCTGCAGCCCTCAGGATGCGCGATGCCATGCGTACGCTCAACGACAAGAGCGGGCGCGAGGATCTGCTGCTCAAGATCGGAGTCCATGCCGGCCCCTGCATCGCCGTGTCTATGAATGAGCGACAGGACTATTTCGGCCAGACGGTCAACATTGCTTCGCGGGTCCAGAACCTTGCCAACGCACAGGCGATCTTCGCCACTCGGGCGGTGGTCGACGACAATCTCACCGCCGATCTCTTGCACAGGAACGCGCTGACGCCCGTGCCCCACGAGGTCTCGCTGCGCGGCATTGACCGGGAGATAGCAGTATATACGATCCCCTGAAGGCTTGGCCCCTGAAGATTTGGCTCATCCCGGCCCCTCACACGCGCCTACAGATAAAATAACGATCGGCGGGAACCGAAGGTGGCGGCGGGAGGCGTTGCAACTGCGGGTGATCGAGCGGCGTGCCGCTGACCGCGATGCCGCCGACGCGAAGCAGGCGCGCGGTCAGATCGGGAAGCCAGGTAGAGGTCACTGCATCGCGATCTTCATAGCCGGTGCCGATGTCGGCATGAACAAGAGCGGCGTCGATGCCAATGAACCTGCTCGCCGTCTCGCGTATTTCGCCGAGCACGAGGTTTTCAGCTTCGGGAATTGAGCTGGCGTGTGCGGCAAGTGCGCGGTCGAACGCTACGATCCGGCGTCCGGGCAGGCGCTCGCGCAGATGGTGGAACGTCCGGCCATTGCCGAGGCCGAGCTCGAGCACGGGCCCCTCCATCTTTGCCACCTCGGCGCAGACATGATCAAGTATGTCGCGCTGTGCGGTCATCCTCCGGATGAAACTGTCAAGGCGACTCATGTGCGATTGTATGTCCAGAACCAGTTCACGAAATCAACTGCCCCCGACCAGAGCGTTTCGCGGCTGAAACCCGAGGCCGACGTGTTAAACCCCGATCGAGTCTTGCCGCGTGTAGAGGCGGACGATGAACACTGCAACAAGCGAACAGTTGCCAACAAGGATCATACGGGTGGAGTCGGCGGCACTGCGCGCGGCGGAATAGCGCTGTCACTTGTAGGGGTCCGCGGCGTCCCGCAACCCGTCGCCGAGGAAGTTGAACGCCAAGATGACGAGAACGACGGGGAGCATCGGCAAAAGCAGCCATGGATAGAACGCGATCACGCTGACGCTGCGCGCCTCGGTGAGCAGGATGCCCCAGCTGGTTATCGGTGCCCTCAGCCCGAGCCCGAGGAAGCTCAGCGCCGTCTCGCCCAGGATCATGCCAGGTATGGAGATCGTCGCCGTCGCGATCAGATGCGACATGAAGCCGGGAATGAGATGCCGCCCGATGATGCGGCTGCTTCTGGCGCCCATCAATTGCGCGGCCAGAACGTAATCCTCCTCGCGCAAGGCCAGAAGCTTTGAACGCACGGCCCGCGCCAGTCCGGTCCAGTCGAGCAGCCCGAGGATGACGGTGATGCCGAAATAGATCAGGATCGGACTCCAGGTTATCGGCATAATCGCCGCCAGAGCCAGCCATAGCGGAATGCTGGGGATCGATTGCAGAACTTCGATTATCCGTTGGACGATCAGGTCGAAGATACCGCCGTGATAGCCGGCCAGTCCGCCGATGACAATGCCGAGCAGGAAGCTGAAACTGATGCCGACGAGGCCGATTGTCAGTGAAATGCGTGCGCCATAGATGATGCGCGAGAGCACATCGCGCCCCAGCCTGTCAGTGCCGGCCAGAAAGAGCTGGCCGTTTTCGGCGGGGCAGACAAAATGCCTGTCACCTTCGATAAGGCCCCAGAACCGGTAACTGTCGCCCTTGCAGAAGAAACGGATCCGCTGAACATCATCCTGTTTCTCGACGTAGTTCCGCTTGAGCGTGTCCATATCCAGCGTCATCTGGCGGCCATAGACGAACGGCCCGACGAACTGGCCGTTGTGGAACAGGTGCACTCGCTGCGGCGGCGAATAGATGTAGTCCATGTTGCGCGTGTGCAGATCGTAGGGCGCCAGGAACTCGCAGATCAGTATCCCGAAATAGAGCGCTGCCAGGAATATGCCGGATACAAGGGCAAGCCGGTGCCGACGGAATTTCCACCACATCAGCCGCAGCTGCGACGCCTGAAAGACCTTCGACTGCTCCGGCGTCATCGCCTCGACCGACTGCAGGTCAAAGGGCGCAATGGAAACGTAGTGTTGCAGCGGGGCGCCCGGAGCGGGCAGCGGCGATTGCGTGTTCATTTGGTGCTGCCGCCTTGCAAACGAATTCGCGGATCAAGTAGCGCCAGCGCCAAGTCGGAAATCAGGACGCCGATGACCGTCAGGAAGGCGAGGAACATCAGGAACGACCCTGCCAGATACATGTCCTGGCTTTGCAGCGCCTTGATCAGCATCGGCCCGGTCGTCTCCAAAGACAGCACGATTGCCGTGATTTCGGCGCCGGAGATGATGGCCGGCAGGATAGAGCCGATATCTGAAATGAAGAAATTGAGCGCCATGCGCAGCGGATATTTGACCAGCGCCCTGAAGGGATGAAGGCCTTTGGCGTGCGCGGTCACGACATATTGCTTATGTAGCTCATCGAGCAGATTGGCGCGCAGCCGCCGGATCATGCTTGCCGTGCCCCCGGTGCCGATGATCAAGACCGGAATCCAGAGATGGGCGAGGATCGATTTCGCCTTGGCCCAGCTCATCGGCTCGCCGAGATATTGCTGGTCCATGAGATGGCCGATAGACGTGCCGAACCAGATGTTGGCGAAATACATCAGGATCAGCGCCAGCATGAAGTTCGGAATCGCAAGGCCGAGAAGGCCGAAGAAAGTCAGGCCGTAGTCGCCCCAGCTGTATTGATGCGTGGCGGAGTACATGCCGATCGGAAAGGCGATGAGCCAGGTAAAGATGATCGTGACGAAGGAAACCAGCACCGTCAGCCACATTCGGTCCCCGACGACGTCGCGAACCGGCAGCTCATATTCGAAGGAATAGCCGAAATCGCCGTGCAGCATCCCGCCGACCCAGTAGAAGTAGCGAATGACCGGTGGCTTGTCGAAACCATATTCCTTGCGCATCATCTCGATGCGATCGGAATCCACCGCTTCGCCTTGAGCCCGAAGCTCGGCAACATAGCTGTCGAAATAGTCGCCTGGGGGAAGTTCGATGATCGTGAACACCAGTGCCGATATGACCAGCAGCGTTGGAACCATCACGGCGATACGCCAGACAAAATATCGAAGCACGCTCAGGACTCTCCAAGCCAGAATGTATCCGGCATATAGACACCGAAATAGGCGGTCGGGTCGTAGCCGTAGAGCGCCTTGTCAGGCAGATTGCGCAGCCGCGAGGATGCCAGAATCGGCTGATGCGTTCCGTTTACCGTGCCGATCGAAAACACCTGATCGGTATAGATCGACAGCATTGAATTCCAGATCTCGGCGCGCTCCGTGGCTTCGGTCGATGCGTTCCAGCGCTTGAGTAAAGCCATCAACTCGACCACGGGCGGAAGATCGGGCGCTTCGCCGACCTTGCCACGGGACAAGTAGTGAGCACCCCAGAGCGGCCATTGCAGCTGGTCATCGACGGTGGGGGCGAGTTGGTAGGGGTTCATGTCGGCGGTCGGCACGCCATTGTCGATGCCCGACCACATCGACATCATGATCTGGCCACCAAGCGCGCGGCTGCGGAAGATGTCGCGCTGCGAAGTCCGGATGAACAGGGCGATGCCGATCTTGCGCCAGTGATCGGTGATGAGCTCGAGCGCGTCGGTTTCCAGCGTGCTTTCGCCGGCCGTTTCCACTACGAGCTGCGCCGGGCGTCCGTCGGGGAGTATCCGCAGGCCGTCATCGTCACGCGCCTGAAGCCCGACCTCGTCGAGCAGGGCATTGGCCTGGTCGGGATCATGGGCGACCCAGGCTTTCGCGAATTCCGGCCGGTAGAGCGGGCTCTCCGGCAGGACCGTATCGGCACTTTCCTGCGCCAATCCGTAGAACACAGCCAAATTGATCTCGCGCCTGTCCACAGCGAGCGAAAGTGCGCGGCGCACGCGCACGTCACGAAAAAGGCCACGCCACACCTGGTCGGCACAATTCAGATTGGGCAGCAGCGCCAGCCGCGAACCTTGTGTGCGTTTCCAGAGATGCATCTTCACCGGGTAGCGCTTCTCCGCATCCTTCAGGAAGGAGTAATCGGTGAAGTCAATTCCCATGCCTTGCAGGTCGCTCTCGCCCGCACCGGTCTTGGCGGAAATGATCGCCGACGAGCTGACATTCATGACAATCCGGTCGACATAAGGCAGTTGCCGGCCATTCTCGTCTATTCGATGAAAGAACGGGTTCCGCTCGAAGACGAACTGCTCAGCCGGCGGCTTGGTCCGGTTCTGCCAGGGATCGAGCGTCGGCAGTTCCGGGTTCTCCGGGCGATACTGCCGCGACATGCGGATATGCAAGAGCGTCCATTTCTGGGCCCGGTTCTCCTTCATTAGGCCGGCGAGCCGGAATGGATCTTGGTATTTCTTGTGGAACTGCTTGAGATAGGCGGCCGGCAGAACAAGCGATAGGGGCGAAGCAGCGGCGAGCTTGGGCAGGAAGTCGGGATTGGGCGCATCCCAACTATAGCGGACCGTCAACGGATCGACGATCTCGAAGCGTGGCGGCTTGCCGTCCGCCAGCAGGGCCGGGGCGAGCCCGCCTTGCGAAAGCTCATCGTTCAGCCAGACATCTTCCCAGCAATAGCGAAAATCCTCCGACGTCAGCAGGCTACCGTCAGACCATTTATGTCCTTCTCGTATCTTGAAAGTGAAGACACGATCATCCGCTACATCGAAACTTTCGAGAATGTCGGCTTGCAGGTTAAGCTTTTCGTCATAGCCGACCAGGCGAGCGTACCCGTAGATTGTCATCATCCGGATGTCTTTCTGGCTGCCGATGATCGTGCGCAGCGTGCCGCCATATTGGCCGGGCTGCCGGCCCATCGCGGCGAGATTCAACGCGCGAGGGCGCTTGGGCAGGCGTTCGGCGAGTGCCGGCAGCGCTCTGGCCTTCAGCTGCGGCTCAAGAAATTCCGGCTCCAGGTCGCCGGCGCGCAACGTGCCCGGCAGAAATGCCGAAGCCATGAGTCCAAGGACGGTGCGCCGGCTGATCAATGGCGTAGCTCGCTGAAATCGGCCGAACGTCGGGCCAGCACGAGGTGGCCGCCGCCAAGATCGAGCGGCGACAGCATATCCTCGTCGCCCTCGTCGCGGAATTGCGGTCCCCATGCGCTGGTGTCGGAAGCGCCGCTGAGTTTCAGCGTCTTGAAATCCATCGGCCTGTCGAGATCGGGGAAAGGTACTGCGGCGACCAATGAGCGCGTGTAGGGGTGGACCGGTTTCCTAAGCAGAATTTCGCGCGGCGCGAGCTCGACGATACGCCCGCCGCACATCACCGCGATACGGTCTGCCATGTAGTCCACCACCGCGAGGTTGTGGGATATGAACAGGTAGGTCAGGCCCAGTTCCTTCTGCAGGTCCTTCAGAAGGTTCAGGATCTGCGCCTGGACAGAGACATCGAGTGCCGAAACCGGCTCGTCGCAGATCAGGAGTTCAGGCCCCAGCGCCAACGCGCGCGCGATGCCGATACGCTGACGCTGCCCGCCGGAGAAACTATGCGGATAACGCTTTATGAAGCGCGGGTCGAGCCCGATTGCCTGCATCAGGCTCTTGACCGTGGCGAGTCGGGACGCGGCATTGCCACGTCGATGGATTTCCAGCGGCTCGCTCAAAATGTTCTCCACCGTCATGCGGGGTGAAAGCGACGAAACCGGATCCTGGAATACCATCTGGATTTTCGCGCGCAGCATGCGCAGGGCGTCTCCCTCGGCTTCCAAGACGTCGATCGGACCATCGCGGCCATTGAAGATCACAGAGCCGCCGGTAGGGGTGACAGCCCGCATGAGGATCTTGCTGACGGTGGTTTTGCCGGAGCCGCTTTCGCCGACAAGACCCAGGCACTCACCCCGCCTGATATCAAAGCTCACGCCGTCCACGGCGCGAACAGAGGTTTGATGATCTCCGCCGAACCATCCGGACTTGCGGATCGTGAAGGTCTTTGTCAGATCCCTGACCGACAGCAGGATGTCGTCCGGCCCCTTCGATGCCGGCGCCGTCTGCTTGCCGAGCAGGTTCCCGACATTCACCGGCACCTCGCGGAGCGCCTTTAGCCTTTCGCCGGGCTTCAGGTCGAAATGCGGAACGGCTGCCATCAGGCCCTTCAGGTAAGGGTGGCCCGGCCGGCGGAATATCGCCTCCACAGGTCCCGCTTCCATGATCTCGCCATGGTACATGACCACCACCTCGTCGGCGACGTTGGCGACTACGCCAAGGTCGTGCGTGATCAGCAGCATCGCCATGTTCAGCTTCGTCTGAAGCTCGCGCAGCAATTGCAGGATTTGCGCCTGGATGGTGACGTCCAACGCCGTCGTCGGCTCGTCGGCGATCAACAGCGCGGGCCGGCAGATAAGCGCCATGGCGATCATGGCGCGTTGACGCAATCCTCCCGAAAGTTCAAAGGGATACATGTCATAGGCGCGCTTGGGGTTGGGAAAGCCGACAAGTCCGAGCATTTCCTTGGTCCGCGCCTTGCGCTCCACCCAAGCCATGGGCGTATGAATCTGCAGGGATTCGCTCACCTGATTGCCGATCGTATGCAGCGGCGACAGTGATGTCATCGGCTCCTGAAATATTTTGCCTATGCGGCTGCCTCTCAACGCCCGGATTTCGGGTCCGTCACGCGGCATCTGCAGGATATCCTGCGTCGTGCCGGGCTTTTCAGGATCGGAAAACAGGATACGCCCGCGAACATGGGCTGTGTTCGGCAAAATGCCCATCACTGCCTGGCTAAGAACCGATTTTCCGGAACCGGACTCGCCCACAAGCGCAGTAACCTTGCCGGGCAGGACGCGAAGATTTGCACGCCTGACGGCATGCAACGGTCCCCCTATAATGGCAAAAGAGATGCCAACATCCTCGATCCGCAGCAGATCAACGCCCAAATTCATTCTCACACCAGCCCCCACTCTGGCAGGTCCAGAAGGCGAGACTAGCGCATTGCCAGCCTAGAGCAACTTGGATTCGAACAGTCCCCAGTTCCCTGGCGGAACCGGCGACCGGACTGCATACCAAACGCGTTCGGATCAGATCGTGGCGGTTACTGGAGCTTCCTCGGGTCGCCCGCGGACGGCCGCGCGGCATTGCGATGAAGCAGCATGACCTGCTCGGCGTCCGATATTCGGTCGTAAATCGGCTCCAGCGCACCGTCTTCGTCGAGCGAGAGAGCACCCGACAAATCGGGTGAAAGCACCGTTAGCTTCTGCCTGATGCCCGCCAGTTCCTCCATGCCGAGCGCCAGCCAGTTGTTGGCGCCGCAATAGCCGGCGAAGTCTTTGCTGGCGAGAACGCTGTGCGGATATTTCTTGGTCAGGGTCTGGAGGCGCTGGACCTCGTTTACAGCCGAACCGAAGACAGAGAATGTGAGCCGGTCGGTAAGCCCGACATTGCCGAACATCACATTGCCGACATGCAGGCCGATACCATAGTTTATGTCGCTCAATCCCTGCTGCTTTCTGCGCAGATTGAGATCCATCATGCGCGCGGTGGCCTTGTGCGCTGCTGCAAGAGCAGCCTGGCAGGCGATCTCGGACTGTGAACGGTGCCTTGCGCAAGGGTAGACGGCAATGAAGCCATCACCTATGAAACTCATGATCTGCCCGCCCTTGCGATTGAAAGGTGCAGCAGCGGCGTCGAAAAACTGGTTCAGCGTATCGATATAGACTTCGCGGCCGGAGGTTTCGGCAAGTCTTGACGACCCGCGCATGTCGCCCATGACCAGTGCCGCCCGGATTGTATCACCCTCGCCGCGCTTGATCTGGCCGTCGAGCACGCGCCTGCCGGCGTCGCCGCCGAGATAAGTGGTCATCATGTTGTCGGCAAGCTTGGTGAGCACCGCCATCTTGGTTGCGATAGCGAGATGGTTCTGGATGCGCAGC
Source organism: Mesorhizobium sp. M0500 (assembly GCF_040321165.1). Classification (NCBI taxonomy): domain Bacteria; kingdom Pseudomonadati; phylum Pseudomonadota; class Alphaproteobacteria; order Hyphomicrobiales; family Phyllobacteriaceae; genus Mesorhizobium; species Mesorhizobium sp. M0500. The sequence goes on from NZ_JAMYRB010000002.1 coordinate 645,317, forward strand.
AGCGCCGAAATCATGCTGTCGCTGAAGCCTGCAGCACTGTCGGTGGACCAAGACCCGATCATGCCCTGACTGGTGTTGCCGCTGAAGGGATGGACGAAAGCCATGTAATCGGTGACGCCCATCAGCTTGAGGTCATCGAAAACAGGAAATTCCGACGGCACCGACGGGTCGAGCCGGCGCCGCAGATGGTCGAGCTTGTGGCTGAGCAGATGGTAGTATGGGCTGGTCAGGAATCTGTCGGAATGAACGCCGTTCTCCTTGCGGAAGCCTTCCACTTCCAGGCCCTGGCCGCGGAGCCAGGTGAAGCCGAGCGCGTCATAAAGCGGATGAAGCATCGAAAAGCTCAAATGCACCCGCTTCAACGGCAGGCCGGCAGCAGCCAGCCGTTCACAAAAGCCCCTTACCAATGTTTCCAGGTCGTCGCCCGCCAACGCCGATTGGGTCAGCCAATCGGCAACCTTATCCATGAGAATGGCAGAAATTTCTGCTTGCGCTGTGCTCATGCTATCTCGAAATCTCCTTGCACAAATTCGCCGGCTCGGACGCCGTCAGGCCTTCACCACCGTCTCTCGGGCTAGCCCGAGGCGGCCAAAAATATTGCGTGTGTCGACGATCAGTAGAGCGTGATCCGCGATCGCCTGATAGTCGATCGCGTCGTGGTCGGTCGCAACGACGACAGCGTCGAAATCCTTCAAGGCCACCTCGGTCAATTCGACCGAGCGACGCCCCTTGATCGCCATATGCTCCCGTGTGCCCGGGATTTCGGCAACATGCGGATCGTGGAATTCCGCCTTGCCGCCCCATTCCTCGATGAGTTCAATGAGCCGCAATGAGGGGCTTTCGCGGATGTCGGGCACATTCTTCTTATAGGCGAGCCCGATGATGAGAATGCGCGAGCGGCTGAGCGCCTTGCCGCAGCGCCGGTCCAGCGCCTTCGCCAGTTCATCGACCACATGACGCGGCATGGCCGTGTTGATCTCTGCCGCCAGCTCGATGAAGCGGGTCGGCAGTTCGTATTCGCGAGCCTTCCACGTCAGGTAGAAGGGATCGATCGGAACGCAGTGCCCACCAAGTCCAGGGCCAGGATAGAAAGGCATGTAGCCGAAGGGCTTGGTCTTTGCCGCCTCGATCACCTCCCAGATGTCGATTCCCATCGCCCCGAGCACGACCTTCAACTCGTTGACGAGGGCTATGTTGACCGAGCGGAAGATGTTTTCCGTCAGCTTGACCGCCTCGGCGGTCGCCGTGGTGGAAACTGGAACGACGGTCTTGACCACGCCCTGGTAGAAAGCCTGCACGAGCGTTGCCGCTTCAATGCCGTCCCCTGCCACGACCTTGGGGATTGTCGCGACCTCAAAGCTGCGGTTGCCGGGATCCTCGCGTTCGGGCGAGAAGCCGAGGAAGAAGTCTGTCCTCGACTGCAAGCCGGTTTTTTCCAGGATGGGCTTGATCACGTCGTCGGTGGTGCCGGGATAGGTGGTCGATTCCAGCACGATCAGCTGGCCGAGACGCAGATGCTTCGCGATGTTGCCTGCCGTGTTCCTGACAAAGGAGAGATCCGGCTCGCGGTGTTTCGTCAGTGGCGTCGGAACGCAGATGATGATGACATCGCAGACGGCCAGTTCGGCAAAATCCGCAGTGGCGCGGAACCGTCCGCTTGCCACCTGGCCGGCAAGGGCTGTCGACGTCACCGCCTCGATGTAGGATTGGCCGTTGTTCAGGCTCTCGACCTTCTGGCCTTCGATGTCGAAGCCGGAAACCGGGAAGCCGGCGCGAGCGATCGCGACCGCCAGCGGCAACCCGACATAGCCCAGTCCGATCACGCCGACTTGCGCGGCGCGCGTCGAAATCCGGTTCAGAAGACGGTCATATGTCGATCGTGAGGCGTCCAAAAATCTGCTTCCCGTCAATTCGGACAGGCCGTCCGCTTCCATGGTGAGGCTCACCGCTCCCAAGAACCCCGAGGCATATTGCGGAAAATCGATGTCCGCAAGCCGTCAGATCGGCACCTTCGCCTTCAGGCTTGCGGCAGCCATCGCATAGCCGCCGGCGGCGCCATCGATGAAATGAACGTGATCGCGCTGCAGCGGCGATGCGACGAGGCATGTCATCAAGGCCGATTTCTGGCGGTGCAGGCCATAGTTGCAGATGCCCGCCTCTTCCGCCTGTTTCAGCCGGTTCTCGATCCGTTGCAACACATCCGCGTCAACGTCGATGGTCATCTTCAAGCCATCGTCGAACTTCCGGAAATCCGAATTGCTGGCCACTTCGCGTTTGTAGATCTTCGGATCGAATCTGCCGATCGTCCAGCCAAATCTATCCGCAACAGCCGTAAGCGTCATCAGGAACACTATCCACAGCTTCGACAGCCACCGCCGTCCTGCCGGCGCCGTGGCCCGCGCCTCGACATCGAGGCCGGCGGGCAGCAAACTATAGTCCGGCCCGTTCACCGGCACCGGGTGGCCATCGCGTTCCTGCCTGCCGGCAAGGGCGATGATGTCGGAAACCAGAAACTGAAAACCGCGCAAGTCGCGCGACGCCCCCGGTATGGCTATGATCGAGACGATTTCGCCATGCCGGGCTTCGATCGGGTTCCAGCGGCACGAGAGGCCAGTCAGATCCGGTCGCGTGCCGGCCGGCGCAGGATCGATGCGGTAGCGCCCCGCTTTCATCTCGGCTTCCGCCCAACTGCCGCCACCTCCGGCGAACATGGCATAGAAGACCGCATCAGAGGCCTGGAACCTCGCCACGCGAACATCGAGGCCTTGCGCTCTTATATCCTTTATCGGCACGATTGCGGCACGCAAGGTCAGATCCAGTTCGTCCGCCACCCATCTCTGGACAGCCGCCAGCGCGTTACGGGTGATCTCCAGCGCCGAGCCAGGAAACGCCACGAGCGCGCCGTCGCCGCCGAAGACAAAGGGAAGATCTTGCCTACCCAGCGCATTGAGCAGCGCCGAAATGACGCTGGCACCGGCCATATTGACGGTTTTATAGCGCCCCGCCTCGATCGCCTTGGTCGAGCCGACGATGTCTGCGGTGGCCAGCGCCCAGCCATCGGGGAGAGGCCGATAGTTATCGATATCGGCAACGCTTTCAAACTTTGCGAAGACCGGCAGAGAAGCAACAAACGGATCGGACGCGGCAGCTGTTTCCATGAGCATCAGATAGCACATTCCAGTGCTTGAGGGTGAAGTCGATCATGCTTCGAAATTGACTTGCGCAGGCTTTCCGATGATAGGGTCCGGGGATGCGAATTGCCTTCTATGCGCCGCTGAAGTCGCCCAATCATCCCGTTGCCTCCGGCGACCGCCAGATGGCACGGATGCTGGTCAAGGCGCTGGAGCATGGAGGACATAGCGTCGAACTGGCATCCGAATTGCGCTTCTATCTACGCGAACCGGATTCGAAAAGTTTCGATGCGCTCAAGATCGAGGCCCGGGAGGAAGCCGCGCGGCTGGCAAGGCTTTGGGATCGTGACGGCAAGCCCGATCTGTGGTTCACCTATCATCCCTATTACAAGGCGCCCGACCTGATCGGGCCCGAACTGGCGTTGGCCTTTGGTGTCCCCTATGTGACAACGGAAGCCTCCTATTCGAGGCGGCGCAACACCGGTTTGTGGGCCGATACGCAAGCGTTGGTGGCGCGAGCCGTCGAACAGGCGGCGCTGAACATCTGCTTCACGCAAAGGGATCGTCAGGGACTGGCAGATGCGGTACCCGACGCCGCTTTCGGCATGCTTTCGCCCTTCATCGACACATCGCTATTCCGGGAAACGCCGGCACGAGGTTGTCCGACGCGCCTCGTTACCGTCGCCATGATGCGCCCGGGCGACAAACTCGAAAGCTATCGCATGCTGGCGCAGGCGCTCGGTTCGATCGGTCACCTGCCCTGGACCATGTCGGTCGTCGGGGACGGACCTGCCCGCGAGGAGATCAAAGCGCAATTCGCCGGCTTGCCCGCCGAGCGTATCGAATGGCTTGGCGCGATTGAGCCAGCCGCCGTGCCGGATGTCCTCTACAGTGGGGGAATTTACGTCTGGCCGGGTTTCGGCGAGGCCTATGGCGTTGCCTATCTTGAAGCACAGGCCGCCGGCCTTCCGGTTGTGGCTCAGGACGTCGCCGGCGTGCCGGAGGTCGTCCGGAATGGCCAGGCCGGGTTTCTCACCCCGCCGGACGATGTGGCGGCGTTCGCTTCTGCCATTGAAAGGCTTCTGGCCCGTAACGACGAAAGATCCATCATGGCCGCAGAAGCCAGACGTTTCATCCTCGAAGAACGTTCTCTCGGTGCTGCAGCGGCGCGTCTGGCCGAACTTCTTGCGAAGATCCCGGTCTCATGACATCCGATCAAATCTGGCAACCCTTGGTGGAGGAACTGGCGAGCCGGCAACGGGCGGACCGTAAGGCAGAGTTCTGGCTGCGCGACGATGACGCCGTGGATCCGACGCCTGCGCTTGATCGGTTGCTCGACCTCACCGGTGAATTCGCGGTTCCGGTGACTCTGGCCGTCATTCCCGCCCTGACTGACGAGAAGCTTGTCGTTCGGCTTGACGAGGCGCCGCATGCCACGGTCGCCATCCATGGCTGGGCGCACCGAAATCATGCGCCCGAGGGCCAGAAGAAGCAGGAGCTCGGCGCGCATCGGCCACGCGAGGCGGTGCTCGATGATCTGGCTCGCGGGCTGGCGCACATAACCGGCCTGCACGGCGCACGTGCCGTTCCGATGCTGGTGCCACCCTGGAACAGGATCGACGCCGGCTTGGTATCCGACCTTGGATCGATAGGATTTTCGGCATTGTCGGTCTATGGGCCGCCAAGGCCGGCTTCACTTGCGGTCATCAACAGCAATGTCGACATCATGGATTGGCATGGCACGCGCGGCTGCCGCGATCATGGCCTATTGGTTCAGGCTATCATTGCGCAATTGCAGCATGCATTCGATGGGGGCGAACCGGTGGGCCTGCTCACCCACCATCTCGTACATGATGAATCGGCCTGGCTCTTCCTCGAACGGCTGTTCACAGTCGCCGCACAGACTGAAGCCTGCGCATGGCTTCCGATCAGGACATTGATCGGGCGCAGCGCCGGTAGAACAATTCCAGGAAGGTATGAACGGTTTCCGTCCGGAATTGCGTCAAAACAAAGAGATAGAGGAAAATAGCTCAGCGCTTTTTGCGCAATGAGACTGGAAGTTTGAGCGTCTGGCCATCCCGCGCGACAAAAGCGCCGGTAAACCTGTCCTTGGCCAGTTTCTGGATCTTGTCCAGTTCCTTGTCGGTGCGTGTCGGATCGTGGTGAAACAGTGCAAGCCTCCGCGCACCGGCCGCCTCACAGAGCTTGACGCCCTGTTGCCAAGTCGAGTGCCCGTAACCGCGGCGGCGTTCCATTTCCTCCTCGGTGTAGGTGCAATCGTAAATGACGAGGTCGGCATCTTCGATCAGGCCGAGCACCGCCTGATCGAGTTTGTCCGGCTCGTGCTCAGTGTCTGTGATCACCGCCACGACGCCGCCGCCCCATTCGACCCGGTAGCCTATGCAGCCGCCCGGATGCATAAGACTGCCGGTTCGGACCACCACCCCTTCGCGCGGGCGAAGCACGTCTCCAGATACGAAATCGCGATAGTCGAGGCTTGCCTTGCAGGCCTCCAGTTTCACCGGAAACCACGGCGGCCGCATGAACTCATCGACCATCTGCCGGGTCGTCATGTGTCCTGCAAGATGCCCGGACCAAAGCGTAACCTTGGCGCCCCGGTCATAGATCGGCGCAAAAGACGGCAGCCCGATGATGTGATCGTAATGGCAATGGGTGAAAAGCAGGTCGAAATCGGTCACGCCCAACGCCTGAAGCGCCGCGCCGGCAGGCCGTAGGCCAGAGCCTGCGTCGAACAGAAGCGTATGCTTACCGCATCGCATCTCGACACAGATTGAGTTGCCGCCATAGCGAGAGAATTCTGGCCCTGATACCGAAATGCTGCCGCGGACACCCCAAAACCTGACCAGGAAAACGTTGTCGTCCATGCTACCCCTTCGCCCATCATATCCAAACAACTGCTGCTAGGCGAGACAGGCTTTCTCCGGGTGATCTTCTCAGCGAGAGGACAGTGCCGTCACGACGGCGAGGATCGAGCGCACGTCCTTCGTTATTTGGCGCTTCGTGCGTCGATCAGATCCGCGGTCGTATGGCTTAGGCGATCGGCAAGAACCCGCAATATCTCGATGGTCATTTCCGGGAACTCCCTCATAAGCCTCAGGAAATGATCCTTGCGGATTCTCAGGGCTTCCAGCGGACTTGCCGCTCTGACGGTGGCAGTGCGGGAGCTGTTGCACAATATGGCGATCTCGCCAACGATCGAATTTGGCTCCAGTTCGGCAACTTTTATCGGTCCGCTGTCGGAATCGACAAGAATATCCGCCCTGCCTGAAAGGATGACATAGGCGGCGTCTCCCTCGTCGCCCTGCCGGAAAAGGATCTGGCCGGCGCTGTAGCTCACACGATCGGATGTGAACGCAAGCAGCTTGAGCTTTGTCGGCTCGATGGCAGAGAACAAGGGAACGCGTTGCAGCATTCCAACTTCATCCTTGAGCAGCATTGTCGCAAACCTTCCAAAATTCGCGTTTGCCAGACTAGAGCAACGGACGCCCAGATGGAATCAATTCTCTTTCCGGGATGGCGAGACAAACCACGCGAAAGGTGGCGAGCCCGATGTCCGGCACCGGCAGAATGATCCCATCTGAATGTCCGTTGCTCTATGACAACAGTTCCTTGAAGATACCGTTCCCTGCCAAAAGTGTCTCGTGTGTTCCGTCTTCCGCCAATTGACCCGAGTCGAAGACGATAACGCGATCGAACATCATCGCCATTGCCGGATTCGTCACGACCCACACAATTGCCGGCGAATGGCCGTCGCGCCTGGCTTCCTCGAGCACATTTCGCAGCACCTTATCCTGCATGCGCTGGTCGAGCGCCGACAGCGGCCGGTTGAGAATGAGAAAATCGGGACGCTTGAGCAAGGCCCGGGCAACATCGAGCTTCTGTCGCTGTCCACCGGTCAGCCGCCTGCCGCCGGAGCCGACGTTGAAGTCCAGGCCGACATCCAGAAGTTCGCCATAAAGCCCCAGTTCGTCAAGAATGTCATAGACGATGGAGCGTATGCGGTCGGGCGCGTCGGGATGATTGTTGCCCACACGCCCGAACAGGACATTATCCATGACGGTGGCCGCGGCAATGTATTTGGCAGGATCATACCGTTCGACCGCATTGTGCAGCTCGGGCGGCAGGTCTTCATAGAACCGGTTGCGTGCAGCGACGATCTTGCTCATCAGCTCGTCGCTCAGCAGGCCGAAGCGGTGCCGGGGCTCGATGTAGGCAAAGCTCAAGGTGACGATCATGGCGCGATCGTTCTCCGAAACCGCCTCGTAGGGACGGTTCTTGAGCCGTTGCAGCAAGGTTTCGTAGGCGGGTATCTCCTCCGCGCTCATGAAGGCGAGCTGCTGGAAGAACTGGTGATCGGGCGGCAGGTCGGCAAACAGCTCGATCGCCTGTTTGGCGATCTCCAAGCCCATTTCGTAGAGCGTGCGGTCGAGGCCGGCTTGCCTCAGCACGGAAGCAAAATAGGGATTGGCCGCCAGGGCCCTGTCGGCCAGTTCGGGGCCGGCGGCAGCGCCGAAGAGCAGGTTTTGGCCGATCGTTGCTTCCTTGTTGTAGGCGCCCGGTTCGAAAGGAACCACCAGTCCGCTCAGCCCCTCTTGTTCCAGCCGGGTCCGCAGCGCCGCACGCAGTTCGACGATCCGCCTGGCAAGCTCCGTGTGACGCGTGAGGTCGGCCGAAGAGCGCAAGCCGAGATCCAGAATGTCACGCGACAGAACAACCGCGTCGAGCACCCGGCGCACGGCTTCAAAGAGGTCGTGCGGGCCGGTAGCGCCAGCGGAAGCATAGTTGATCCAGTCGCTGTGGATATCAAGATCCGGATTGCCCGACCGGCGCGCCTCGTGAATGTTCCAGCGGTGCTGATCTGCCGCAGCACCGTCATAAGGCACCGATGTCAGCGGCGCATGCTTCAACCCGTAGAGCAGGTTGTCGCGGAGGCTTGCCTGGAACAGGAAAACATCCGACGAGGCATACGACATGCGCCGGCCGGTTACTGCTTCGGGGAGTTCAAGCAGGTCGTCGGTGCCCGAAGCGACCCTTCCGCTGTCCGGCCAGTTCAGCCGCGCGAAGGCTTCTGCAAGCGCCTCCGCTCCACCTGTTGCGGTACTGACCAGTGCCACCGTCTCACCCGGCTTGACCTGGAGGGAGATACGGTTAAGGAGCATTGCACCGCCATCGTCTGCTACGGACAGATTGATCGCCGACAGCGGCTTGGTCATCGGATCGGGATCGTCGATCGTCAATACCCCGATTTTCGGCGCGATGAGACCTTCGACGGTGAACTGTTCAACGACCTGTTGATATTTGACCTGGACATCCTGCCGATCCTGATCCCAGTCGATCAGTTCCTTCATCGGTCCGGGCAGGTCCTTGTAGGCGCCGATCACGGCCACGAGCTGGCCGACGTCCAGCCGCCCCTGGAGGACCAGATACCCGCCGATCATGTAGAACAGAAAGGGCGTGAGCTGCGCGAGAAAATTGTTGAGGAACTTCACCATGAATTTCCATTGGTAAAGATCGAAGCGGATCTTGAAGATGAGCCCGAGCCGGGCAGCTATGTCGGCGCGCTCGTAGTTTGATGTATCGTGGACGTGAACCGCGCCGATGCCGTCGACGATTTCGCCAACCCGGCCCGAAAGCGCGCGCGCCGTCAACTGCCGTTGGCGTCCGAGCACGATCAGCCGCCGCCGCATTCGCGGGATGAGCACGATCTGGATCGCCACGATCACGACCGCTATCATTCCGAGCCAGACGTTCTGGATCATGATGAACAGCATGGCCGTCAGCGCTTGGCCGCCGAGCAGTACCGGCTGCAGGAAGGCGTCGCCGATGAAGCCGCCCAGCGGCTCCACCTCGTCCTTCACCATGGTCGCCACTTCGGCGGATTTCACCCGCTTGAAGTAAACCGGCGGAAAACGCAGCACACGGTCGACCAGATCGAAGCGGATACGCCGCAGCATGCGTTCGCCGAGGCGGCCCTTGTAGGTGTTGATGTAGAATTTGAACAGGCCGTTGATGACGACTAGCAAGAGGAACACAAGGCTCAGGGCAAACAGGGTCTCCTCGCGGTCGAGCTGAAAACCGGAGAAGAACTGGACCTCTCCAATGAACGGCAGGTTATAATGTAGCCTCATGAATGGCTGGGTCGCGCCCGGTTGCTCGAAGCCGCGACCTTGGATCGGTCCGTTGACGATCAGCTTCGGCAGGTCGAAGGACATGAAATACGGGATCATCGAAAGCACGACGATCATCAATATCCAGAGCTGCTGCTTCTTGGTGTGCGTCCAGATATAGCGGGCTAGGCTGGCTTCCATATGCGACTGTGGACCCTTCAGTTGGAAGGATGCAGGATGTAAAAGCACCTGCTGGCGAATGGCGTATCGGCAATTTCTTCATCGCCAACGACAAGCTCGAAGCTGCTGTGCACGGACATTGTCCTGCGCTCAACGATGCAAGGAACCTGCGAGGCGGCGCGATCCAGTTCCGGCGCATGGTCGATGGCAACGACATGGGCATTGTTGATCGGCGAAGAAAGCAGCTGGCCAAACGGTCCGCGGCTTTCGTAGGGCTTTGGCGAACAGCCGAGCAGCACGAGGCCGCAGCTGCGCGGCTGGTGCTGGCGGATGGACGCCGATGATCCGGACAGATGCAACAGGCTCTCTCCGGCACCGGGCAATAGCCAAGCGGCTTGCAGCATGATCACGTCCGCGGAATCAAACAGTCTTGCGGGAGGCAAGATTGCGTTGTGTCGCCCAAAATCCCAACATACAAGACGAATTATGATGGATGTCACGCAACCACGCAATGCCATGGACTGGCACGAGCAAGCCTTGGACCTCACGCGGGGAATTGCTGCTTATGTCAACTGCCCTCTCGTGGCAGGGCTGGCGCGCGTCGTCGCCAAGCATCCGAAGGCCGATATCGCCAACGCCTTCAACCACAAGCAGGTCGCCTGCAAGATGTGGGCGCTCGACAGGCTGTTCGAAAGCGGCGGCGGCCGCTTCGGGCGCATATGGGTTCTGGGTGGATGGTACGGCGTATTGCCGGCAATGCTTTTCAACGACGCCCGCTTCGACATCGCGGCGGTCGATAGCATCGACATCGATCCCGAAGTCGCGCCGGTCGCCCGGACCCTCAACCGGGAAGCCGGCGACCGGTTCCGGGCGCTGACGGCAGATATGTACGCACTCGACTATGCGGCCGGGCGGCCCGATCTGATGATCAATACGAGCTGCGAACACATAGCCGATCTGCGCGCCTGGCTTGCTCTGCTTCCGCCGGGCACGAATGTACTGCTGCAATCGAACGATTATTTCAGCGAGCCGACGCACATCAACTGCGTGGCTTCGCTTGCAGCCTTCGAGGAAATGGCGGGGCTACGGGAGGTGCGGTTCTCCGGCGAACTGCCGACAAAAAATTATACGCGCTTCATGCTGATTGGAACTGTTTAATGCATTTCGCCCAAAAGCGCGTAGCGGTTTTGGGACAACGACACGCATAAAAACAGGACTTGAAGCGCGTCGCACGAATCTCACCAGACGCGACGCGCGTTAGAGCATTTGCAGGAAAGTGTGGAAACGGCTTTCCGTCCGGAATTGCGTCAAAACAAAGAGACAGAGCGGTTCTGCGTGAAACGATGAACCGCTCTAGGATCTATCGTCTGTTTAATCATGAACTTTTCCGAAACCGGGCCCCACATTTAGGGACCATGTTCGATGCCGCTCGCGCAGGATTTGCGCGGAGCGACGCGCGCCTTCCAGATCGAGACGATGCGCGGATGGCGTCGGTTCCACAAGCGCTTGTTCGATCGCTTGCGCCAAACCTTCAGGCGTCAGGTCCTTTTCCATCAGCACCGTTGCAAGACCGAGTTCTTCGAGCATCAGGGCGCGAACCGTCTGTTCGGTTTCCCCGCCGGCTGCAAATGGGACGAGCAGGGAGCGACAGCCCGCGCGCAGGACATCGCAGACCGTGTTGTAACCCGCCTGCGAGACTGACAGGCGGGCGCCGGTCAGCAGGCTGGCGAAATCCTCGCGGAACCGGAAGATGGACAGGCCCGGCGTGGCATCGCGTGCGATCGCGTCAAACTCGTCTTTCGGCAGGTTTGGGCCGGTGATCAAACACCATTTCCAAGCGTTGTTGGCATTCCGCGCCGCTGCGATGGTGGATCTGACGAGGCTCTTTCCGGCAGCCCCGCCGCCAACCGACACCAGAACGTCGAAGCGCTCGGAGGCCGCGGGCGATGGCGGCGCGGCAACGAGCCCCGTGTAGGTGACCTCGGCCCTGATCGCCCCAGCCAGTGGAAATGTCTTGTCGATGGTTGCGAAAGCCGGATCGCCGTGGACCATAACAAGATCGAAATGCCTGTTGATGAGATCGACCGTTTCCTCGTTTCGGCCCAGCTTGACGCGCTCCTGGAGGATATCACGGACGGACGTCGCCAGCAGCGGTCTGGGCGACGTCGCGTCGATGGCCTCGATCAGCGGCAAGAGTTCGAAACGCATCTGCCGGCGTCCAAATGGAAACGCCTCGACAATGACGATATCAGGCCTGCAATCCCGGAATGCCTGCAGCAGCATCTCTGAACGCCATTTCTTGAAATCATCGTCGATCGGGTTGCCTTGCAGGTCGACAAGTCCCGAAAATCCTTCATCACCGGAGGTGACAGGTGGCAGGGTTACAGATTGTACACCCAGTCCCGGAAACCCGGCGATCGGCGCTCCGCCGGTCACGACGGTAACGTCAAACCCGTCATCGACCAGAGCCGCCGCAATGCGGCTGGCGCGGGCGAGATGGCCGATGCCGAGCAGGTGCTGGACATAGAAGAAAGCGCGCAGCCGCTTCATTCGGCGGCCCGCCACTCCCGCTCGAACAGTTCCTTGAGCTGTCCAATGCTTGCCATATGATCGAAATTGCCGCGCACGCGCCGCTCTGCGGCGTCGCCGAGGCGGTCGCGGAGCACGGGATCACGGATCAGGCGCTCCAGCGCCTGTGCCAGGGCAATCGGGTTTTCCGTCGGAACCAGCAACCCGGTTTCATCCGGCGATAAAAGCTCCGGCACGCCGGAAATATCGGTCGACACGCAGGCAAGCCGCTGGCTAGCCGCCTCCACCAGAACGTTCGGCAGACCGTCGCGGTCGCCATTTGCGGTGATCCTGCAGGCCAGGGCGAAGATGTCGGCGCGGCGGTAGTGCTCAAGCACCTCCTCCTGCGCAAGCGCGCCTTTCCAAGAGACGCGACCATCCAGGCCGAGCTTTTGCGCCAGCGCCTTGAACCGTTCCAGTTCTTCGCCGCCGCCGATATGCTCGAAACGCCACGCCAAATCGCCGGGCAACAGGGCAAGGGCCTCCAGCAACGTATCGTAACCTTTCTTTTCAACGGCGCGCCCGACACTCAGAACGACAACCGGTTCGTCCGGAGCCGAGCCGTCATGCTGCTTTCGCGCCTCGCCGAAACTGCCGAAGCGATCAAGGTCGAGCCCATGATAGCTCAGATGCACAGACGAGTTGCCGTTAGCGAGTTTTTTCAGACGGTCGAAGCCGGTTTTCGTGCAAGTGACCGTCCAGCGCGCCGAGGAAAGCTTGCCGGCCAGGTCCCAGTCCGCCGAAGTCCAGATGTCCTTGGCATGGGCCGAGCAGGTCCAGGGCAGGCCACGAAGCTGGCTGGCATAGCGCGTCACCGATGCAGGCGTGTGCGCGAAATGTGCATGCAGCCAGCCCGCGTTTTCCGGCCATTCGGCCGCCAGCACGAGCGCTTGCCCGAAGCGGCGCGCGCGATTGCGCGTAAAGTCGTGGGGGAGATCGGCAGCCAGCGATCCGAGCGCGCGCCAGAAGCACGGCCGCAGCAGATAAGCAAACAGCGAGCGAAGCACGCGCAACGGCTCTTCATGCAGATATTCCGGCAGATAATGGACGGGCGCTTTGATCTCGTCATGCACGGGGTGGCGTTTTTCGTCGGTCGGCCGCCTGAGCGCGACGAGTATCAGGTCGAACCCCGCACGCTCAAGACCGAGCAGTTCCTGCGCGATGAAGGTTTCGGACAGCCGCGGGTAACCCTTCAGAACCACGACGATCTTGCGATGTTGCAACTCAGGTCATTCCTTCAATGACCGAAAGGTGATGGCCGGCCCGCCGGTCGAGCAGTTCCGCGACGATTTCGGAAATATGAGGCAGCCCCTCCAGCGTCAGATGCGGATTGCTCTGCGATGGGCGGGGCCGGTCCGGCAGCACCTTCAGTGCATCAGCAAACCGCCGGGAATCCTCGGCTTCTTCCGGCAAAAGCATCTCGATGAGGCCGAGTTCGGCTGCGCGCCGTGCGCGGATCAGTTGTTCCTGGCGGGGCTCGACGCGCGGCACGATCAGCGCCGGCTTGTCGAAAGACAGTATCTCGCAATAGGTGTTGTAGCCGCCCATCGCCACTACCGCCTTGGCGCCGGCAATCAGGTCTTCCATGCGGTTGTCGAACTCGATGATCTTGATGTAGGGGATCTTGGACCCCTTCTTGAGCAGCTTGTTGCGCTTGCGCGCCGGCATGTAAGGCCCAAGCACGATCAGGGCTCTATGCTGCAATTGCGGATCCTGCTGATAGGCATCGATGACGTCGTGGATCAGATCGGCGCCGTCACCGCCGCCACCGGTAGTAACGAGGATATAGTCGCCCTCGGGCCGGTGGCCGGGCAACTCGTTCCGCTGCAGGCTCCGTTGCAGGAAACCGACGAACCTCATCTTTGCCCTGACAGCCGGGGGCACATCCAAGCCGGTCAACGGATCGTAGAAATCCGGCGGACCATAGGCCCAGACCTTGTCGTAGAAGACGCCTATCTTGCGCATCACGTCTCTGCGTGCCCACTCTGCTTCGAGCAGATGCGGCGCATCCATCACCTCGCGCAGGCCAAGCACCAGCGTGGTGCCCCGCGTCTTGAGGTAGGACAGCGTGTCCTCAATCTCACCGCGCAGGCCGAGCGGTTCCTTGTCGACGATGAAGATATCCGGCCGGAAGGTCTCAGCTGTATGGCGGATGATCGACTGGCGCATCCTTAGCGTCTCATGCAGATCGATGTCCTTTTCCAGCGAGGTGTATTCGCCGTTGCGCAGCTTGATGACGCTGGGGATCTTCACGAAGTCGACACGGGCGCGGTAGTCGAAGGCGCCAGCGATAGTCGCACCCGAAATGATAAGCACCTGAAGTCCGCGGAAATCCTCGACCAGCGAATGCGCGATAGTCCGGCAGCGCTGCAAATGGCCGAGCCCGAACGTGTCGTGGCTGTACATGAGAATTCGAGCGTTTTCTGCGTGCTGGGTCATTGTTGAACGTCTCTTAGAATTCTCGCCTTGAGGACCGTGAGCGACCCGCAGGATTCGAAACCATCCTCGCGGGTCTACCGACCTGTTCTGAAACATGAGGGCGCAATTTTCAATTCGTATTACAAAGAGGGTCCATATGCTGAAACCAGGAAGCTACGTCTGCTCAGCGGCCTGCTTGCCACGTGGTCCAGAAGAACCTGCATCATTTCACTGGTATTGACCATCTCGGATTCTCGGCGGCCTTGACCGCTGCGAAAAACGTGGAAACTCCAGAATGGAATAAGGTATGGGCTGGGTACTTCACTCCGAGCGTCTAAGCCAAGCTCCTAAACCATGATGTGCCTTGGCGGTGGGAAGCCGGAGCGTTGACGGAGTAGGGGACACGTTCGAACCGCCTAGATCTTGACTTCTCAGACCAGAATCTAGGGGTCAGGAGTTCGACTCTTTTCGGGCGAGCCAATTGAACTCACTAGCTTTTTGGACGCCATGGGCGCATGAACTCGCCGATTGCAGGCGTGTCAAAGCTGACCTGTTTGCCGCCAACGACAGCGCCGGCCTTCGGGCCAGCATCCGAGTCTTCGATCCCTTTTCCGGTTGTACCGCGCAGGTAATATTCGGCTTCCATATATATTCGAGATTGAGGGCGAACCGGAAAAAATGTCTTCGTCTTTGACCTCATCCTGCGCATAGGCCCGGGAAACCGGGCAAGGCCGGTGGCCGAAGCGAGCGTTGCTCCCAGGCCAAACTGCAACGCGCGGCGGCGCGAAACACGAAATGCAGGCGTGACGCGGATCATGGCTTCCTCCCAAAAGCCCGCCGGCATCAAACATTTTGGCACCTCAAAAGCGCGCCTGCGCTCCCAACTTCACGAAATGTGGAATGTTCCTCAATCACCTTGAATGATCTCACCGATGGCCGAGCAGCTAGGTTTCCTCGACCCTAGCCTGATGTCAGCCGACGCACACTGCGCTGTAGCGGCGCCGGATCTGCCGGCAGCAAAAATCCCGCCGCTGCGGTCGTCCGAAGTACGCTGTCGATAAAATTCAGGACTTTTGCGTATCGATTTCGGACCAAGGTCCGTCTTGTAGAATACTGTATTTGAACAAAGCTAGGTAACAGCCGACTTTCGGATTCGAAAGTCCTGACGTTTTTCATCTGAAACCCATCCTGGCGGGAGGGCGACTCGAAGGAGGAACTATGAAAACGCGCACCTGTCTATTCGCGACTGTAGCCGCTCTCACCCTTGTCGCATCTCCGGTACTCGCTGCTCCCGGGGGCAATGGCAATGGCAACGGCAATGGCGGCAGCAACGGTAACGGCGGAAACTCGGCTGGGGCCGGCTCGCAGGGACACGGAGCCGCCACTTCCGCCGCGGCCAAGGACAAGTCGACGACCGGCGTTGCTCATGCAATGGCGGTCGTTGCCACGACACCGGCCTCACCGCAGGCTACGCTGGCCTTGCAGGCAGCGCTGGATAGGAAGGCCGCGAAAGACGCGGCAGACACTGCCGACGACACTTCCGACGAAACCGAGTAAGCATTCGAAACAGACCACTCGTCGCGTTGAAAGCCGTGGTTCGCCGCGGCTTTTTTCGTTTCCCGACGACGAACTCTCAAGGTGAACAGCGCTTCCAGAAAAAAGCTGCTCCACGGCGGCACTGAAGCTACGCTAAGGCCAAACGCCGCCGCATCGGCGTCGGATTCGAGTGCATTCGAGGAGATCCCATGACCGGCTTTGTCGACCGCGAGCGCGCAACTGACCTGATGCAGCGCGCCGGCATCGAGGCGCTGGTGCTTTGCGAGCCCGAGGCGTTCCAATATGCCACCGGTGCCTGGATCGGCCCGGCCGGCCTGTTCCGGCGGGCCGGCGCCGGTTTCGTCGTTATTCCCAAGCGAGGCGACCTGCCGATCGGCGTCGTGGTGGCGGATTTCCAGGCTGCCCGGCTCCGGGCGGCGATGGCCGGCGCCGTGCTGCGCACGCATGCGATCTGGATCGAATCGGCGTCGCTCGAGCCGGCGACGGCTGACCGGCCTGTTGCGCAGCGCATCGAGGCCGGCCTGGTTGGCCGCGCTCCCGGTTTTTCACGTCCGGCGACCTTTGAGCTTGCCCGCTCCGTCCGCGAGCTGAAAACGATCTTTACAGAATTCGGGCTGGAGCGTGCGACGCTCGGCATCGAGCTGGATTTCGTCTCGGCCAGCGATTTTTCCGCGCTGCAGGCGATGTTGCCGGGCACTGCCCTGGTCAACGGCTCACCGGTTCTCGACAGGCTGCGGGCAATCAAATCGCAGAGCGAGATCGACCTTCTGCAGCAGGGCATCGCCCTGTCGGAAGCCGGCCTGTCGCGGCTGCAGCAGCATGCGACGACCGGCATGCGTCAGTCTGAGCTGGTCGCGCTTTACCGGCAAGGCGTCGCGGATGCAGCCGCCGGGTCGTCGCAGCAAATCTCGACGGCGGAATACGTCACGCTGGGCGCTCGCCCAAAAGGCGCCGACGCCGTCGCCGCCGCCGGCGATCCGCTGAAGGCCGACATGGTGTGCAGCGTGAACGGCTATGCCTCGGATATGTCGCGGAATTTCACCTTCGGGCCGCCGTCGCCCGAACAGGCCGAATTGCATGCGATAGCCGAACGCGCCTTCGCCGACGGGCTTGTCGCGCTTATGCCCGGAAAGCCGTTAGCCGCCGTGCATCGCGCCGCCAGCGAAAGCCTGGCGCGCCAGGGCCTGCGTTCCTATCGCCGCGGCCATTTCGGCCACGGCGTCGGCCATTCCGTGTTTTCCGAGCAATGGCCGTTCATCTCGGCCGACAGCAATGTCGTGATCGAGGCCGGCATGGTGCTGGCATTCGAGATCCCGCTCTACATCGACGGTCTCGCCAGCTTCAATCTCGAGGACCAGTTCCTGATCACCGCCAACGGGCCGTCGCCGATGAACCGCCTGCCGAGGCGCCTGGATATTATCGGCTGAATCCAGCCGTTATCTGGCGCCGGCCACGCCCCTGCGGAAATCCGACGGCGACATGCCGGAAAGCTTGCGGAACGACTTGTTGAAGGCACTGAGCGAGCCGAAGCCCGATTCCATGGCGACGCGCAGCACATTGGCATCCTGATGCATCAGCAGCGCCTGCGCGTAGCTGAGGCGCAGCAAATTCACATATTCATTGAGCGTCATGCCGGTCGATTTCTTGAAGATGCTCATGGCGTATTTGGGATGGATATCGGCCGCCGCGGCGATGTCGACGCAATCGATCTCGTAGAGGAAATTCTCGGCGATGAAGTCGCACATGCGCCCGACATTGCGCAGCGATTGCTGATCGAAGGGACTGCCTATCTCCTGTTCGACCGGGGTTTCGGGCACCAGCCGGTAAGGCTCGAAGCGCACCCGCTCCAGCCGCAGCAAAAGCTCGTTGACGGCATGCTCGGCCTTGACCGGGTCGCCGGAGCGGGCATAGCGGTTCCAGCGCTCGAAATTGTGGTCGTCGGACGGGTCGGTGGCGTCGGTCACCAGCGTCGCGCCGGTCATCAGCCTGTTGCGGACATCGACGGGCAAATGCAGCCGGAAGAAATGCACCAGCGGCAGATGCGCGCCGGCGTAGATGGCATCGTCGGAGGCTTCGTCCATCTGGTGCGGCAGGCCGCCCCAGAACAGGCACATGTCGCCCGCAGAAAGCGAAATCCCGTGCCCGTCCATGCGGTAATGCACGGCGCCGCGCACGATGAAATTCACCTCGACCTGGGCGTGCCAATGCGGCTTGAGCATCACGAGGGGCTGGGTGTGGAACATCTGCAGCAGCAGCGGCAGGCCCTCCACGCTGCTGGCGCCAGGCTGGTAAAACGGCCTTTCCGGCATCTTACTTTCCGCTCATTTCTTATTCCCTTTGTCGCGGACAAGGCTTTCCCGAGGCCTAGTCTAGCCACGCTCACAAACAGAGAGCAACTGAAATGGGAGGATTTCAATGCGCATAAAATTGACCTGCGCCGCGCTCGCGCTTGCCTTGGGCTCCAGCCCGGCCTTTGCGCAGTCCGGTGAAATCACGATCTGGAGCTGGAATATCGCCGCTTCGTCGCTGAAGGCCACCATAGCGGGCTTCAACAAGCAGTATCCCGACATCAAGGTGACGGTCGAGGACCTTGGCAACCAGCCGACCTACGACAAATCGATCGCCGGCTGTGCCGCCGGCGGCGAGGGGCTGCCTGACATCGTTACGATCGAGAACGGCGAAGCCGAAAACTACTGGAGCCAGTTCCCGGATTGCTTCGTTGACCTGCATACGCTCGGCTACACCGCGGAAGACCAGGCAAAATTCCCCGACTTCAAGCGTACCGAGCTCGAGGTTGACGACAAGGCCTATGCGATGCCCTGGGATTCCGGTCCAGTGGCGATGTTCTACCGCCGCGACTTCTACGAGAAGGCTGGCGTCGATCCGTCCTCGATCAAGACCTGGGACGATTTCATCGCCGCCGCCAAGAAAATCCAGGCCGCCAATCCCGGCGTCACGATGACCAACGCCGATTTCAACGGCGATTCCGAATTCTTCCGCATGATCTCCAACGAGCAGGGTTGCGCCTACTTCTCCGCCGACGGGCAATCGATCACGGTCAACCAGCCCAAATGCGTCGATGCCATGACCAAGATCAAGGAGATGAAGGACGCCGGCATCATTTCCTCTGCCGACTGGAGCACCAAGATCACCAACAACACCGCCGGCAAGGTCGCCACGCAGATGTATGGCGGCTGGTATGAAGGCACCGTGCGCACCGAATCGCCCGATGGGGCAGGCAAATGGGGCGTCTATCTGATGCCGAGCCTGACCGCCGACGGTCCGCGCGCCGCCAATCTCGGCGGCTCCTCGCTCGCCATCACCTCGGTGTCGAAGAACAAGGAAGCCGCCTACGCCTATCTGAAATACACGCTTGCGACGAATGAGGGCCAGATCACCATGCTGAAAGGCTTCGGCCTGGTGCCGTCGCTGATCTCGGCGCTCAACGACCCTTATGTCTCCGAAGGCCTGCCCTATTGGGGTGGCCAAGCCGTGTGGAAGGACATCCTCGGCACCTTGCCCAAGGTCGTCCCCAGCCGCGGCACGCCGTTCCAGAGCGACGCCGAAATCATCATCCGCGCGGTGCAGACCAAATATCTGGCCGGCGGCTATCCCGACGCCAAGGCAGCGCTCGACGATGCCGCAAGCCAGATCGCCGCGGCGACCGGCCTGCCGGTCAAGTCGTGATCTAGACGAGGCGGCTCCGAGCGCGCGGCTCCCCTTCTCCCCTTGTGGGAGAAGGTATCGCCGAAGGCGACGGATGAGGGGTGCTCCAGCTTGGCGCCGGCGGCACTCCGGCCATCACCCCTCAACCGTCTCGGCGCTACGCGCCGATCCACCTTCTCCCACAAGGGGAGAAGGCAAGAACTTGAAACCAGAAAGGAGGAAAACGATGCGCTACCAGAACGCCACGGCGTATCGCTTCCTCGCGCCGTATCTGCTGATTTTTTCGATCTTCTGGCTGTGGCCGATCATCGATTCCTTCCTGATCTCGTTCCAGGCGACGCGCACCGTGCCGTGGCGCTTCGCGCCGACCTTCAACTGGGGCCGGCTGATCGGCGATCCGGCCTTCTTCAATGCCTTGAAGAACACATTGCTGATCCTTGTCATCCAGGTGCCGGTGATGATTTCGCTGGCGATTGTGATGGCGGTGCTTTTGAATTCGCCACTGCTCAAGGCCCGTGGCCTGTTCCGCTTTGCCTTCTTCGCGCCGGTCGTGGTCGGCGAGGTCGCCTATTCGGCGGTTTTCCGGCTGATGTTCAATCTCGACTACGGCATCATCAACAAATTGCTGAACAGCATCGGCCTGCCCAGTGTCGACTGGTTTACCAACGTCACCCCGGCGATGGCGGTGATCATGATGGCGGTGACGTGGCGCTGGGCCGGCTACAACGCCATCATCCTGCTCGCCGGCCTGCAGTCGATTCCCGAGGATGTCTACGAGGCGGCGACCCTGGACCGGGTCAGCAAGGTCAAACAGTTCTTCTACATCACGCTGCCGCTGCTCGAGCCGATCATCGTGTTCTGCGCCGTGCTGTCGATCATCGGCACCATGCAGCTGTTCACCGAGCCCTTCCTGATCACCGAGCGCGGCGGGCCGGGCGGCGGCACCGAAACGCTCGGGCTGCTGCTTTACCGCCAGGGCTTCCGGTCGCTCAATTTCGGCTACGCTTCGGCCGTCGCCTACACCATGGCCGGGCTGGCGATTGCCATTTCGCTGGTGCAGATATGGCTGACGAGGGAACCGAAATGACCTCGCACTCAAGAGTCAGCCGTTCCCAGGCCAGATTGGGACGCAGCATCGCGCTGCATCTGTTCCTGACGCCGCTGGCGCTGGTCTGGCTGTTTCCGCTGTGGATGATGGTGGTTTTTTCGACGATGCCCGACAACGGCATCTTCAGCCCCGACATCGAGCTTTTGCCGCATGGCAATTTCCTCGACAATGTCAGCAATCTGCAGCGCGGCACCAATTTCATCGGCGCCATCGGCATCTCCGTCTCGGTGGCGGTGACCTATACCTTCCTGTCGGTGATGCTGACCTCGATGGCCGGCTGGGCGCTGGCGCGTTACAACTTCTTCGGCAAGGGCATGGTCGTCGCCATCATCTTCGGCACCATCACGCT
Source organism: Mesorhizobium sp. M0500 (assembly GCF_040321165.1). Classification (NCBI taxonomy): domain Bacteria; kingdom Pseudomonadati; phylum Pseudomonadota; class Alphaproteobacteria; order Hyphomicrobiales; family Phyllobacteriaceae; genus Mesorhizobium; species Mesorhizobium sp. M0500. The sequence continues at coordinate 666,422 of NZ_JAMYRB010000002.1, forward strand.
GCCCTATGCGGTCGTGCTGATCCCGCAATTCATCATGGTGGCGCGCGACTTCAAGCTCGCCAACACTTGGGTGGCGCTGATCGTGCCGCCGCTGTTCAATTCGCTGGGCGTGCTCTTCATGCGGCAGAGTTTTTCGATGATGCCGCACGAGCTGTTCGACGCCGCCAAGGTCGAGGGCGTCAAGGAATGGCGGATATTCCTGTTCGTCGCACTGCCTCTGGCGCGGCCGATGCTGGCGGCGCTCGCCATCATCCTCTTCCTTGCCTCCTGGAACAACTATCTCTGGCCGCTGCTGATCAATTCCAAGCCGGGCGCAATGACCGCGCCCGTGGCGCTCGGCACGCTGATCGGTCTCACCAAGGTGTCCTGGGGCGGCATCATGGCGGGCGCGGTGATGCTGACGGCGCCAATGCTCGTCGTGTTCGTGCTTCTGCAGCGCCATTTCGTTGCCGGCATCGCCGCCGGCGCCATCAAGTAAGGATCAGCATGGCGGCAGTCACACTCAAAAACGTCATCAAGCGCTTCGGCGTCTTCGAGATCGTCCACGGCGCCAATATCGACATCGATGACGGCGAATTCATCGTCTTCGTCGGCCCTTCCGGCTGCGGCAAGTCCACGCTGCTTCGGATGATCGCCGGGCTCGAGGACATCAGCGACGGCGAGATCGCCATTGGCGGCAAGGTGGTGAACGACGTCGAGGCGGCCGATCGCGGCATCGCCATGGTGTTCCAGTCCTACGCGCTCTATCCGCACATGACGGTCGAGCAGAATCTGAGCTTCGGCCTGAGAATGACCGGCAACCCCAAGGCAGATACCGAGCGGCGGGTGAAGCGGGCTTCCGAAATCCTGCGCATCGCCGAGCTGATGAAGCGGCGGCCGCGGCAATTGTCGGGCGGCCAGCGCCAGCGCGTCGCCATCGGCCGCGCCATCGTGCGTGAGCCGCAAGTGTTCCTGTTCGACGAACCGCTCAGCAATCTCGATGCCGAGCTCCGGGTGCAGATGCGCGTCGAGATATCGCGCCTTCATAAGGAACTCGGCGTTACCATGGTCTATGTGACGCACGACCAGACCGAGGCGATGACGCTGGCCGACAGGATCGTCGTGCTCAACGCCGGCAATATCGAGCAGATCGGCGCGCCGCTCGATCTCTACGACGACCCCGCCAACCGCTTCGTTGCCGGCTTCGTCGGCTCGCCGAAAATGAACTTCCTGGCGGCAAAAATGGTCGGGGCCGACAACGGTGCGGCGGTCGTCGAACTGGTCAATCATCGCGGCGCGCGACTGCGCAAGCCGCTTTCGGATGCCTTGCCTGCAACAGGCGGCGATGTCGTGCTTGGCGTGCGGCCGGAGCATTTCTTCGATGCCGGCCAGGGCGATTGCGACCTTACCCTCAAGGCCGACGTCGCCGAGCACTTGGGATCGGTGAGCTATGTCTATGCCAATTCCGGTACCGAGGGCGGACGCGAGGAACTGATCATCGAGCGCGAGGCCTCGCGGCATCGCGCGAACGGCGACGACCTGGTGGTGTCGATCAAAGCCGACCGCTCGCTTCTCTTCGACGCCACCGGCGCACGCATTCGCTAACCCATCTTTCTTTTGTCCGATCGCGATTGCTCGCGGCCACCCACGGAGATTTGACATGACGTCCAAACCAGAAAAAGTTCGCTGGGGCATTCTCGGGCCCGGCAACATCGCCAAGGCTTTTGCCGGGGGCGTCGCCCATTCGCGCACCGGCACATTGGTCGCCTTAGGGGCGCGCAATCCCGGCAAGGCGGGGCTCACCGAGGCTTTCCCCGGCGCTCGCATCCTGGACGGCTACGAGGCTTTGGTTGGCGATCCGGATGTCGACGCGATCTATATTTCGACGCCGCATCCGAGCCATGCCGAATGGGCGATCAAGGCGGCCGAGGCCGGAAAGCACGTGCTTTGCGAAAAGCCGCTTGGCCTGACCGCATTCGAAGCCGACGCCATGATCCATGCCGCGCGCAAGGCCGGCACCTTTCTCGGCGAAGCCTTCATGTACCGGCTGCATCCGCAGACGGCCAAGCTGGTCGAGCTGATCAGGGCCGACGCGATCGGCGACATCAAGATGATCAAATCCAGCTTCGGCTTCGCCATGCCGGGCTTCATGCCGGAGCACCGTCTCTACGCCAAGGATCTCGCCGGCGGCGGCATTCTCGATGTCGGCGGTTATCCCGTCTCGATGGCGCGGCTGATTGCCGGCGCCGCGGCGGGAAAGCCCTTCGCCGAGCCGGACAAAGTCGTCGGCGCTGCGCATCTCGGCCAATCCGGCGTCGACGAATGGGCGTCGGCGCTGTTGCATTTTCCGGGCGGCATCGTCGCGGAAGTGTCCTGCAGCATCTCGCTCGCTCAGGACAATGTCTTGCGTATTCTCGGCAGCAAAGGCCGCATCGAGGTGGCGGATTTCTGGTATGCCGGCGGCCAGCAAGGCGGCACCGGCGAAATCCGCATCATCCGTCCGGGTGACACCGAGGTGGTCGAGGTCACGGAGGACGGCTGGCTGTACGCATTTGAGGTCGACGCCGCCGGCGAGGCCATTCTCGGCGGAAGGCAGGAGTTCGTCTGGCCCGGCATGGGCTGGGCCGACAGTCTCGGCAATCTGCGCGTGCTCGACAAATGGCGGGCCGCAATCGGGCTCGAATACGACATCGAGAAACCGGCAAAGCGGGTCAACACGATCTCCGGACGGAAGCTGCGCTCCGGCGGAACCGCCATCCCCAAGCGCAGCATTCCGGGCCTGCCGCGGCCGGCCTCGTGCCTGGCGCTCGGCTTCGAGGATTTCCGCACCTTTTCGTCGGGCGCCATCCTGCTCGATGCCTATTTCGAGGCCGGCGGCAATCTGTTCGACACCGCCTTCGTCTACGGTTCCGGCTATACCGAGACGCTGCTCGGCCAGTGGCTGAAGAACCGCGGCGTGCGCGAGCAGTCGGTGGTCATCGGCAAGGGCGCGCACTCGCCGCTCTGCTATCCCGACGTCATCGGCAAGCAGCTCACCCAGTCGCTCGAACGGCTGCAGACCGACCATATCGACGTCTATTTCATGCACCGCGACAATCCGGACGTGCCGGTCGACGAATTCGTCGATGCGATGGACCGCGAGGTCAAGGCCGGCCGCATTCGCGGTCCGTTCGGCGGCTCGAACTGGACGATGGAACGCATGGACAAGGCGATTGCCTATGCCGAGCGCACCGGCAAGCAGAAGCCCGGCGCGCTTTCCAACAATTTCTCGCTGGCCGAAATGCTGGAGCCGATCTGGGCAGGCTGCGTCACCTCCTCCAGCGACGAATGGAAGGCCTGGCTCGCCGCCCGGCAGATGCCGAATTTCGCCTGGTCGAGCCAGGGCCGCGGCTTCTTCACCGACCGCGCCGGCCGCGACCGGCGCGACAATGAGGAGCTGGTCCGGGTCTGGTATTCGGAGAGGAATTTCGGCCGTCGCGACCGCGCCATCGAGCTCGCCAGACGGCTGGGCAAGAGCCCGATCCACGTCGCGCTCGCCTATGTCCTGGCGCAGCCGTTTCCGTCCGTCCCGCTGATCGGGCCGCGCACGCTCGACGAATTGGAAGACAGCCTCCAGGCGCTCGACATTTCACTTTCGCCGGACGATCTTGCATGGCTGGATAGCGGTTCGGATCAGGCCCGCGCGCGGGCCTGACGGCAGCGGCGATCGCTTCGGCCTACGTTGGCCCCTTAGCTTCCGGACTGTCTGCACGGCCCTTACCCCCTCCCGCAAAGAACCGGGAAAGGGTAAGAATGAGGGCAGCGCAAAGGTCACTGGAAGTTAGGGAAGACAGATGCTCGACATCGCACCGACGAAACAGGCGGCCACCTGGCTTGGTTCTTTTGCGCGAGCACTCGAGGCCGGCGACGTCGAGGCCGCAACCAATTTGTTCGTCGAGGACTGCTACTGGCGCGATCTGCTGACCTTCACCTGGAACATCAAGACGATGGAGGGCCGCGCCGCGATCCGCGACATGCTGGCGGCGACGCTGGCAACGACAAAACCTGCCCGGTGGCAGCTCAGCGGCGAAGCGACTTCGGACGAGGGCACGATCGAAGCCTGGTTCGCCTTCGAGACGTCATCGGCGTGGGGGCAAGGCGTCATGCGCCTCAGGGAGGGCAAATGCCGGACGCTGTTTACGGCGATGAGCGATCTCAAGGGGTTGGAGGAGCGCAAGGGCCCGGCGCGGCCGCTGGGCGTCCGCCACAAGGCGGATCCGGAACGCGAGACCTGGCTGGAGGCGAGGCGCCGCGAGGCGCGTGACCTCGGCGTTAGCCAACAGCCCTACTGCCTGGTTATCGGCGGCGGCCAGGGCGGCATCATGCTGGGGGCGCGGCTCAGGCAATTGGGCGTGCCGGCCATCGTCATCGAGAAGAACACCCAGGCCGGCGATTCCTGGCGCAATCGCTACCGCTCGCTCGTGCTGCACGACCCGGTCTGGTACGACCATCTGCCCTACATCCCGTTTCCCGAGAACTGGCCTGTGTTCACGCCCAAGGACAAGATGGGTGACTGGCTGGAGATGTATACGCGCGTCATGGAGCTCAATTACTGGACCTCCACGACATGCGTCAGCGCGTCCTATGACGACGCCGAAAAAATCTGGACGGTCGAGCTCGATCGCGCCGGCGAGCGCATCACGCTGAAGCCCAGGCACATCGTCTTTGCAACCGGTGCTTATGGCCCGCCCAGGCGCATCGACCTGCCGGGCGCCGAGGTCTTCGACGGCGAAATCCTGCATTCCAGCCAGTATTCCAGCGGCGAAAAATTCCGCGGCAAGAAGGTCGCCGTCATCGGCGCGGCAAGTTCCGGCCATGACGTCAGCGTCGATCTCTGGGAGAGCGGCGCTGAGGTGACCATGGTCCAGCGCTCGCCGACGACGGTGGTCAAGTCGGACACGCTGATGGAAATCGGCTTCGAGATCTTCTCGGAAAAGGCACTGGCGCGCGGCATCACCACTGAAAAGGCGGACATGATCGTCGCCTCGACGCCGTTCGCGCTGCTGCCGCAAGGCCAGCGGGCGCTTTACGACATCATCAAGGCGCGCGACGCGGCCTTCTACGATCGCTTGCGCGGCGCCGGCTTCGCCATCGATTTCGGCGACGACGAGACCGGGCTCTTGATGAAGGCCTACCGCACCGGCTCGGGCTTCTACATCGACGTCGGCGCTTGCGACCTGATCATCGACGGCGAGATCGGCATCCGCAGCGGCGTCGGGATCAAGTCGCTGACGCCGACAGGCATCCTCTTCGACGACGGCACCGAACTGGCGGCCGACGCAATCATCGCCTGCACCGGCTATCTCTCGATGAACGAAACCGTGGCGGCGATCGTCTCGCGCGAAGTCGCCGACAAGGTCGGCCCGTGCTGGGGGATTGGCTCGGGCGTGAAAGGCGACCCGGGTCCGTGGCAAGGCGAATTGCGCAACATGTGGAAGCCGACGGCACAGGAAGCGCTGTGGTTCCACGGCGGCAATCTGGCGCTGTCGCGCTTCTATTCGAAGTACGTCGCGCTGCAGATCAAGGCGCGCATGGAAGGCATTGCGACGCCGGTCTATGGAGCGCCGGGGCGGTGACGGCCGATCTCCCCCCTTGAGGGGGAGATGGCCGGCAGGCCAGAGGGGGGCGCCGCGCGTCGAGCGCCAACCTCCATCCGTTGCAGGAAGACGAGCCCGGTCGAACCGACCCCCTCTGTCGCCTTCGGCGACATCTCCCCCTCAAGGGGGGAGATCACCCACGCCCGAAATGCCGGCTCGCCACCTCGACATGCGTGTCGTGCGCATGCGCTTCGAAGCGTTCGGTCTCGCCGAGATCGTCCACCGCCTCGTTCGGCCACCAGCTGCCGCCGACCACGATTCCGTCCGAGACCAGCCTTTGCTCGGCGACCAGCGAGGCGCCGACCGAATCGACAAAGGTGAAGCGGCCCGGACGCAGCCGCAACACCGCGATGTCGCCGACCGCACCCACCGCAAGCCTGCCGAGATCGGGCCTGGCGATCGCTTCGGCAGGGCGCTGCGTGGCGGCGCGCAGCACCTCGACCAGCGGCATGCCGAGCGCCAGCAGCTTCGACATGCAGACCAGGATGTCGAAGGCCGGCCCGTCGACGCAGTAGAGATGCACGTCGCTGCTGATCACGTCCGGCGCCAGCCCCTCGCTGAGCATCGCTTTCGCCACTTCGAAATCGAACGAGCCCATGCCGTGGCCGATGTCGAAGATGACGCCGCGCTCGCGCGCCAGCCGCATATCTGGCCGCACCGCCCCCGAGGCGAAGACCGGCGCGTTGGGAAACGGCCGGAAGCAGTGGGTGAGGATGTCGCCCTTGCGCAGCCGCGGCAGCACTTCCGAGCGGCCCGGCGGCGGCTCGTCTATGTGCGCCATCAGCGGCAGGCCGGCTTTGTCGGCGGCTTCGAGCGCGAGATCGACCGGCGCGATGCCGCTGGTGCCGCCGGCATGGCGACCCGAGCGGACCTTGACGCCGACAACCACGTCCGCGTGCTCGCGAGCCGCCGCTACCGTCTCGCGCGGTTCGCAGAGCCGGAGATCGCTACACTCGCCGACCGCCACGGTCTGCGAGAAGCCGAATATGCCGGCAAAGGAAATGTTGACATAGGCCAGGATGCGGACTTTCGAGCGCTCGATGACGTGGCGGCGAAAGCCGAGGAAATTGCCGGCGCCGGCACTTCCGGCATCGATGAAGGTGGTGGTGCCGCTCTTTGCGGCGAGCCGGTCGGCATCGACGCCGAGCGACGTGCCGCCCCAATAGACATGGCTGTGCAGGTCGATCAGGCCCGGCGCGACGATGGAGCCCGTGGCATCGATGACGCGGGCGGCACGTTCGAAGGGGATTTCGGTGTCGATCGCGGCGATACGGCCGTCGGCAATCGCCAGATCGCTCTGCGCGTCGAGGCCGGACGCCGGATCGATGAGGCGGCCGCCTTTTATCAGGAGATCGAATTGCATCGCGCCTGTCTCCACTTTCCCGTCAGGCCGGCCTGTAGGCAACGGCCTCGACCTCGATCTTGATGTCGATCATCAGCCGCGACTCCACTGTCGTGCGCGCCGGCGGGTCTTTCGGGAAATGCCTGGCATAGACGGTGTTGAAAATGCCGAAATCGCGGGCGTCTTCGAGCCAGACCGTCGTCTTGACTACGTCGTCGAGGGTACAGCCGGCCAGCGCCAGTGCCGCCTTGACGTTCGACAGCACCTGCTCGGTCTGTTCGGCGATGCCGCCCTTGACCACCAGCCCGTCTGTGCCGACCGGCACCTGGCCTGAGACATAGACGAAATCGCCGGCCCTGACCGCCGGCGACAACGGCACATGGGATTTTCCAAAACACTGCTTGGGCAAGGAGGCCTCCTGTCTAGGTTCTTTGGGTGAACGCGCGGTGCTGCGAGAGATAGGGGGCGGCTGCACGCCATCGATCCACATTTTGAAAGCCTATATCGCTTTGCTGCGGTAACGCCACAACGATCACCGCCCTTGGTGATCCTTCGCGACCCCCTCTGTCCTGCCCTCTTTGCGATCACTTGGCATCTCCCCCTCTAGTGGGGAGATCGGCAGCTTCGCCGATAGCATCCATTCAGCCACCTTGGAGATTGGCGAAAGCCGCGGTGACATCCAATCTCCCCCTGGAGGGGGAGATGCCCGGCAGGGCAGAGAGGGGGGCGCTGTCCCGACAGCGTCTGGACCCGCGACACCAGCCGGCTCAGCGGTCGATCCGCGTCGACAGGATGATCGACGACGACGTGCGCTCGACTCCGTCCATGGCGCCGATCTGGTCGAGAAGCGTGTCGAGATCCCTGATCGACGGCGCCTCGACGATGACGATCATATCGAAATTGCCGCTGACCGAGTGCAGCGTGCGAACCGGTGCCAGCGCCTGCAGGCTGCGCACCACCTTGTCGGCAAGCTTGGGGGTGACGGTGAGCAGGACATGCGCCCTGACCAGCCCCTGCTCGTAATCCGGCAACAGCCTGACCCCGTAGCCGGCGATGATGCCGCGCTGTTCCAGCCGCTCGATCCGGCTTTGCACCGTTGTTCGTGAGACGCCGAGCCGCCGCGCCAGTTCGGCGGTCGAGGCGCGCGCATTGGTGCGCAGCAGGGAAAGCAGAGCCTGGTCGGCATCGCTGAGCATTTCGACGAACCTTACCGGCACATTGCCCAAAGAGAGGCTGCGTTTCGTACAATCTCACGCTTCCTTTCGACAGGCAAGCTGCGATTCTAACCGTGAATTTAGCATTGGTGCGAGGGACCGGTCATGAAGGAAATCATCGTCGTCGGCGCCGGCAAGATCGGCTCGACCATTGCCGAGATGCTGGCTTCCACGGGCGACTACCATGTCACGCTCATCGACCGCTCGGCGGCGCAGCTCGGCGCGGCCGAACTGTCTGAAACGGTCGAGACGCTGGAACTCGATATCGAAGCCGCCGGCACGCTCGAAGCCGCCTTGGCCGGCAAGTTCGCGGTGCTCAGCGCCGCGCCCTTCCATCTGACCACGCGCATCGCCGAGGCGGGGGCCAGTGCCGGCGTGCATTATCTCGATCTGACCGAGGACGTCGTCAGCACCAGGCGCGTCAAGGAACTGGCGCGTTCCGGCAACAGCGCCTTCATTCCGCAATGCGGGCTGGCGCCGGGCTTCATCTCGATCGTTGCCAACGATCTCGCCAGCCGCTTCGACACGCTGGAAAGCGTGCGCATGCGGGTCGGCGCGCTGCCGCAATACCCGTCGAATGCGCTGAACTACAATCTGACCTGGAGCACCGACGGCGTCATCAACGAATATTGCGAGCCGTGCGAGGCGATCGTCGAAGGCGAGCTTGTCGAAGTGCCGCCGCTGGAGGAGCGTGAAGAATTCTCGCTCGACGGCGTCACCTACGAGGCGTTCAACACCTCGGGCGGGCTGGGCACGCTGGCCGAAACGCTGAAAGGCAGAGTGCGGACGCTGAACTACCGCACCATCCGCTATCCCGGCCATGCCGCGATCATGAAGGCGCTGCTCAACGACCTCGGCCTGCGCCACCGCCGCGACGTGCTGAAGGACATTTTCGAAAGCGCCCTGCCGGCGACGCTGCAGGACGTGGTCATCGTCTTCGTCACCGTCAGCGGCCGCAAGAACGGCCGCCTGCTGCAAGAGACCTACGCCAACAAGATCTACGCCAAGCGCGTCGGCGAAACGGTGCGCAGCGCCATCCAGATCACCACCGCCTCCGCCATCTGCGCGGTGCTCGACATGCTGGCCGACGGCAGCTTGCCGGCCAGGGGCTTCATCAAGCAGGAGGACATCGCCCTCGACGCCTTCCTAGCCAACCGCTTCGGCCGCGCCTATGCGCAGCACGAAATGGTTAGCCGGCTTGCAGGGTGAGCTGCGTAATCTCCCCCCTCGAGGGGGAGATGTCGCCGAAGGCGACAGAGGGGGTCGCCTCGCGTAGAGCGCCAACCTCCATCTGTCGCAAGGGAGGTCGCATCCAGTCGAACCGACCCCCTCTGGCCTGCCGGCCATCTCCCCCTCAAGGGGGGAGAGCGCGAGCCCTCAGACATGCACCGCCCGCCCCAGCGCCTTCAGCGCCGCTTCCGGAAAACCCTCGCCCTGTGTCGGATGGGCATGGATCGTCCCGGCGATATCCTCCAGCGTCGCACCCATCTCCAGCGCCAGCCCAAACGCAGTGGACAGCTCCGACACGCCCTGGCCGACGGCTTGAATGCCAAGCACCAGATGGTTGTCCGCCCGCGCCACTACCCGGACGAATCCGTCCTCGCCCAACTTCGTCATCGCCCGGCCATTGGCGATGAAGGGAAACAGTCCGACCTTGATCTCGCCACGGGTCTTGGCCTCCTCCGGCGACAGGCCTGCGGTGACCAGCTCCGGATCGGTGAAACAGACAGCCGGGATCGCTCGTCTGTCCCAGCTGCGCTTGTGGCCGGCGACGATCTCGGCGACCATTTCGCCTTGCGCCATGGCCCGGTGCGCCAGCATCGGCTCGCCGGTGACGTCGCCAATGGCAAAGATACCACGCATCGAGCTGCGGCACTGGTCGTCGATGCGGATGAAGGATCCGGCCATGTCGAGGTCGATCTGCTCCAACCCCCAGCCTTCGGTCACCGGCTTGCGACCGACCGTGACCAGCACCATGTCGCCGGCAATCTTGCCGTTCTTGCCGCCATTCGTCTCGACCAGCAGCGCGTCGCGCTTAGTGGACAGCCCCTTGGCCTTGGCGTTCACGAGCACCTCGATGCCGAGTTCGGCCAGCCGCTTCACCACCGGCCGGGTCAGTTCCGCATCATATTGCGCCAGCACGCGCGGCAACGCCTCGACTACGGTCACCTTGGCGCCCAGCTTGGCAAAGGCGATGCCGAGTTCCAGCCCGATATAGCCGCCGCCGACCACCGCCAGCCTCTCCGGAACTTCGCTCAGCGCCAGCGCCTCGGTCGACGAAATGACCGGCCCGCCGAACGGCAGCGATGGCAGATCTACCGGCGCCGAGCCGGTCGCTATCACCACAGTTTCGGCTCGGATCACCTGCATGCCGATCTCGGTCTCGACGGCAACGGTCTTGCCGTCGCGAAATGTCGCCCAGCCATGCACCGTCTTCACGCCAGCTTTCTTCAGCAGGCCGGCGACGCCGTTGTTCAGCCGGCTAACGATGCCGTCTTTCCAGGCAATGGTCGCCGCGAGATCAAGCGACGGTGCCGCGACCGTTATGCCGAGTGGACTTTTGCCGCCGGCCATGTGCGAGAGCTTTTCGAACTCTTCGGCTGCATGGATCAGCGCCTTTGACGGGATGCAGCCGACATTGAGGCAAGTGCCGCCCGGTTTGCCTGCCTCGACGATCACTGTGTCGATGCCAAGCTGCCCGGCGCGGATGGCACAGACATAGCCGCCCGGACCGGCGCCGATGACCAGCAGCTTGCAGGAGATTTCCTTCATCATTGCACCTTAGTTCGACGAGCCGGCGGGGCAGCACCCCCCTCTGTCCTGCCGGACATCTCCCCCTCAAGGGGGGAGATTGGCAGCTTTCGCGTTCGGCTTAGTCCTGCAAAGCTGGAGATTGGCGAAAGGCGGGATGACGGCCGATCTCCCCCCTTGAGGGGGAGATGCCCGGTAGGGCAGAGGGGGGCGCGAAGGATCGCTACTGCTCTCATCTCGCGCCCCTGCGATCCTCTGTTCATCTCATCAATCCACAAAAATCAGCGCCGGCGTTTCCAGCAGCGTCTTTATCCGCTGGATGAACACCGCCGCGTCCCAGCCGTCGATGACGCGGTGGTCGAAGCTGGAGGACAGGTTCATCATCTTGCGCGGGATGAACTGGGTACCGTCCCATACCGGCCGCACCATCATCTTGTTGACGCCGACGATCGCCACTTCCGGATGATTGATCACCGGCGTCGTCGCCACGCCGCCCATGGCGCCCAGCGAAGTGATGGTGATGGTCGATCCCGAGAGTTCGTCGCGCGTCGCCGTGCCGGATTTTGCTGCCTCGGCCAGCCTGACAACCTCGGCTGCACAGTCCCAGATGTCGCGCGCCTCGGCGTGCTTGACCACGGGCACCATCAGCCCGGAAGCCGTCTGCGCGGCGATGCCGATATGGACGCCGCCATGCTGGTGGACGATGCCGGCTTCGTCGTCGAACAGTGCGTTGACATTGGGCTGGTCGGCGATTGCCTTGACCATCGCCCGCATCAAGAACGGCAGCAGCGTCAGCTTCGGCCTGTTCCCGCCCGGCCGCTTCTCCTTGTTGAGCGCGGCGCGCAAATCCTCGAGCGCGGTGACGTCGATCTCCTCGACATAGGTGATATGCGGGATGCGCGACTTGGCCAGCGTCATCTTCTCGGCGATCTTTCGCCTGAGCCCGACTATCTTGATGTCCTCGACCGCCTCGTTGCGGGCAAGGCCGGAAACCTTGGCGAGCAGAGGTCCGCGCGCCAGGAAAGCCTCGATGTCCTCATGCTGGATGCGGCCGGCCGGGCCGGTTCCCGGGACCTGCCGAAGGTCGATGCCGGCCTCTTTCGCCCTCAAGCGGACGGCCGGTGAGGCCAGTGGCTTTTCGCCCTCCGGACGCGGCGCGCCGGAGGTCCGCGCAGTACCCCCACCGGCGGCAGTACCCCCACCCCTAACCCCTCCCCACAAGGGAGAGGGGGATTCGCCACCCGCCGCACTTAGTCCCTTATGCGTTGGTGTTTTTTCAGATGATCGTGGAGCGGTCTCGGGTTCGGCCTTGGAGGTTGCGGCACGTCCCCCTCCCCCTTGTGGGGAGGGGTTAGGGGTGGGGGTACTGCGCTCGGTGGGGGTATTCTTGGCGCCCGCCTCAGTGGCCTGCGACGCAGCATCCCTGACATTGCCCTCGCCCGCCACCTTCAACCTGACAATCGGCGAGCCGATCGCCACCGTGTCGCCGATCTCGGCGCCCAACCAGACGATTTCGCCATCGACGGGCGAAGGAATTTCGACCGTCGCCTTGTCGGTCATGACAGCGGCCAGCACGGCATCCTCGCGCACGAGATCGCCGACCTTGACCTGCCATTCGACGAGCTCGGCCTCGGCTACGCCTTCGCCGACATCGGGCAGCTTGATGACATATTCGCCCATCGTTCCCCCTTCAGGCTTCCACCGTTTCGACGAGCGCGCGGCCTAGCCGGGCAGGACCAGGAAAATAGTCCCACTCCTGCGCATGCGGATAGGGCGTGTCCCAGCCGGTGACCCGCGCCACCGGCGCTTCCAGATGGTAGAAGCAGCTCTCCTGAACCAGCGCCGAAAGTTCGGCGCCGAACCCCGATGTCAGCGTCGCCTCGTGCACGATGACGCAGCGCCCCGTCTTGTTGACCGAGGCGACGATCGTCTCGAGATCGAGCGGCAGCAGTGTCCTCAGATCTATGATCTCGGCATCGATGCCGGTCTCCTCGGCTGCCGCCTGGGCGACATAGACCATCGTGCCATAGGCAAGCACGGTGACTGCCGCACCCGGCCGTCGGATCACCGCCTTGCCGAGCGGCACCGTGTAATGGCCGTCGGCGACTTCGCCGAGCTCATGTTTCGACCATGGCGTTACCGGCCGCTCGTGATGACCGTCGAAAGGGCCATTATAAAGCCGCTTCGGTTCCAGGAAGATCACCGGGTCCGGATCCTCTATCGACGCGATCAAAAGGCCCTTGGCGTCATGCGGGTTCGAGGGCACCACGACTTTCAGGCCGGAGACGTGGGTGAACAGCGCCTCCGGGCTCTGGCTGTGGGTCTGGCCACCAAAAATGCCGCCGCCGGTCGGCATCCTGACCACGATCGGGCAGGTGAAATCACCGTTCGACCGGTAGCGCAGCCGCGCCGCTTCCGAGACGATCTGATCGTAGGCCGGATAAACATAGTCGGCAAACTGCACCTCGACGCAAGGCTTCAGCCCGTAGGCGGCCATGCCGATAGCCGCGCCGACAATGCCGGATTCGCTGATCGGCGCATCGAAGCAGCGGCTCTTGCCGTATTTCGCCTGCAGGCCCTGGGTGCAGCGGAAGACGCCGCCGAAGAAGCCGACATCCTCGCCGAACACGATGACGCGCTCGTCGCGCGCCATCGACACGTCCATGGCGTCGCGGATCGCCTCGATCATGGTCCGCCGCGGCATGGTCAGACCCCTGCGTGTTGGCGCTGGCGCCTGAGATGCGGCGGCATCTCGGCATAGACGCCCTCGAACATGTCGCGCGCCGAGGGCTTGCCGCCGGCATGCAGCGTGCCATGGCGCTCGGCCTCCCGCTGCGCCGAAATCACCGTGTCGAGGATTTCGGCCTCGGCCTGGGCGTGGCGTTCGTCCGACCAGACGCCGCGCTGGATGAGATGGTTCTTCAGCCTGACGATCGGGTCGCCGAGCGGCCAGGCATCGGACTCGGCCTTCGGCCGGTAGGCCGACGGGTCGTCGGAGCTCGAATGGGCGCCGACGCGGTAAGTGACGTATTCGACCAGCGTCGGCCCGAGATTGCTGCGCGCCCGTTCCGCCGCCCATTTGGCCACCGCATGGACGGCGAGATAGTCGTTGCCGTCGACGCGCAGCGACGGAATACCGAAGCCGAGCCCACGGGCGGCAAACGTGCCGGAACCGCCGCGGGCGATGCCCTGGAAGGTCGAGATCGCCCACTGGTTGTTGACGACGTTGAGCACGACCGGCGCCTTGTAGGTCGAGGCGAACACCAGCGCCGAATGGAAGTCGGACTCGGCAGTCGAGCCGTCGCCGATCCAGGCGGCGGCGATCTTCTGGTCATTGCTGATCGCCGAGGCCATCGCCCAGCCGACCGCCTGGATGTACTGCGTCGCCAGATTGCCGGAGATCGAGAAGAAGCCGTGCTCCTTCGACGAATACATGATCGGCAATTGCCGCCCTTTCAGCGGATCGGCCTCGTTCGAATAGATCTGGTTCATCATCGTGACCATCGGGTAGCCGTCGGCGATGAGCAGGCCTGCCTGCCGATAGGTCGGAAAATTCATGTCGCCCCGCGACAGCGCCTTGCGGAAGGCGCAGCTCACCGCCTCTTCGCCGAGATGCTGCATGTAGAAAGAGGTCTTGCCCTGGCGCTGCGCCATCTGCATGCGCGCATCGAAGCTGCGCAGCGTCATCATATGGCGCAGCCCCTCCAGCAGTTCCTCGTCGGAAAGCAGGCCGGCCCACGGCCCGACAGCCTCGCCGGCGCGGTTGAGCACGCGAATGATCGAGAACGCCAGATCGCGGATGTCGCGCGGGTCGACGTCGATCTTCGGGCGCGGCACCGAGCCAGCTTTTGGAATGCTCACATTGGAGAAATCCGGCGTCCCGCCCGGCCGCACTTCCGGTTCCGGAACATGGAAGCGCAGCATTCCGGCATCGGCCATGATCTCGGTCCTCCACTGTTGCCCGGCTAGGATATTTGCACACCGCCAGACCAGTGCCAATTCGTCGGGCGAGGCTTCGCTGCCGCTGGCTGCTGCCCGCGGCAGACAGGATGGAGATATGTCGGCGAAATTTCTTGTCGATCTTCCGGATCGGCGCGCAATTTGGGAGATGATTGCGCCGGGTTTCCCGCCAGATAAGGCAATGCGTCGGGTTGGTCGGCGCGAGCACCTCCTTCTCCCCTTGTGGGAGAAGGTGGCCGAGCGAAGCTCGGTCGGATGAGGGGTGTTCCAGCTTGGCATCGACAGCACTCCGGCCGGCACCCCTCAACCGTCTTGGAGCTACGCGCCAATTCACCTTCTCCCACAAGGGGGAGAAGGAAAGGAGGGCGGCGCCGTTCACCCCGCGCCCGCGTCATGCTAATCAGCGCCTATGGCACAAAAGAAAGCATACGAGGTCGATGCATGGCTCGCGAAGCCGGATCCGCGCGTCTCGATCGTGCTGCTTTACGGTCCCGATCGCGGGCTGGTTGCCGAGCGGGCAAAGGCCTTTGCCGGCAAGACCGGCCTGCCGCTTGACGATCCGTTCTCGGTCGTCAGGCTGGACGGATCGGAAGTCGATCGCGACGAGGGCCGCCTGCTCGACGAGGCCCGCACCGTGCCGATGTTTTCGGAGCGGCGCCTGCTATGGGTGCGCAATGCCGGCGCTCAGAAGGCGCTTGCCGATGACGTCAAGGCGCTGACGTCGGAGCCCGCGCGGGACGCGATCATTCTCATCGAGGCCGGCGACTTGAAGAAGGGTGTCGGCCTGCGCGCCGTGGTGGAGGCGGCGGACAATGCCATGGCATTGCCTTGCTATGCCGATGAGGCCAGGGATATCGATACGGTCATCGACGACGAACTGCGCAAGGCCGGCATGTCGATGACACTGGAGGCGCGGCAGGCGCTGCGCCGCAATCTCGGCGGCGACCGGCTGGCCTCGCGCGGCGAGATCGAAAAGCTGGTGCTTTACGCGCATGGCCAGGCCGAAATCGGCCTCGACGACGTCAAGGCGACGTCTGGCGATGTCTCGGGCCTCTCCTTCGATGCGGCGGTCGACGCCCTGCTCGAAGGCAGGATCGCCGACTTCGATACCGCCTTCACCCGCCATTGCCAGTCCGGCGGCCAGCCCTTTCTGGTACTTTCATCGGCGATGCGGCAGTTGCAGGCGATCCAGGCGATGCGCGGCCAGATGGACGCCGGCGGCCGCAATGCCGCTTCGGTCGTAGCCGCGGCGCGCCCGCCGGTTTTTTTTTCGCGGCGCAAGCTGGTCGAGAAAGCCCTCGAACGGTGGAGCAGCGAAGCGCTCGGCCGCGCCCTCAACCGCCTGCAGACGGCGATCCTGCAGACACGCCGGCGGCCGGATCTGTCGGTCGCGCTGGCACGCCAGGCCCTGCTCGGCATTGCCGTGGAGAGCGCAAGGCTGGCGCAGAGATAGGAGCACCCGCCCTTCTCCCCCTTGTTTGGACTGGGGACATCGCGAACAGATGTGCGAGGACATCGCGAACAGTTTTGCGCTTTTGCGCGAGGGGGTTCGGGATGCCATTCGAGGACAGAAGCGTGATGAAGCAGAAGCTGGAGTTTGTGAGGCTGGCGTCGGCGAAAGGCGCGAATGTAAGCGTGCTGTGCCAGCGCTTCGGTATCGGCCGGACCTGTGGCCACAAGCTGCTTTCGCGCTATCGGATCGAGGGGGAGGCTGGGCTGGTCGAACAGTCGCGGCGGCCACGATCGAGCCCGGCGCGCAGCGCGCCGGAGGTGGAAGCGGCGGCCCTTGCGGTGCGTATGGCGCATCCGGCTTGGGGTGGACGCAAGATCGCGCGCGTGCTTGCCCGCGAGGGTATCGGCACGCCGGCGGCCTCGACGGTAACCGGCATCCTGCGTCGCAACGGCATTGAGTTGGGAACGT